>JBEKPD010000076.1:0-34752 GCA_049521075.1 Occallatibacter sp.
CTAGGCTGTATCGACATATAGCATTCAGTTAAGCGATTGAATCCAAATTGTCATCCTGAGCGGAGCGCGTTCGGGGCCCCATGATTGCCACGCAAGCATGGGGTAGCGGCTTGCCGCTGGGGGAGTCGAAGGATCTGCGGTTGCTTTTCAATCGCCCTGCGCTGTCCTCAAAAAACAGGACTTGGCGCTATGCGTATATGTCGATACAGCCTGGCGAGCCGGTAGAGCGGTTTGGCATCTGTTTTCTATTCGATACCCCCTTCCCCTCTTGAGGCTAAGTTCCTTAATTTCAGAGGCTTGGCCTTGAGGAAAATCTTTTTAACTTATTGATAGAAAATGAGTTAAATCGCAAAGCCTTCCGGTCAAAAGGCTTTAATCCGCCCGGAACTTTCGCCTCCGGCCCGGTCCTCAAGGGCGGCCTGCCGTCCCAGGCCGTCTGTCCGCATTCCTCGCGATTTAAACTGGATATGTGAAGATCGCGATGGCCCAGATCGACCCTACGGTCGGGGATTTCACCGGAAATATCGAGAAGATCGTTACCGCCAGCAAGCGCGCAGCGCAACTCGGTGCGCGCCTCACCGTTTTCTCCGAGCTCGCCATTTGCGGCTACCCTCCCGCTGACTTGCTTGAAAAGCCAAGCTTTCTGGAGCGCTGTCGTTTGGCAGTCGACGAGCTCGCCGCGGCCACGCACGAACTACCCACGGCCGTTCTTGCCGGTGTGGCCCTTCCTGCCGGCGGAAAAGACGGCAAACCCGGGGCCCCCGCCGACAACCGGGGCCCCCAGGAAGCGGCTTCTGCTTCCTGGGGTGGGGACAGGTCTTCGTCGGTGGGGTGGAAACCGGCCTTCAACGCCGCCGTCCTCCTCGACAAAGGCCAACTATTTCTCGAACAGCACAAGCGCCTCCTGCCCTTCTACGACGTATTCGACGAGCAGCGCTACTTCTGTCCGGCTGAATCGCAGAAGGTCGTCGAGCTCGACGGCGTTCGCCTCGCCATCACCATCTGCGAGGACGCGTGGAACGACAAGAACTTCTGGCCGCGCCGCCTCTACACGGTCGATCCCATGGAAGAGCTGATGCGTCAGCAGCCGGCCCTGCACATCAACCTTTCCTCGTCGCCCTTTTGGCACACAAAGCGCACCCTGCGCCGCGAGATGCTGGCCGCGATTGCCCGGCGCGACGGCATTCCTGTGCTTATGTGCAATCAAGTCGGCGGCAACGACAGCCTGATCTTCGACGGTTCCTCTTTGGCGCTCAACGCGCGCGGCGAGCTCATCGCCCAGGCCGCATCATTCGCAGAGGACCTGGTTGTCGTCGATCCCTTCCACGCCGCGCTCGTGCCGATCCCTAAGGACGACTCGACCGAGGCCGCCTACCGCGCCCTGGTGCTGGGAACGCGCGATTACGTGCGCAAATGCGGCTTTAGCAAAGCCATTGTAGGCTTGAGCGGCGGCATCGACTCCGCGCTCGTGGTCGCCATCGCCGCCGAAGCCCTCGGCGCGGAGAATGTCATCGCCATCGGCATGCCCAGCCCCTATTCCTCCGCAGGCTCCATCGACGACAGCCGCCAACTGGCCGCTAATCTCGGCATTCGCTTTGAAACCATCTCCATCAAATCGCTCTTCGCCGAGTTCACTCGCTCTCTTGAGCCCCTCTTTCAAGGCATGAAGGAGGACATCACCGAAGAAAACATCCAGCCGCGCATCCGCGGCACGCTCCTCATGGCGCTCTCCAACAAGTTCGGCGCCCTGGTGCTCACCACAGGCAACAAATCCGAGATGGCCGTGGGTTACTGCACGCTCTATGGCGACATGGTTGGCGCTCTCGCCGTCATCGGCGATCTGGTCAAGACGCGCGTCTACGCAGTCTGCGAATGGCTCAATCGCGAAAGGGAAGTAATCCCCACTGCGATCCTCACCAAGCCCCCCTCCGCCGAGCTCCGCCCCGGCCAAATGGACACCGATTCGCTCCCTCCTTACGATGTGCTCGATCCCATCGTCGAGGCGTATATTGAGCGCTACGAGACACCGGAGCGCATCGCCGCCGAGCACGGATTTCCTCTCGACCTCGTCCGGCAAACCGTGCGCCTCATCGAGCACTCCGAGTACAAGCGCCAGCAGGCCGCCCCGGTCCTCAAGCTCACCACAAAGTCATTCGGCATGGGCCGCCGCTTCCCCATCGCCGTCAAAGTGCAGGTGTAAGCTCGCGAGCGCAGTTACCGGTTAGGCGGCGATTCGACCAGAATCGAAAACCACAGGGAATCCAAGGCATTTTCGAGGGAAATGCGGGTGGTGGGATTATCCTTGGTTAGGTCAATGAGCGGCAACAATCTGGATTTGGTAAATGCGTTTCCTGCGGGGCTTCGAGACGACGCGATGAAGGTTGTTTCTGCGCTCCCAAACCCTTCTCATTGGGCACACAGCTTTTCTGTCAAGATCGGCGAGGAGACGGTCTGGATTCCGTATAGGATCTACCATGATCCAGCGCGGATCGATTCGGCGAACCTTTCACGAACTCAGCGCAATCTACTTGCGTGCCTCTTGACTCGGCATCACATCGGTTTCACTCGCGCAGAGAACCTGACCAGAATTCTTGACTCCAACCAGAATTGGGTGCCGCCCTTTATTGTTCAGCTTTTAGGCGAATACGTTATTGAGATCGTGTGCGCAATCAGAGACAATCTTGATCTGCTTGACGAACAGATATATAGGGAGTTTCTAGTCCGAAATCCAGCCTTCTACCGGAAAACAAAGGAGCGGGTTCAGAGTTATTGGAACTGTTACTATCGCGGAGAACACAAAGAAGATTACGCGGGATTCCAAATCATGGAGTTCTTTGACCGCTTGAACGAGCATCAAAAAACGTTCAAGTTAATGCCACCAACGATCTATGAAGATGCATTAGTGCGCCCAGACCTCTTTCACTGGTTTGGTGTAGTCGAGGCGGAGTTTGAACCTTGGCTCACTGCGCTTCCACTTCGCGTTCATCCGGGCCTCGTGAGCTTCTGGCGACGAACTGGTGGAGGGGACTTATTCGAGAGTGAGACGCTATTGGGACCATTGGCATCAGACGAAGGCGACAATGTTCTCAAGCTGAATGAATTTCACTGGAACCATGGCTTGCCCAGATATCTTTTGATCTTCCATACGGGGCTTTGCCTTTCTGCATCGTCCGTAGACAGGCGTCGACACCGCAATCAGCTCATCACAGTAAACCTCAATACCTACCAGATAGAACATCAGTTCGACACCTTTAATGAGTGGTACCAAAAAACAATCCGGTCCGAATATGCAGAACGGTATGGCTTGGCCATCGAGTAGTCGCGGGCGAATTACCGCCCAACCGGAAACTGCCCCAGTGCCGTAGGCTCCCCCGCCAACCCCGCGGTATAAGCTATTGTGAGGGAGTTTTTCCCGTGTCGAAGGAGAACCGCTTGATCCGTCCGTTTGCTCGTTTGTTCAGCGCCGCCGCGCTGATTGCCCTCTTCGTTCCTGTATTCCAGGCCGCTGC
Organism: Occallatibacter sp.; assembly: GCA_049521075.1. Taxonomy (GTDB): domain Bacteria; phylum Acidobacteriota; class Terriglobia; order Terriglobales; family Acidobacteriaceae; genus Telmatobacter. Next base: position 3,510 of record JBEKPD010000076.1, read on the forward strand.
CCAGCAGCATGTGCCGCCTGCGCCCGATTCCAGCGTCCAGCAGGCGCCCGCAGCCCCGGCGCCGTCCGCCGCCGAACCCTCTGCCCCGACTCCAAGTGCCACGCCAAGTTTTCCCAAGCCCAATCCTACGGACTTCACCGCGACTTCGCCGACCCAAGAAACCATCAATGCCTTTCTCACGGCCAATTGGGGCTACGACGAGAATCGCGTCTGGCAGGTACAAGCCATCCTCAAGACGCCCGTCGACAACGTGAGCAAGGTAATCGTCTACATCGCCGACAAGTCGGGCAAGGAAAAGCCAGGAGCCTTCGCATTCTATGTGATGCCCGATGGCAAGCACCTCATCACCGGCGATTCCATCATCAACTTCGGCGACCATCCCTTCGCCGAAACCCGCCAGCAGTTGCAGCAGGGTGCCGACGGCCCGTATCGCGGCTCGGCAGCGAAGGATCTGGAACTGGTCGAGTTCGCCGATTTCCAGTGTCCGCATTGCAAAGAGGCGCAGGCCAACATGGACAAGCTCGTCGCAGACTTTCCCAAGGCGCGCATCGTCTTTCAGAGCTTTCCTATTGCGTCTATCCATCCTGCGTCTGTCCAGGCGGCTGAGTACGGCCTCTGCGTAAACAAGCTAGGCGGCAGCAGCGCCTTCTTCCAGTACGCCGCAGCCGTCTTCGAGGGCCAGGATGGCCTCGCGACTCCCGACGGTGTCTCCCTCACCCTCAACAGCGCCGTCATCAAGGCCGCACTTGAGCCGGCCAAAGTTTCCGCCTGCGCCGCCGCTCCTGAGATCAAGGCCAACATCGATGCCTCGGTCAAACTGGCCACCGACGTCGGCATCAATCAGGTACCGACCCTCGTCGTTAACGGTCGCCAGATTCCTGCTAACATTCCCTACGATACTTTGAAGAAGATCATCGAATTCCAGGCCAAGCTCGACGGCGTCTCGCTCCAGTAGCCAATCCCGATTTACAGTGCCCACCCTTTTCCGCCGCAGCGGAAAGGGTGGGCACTGTCTTAATGTGTAGCCGCATCCGTGTTCTTAATGAACGCAGCCACGCGATCGTGCAACTGCTTCACGCATTCATCGCGCACATAGACCATGTGTCCCGACTCGTACCAGTCGTATTCGATATTCTTGGCCAGCGATTGCGGAATCGGCAGGTGCTTGTCCTCATACTGCGCGGCGAAGAACGGCGTCGCCAAATCGTAGTAGCCGCCGTTCACCATCACCTTCAGCCGCGGATTGGTCTTCATCGCCTCGGCCAGGTCCGGGGCCACGTTCACGCTCACCGGGTTGCCGTTGTGCTTGAAGTCCCAATGCTCCACGCCCTCGGTGTAGATCTCCGGAAGATAGGTGAGCCCCTCGCCATATTTCAGGTCGCGGCGCACGTAATCGTTGAACAGCGACACGTAAGCCGACGAAATCGCCGAACTCTGTGGATCGTACTCCGCGTTCTCGCTCAGTGGATTAAGATTTGGTCCCGAGAAACGCGTATCCAGCCGCCCCGTCGTCATGTCGGAGTCGTCCTGAAGCGTCTTCTCGAACTCGGGGCCGGTTACGCGCAGGTTCGCCTTCAGCAGATAGGCTACGGGCAATCCTGTATACTCGTGCAGCTTCTCCGCCACCTGCTGTTTTTCGTCGGCGCCCACGTCCGTCCCCGACGCCAGCGCGTGCGCATAAGGCCCCATGGCAAACTGCTCCACGTCGTTCAGAAACGGCTCCAGTGCGGCGGGTTGTGTTGGCAGCTTCTTGTGATACCACGCCGTGGCCGCGAAGGTGGGCAGGCCCAGGACATATGGCAGGTCCACGCCGGGATTCGCGCCTGGCCCATCGATGTCGGTCGTAAAGTTGAAGATCTGTGAAAGCAGGATCACGCCATTCAGATCCGTGTCGTATTTGTTTTCGAGCAGATCGGCCAGCACCGCCGAGCGCGTCGTCCCGTAGCTCTCGCCAAAGATAAACTTCGGCGAATTCCAACGCGAATATTTGGTATCGAACCGCTCGATGAACCGCGCAAACGCGGTGGCATCGCCGTCGATCCCCCAGAATGACTTGTCGCCGTCTTTGCCGATCAGCCGTCCGAACCCGGTTCCCGGCATGTCGATAAACACCAGGTCGCTCACATCGAGCAGGCTGTTGGGATTGTCCACCATCGTGTAGGGCGCGGCAGGCAAGTGCGTGTCGCCGGCCGTCACCACGTGCTTCGGCCCCAGCGATCCCATGTGCAGCCATACCGTGGAGCTGCCTGGACCGCCGTTAAAGAAGAACGTAATGGGCCGATCCTCGGCCTTGGCGTCCTTTTTGAAGTACGCCACGTAGAACATCCTAGCCACCGGCGGTGCATCCTTTGCCTTGTCTGGCTCCTCCAGCGCCAATTGGCTTCCCGGCTGGGGTTTTCCGTCCGGCCCCAACTGCGCATCCTGGCTGTCGGTCGAGCCTACAGTAATGGTTCCGGCGATGGCGGTGTACAGGATGTGCTGCCCGCCCACGTCGATAGCGCCCTGCGTTGTGGAGTCGGCCGGCGGCGGAGCTTCGGCGGGCTTATCCGCAGTTGCGGGTTTCGCCGCCGCCTTGTCGTCCTCCGCATGGACCGAAACGAAGAAGAGAAGCGATGCCGCTGCCATGAGAACGGCAAACCGCCTGTGGACAATGGTCATTTTTTATTCTCCGGGAAGGGAATTGAATGAGCAGCCAGTATAAAGGGTGCGGCCTAAGGAAGCACGAAACTAAAGCCTGTTATTAACTTTGGCATGCGCGGGCCTTACGAACGAAAGTCGCGCCAGACGAAAGAAGGGAGAGCGACCGAGCGGCGCGCATAGTCTGCGATGAGTGTATATCCTAGAGATAGACTCAAAAAGTAATTTCAGGATTCGAGAGCGCCGAGAACTTTTGCGGTGTTTAACATAAAATCAGGCCGCCCATGTGGCAGGAGGATGCATTGAAAGGTTTGGAAGTTTTCGATTTGAGCGGACGCGTTGCGGTGATCATTGGCGGGACGACAGGGCTGGGTCGCGAGATCGCGCTGGGGTTCGCCGCTGCTGGCGCGGACGTGGTGGCCACCTCGCGGCGACAGGAACAGGTAAACGCCATAGCTGCGGAAATCGAAGCGCTGGGCCGGCGCACGCTACGCATCGCAAGCGACGTGCTGGATCGCGATTCGATTCAGGGCGTGCACGATGCAACGATTGAGACCTTCGGCAAGGTGGACATTCTGGTGAACGGGGCCGGCATGACAAAAAAGATGCCGACGCTCGAAGTGGACGAGGCCGATTGGTCGAAGATTGTCGAGACCAACCTGACGGGAACCTTGCGCACCTGCCAGATCTTCGGGCGCTCCATGGTCGCAGCGCACTATGGGCGCATCATCAACATTGCATCGATGACGGCATTTCGCGGTTTCTATCAGGTGGCGCCGTACGCGGCGAGCAAGAGCGCGGTGGTTTCGATGACGAAAACGCTGGCCATCGAGTTGGCCGAGACCGGGGTGAATGTGAACGCGCTTGCGCCGGGTCTGTTTCCCACCGACATGAGCCTGCCGCTGGTGGAGGGTACACCGCGCGGCAACGAGATCCTGATGCGCACGCCGATGCACCGCTTTGGAAAGGGTCCGGAGATCGTAGGGCCGGCGATCTTCCTGGCGTCGGATGCCGCGGCGTTCGTGACGGGCGAGGTGCTTGTGGTGGATGGCGGCTATCTGGCGAGCGGCGTGAACTGCTAAAGCGCGCCTTCAATCGGCGAGGGCGTCTTGTCCGGTGCGACAATGCCGTATTTAATGTCGAGAAACTCCTGCAACCCATCGGGGAGCACTGCCGCCAGTTCCTGCCATGTGAGCACCTTCAGGCGGAGCCGCAGCTCGGCGCTTCTCACCGCAGCCATCACCTCAAACCACGCTTCGCGCAAGTCGGGGCGGCGTTGGTCGTGAATCACGCAGAAACTGCAACCTGTGGCATGCGCGGCGAGCACGTTACGAATGAGCTGATAACTTGCGTAGCCCTCTTCGCCTGGCGGGCGAAAAATGCTATCGACGGCTGAATAGAGAGCGGGATCGACGACCAGACTCTCCAGCTCCTGCGACGTGTTCTCGGGGAATTCACTCGCCCGCATCCAGCGCCACGTGGCGATCTCAACGCACGGCAAGCGGTCACGGTCGAAGACTTCTTCGAAATCGCGGTAGGATTCGACGATCACGGCGGAGCGTGTCTGAAAATCCGACTCGGTCAACTTTGCCTCGACAAGCAGCGAGCCGAAACGTAAATCGACCTCGGTACGGTCGAACCGGCCATTGGCAAGCGGAACGCGGGCCTTCCAACCAAAAACCGGCTCCGTGCCAAAAACCGGATCGGCCTCAAAGACCGTGCCGGCGCCTTCATCAACGCCAAGCATATTCCGAACCGCGCCGGACTCCGCAACGCCAGGCGTGCAGAAGACATTCATCAGCAACGCATCGGAACTCATGGAGGAGTCGAGCTCGCGCCAGCGCCGGGTAATATCGGATTGCGGCTTCGGCAGCGACCGCGCCGCCTGGGCATGAACTTTGTTGAAGCGGCGCATCCAATCGGGCCGCGCCAGAATGGCAGCATAAGCTGCGTCAAAGAAATTGCCATGCCGGACGCCTTCCGGTTCGTAGACGATGACCCGCGCGTTACCGTAGCTCTCCACATGCGCCCGCCCACGTGCGTAAGCGCGATTGCGCAGCATTAGCTCCCAGCGAAGTTGCGTGGCATAAAGGCTCGTCTTCCCGGCCATATGGAGCAGAGTACACCTGCGGCTGAGGGGCGCACCTTGCGCAGGGATTCGCAGTCTGCTTGTGGAAAAGCAACTGAAAACTCCAACGTTCTGGATGAATTGTAACCTCGGCCTAACCTGAATTTAATATGAGCGCAAACTTCGCTTGTTAGGGTCGGGGCAGTAATACAGACGGCATTTCTCTTTCGGCCGGGACCCCAAACCAACAATTTCCCAATTTTGGAGGACAATCGTGACACACCAATCCGTACGCAGCCGTTTGCGGCTGCGTGCATGCGCTCTTTCCCTGCTTGCGCTTCTCGCCTTTGCTGCGATTCACGTGCACGCACAGACGGCGAGCGCAAAGCTCGAAGGCACCATCTACGACGCACAGGGCGGAACGGTACCCAATGCCACCGTGACCGCGACCAATGTTGCCACGGGCGACAAAAAGACGGTGACTGCGAACGAGAACGGCGGCTATTCCATTGATGGTCTCGCGGCAGGAACCTACACGCTGGAGGCGGTCGGCAATGGATTTGCCAAGGGTTCCAAGCCCGGCATCACACTGGCCGACGCACAAATGCAGCAGGTGACTTTGGCGCTGCAGATCGCCGCCGTGGCGCAGGAGGTCACGGTCAATGCCGGAGTCGATTCTATTGCGGTAAAAAGCGCTCCTAGCGGCGGTTTTCTTGAGGAGCGTTCCGCGCAATCGCTGATCACGAGTCACTACATTCAGAACTTTGTTTCGCCCGTGGCCGATTACGGCGAGATTGTGCAGATTGTCCCCGGCGCTTTTACCACCAGCTCGGACGGCATCGGACTGGGCCAAAGCAAGACGTACTTTCGCGGCTTCCAGGACGGCGACTACGACATCGATTTCGACGGCATTCCCTTCTACGATACGAATACTCCGACGCATCACTCATGGTCGTTCTTCCCGGTGCAGTGGATCGGCGGAGTCGATTTCGACCGCAGCCCCGGTACGGCTTCTACGATCGGGCCCACGCCTTTCGGCGGCTCCATCCACTATCTTTCCATGCCGCTCACCAGCGAACGGGACTACCGGTTCACCACGTCCTACGGTACATGGAACACGAAGCTGTTCGACGGCGAATTTAACTCCGGCAACTTCGGCATCTTCGGCTCACCCGCGAAATCGAACCTGTATGTGGATGTTCACCACTTCTCGTCCGACGGCTACCAGACGTTCAATTACAACCTGCGCAGCGCCGGATCGCTGCTGTATCAGTACACGATCTCGCCTAAGACCATCCTGACCGGATTCAGCGGCGTGGTTCACCTGGACTCGAACGGGCCGAACATCAGCTCTACCCGCTGCATGCTGTATGGATCACAACCCGCTTACGCATCGAATTGCGCTTACAGCCTTTTCGTCAACGGAGGCACTACGGCAACCGCGTTCAATCAACCGCACACAGGCGCAGGTATCAAGTTTTTGTTGACCAACAATGCGGACCCGACGAGCTGGTTTGACTACCAATACAACAAGTACCAGGTCTACACCGACTTCGAGTATGTGGGATTGAAGCACGACTTCGGCAATGGCTGGTACATGGACTTCAAGGGCTACACGTTGAACTACGACAACGGCGAGCTCTATTCGAATGCCATACCGATCACCGATGACACGCTGGCGCAGGCTGCTTCGCTTCCCGGTGTGGTCATGGCAGCGAGCAAGTCAGGTGGTACAGCAGTGCCGTACTACGATGGAGTCGCGGTGGCCCCTTGCAACGTGGGCGTGACGAAGAAGGGCGTAACTGCGTTGCCCTGCGGCATCGACAAGTACAACAGCTACCGCAAGTACGGCGAGACGCTGCTGGTCACGAAGACTTCAGGCCTGGGAGTATTTCGCACAGGCATGTGGTATGAGTGGGCCAGAACCAATCGGCACCAGTATCCCAGTGACCCGGCAAATGGTTGGGCCGATCAGCCGCTGCCTAAGTTCAACGAGCAGTTCTGGACCAACTCCTATCAGCCATATGCCGAGTACGAGTTCCATGTGACGCCGAAGTTCAACGTCACACCGGGCGTCAAGTTCGCTGCTTACGGCATCAACGTTCTGCACCACGCCGACGACGGCGCGACCGTTGGCGAGCTCATCTGCACGAGTACGACCGCGGCTTGCGCGGCCACCATCTTCGACAAGGGCAGCTTTACCGCGTGGTTGCCGTCCCTGGATTTCAATTACCGTCTGAAGAACAACTGGTCGGTCTATGCGCAGGGCGCGACGGGCAGTATCGTTCCACCGAGCGCGGTGTACGACTACAATCAGACCGCTGCTTCAGCCAGCGCGGCAGTGCCGCAACTGCAAACAGCTCCCAAGCAGCAGCGCTCGACGACCTACCAGATTGGCACGGTTTACAAGGCAAACAAGTTCACTTTCGACACCGATATGTACCGCGTTCGCTTCCAGAACACTTACTCGTCCACGATCGACAACATTCCCGGCGATGTGGATCTGGGCGACACCATCTTTTACCTGCAGCCCAGCTCGATCACGGAAGGAATCGAGTTCGAAGGCACCTTTGTTCTTACGCCCGGCCTCAGCCTTTACGTGAACGGAACCGCCGACAACGCGTACTACTCGGGCAATATGAATGCCAACACCACGAGTACCGCGCAAACGGCCCCGGTTATTGAGCAAGCGCCCAGTGGCTTGTGGGTGGCGCAGACGCCGACGGATACAGAAATGGAGGGTCTGACCTACGACAAGGGCGGCTTCGACCTTGGCATCTTCAACAAGCGTGTTGGAGACGAGCGCATTGACAACGGCCAATACCACAACCAGGGAATCATTCCGCAGTTCAGCTCGCTCGGAACCTATTTCAACTACACCATCCGCAACCGCTCTCTGTTCGATCAGACAAAGATCCGGCTAAGCGCGACCAATCTGCTGGACGAGCATTACGTGCAGAGTAATACTTTCGCGGGTTCGCCGAATCTTATCTACCTGAATGGCGGCGGAGCATGCACCAGCCCAACCGCCACCAACCCGTGCGATGCGTTCCGCACCGCCGGTGCTACGCCAATCAACGGATTGGATACGCCGGGTCTTATGGCCGGACGGAGCTTCTCGATTTCCGTGACGTTCGGCTTTGCGCCGGAAGGGAAGAAGTAAGACGGCTTAGATAGGCGCAGAAACGCGGGCCGCGTTCATGGAGAGATCCATAGCGCGGCCTTTTTTATGCAGCAATTCAGGTCAGAACGGGTGTATCGGTCACTCCGGCCACACCGAAGACGCGCCGATACCGGTCGACTTCCAATGGGTCGCCGAAGGCCTTGGACTCATTATCGGAGAGTTTCACTGCGGGACGGCCTTCTACGTCAGTCAACTTGCAGACCAGCCCGACGGGATTGAAGCCGTCATTGCCCTGCGGGTTGCAGTTGCGGAAGTCGTTGGTGAGCAGCGTGCCCCAGCCGGCGCTGAAGCGGACGCGGCGCTCGGGAACCCAGCGGCTGGCGTCGTCAAAATCGCTGGCCGAGCGGAAATCGTCGGGCTTGGCGCCGTTGCGAAGGGACCCGGCGAAATATGCGTGGAGGCCGAGAATCTGTTCCACGTCGAGCGCATCGCTGGCAATCAGGCGCTTCTGGCGCGGATCGCATCCGTGGCGTTCGAGCCAGCCAATGTATTCGTCGCCCGCCACGTAGGCATCCTTGCTGTCGATGCGCTGGCCGGTCCAGTTGGCCACCCAATCCGGCGCGTTGCGCAAAAATTGTGTCGTGCCGAAGGTGTCGGGGAGGAGGATGAGCAACTCGCCCTGATAGCTCTGCTGCCATAGTTCGAGCAGCCGGTATTGCGCGGTGCGCAGCTCCTCGTCGCCGCGGGCCAGCGCAGCCATGGCCATGGGCAGCTCATGGCCGTTGGTGCCGATGGCCTCAAGATCGTGCTTGTAGGCGAGGAATGCATTGGAGGTGCCGGAAAAGCTTGCGCCGATGGTGTCGTACATGGCGTTTACGACGTATTCGTGCCACAGGAAACTGTGTCTGCGGCGCGTGCCGAAGTCGCTGATGCTGAGATCGGGCACACCGCGCAGGCGCTCCATCTTTTCCCAGAGCCGCGTCTTGGCGCGGGCGTAGAGAATGTCGAGCTCCAGCTCGCTCAAATTCTTGAGCGAGGCGCGCGTCTTCAACTCGCCTATCTGGGCAAGCGCGTAAATCTCCCACATCGACGTTCCCGCCCAGAGCCCTTCGAAGCGAAGATGCACCTGGCCGTCGCGAACCGAGAGGTCGTAATCGGAGAGTCGGAAATCGTGCTCCAGCCAGTCGAGGAATGCAGGCTCAAAGATGCCGCGGCGGCCGAAAAATGTATTGCCGGCGAGCCAGACCAGTTCCGATTTGCGAAATCGCAGCTGACGCGTGGCTTCGAGCTGCTCGCGCAGTTGTGGCACGTCGATCATTTCGCCCAGGCGCACGGAAGAGGTGCGATTGATGAGCGTGAACGTGGCGCGCGTCCGCGGAAAATGCTTCCAGATGAACTGGAGCATCAGAAGTTTATAGAAATCGGTGTCGAGCAGGGAGCGTGTGATGGGATCCATCTCCCAGTTGTGATCGTGTGCGCGCCTGGCCAGATCGATAATCACGATACTTTACTTTACTCTGCCTGCGCTGCCCCTGGAAGTAAACTGAATGCGCAAGCTCGCTGGAGCAGGAACGGAGTTCGAAATGCACGGTCTCAAAAAGTGGATGGCAAACGGCGCTCTCATCAGCGATGGCGCGTGGGGAACACAATTGCAGGCACGCGGACTGACCGTCGGGACCATCCCCGATACATGGAACCTGACGCATCCCGAACAAGTGGAAGCCGTGGCGCGCGCGTATGTCGAGGCCGGGAGCCAGGTGATCTTGACCAACAGCTTCCGCGCCAACGCGATTGCCATGCATGACTCTTCGCCGTCAGATTTGGACGCCATCAATCGCGCCGCAGTGGCTATTTCAAAAAAGGCCGCAGGCACGCAGGCGCTGGTCTTCGCGTCCATCGGCCCGGCGGGCAAGATGCTGCTCTCCGGCGAAGTGACCGCCGAGGAATTGACTAAAGCGTTTGCGGCCCAGGCGCAGTCACTCGCCAGCGTCGGAGCGGATGCATTGCTGATCGAGACCATGAGCGATCCAGAGGAAGCGCGGCTGGCCGTGCATGCGGCCAAGGCTACGGGCCTGCCGGTGATCGCCTCCTTTGCATTCGACTCCGGCAAAAACAAAGACCGGACCATGATGGGCGCAACGCCCGAATTGGTGGCAGCGGCGATGGTTGATGCAGGCGCGGACGGCGTTGGCGCGAACTGCGGCGTGGGCGTGGAATTTGCTGGGCCGATTTGCCAACGCCTGCACGCGGCATGCGATTTGCCCATCTGGATCAAGCCCAACGCAGGATTGCCCGTGATCGAAGGCGCGGCGATCCACTACGTGACAACGGCCGAGTACTTCGCCTCGCACTTTGCGGTGCTGCGCGATGCGGGTGCATCGTTTATTGGCGGATGTTGCGGCTCCACGCCGGAGTTTGTTCGGGCGCTGGTGGCTGCGCGGGCCGCAGCCTAAGTCTGCGGAATCTTTGTCACGTTGCCTGTCTTGGGTGGAATGGGCGTCGGCGGCAAACTAAACGTGTCCACCGGGTCGGGCGCAGACGGATTGAAGTCGGGAACGTCATTGGCCAGATATTTGCGGAGTGGCAGCTTCGCTTGGCGAATGCCGTCGACAACGCAGCGCGCCAATTCGTAGGCGCCGTAGCCGTTGAAATGCGTATCGTCGTAAATCGCTTCCGTCTGATTCGGGAAGCTGTTTGCCGGATAGTGCATGAAGGCCCTGAGCGTGCCCTCGGGTCCGAGCGCCTCAAAGAGTGTCTTGCTCATCGCATTCAAATCGATCAAGGCCACGTGCTGCTGGGCGGCAATTTCGCGCATGGCGTCGGGATAGCCCATGAGTGAATTGGTGATCTTGCCCTCGGCATCGAAGGTACGGCGATTCATACTGGTGACCAGCACAGGCGTCGCTCCTTTGGCCTGCGCCTGCGCAATATAGTCGACGAGCAGTTTCTTGTAGTCGTCGAGCGAGACGGCGTTGGGTTTCTGATCGTTGTGCGCGAATTGGATAAAGAGATAATCGCCCGGCTGGATCAGTGACATGATCTTCGCGAGGCGCTGTTCTGCAACAAAGCTGTGCGTGGTTTCGCCCGACTCGGCGTGATTGGCGACCACCACGCCGGTGCGGAAGAAGCGCGGCAGCATCTGGCCCCACGCCGCCCATGGTTCCACGTCCTGGTCGACAACGGTCGAGTCCCCAGCAAGATAAATCGTGGTCTCGTGAATGGGTTCGATGCGGAACTCGCGGAAACTGGGATGGTCGCCGTTGAATTCCAGCGTGAGCTTCGCGTCCCAGTCCATATTGCCCACTTCGCGCGGCTTCAGATGTACGGTGTGCGCGGCGTCGCCGTTGATAGCAGGCACGCGCACATTCACATCGAAAGTGCGCATAGCTGAGCCATTGGCTTTGACAGCAACTTTCTCGATCATGAGGCGTCGCGCTTCGGCCCAGACCGTCGTTGTGGATGGCTGTGCACCGCCGAGTGTGACTGTGACCCGATAGCTGCCTTCAGGTAGCGCAACAGAAAAGAAGAAGGGCTTGTCGCTCGAACAGGATTTCGCATTAACCTCGGGAGCTGTCTGTAAATCGAAGCCCGGTGTCGAGGCCGAGTAGACGGAATTTGCGGTAAGCAAGATCGCGCCGGTGCGGGCTTTTCCGCAGACGAAAGTCTGCGCGGGCGACCCGAGCGCGCCGGCAAATAGGAGAACGAGAGCGATTTGCTTCATGGTGAACTTTCCTGGGGGAGACCGAACTCCGAGCTTTTGCAATCGTGACAGCTAGTGCGTTGGCTTCGGCTCGACAGGATTAAACTGGCGCGCGAGGTCGGGCGTGGATTCGATGTCCGTGGCTGACGCATCGGCCCTCGCCACCTCGACGCCAAAGACATAGCTCGGCCCAAACATATTGCTGGTGAAGATGACAAGCTTTTTGTCAGGCGAGAAACGCACGTTCGGCTCCTGTCGATAATTGTGGTGCGACATGTTCACCAGGTGCTCGGCATGGAAGACGCCGGGCTGCCAGAAGGTGGATGCATTGAGCGTGCCCGGTGAGATGGTCAGCATCTGCGGATGCAGCAGTTCGATCCACTCGCCGTTTTTCGCGCGCGCCACCTGGCCGGAATCGCCGCCATCGTCGCAGAAGATGTCGAGATCCTTCGTTAGGTTGAAGTGGATGCCCCACTCGTCGCGCTCCATGTGAAAGGCGGTACGCTTGTCGGTCTTCAGGTTGTAGCTGGCAAGGTAGAAAACTTCGCCCTTGGGATATTGCCAGTCGTACCAGATGGTTTCGCCATCGAGTCCCCAAAATTCGTGGCCGGCGATTTCATCCGCCATCGTCCGCTTGTGGATGAGCGTGTTGTGCGTGCCGTCGGTGTGAACCGTCCAGATACGGTCGACTTTCTGCCACGGGCCTTCATGGCAGTACATCAGAACTTTGGCATCGGTAGGTGAGAAGAGCAGGTGATTGACCCAGTCGGTCGAGTGCAGCAGGACCTTGATGTCGCCGGGCTTTTCGCCATTGGGGCCGGGCTCGAGACGAATGGTGAAAAGTTCGAGCGGCAGGCGCGCGGCCAGGCGGCGCTCCATCATTTGGCCCTTATCGGGAGCCTGGTAGTGCGGACCCTGTTCAGGGCCGGCCACGCGATTGTCGCCGCCAGCAGACGTTTGCGGACGCTGCGACGCGTTCTGCCCGAACTCCCGGTTCGGCTGGTTGCTTTCATCGAATGTGCCGGCGGCGAGCGTCTCGTCGGCGTTGATGCAGACGATCATGTGCCGCGCCGGAAGATCGACCAGCTTGCGAATGGCGCCGGTGTAGACGTCGGCCTTATAGACGGAAGTGACGTTGCTCTTGGGATCGGTCTGGGTATAGAAGACGCTGTTGCTTTTGAATCCCGCCACGAGCGCATGCACGCCAAGGCGGAAGAAGCCCATGGGTCCAGGCGGCGCATCGGCTGGCCGCGGTGGATTCGGAACCAGCAGCCGCGTCTTCGTGGTTTCCATGTCCATGGCGTGGATGCCATCCGGCGCGGTGTAGATCATGGTTTTACGGTCGGCCGAATAGGCGTTGACATTGAAATAGAAACCGCCCGAGTTCGCCTCGTCGCTGAGCCGCCACACGCGGTGGCCGGTGTCCTTGTCGACCCAGGTCTTCGGCGGGTCAGCCTTGGCAGTTTGAGCGGCTCCGATGGCGGCAGGCAAGAGGGCAAGGCAGACAACGGCAGGGAGAAAGCATCGCAACATGAGGTCGAGTTCCTTTGATTGGGAATGCGGCACTGCGTGCGGCAGCCTTTTGGATGAGTTTTTCACCGGGACCGTGCGCGCCAGAGAGTTATACACCTTGTTGGTTACAGTTGGGAATAGTTTATCTGCTGAATTCTCGCGCGGACAATCGTATGTCCACGGATTGGGCCCGCGCGAATGCGAGCCCTTGGTATATTGGGCATTTTGGGTGGCTTCAGTAGCTCAACTCCAGCACATTCACCGAATACAGCGCAAAGCTCTCGGTGAATTTCGCTCCGGCAATCGGCACTTTATGCGTCACCGGCACAATCGCATCGGGATGCGTGATACTGTTGGTCGCGTTGAGCGTTTTGCCGCTCATCGTGGTTAGTGTGGCCAGAGGCGCGAGCTTGCCGACTCCGGTGAGCGCGATGGACAGCGGCTGGGCGGTCGAGGTTGCGTTCACGACTTTGACGAAGAGTTTATGTTTCGATTCGTCGCGCGTAACGGAGGCATAGACGCGCGCCGGCGCGTTGTCGAGCGTGCTCGAGACAACTTCGGTCCCCAGGTGCATCGAAAACATCACCTGCGTCCAATAGCTGGGCGAGCCATAGCTCGTGAGCGCGTCGTAGCCGATGAGGTCGGTGGCCCACTGCTCGCCGCCGGGATTCACGTTGACGAAGAGCGGCGCGTAGCTGGCCATGATGACCAGATCGCTGTTGCGCTCGAGTCCGGTGAGCCAGGCCGCATCGCCGAGCGCAGCCTCGAGGTTCGGAGTGGGGTCGCCTTCGCGCGTGGCCCACTCGCCCACAAAGATCTTCGGCCCATTGCGATCGGCTGTGTCGTAGTGGTGTGCCTGTGCGAATGACTCCTGGGCTGGCATGTAGAAGTGCTCGTCGAGGACGTCTGGTGTAACGCTTTTGACAGGCGTGGTGGCGATGATCTGCAGATCGGGGTAGCGCTGCTTGATGGCGTGGTAGAACTGCGCGTAGCGGCCGTCGTAGGAGTGCGAGTGGTCGAACTGATCCTCGTTGCCCACCTCAATGTAATGCAGCGGAAACGGGGCCGGGTGGCCGTCTTTGATGCGCTCGGCGCCCCACTTCGTGTCAGCTCCGCCGGTTACGTACTCAATCTCGTCGAGCGCGTCCTGCACATACGGCTCGAGCGCCGGGCCCGGATCGACGTGGTCTTGCGCGAGCGAGTAACCGGCATAGACGGCAAGCACCGGTTCCATCTTCAGGTCCTCGCACCACTCCAGAAACTCGAGCAGGCCCATGCCGTCGGACGAGCGATAGCGCCATGGGCTCTGGTGCGTAGGCCGGTCGGTCCACGGGCCAATGGTCTTCTTCCAGTCGAAGCGGTCGGCGATGTGATCGCCTTCAAGATAATTGCCGCCGGGCAGGCGCAGGAATTTGGGCTGCATCGCAGCCAACAGATTCATGATATCGATGCGGTTGCCCTCGGGCCGCGCATGATATGTGGGCGGAAAAAGCGAGACCAGGTTGAACCAGACCGTGGCCGGTTGCGCGATGGTGAAGATGAGATGGTTATTTGACGAAACAGGAACCTCTCCGGTCTTGAGTGTGTAGGTGAACTGCTTCCAGTCGCCAGTAAGGCCGGTTACCGTAGCCGTGGCCGCAACCACCCCAGTCTGATCGTTCTGCAAACTTACGGTGACGGGGACGCCGGGCGCATCGGTTTTGGCGTAGAACGATCCCGAATAGGCGCTGTGCGGGCGCACGGGAATTCCCCAATAGCCGCCGTTCTCAACTCCCGCGGGTGAGTCGGGAGTGGCCGCGGTGACGTTGACACGGAGACTGCGTGTGAGCGTGGCGCTGGGGCCGGTTGTCTGATCAAGCGAGACGCTTGCCACGGAGCTGCCGCGCGCCACCACGGGCCAGGCATTCAGTGCATCCCAGGCCCGGCTCGGCGTGCGGTCGCGTACCAACTCGCCATAAATGCCGCCGTCGTAGGAGTAGTTGATCTCCTCGGTCATGAGCCCGTACAGGGTGGGGCTCACCTTCGCGATGGCGTGGTCGGCCTGGATGGTGAACGACGGCGTCTGCGCGGACAGACTCGAAGGCAGTAAGGCGGACAAGGCGAGGGCGGCAAGGGATACGACGGCTTTGGCGGGCTTGTTCATAACCCCGCAATCGTACTGCGAGGGCGGTAGGTTTGACAATCTGGAAAACGCTTACCGGAGTCAGCAGCCTGTAGTTATTAGTGTCCCGTCCCAAAAGTTCGCAGCATAAATGACCGGTCATCCTGAGCGACGTTTGGCCCGAATCCGGGCCAAGCGGAGTCGAAGGACCTGCATTTCGCGGCTTCGGCTTATGCTACGAACTTTGGGGATACCACACTAGCTATAGGCTACTCACGCTCAATTCGCCGTCCTCTCAATGGCGGACGTAATGGCCTCGCGAACCGCGTCGGGCAGGGCTGGCATGGCGCCGGACTGCGAAGCCACCCAGCCGCCCCAGCGATTTCCGGCTTCGTTCAGCGTGGCCAGGTCGACCCCGTGCAGCATGTAGTGGACCATGGCCGCTGTAAACGCATCCCCGGCGCCAATTCCGTCGCCAACTTTAATGGGAAATCCGGGATGCTCGGCCCATTCTTCGCGCGTAGCGAGCAAACTGCCCCGACTGCCGCGCGTGATGGCAACTGTCTCAATAGAAGGAAACTCCGCGAGCAGGCGCTCGGCTGCTGCGCGCAAATACTCTGGAGTCGATGACATCTCTCCGGTGGGCGGCACTTTTGCAGTATCAAGGCCGAGCAGATCCAGAACCAGCGGCATCTCGGCGTCGTTCATCTTAACCACGGTAGCAAGCTCCAGCGACTCCTCGATGACCTCAGCCGAATAGAAGGGTGCGCGCAGGTTGACGTCGAAGATGCGAATGCACGTGTCAGAGGCCTCCGCGACGAGCGTCTGGATGGTTTTCCGCGCCTGCAAATTACGCTGCGCGAGCGACCCGAAACAGATAGCGCCGGCGCGTTCAGCTAGCGCGACCCACTCATCGGAAAGCTCTAAAAAATCCCATGCCGCCCGTTCGTGGATCGTGTAACTCGGCTCCCCGCCCGCCAGACTCACCGTCACGCGGCCGGTTTCGTGGTCGGGATCGACTTCAAGCGAGCTGGTATCGACCGGCATCGTCTCTAGGCGGTCAACTGCCTGGCGGCCCAGGTCGTCGCGGCCGATGCGGCTCAGGATTGCGGCACGATTGCCAAGCCGGCCCGCCATCACGGCGAAGTTGGCCGGTGCTCCACCCAGGCGTGTGCCATCGGGTACGATGTCCCACAGCAGCTCGCCGATTCCAAGAATCAAATGCGGTTCGCTCATATCAAAAACAGGGAGTAGGGAGTAGCCAATAGTGAGTAATGATTAGTGGTTGGTGATTAGTGCCAGCGATCTGTCACCGTACTAACTGCCTGCTCGCGTCCCGCTACTCCTTACTCATCAACCACTAATCACTAGTCACTAGTCACTACTCACTAACCACTACTCCCTTCCTTTCCATCTGAAAATCGAGCAGTCTTCCCAACCGGGCGCTGCATACTCGCCGCCGGGCTGCTGTGTGAGAATGGTGCGATCGGTCACGGCATCGGCGTGGGAGCGGCGGATCTGTCCGCAAAAAAGCCGCTCGAATCCAGGTTCGCAGGCCAACACATTCTTCTGCTCGTCGTTGACGTAGAGAATATCGACTGGCCCGGCACGCTCGGCAAGCATCTGTTTCCACCGGCGCAGCAAGCGCCGCAGCACCGGCGCTTCAAAGGGATTGAAGAGAAAGACGAGGCAGGGTCCTGGCGGAAGCGGGAAATCCGCAGCGTCGCAGCAATGCATGTGCATGGGCACACGGGCGCGGCCGGCGGTGCGCCACAGCGCAAGATTTCTGCGCGCGATACGTGCCAGAGTTGGGTGCAACTCGACTCCCACGACGGCGCGGAAGGGATGCGCCGCAGCCAGCAGTAATGCGCGCCCCATGCCTGCTCCCAAATCGATGAACGTATAGACATCGATGGGTGCGATGGGCTTGCACTGGCGCCAGCGCACCAGAATTCCCTTGAAAACCGAGGGCGCAATGGCGTAGTAGGCCGTAACATAGCGGTCGTGCCGGTGGCCGGCGTTAAGATGGCGGCCAGCGATCAACCCGCTCGTACGCACGCCAAACTCCAGATCGAAGGGATGGCGGATCAGTCCATCTTTCACCGCTAACCCGGGCAAAAGCCGTGGCTTTGCGGCGCCTTTTCGAGCTTTGTCTAGCGTCCCTTTGCCCACGCTTGAACCTTAGCACAATGAATAACGCAAATGGCTGCGAAAGCCGCAACAAAAAAATCGGGGAGCGGACTTTGAATCGCCTGCTCCCCGAAGTTATTTGTGTCGCTCGGCAGGCGACGATCACTCGGCCTGCGCGGCTTCGAGCTCGGCAATGTAGTCCACCACCGCCTCGCTCCAGCCGTCGACGTGCGTCCACGCGCCGTACCCGACGCCGTTGGCGTTCGAGGCCACGTTGATCACGTAGCCCTTGCCGCGCGGCGCAGGCACGTTGTCGTGCGACTGCTCGTCGGTGATTACGATCAGCCGGTCGTAGCCCGCACGGCACTCCACCTCAACGTCAGTGAGCGCCTTGCCGAGATACGTGCCCGAGTGCGGCTGGCTCGCGTCGAGCGCATCGCGCAGCGCCATGCCGCGCCGTGGTGCCACCAGCTTCGTGTGGTCCGAGAAGGTGAAAACCGTCGCCTTCTCCGCGATCTCACGCAGCAGGATGGCCAGTCCGTAGGCGGCATCGGTGCGCCGCATCTCCGAACGGCCCGAGAGCGGCGCCTCCATGGAACCGGAGACGTCGACCAGCAGCACCGTGTGGCCTGGCAGACGCGCGGTGCGACCCTCAAGGGCACGGAACATCGCGGCCTCGAGTGGCTGCTCCCACTGCGGCGCCGAGCGCGCGGCGGCGAGAAAACGGAAGGGAAGAACCCGATCCGTCTTCAGAGCCTCGAGCGCTGCCATTACCAACTCCTCGCTCACGCCGGCCTGGTGCAGGTTGCGCAGATTACGCAGGAGAGCCATCGCTCCGAGCCTGCGCTCCGCGAGCAACCGCTCCCAGACGTCGCGCTTGGCAACTTCCGCCTGGGCACTCTCGCCGTGTCCGGCCGCCGAGAGGGCAACCTCCCACGTGTCGGGCGTAGCCAGCTCGTTCGCGACTAGCCGCTTCCACAACGCGGCCTGCGCCTCGTCGACGGGGCGAGCGTGGCACAGAAAGAGCACGTCGCGCAGGCGAACGGCGCGGGCGCGATCGTACTTGGCCAGCGCGTACTCATCGAACTTGCCGAACGCAGACGCGAGGCCCTTCTTCACCTGCGCCGAGAGCGGCTGGCGGCCCATCGCCCAGTAGATGGCGACAAACTCGCTCAGCTCGTCAGCGCGCTGGATGACGCGCGTGAGCGTCTCGGCCACAAGGCCGCGATGCGTGGCGTAGCGCGCCATCTCGCGCACCAGCAATAGCGGTGCGTGGCGCAGCTTCATGCGCTCGCGCGCCTCGACGGCCAGCGCGGCCACCTTTGCCGCTTCCACCTGCGGCACCAGCTCGTGAATGCGACCGGCGATCTGCACGCCATCCTCGTAGAACTCACCCTCCCACAACATGCAGGAGAGTATCGAGCGGCGCAGAGCCTGCTCCGGAGTGATGACGCGGGCCCGGGCTCCCTCGTGGGTGCGTGGGTGAGGCTTGGGCTTGAAGACGTTCATGCGCATCGTGCGCCTCCTTTCATTGGCGTAGCAAGAATAAATCTCTGCCGGGGTAAAATCGGTCACGGAATTTGACACCTAAGCAAGCATTGCTGCTCGTCAGGCGGCAGGATTCGAACCTGCATTCGGCCTGAAAGGGCCGGCTTCTGCCATTGAAGTATCCGTGCCCTGCGCCACCGGCAGTTTTTCTGGTTTTGAGGTCAGCGGTTAATGGCTGCCTCGTCCTCGTCATCCTCGCAATCGCCTTCGGCGACTACGGGAATGCGCGCGAATCCGCTGTTGCGAAAGCCGGTAACCGGCTTTCTGCGACCATCACTGAAGTCCAGTGCCAATTTAGTCATCTCACCGTAGCCCGGACGATTGCGGTCCCAGAACTCCGTGCACTCGTGCACAGGAAACGGAACCAATCTTGCCGGGCTCGAATTGGTGCAGATCACCAGCACGTCGGATTCGCGGTAGCCGACCGTGAACTGACCGTGGCTGCAATTGCGGCACAAGTGCGCGTTGCCCACTGGAGTTCCGTTTTTCAATTTCAACTTGCCCATGGCATTTCATTTCTAACCCGGACGTGCCGGAAGTTATGACCGGGGAACAAGGCGGCGACGGAATGTTGCTCTTTGCTCTACCCACTGAGCTACCGGAGCTCGCGCTCCGAGCGGGATTCGAACCCGCGACCGAAGTAACCGTTGCCTACACCACTGGTCATTTCCTTTGTCGTGGACGATCGTATCGCCCAATGCAAATACCGGGGAACAAATGTAACGGTCTTGCTTTCGGTGCTCACCGATTGAGCATCCGCAGCCCGAAGGCTCCGGGCGGGATTCGAACCCGCTGCCTCCCATCAGGGAAGCGACGATGTATCCGTTACGACCACCACCGGTTCTATTCCTGGTTATGGACGAGAGCCTCGTCAGTTGAGAATTCAAGCCGGGGAACAAATGGTTGCGGACTGTTTTCGGCGCTCTGCCACTGAGCTACCGGAGATTGCTCTCCGGGCGGGAATCGAACCCGCGACTTCCGGCTTATCAAGCGAAGTAACCGCCCCCTACGCCACCGGCCCTTTTCATCTTTTGGACGAGAGACTCGTCAGTTGAAGATTCAGGCCGGGGAACAAGCGGCGACGGAATATTGCTCTTTGCTCTACCCACTGAGCTACCGGAGCTCGCGCTCCGAGCGGGATTCGAACCCGCGACCGAAGTAACCGTTGCCAAACACCACCGACCAAACGAAATGTCAAACAACTGCCCACGCGAAAAACTGCCCCGGGGAACAAGCGAAAAGAGTTGGACGGAACCTCTGTTCGGCGGTGTTGTTTGCTTCGGGACTACGCCCCTACCCCGCAAAGTGATCGGCTCCGGCAGGGATTCCGGCCCCGCTCGTCCTCAGTGGAAGTAACTCTTCTCTTTCGCCACCGGTGCAACAACTTACTAAGTTCCGAGTTAGAAACAAAAATGTCCTTACGCCGCCGCATAGCATATCGCGGCGCTGGCCTACAACACAACGCATAGAGCGCAGCTCAATTATCCCCGAGGGAACAAACGAAGACAGCGTAGCGTTTAACAGACGATGAAACTGGCTTCTACGCCACTCGGGAAAACTCAATGGTCATGCTGGATGCGCAGGAGGTTGACCGCAACGGATTACCGATAAGAGAGAAACCATGCCCGGCGGCCGGTTGGTGCCAGCCTACGCATCGAGATTTGCGTTTTATTTGTCATCGGGCGTTCTCCTACGCTAGAGATACTTTGCCATAAGTAGTGAAGAAATTCAAGGGGCTTTGAGAAATATTCAAGGTAGTTGCTGTAAGTTATCGTGAAACGCGAAAACAATGTACGGTCCCTCGCACCGTAGGTGCAGTGTTTGTTAGCCCCGCGCTTTAGCGTCGGGAGACGAATATGCCCAACCACACTCCGGAGTCCCGTAGGAACGGTGGAAAAGCTCACGTAGGGGGCAACCGACGGAACATATTCTCAACAAGCGACGAGTCGAGAATGAAACCTGCAATCAAACGGTCGCGACAAAGCGCAGGCGCACGTAATCGGCTGTCCATCGGCCCTCTTCATCGCACAAGGCAGGCGCTAGCAGAGCAACGGTTTCCTCTACCGCGGATTCGCGCATGTCTTCGGGCAACGCATCAAGTGCGCCACGGCAAAATGTGTTCAACCATGCAGCCATCCCGCCAGCGCCAAGCGGAGTGGGGCGCGGAAAGTGAATCATGCGCGCAACCGTGAAGCCGTGCGAGATGAGACGGCGCGTGTACGCATCGGGAGTGGGGTAGTAGTTTCCGCGTTCGCCCAATTGTTCGAATCCAAGACGCGCGAGCACTGCGGCAAAGGCGACGCGAATGGCGGCGATATTGCCGTGACCGCCCATCTCGGCTACAAAGCGGCCGCCCGGCAGAAGCACGCGACGCACTTCGGCCATCATTGCGTTCTGATTGCGCACCCAGTGCAGCGCAGCGTTCGAAAACACGGCGTCGAAGGAGCGATCCGCATAGAGCATCAGCTCCGCAGAGCCTTCGTCAGCGGCGAGACCGCGAGCACGGGCTGCGGCGGCCATCATTGGTGAGGCGTCGATGCCGATCACGGTTGCTCCGGTAGCAGCGATCTGTTCGGTGAGCTGCCCGTCGCCACAGCCGAGGTCGAGAATGTTTTCGCCGGCTTGTGGAGCGAGCCATTCGAGTGCGCCGCTGCCGAGTTGAGGAACAAATGCGCCATCGCGACTGTAGGTCTCAGGGTTCCAGGTTTGTGGCATCGATACTCTCCACAACCAGTCTGGGCGAGAACGCCAGCATCAGGCAATGAGATTGCGCTTATGCGATGCATGAGGATTCGTTTTGGACCCGAAGCAGTAGTGCAGTGAGCGTCAGATCGATTGCACCGGTAGCAGCGTGAGATCGTCGACCAAGCCAACCTCTTTTTGCACGAATGGCTCGCCATAGCGCACGCCGGCCAAGAGGCCGTAGTGACGCGCCTCGGCAAAGGTGCGCTCGCGAATCTCCTCCTCGGGAACAAAGAGACCGCTGCCTGCCGATTGGTTCGCGTATTGCGATTGGTACGCCATCAGCGACTGATGGCGCTGCTCAATGAAGGGAGTGATGTCGACGACGAAGGTGGGTCGCACGTCGGCGTAGAGGCTCGCGTAGACGATTTTGAAGGGCCGATGCGGCGCCGTGCCGGTCTCAATCTTTTTGAGGCCAGAGAGAAAGCAGGCATCGTAACCAAGCGTTCCCGTGATGGCGTGATCGGGATGGCGAGCCTGCCAGTAGGGAAGGATGACCACGCGCGGCCGGAGTTGGCGCAGCACGCGGACGATGGCGATGCGATTTTCGAGGGTGTTTTCAATGGCACCGTCTGAAAAGGTGAGGGCCTGGCGCCAGCCAACGCCCAGAATGCGCGCCGCTTCTTCAGCTTCGCGGGCGCGCTCCTCGGCGCTGCCGCGGGTGCCCGCCTCGCCTTGGGTCAGATCGAGAATGGCGGTGCGCAGGTCGCGCGCCGCCATGCGCAGCAGGGTTCCCCCGCAGGTCTGCTCCACATCGTCGCGATGCGCGGCGATGGCCAGAACGTCGGCGCGGAAGTCGATGGCCTCGGTGGGCATCGGAGCTAGTAGACGGTATTGTTGGCGTCGGTGATCGCGTCGATGTAGGCGACGTCGTAGGCAGTGCCCGTCACGGTCACGAATTGGTTGTTGATTGACGAGCCATCGACGGTGGAATAGATGTAAACCTGCCCGCCCTCGGCCGCGTAGAGCTTGTGCAGACCGGTTACTGCGGCAACGCCGGTGGCGTCGCCAATATACGGCTCCAGTAACACCACTTTGTTCGTGGAGGTGTTGTACATGGTCAGGCAACCGTAGCCGCTGGCGGGGTTGGTCGCGTAGCGCACGCCGGCGGTGCATCCGGTCATGGCGACCCAGAGGGTATTGTCGTCGGCTTCGAGGATGCGGCTCATGGCGCCGGGCTGCCCGTCGCTGATGGCTGTGCTGCTCGAGATAGTGTTGTTAGCGAGATTGACGACCGTCAAGTTTCCGCCGAACAGCGTCTGTCCGTTGATTGCCTGCGGCTTTTGACCTACCACGTACATTGTGGAAGTGTCCACCAGCGCGTTGGTGGCGCCGCCGGGAATCGCGACGGTCGCGGTCGCCAGAGCAGTAGTGGTGGGCAACAATCCGGACCCCTGGCCCTCAAGAAAGATCATGGGCGAGATGGGAATCCGTGTGTACGCCGCAGTAGTTCCTCCGCACTCAGGTCCGCAGCTGAGGATATACGCGGTGCTGCCATCGGAGGAGAAAAGAGCCTTGATGGGATGGTCGAAGGTCAGCGGAGCACCGTAGTATTCGGTTACGCCGGCGCCATCCACGTAAGAGTTGTCGGGACTTTGCATCTGAAACAGGCACCAGGTGGGAGCGCTCTGCGGCTCGCAGTCGACGGCTGACTTGGGCCACGTGGAAATACCGCCGGAATAGGCGACTGTTTGCGCGGCGGAGAGCTGGCGCGGGTAATAGACGTAAGGAGAGTTTTGGACAAAGGCCAGTGCCACCGATCCACCGGGATTGACGCTTACGCGGTACACGTTGGGAAGACCGAGGCCAACAGAATAGCCAGCCGATTGATTCACAATGGTGAACTGATGCGCCGACTGGCTGGCCGCGAAGACGTAGGCTCTGCTGCGGGTGATGAATACGCTGGACGAGGGAACGGGAAGGCCGCTCACGGTGCCAGACGTCTTCTCGTTCGCGTAGTCGGCGAGAGTAAAGCTGCCGTCGCCTGCGCCGTACACTGCGCCAAACTGCTCCTCGGGCAGATTTTGGATGGTGATGGGCAGCGCGCCTCCGTAGCCGGCGATGGAAAATGACCCCGGTTGACCGTTGTAACCACTGCGCTCGTCGTAGTAGGCGTCGACAATCTCGAGCGCTCCCTTGGAGAGGACGCCGGGGTTCTGGATGGCGATCACGACGCGGTTCTTGAGCCCGCTGGGCGGCAATACGCGGCCGTCAAAATAGTAGGTGCTACCGCAACCGGCCAGCGCGACGGCTGCTGCCAAGGCTGCACTGGCACTGATCCAAAGGCTTCTATTCTTCAAAATCCCAACCCTCGATTGATGGAGCGGCGCAACGGGCCGCGTCGACAAAGAAATAGCAATGCATGCACACCGAAACCGTTCAATTGCCAAGGCCCGGAAGCGATTTCCACGCAGGTTATGACTCCCGAAGTATAACAAAGCGCCCCGGTCCTTCGCGGCACTGGATCGGCCCCGGGAAGCGCACTGACTTCGGGTCTTGCCGCCCCTGAGCCAATGGTGGCGACAACCATCCGCAAACGCTTGACCGGCGGAACCAGCGCTGCCGCGAACCCTGGTAACGCTCAATACACTTCCGCTGTCGATGCGGTAGCATGACAACAGAATGACCCGTTTTTCCGAGATCTTTGCCGACCGCCCCCTGCTCGCCGATGGCGCCATGGGCACGGTGCTCTATGCGCGCGGCATCTTCGTCAACCGCTGCTATGACGAACTGAACCTCTCGGACCCCAGCCTGATCCTTGCCGTGCATGAGGAGTATTTGCAGGCGGGTGCGGAGATTCTTGAAACCAATACTTTCGGGGCCAACCGCTTTCGCCTGGCGCGTCACGGGCTGACGGCGAAAATGACCGACATCAATGCCGCGGCCGTGCGTCTGGCGCGGCAGGCCGTGGAGCGTTTCAAAGAGAAGCGGGCAGGCGAAGCTTGGGTTGCGGGCTCGGTAGGGCCATTGGGCGTGCGCCTCGAGCCGTTGGGCAAAACCGGATTGGATGAGGCGCGCGCCGCGTTTGCCGAGCAGATCGCCATCCTGTCTCAGAACGGTGCGGGAACGGGCGTCGACCTGCTGATCATTGAGACCATGCCGGCTCTGAACGAAGCGCGCGAGGCGTTGGAAGCAGCTAAATCCGTGGCGCCGCATCTGCCCGTGCTGGTAATGGTCACGGTCGACGACGAGAGTCAGTGTCTGGACGGCGCGTCGCCTGCGCAGGCCGCGGCGTTGCTCACCGAGTGGGGCGCAGACGCGGTGGGCGTGAACTGCTCCACCGGTCCAGCCACGGTGCTGACGGCTGCGGAAGCCATGCGCGCCGCAACGGTGCTGCCGCTCGCAGCCATGCCCAATGCGGGCGTGCCGCGCGCCGTCGAAGGCCGCAATATCTATCTGTGCTCGCCGGAATACATGGCTAGCTTTGCGCGCAAGGCTATCGCCGCCGGCGTGCAAATTGTGGGCGGCTGCTGCGGAACTACTCCCAACCACATTCGCGCCATGCGCTCTGCCATCCGCGCCATGGACGAGCAAACGCGTGTGACGGTAACCGGCGCGGCGCCGGAGATCGGCAAAGAAACGCCGTCTGCAGCCCTCGGGCAACGCTCGCGGCTTGGCGCATTGCTCAATGAAAAGCAATTCATCAAGCTGGTTGAATTCGTTCCGCCGCGTGGCATCGATTGCTCGCGCGAAATCGAGGGAGCGCAACTGCTCGCGCGCCTCGGCGTCGACGCCATCGATGTGTACGATGCCGCGCAGGCCTCGGCGCGCATGAGCGGGCAGAGCCTCTGCATCCAGATTCAGCAGCACACGGGCATGGAGACGATTCTGCATTACACCTGCCGCGACCGGAATCTGCTTTCCATCCAGTCGGATCTGCTGGGAGCTTCGTCCATCGGTTTGCACAACATTCTCTGCGTCACCGGCGAGCCGCCCAGTCAAGGAGATTATCCTGACGCTTCCCAGGTATTTGACGTGGACTCCATCGGTTTGGTGAACATTGCCAGCCGCCTCAATCGCGGGCTCGACATCGGCTCCAACTCCATCGGCGCCAGCACCAACTTCACCATCGGCGTCGCAGCCAATCCCGGCGTGCCCGAGATCGAAAATGAACTGCGACGCTTTGCCTACAAGGTCGAGGCAGGCGCAGAATACGCCATCACGCAGGCGGTCTTCGATCTGCGCCTGCTCGAAGAGTTTCTAGCGCGAATCAAGGACCACCGCATTCCCATCATTGCCGGCATCTGGCCGCTCACCAGCCTGCGCAATGCCGAATACATGAAGAACGATCTGCGCATCGCCATGCCGGAAGAGATCATGTTGCGCATGGCGCAGGCCAATACGCCCGAAGCCGCGCGCGTCGAGGGCATCAAAATCGCCCAGGAGATGCTCGAAGCGGTGCGTCCGCTGGTCGAGGGCGTGCAAGTGAGCGCTCCCTTCGGCCACTACGATATGGCGGCCGAGGTAATTGCCGGTGCGCTGCCGCAGGGAAAATAGATGCCAGAGGTAAACGCCATGCCTTCATTTGAAGAATCGCTCAAGAAGCTCGAAACCATCGTCGAACAGCTCGAAAAGGGCGATCTGGCGCTCGAAGATTCGCTCAAGCTCTTTGAAGAGGGCGTAAACCTGTCGGCTGCCTGCAAGCAGGAGCTCGAAGCCGCCGAGGGCAAGGTGCAGATGCTGGTCAAGCAGCGCGACGGCTCGCTAAAACCCGAACCCTTCCTAACGGAAAAACCGTTCTAGAAGTTGTTCCATAGCCTCGTTTTGAAAGGGCACGAATTCATTCGTGCCGTAAGTGCCGCAAAACGCGCGAGGGCTTTAGCCCCTGAAGGATGGGGTTTGGAAAATTTGAGGCGGTTATGAAACAGCTCTTAGTGTCCGGTCTCTAAAGTTCGCATCATAATATGATCTGTCATCCTGAGCGATCAAAAATAGGAGGTCATTCTGAGCGAGTCCCGGCATGCCGGGACGAGTCGAAGAACCTGCATTTCGGGGCTTCAACTTATGACACGAACTTCAGACCCACCACACGAGAAGTTGTTCCGATCACTGCCTGATCCCTTGTTCCCTCGCTCCCTTTCCTAACGTCCCCGCCTTGTATCAGGGCACGACTTCGGTCATGCCGAAAAGGGCTGGAGAATTGAGGGGCTTTAGCCCCTGCCAATCTATCCATTGCCGAATTCTTATGGATGAATATCAAATTAGCGCCGGCGACTCCCCAAAATTCTCGCGCCGGAGGCGCAGTGTTTGTTAGCCCCGCGCTTCAGCGTGGGGAAAGCGGCCCGATCCCAAGTGCCGGAGTCCCGTAGGGACGGCGCTTCATACTCCGTGCTCATTGATTTGGCAGTTTTGTCCAGACAATGCCTCTACCGGAGCAAGATTGATATTCATCTTAGACAATGCCTCTACCGGAGCAAGATTGATATTCATCTTCTTATGAAGGGTACGGCCTTTAGGCCGTACATCGAATCGCCAATAAAATCAGGGGCTTTGGAGAATTTGAGGCGGTTATGAAACAGCTTTTGGCGTCCCGTCTCTAAAGTTCGCAGCACAAATGACCTGTCATCCTGAGCGATCAAAAATAGGATGTCATTCTGAAATAGGATGTCATTCTGAGCGAGCATTGGCGCATGAAATGCGCCAATGCGAGTCGAAGAACCTGCGGTTGCTTTTGCCTTGCGTTGCATCTCAGTCGAAAAACCCGCGTCTGTCCCCGTCTTGTATCAGGGCATGGCTTAAGTCATGCCGCAACCCGCACCAATCTTCCCCGAAAAATAAAGAACGACGGGTGGCCCGCATCCCAGGAGCCTCACCCAGCACGATCTGGGGTGCCCCGGTCCGGGGTCGCCATGGACACCGGGGCCCCCGGCGAGCGATCTTTGCTCGTTGGAGTGAGGTTAGGTCCACGTCCATGGGGTGGGGGATCTCGCTTCTGAGACCCGGGATCGCATGAATCCATATTCGGCTGTCATCCTGAGCAAGTCCCGGCGTCCCGGGACGAGTCGAAGGATCTGCATTTTGTACCCTCAACTCAGCAGGAACACGGGGTGCCCCAGGTCTCGCTTTTGAGACCTGGGATAGCACGAACCTCAACGAACGAGTCTTGTATCAGGGCGCGGCTTCAGCCATGCCGCAACCCGCACCAATTTTCCCGAAAGCAAAGAACGCGGCGCAGCCGCGATCAAACCCAGCCGTGAATCCTAATCGAGCATTCAGCCAGGATTCCACGCCGCCGCGCCCATGGACCGCTACCCACAAGCCGACATTCCCGGACTTGTCTTTGCTCAACAGGCGCAGATACGATTTTGCGCTCGGAGAGAGTGACACAGAAAGCAATCCGATTGGGGACAAACCTCAAGCTCGCTGAAGATAACGTCCTTTATCATGCGTCACTTGACCTGGCAGGCTCGCGAGAGATTCTTGGGGCAGTTGCTTGACATGGCAACAATTCGCTCAAGCGGTTTCCTGCCCAACCGGTTTCGCTGGGGGCAACAATTGACGTCAATATACTCCATCCTGCGATATCATTCCTGTGAATTCTGGTGCTAGGAGGGAGCCGACGTGAGCAATGATGTGTGGTGGGGCGCACTTGTTTCTATCCCGATAGGAATAGCGACCGGACTTGCGGTCCCTTGGCTTGAGAAACGACTTGCATCGAGCGGTAAAGCTCTGGCTCAGGCCAACACTCAGCGAGTTTACAAGGAATATGGAGAGGCACTCTTTTACCGGAAAACTCCAATCGTTTTCACCCAGCATTTAGTGCAGGTCATCGTCCAAATCTCACTAATTTTGGCAGCGGCTGGCGGCGCGTGTTTTTTGGTGCTTCTTATCGCCGATCTCGTCAGCTACCTAAAGAATGGCTCGCTCGACTACGTTGTTGAGCCGTTATCTAGATTCGTTGAGGAACTGGTCGTCATCGTAAGCGCTGTACTAGTCGGCAACACCTCCCTCAAGGCTCGCCGGGTCTGGTGGCGTGTTCGTGAATTGGAGAAATATGCGAACACGGTTCCCAGCGACTTACGCTTGCCAAACCAGGAAACCGAAGCGCTCAAAAACCCCTGACCTGTTGGGCAAGCGGCGCGGCGGGTGCATAAAGGAGCTTCTGCTTCATCCTTTTACCTGCCGGGTACCTCATCCTTCGTTTTTTCCAGCGAAGGGTGGGATTCCAGCGTTAGCCACGGGCTTTTCCTCCAAGAGGAATCCCTGCGGAAGGACTTTGTATCAGGGTGCGGCCGCGGAACCCACCCAGCGGGTAGCACGAGTTGGGCTCCGGCTACGGTGCGGGAGAGTAATATGTGTGACTCCGGGGGTTCGCAACCGCAGACGCGCCATAAGTTGATGACGCGCGCCTCAAGAGCTTCGAAATTCGAAGAAAACTTGGGAATCTGAGATCCACAAGATGTCCAGGCTGTGGGTTGGCTCGGAGCTGAAGAATCTGAGCGCGGGAACTTCCGTGCGGCGATGGCAGAGCCCCTGGAAAGTAAGCTTGCCACAGCTGCCCGCGGCGCTTGATTGCCCTTAAGGTGGTTGAAAGCATCCAGCCGTCGAGTTCCCTGAGAAGCTTCTCGTCATCGACGACCGGGTAAAAACTCATCAGGCCTCTAAACCTAAGGAGCGGCGCCTGACGAGAGAGGTATTTCCGCACCATGGCCTCACTAAGATCTCCGTACAAATATCTTCGAAGCTGATAGATTAATACCGGATAGTCTTCGTCAATTCTTCCAAGCATCCTCTCAGAAGGGAAATTCCCGCGCGCGGGCTCCTGCAATAGATTCTTGTAGATTAGAAACGAAATGTGTTCCTTGATTCGTCTCACACTGCTCTTCCGAATGCTCAGGTGATCCTGGCTAATCGAATATCCGAGGAACTCGACGAAACTTTGCGAGGCCAGTTCGGCTTTCATATCAATTGGAGCAAAGAGCGTGATTCCCTTCGATTTGAGGAGATTGAGCTTCACTCCCATCTCCGCTGCAGCCTCTTCAAGCGAATTGGCAGCCCGTGCGATTTCAGCGTAACTATCGGACCAAATCAAGGTATCATCGGCATATCTGGCGAAGCCAACCCCAAGACGCTCGAGCCTGTGATCCAGAGGGTAGGCTGCCAAATTTGCGAGAAAGAGCGACACGGAGGTTCCTTGTGGAAATCCTTCAGTGCGAGGCAAAGACGGTCCGATAAACTCTTGAGCTGCGCGCGATGAAGACCTGAGGAACGCTTCCAAGATCAGACGTTCGCGGCGCGTCACAAAGAATCTTCGATCGTCGAGCATCCGCAGGATATGCTCGTGCGAGACGGAGTCGAAGTATTTTGCGAAGTCGAATTCTGCGAGATAAAGACGATTTCTGAGCTTGAAATCTGAGGCAATGTGAAGGACCGCATCTTGAAGTGATAAATCTGTTCTGTAAGCATAACTGTTAGCGCTAAAATGCCTCGCGTTTTTAGCCATTAAACGCCTAAAGGTTAATGAAGAGAGCGCGCTGTCCGCGACCTGGAAAACCGACACTATGCGATACGTCCCGTCACCACGCGGAACCGAATATTTGAAGGAAGGATAGGGCGCGTACGTCTCTGTAACTAATCGATGCTCGAGCGCCCTGGTGATCGCCTTAGCGTGCCGCCTGACGTAGTATGGATTGAAGCCGCTTGCGAGTGACCAATACTCCGGCGTCATAACAACCGTAGTTTGCGCCAAACCTGACCTGGATTCGTGCCTTTGCGCTTCGCGAGCCAGATTTGTTGCATACATTTCGTGGCGCCTGATTAGCTTTTCCGCCTCGGCCCGGACTGCTTTCTCGATTGTTGTCGACATAGCGAATCCATAAACGCCGCTCCGGCAGGAAAATAGATCTTCCTCTCGTGCTTCTAACGGATCGTCTTCGGCACACAAACCCATGGCATCTCAGCCAGAGGCGAAGAGCCGGAGCGGCTAGTCCCCTTGGGACATGTCGAGAAATATAGCAGGCTTGGCGGTGCCCCACACCTCAATCAACCTTCAAAGATGGGGGTGCGCCAGGTTTCGACTTTGAGACCCGGGCCCCCCGAACCCTTCCTGACAGCAGATTCCCTCCGCAAACGCCCCTAGCCGCCACCACCCGGCGCCCCGCGCCCACGCCGACTTGCAGACTCGCCGACTAGCCAACCAGGTCCCTAGTCCCTCAGTCCCTTAGTCCCGAGTCCCTGCTCTCCATCCTCCGCCCCGCAAGCCCACCCAGCCCATTCCCCCCCGCAACCCACTCAAAACACTCCGCAAAACCCGCCCACCGCTTTGCCGAAGATTTCCCTCTCCCGGCGCATACTCTTCTTAGATGAACCAGTGCCCCAACCCGGCAATGAACCCTCATGCGCTTGGCAGCCCGCTTCAGCGGGCGAAAGAACGCTGCTTCCTGATTCCTCACTTTCGAAACTTACCGCAGAACAAGCACTCGAAGAGGTTTGCGGACAGGTTCTTAGCACTACAGTTGCATATAGCGAACGCGGAGGGAGCAGGGGCCCTCAGGCCCCGGGAAAATGCGCATAAAATGCGGCGCCTTCAGGCCCGGGCCTTTGCTTTTTGCCTCAAGATTCCGGCAAATACCACTGTAGGATCAGGCAAAGATTCAGCAGATACCATATCCAAGTATGGTATTAACGCTTGTGTCGCGCGCGGGGGGGGGGGGGGGGGGGGGGGGGGGGGGGGGGGGGCGG
>JBEKPD010000076.1:34788-48301 GCA_049521075.1 Occallatibacter sp.
TATTCCCTCCGCCTACCCCCACCCCCCTGTTTTTTGCTCCCTCGCTCCCTTGATCCCTGGTTCAAAAAAACGAACTGTGAAACTGTGAAGCTCGCAACCAACTCATAATTAGAACCTTATATTCAAAACCGCGCATCGACACAGAAACTGTGAAACTGTGAGGCCACTCAAAAATCATGGAATGTCTGTGCACCGAAATCGCTAAGGGGTTATTTTCTTTTTAGTATCATAAAATGCAATGAATATCGACCAATGGAACAATTTCTTCGTTATGGTCGGAGGCGGAGCCGCAGCTCTCGCGGGCTTGGTGTTCATAGCCATGTCGATCAATCTTTCCATCATCACTCAGGATGCAACCCATAAAAATCGCGCCATAGCAACCTTGACAGGCTTCACTGCCGTCTTCATGATCTGTGGATTCGCCCTCATTGGAAATCAAAACTATCAATGGATCGGCGTTGAATGGTTGGTTGTCACTCTCGTTCCGACGATTACTTACATACGCGTATACGTCCAGGCCACAAAAATCGGCAGGAGCTCCGTAGGACTCAGCATCGGTCGCTTTATCGTCGGCACAACTTGTTATGTAGCTCAGATAATAGGTTCGATCTTACTTATATCGGGATATGTTGCCGGACTTTACGTGGCCTCCGCAGCCATGGTGCTCTCCTTCGCTTTTTTCATTTCAGCCGCGTGGCTCCTCATCACTGGCATTCAGGATAATCAGGTTTAGACAACTGCCAATGACGCCAAAATTATTGGCTTCCGCATAATATAAAATCATTCTGTCTATTCAGAATCCTGCTTTCAGAAGAATCACGTGCGAAGAAAAAGGGCGGCTCTCATTGAGAGCCGCCCTTTCGCGTAGCAATGTGTCGCGTGAATCAGAAGTCCAGATGCAATGCCATCTGAATCTGGCGGGCGCTGCCGATGGTGTGTTTGGTGATGCCAAGGCCCGCGGGACAGTTAAAGAAGCCGCTGTTAGCGCCGTAAGGATTGGTTTGGCAGTTATTGGTCGGCTCCGCCACAGTTCCCACAGTGGGCACGTTGTTGAATGCCTGGTTTTGGTTCACGTTGTTCTGCGGAATGTCGAAGCTCGTGGTGTTGGTGAGGTTATACACGTCGAAGCTGTAGTGCAGCGTGTACTTGTCGTGAATCTGCAGATCCTTGGTTAAAGAGGCATCGGCGCGGCGCTGCCAGGACTGGCGGAAGATGTTGCGCTGGCCGGTGGTGAAGTTAGTTTCGTAGGGGTCACCGGCGGGAACGCCCATGGTGCCAACCGGGATGAGCGGGAGCGTGAAGCAACTCGCCTTGAGGGCCGCTCCAGTTTGGGTCGAGGGATTGTAGAATGCGCCGTTCGCGCCGGTGAGAGCGTTTTTGCGCGTGCAGCCTGCAGCATAGTTCAGAGGCACAATCGGATTGGTGATGCCGTTGAAGGTGCTGTAGAAGATGCTGCCCACTGCGCCAGAGTAGTCGATGATGCTGTAGGGCTGGCCGCTCTGAATGATGGCGACGCCGTGAATGGCCCAGCTATTGAGGGCTTTGCCCGCGAGCCTATCGGCGGCGAAGAATTTGGGCGCGGTGTATCCGTAGGTGAAGTTGAGCACGTGGGTGCGGTCGAAGTCGGCCGAGCCGTAGGCGCTGCGCAGATTGGTAGGATTGTTGCCGTTGAAGAAGAGGCCGAGTCCGCTTTGCTCGTCTGTGGCGTGGGAGTAAGTGTAGGAAACTCCAGACAGAAAGCCGTGGCTGAGCCGCTTTTCAAGGTGCGAGGTGAGCGCGTTGTAAGCCGCGATGCCGGCGGTAGTGTAGGACTCGGACTCCGAAGAGTAACCGATGTAAGGCACGCGCAGATCCACGTTGCCGCCCTCGTAGTTATTCTGCATCGGGCCGTAGTTACAGGCCGGGTCTTGGTTGACGCAGATGGGGAAGAACGTGTTGGGATCATACACCGTGTAGCCGTAGCTGTAGTATTGCGTGGCCACTCCGCCGGGATGAGTGGGATTGGAAGGGGTCGCGATCTGCGCCTGGTTGAAGGGCACAGGAACGACCTGGTGACGGCCAAGATTTCCCACATAGCCGATTTCGATCATGAGATCGTTGCGCGGCTGGTACTGGACATTCAGCGTGAAATTGATGCTGTACGGCAGCTTGTTAGCGCGATTGTAGATGCCGAGAATGAAAGGCTGTTGCGCATTGCCGGCGGTAACGGCGCCGCCCGTCACCGTGCCGTCGATAATTTGCCGAGCGTTGGGGAGATAGTTGGTGACATCCGATGCTTTGGGATTGGAAGGACCGGCGCCCAGTGAAGTGCCCCACGGAGTGGCGAGCGTGTATCCGTCGTTGGCGCCGGAAGTGGGAGGCGTGAAATCGTCGCCGCCGCAGATGGGGATGTAGTTCAGGTAAAGGTAGGTTGGGTTGCCAGCCTGGAATGATCCCGAATACGGGCAGTGCTGCTGGGTCACGAAGGGAGGCGATTGCATGATGCCAAATGGGCCGCCTTGCACTTCGCCTGCGGCAAATCCCGGCGAGAGATAGGTGAACAGCTCGCCGCGGTCGTAGTAGAAGCCGCTGCCTCCACGCACCACGAACTTGGAGTGGAAGCTGGTGGGCTGCCAGGCAAAGCCGAGGCGCGGCGCAATGCCCCACTGACGGCCGGTGAGCGTGGTTTTGCTCACGCCGGAGGTTCCGTTCTTATTGTTGCCGGCGATGATGAAACCGGAGCTGGTAATGGTGTCGGAGGCGGCGCTGTAGCTGTACTGCGCGGGGTCGAAGTTAAAGAGATTGCCGTTTTTCTCGGTCAGACCGCCATTCCAGTCGTAGCGAAGTCCGGCGGTGATGCTGAGGGTCGGCGTGACCTGAAACTTGTCTTGTGCGAACAGGCCGGTCTCGTTGGCGCGGTAATAACGATTGGCGGTGCCCTGCAGGAAGGTTGAGGCAGTAAAGTTCTGCGTGGAGTAAGGCGTCACCCAGTTATCGAGGAAGGAAACAAAGTCGGGCGACGCCACCATTCCGGTGCCCGTGCGGCGGTCGCGCAGGTTCAACTGCGTATAGGACCAGCTGCCGCCGAAGCTGAGCGAATGGCGTCCCTTGGTCCAGATGGCCGTGCCCGAGGGCATGATGCGGTTCTGAAACACGCCGGTGTTGGCGCCCTGGTATTCAGCATTCGGACCGATGGCCAGCGAAGGCGCGGTAAGACCGTAGAGCGCGCCCGCAGATTGTCCGGGCGAGCCGGGATTATCATAAGCATCGCCGATGGCGTCATTGATGGTGAAACCGGGAAAGTAGTTGCCGAAGTTGCCGGACATGCCAACAGATGTTGGACTAAAGGGCTGATCGTTGGTGGCGTACGTTTTCTCGCGGAGAATGCCAATTGTCTCGGAGATGCTCAAGCTGGAGCCGATGGTTTGCACGTTGTTGATCGAACCCAATTGCGAGCCGGTGTCCATGTGCGCTGTGAATCCCGGTACGTTCGAATAGGCGTAGGGCGAGCTTGAGGGATCGTGCTGGTAGTAGTACTTGACCGCCAGGATGTCCTTGGGACTGATGTTCCAATCGACATCGGCGACGGCCTGATCGGAGATGAAGCGGGACGTGCCGGGAAGAAATGCGTTGTAGGGCGAATAGACGTTGGGGGAACCGGCGGTGTTAGGGCTCGGAACTAGATAATTTCCCGGTTCGCCGGGTTGCGCCGGCGCGGTCAACAGGTTGTAGGCGACGGGATTTGACCCGGGGCCGAAACCATTGTAGGTGCCGCCACTGTAGCAACCGGATGAGGGATTGTACGTAGCCCCGTCCGTGGGATCAAATCCGTTGTTCTGTTCAAAACTAATATTTGTTTTCCAGTTGCAGTTGGCGACCTGGATGAGGTTTGAGGCGCCGCGGTTTGTCGCGCTCAAGCCGGGCGGGACGTCGAGAAGCTCATCGCCGGTCTCCTGATCGGAGATGTGCAGATGCTGGTAGCTGACGAAGCCGAAGAGCTTGTCTTTGATGATCGGTCCGCCGATGTCGGCGCCTAGAGTGTAGCGGTGCAGTTGCGGGTTCTTGTCGCTAGCGGGAATATTGTTGTCTTTTTTGAAAAAGAAGGGCGCGGCGTTGATCCAGTTGGTGCCGCGATGGGCGTAGACGCCGCCGTGTAACTGATTGGTGCCCGACTTGGTGCTCATGTCGATGTGCGCGCCGCTGTTGGAGCCCTGCTGAGCGTCGTACATGGAGGCGTTGACGCGTACTTCCGCGATGGTCTCTGGCGCTGGCGTTGGGATGGCGTTGCCGATGGACAGATAGACCGAAGCTGCACTGGGCACAACGCCGCCGGCGGCGTTGTTGGCCTGGCCGGTGTTATTAGAGACGCGGAACGAGTCGACTTCGCTGGTGCTCTTGCCGTTAAAGAGATTGCTGGCATCGACGCCATTCACAAGGAATGCATTGGATGTGTCGCGCTGGCCGTTGGCCCAGATGGGCGCGTTGCCCAGTCCGGAGTCGGCGCCGGTGCCGCCGGGCAGCTCCGCATTTACTCCGGGCGAGAGGATGGCCAATCCTGTAAAGCTGCCGGTCGGCAACGGAACTGCGTCGATCTGCTGTGTCTCCATCACATAGCCGTTGGTGGTGTCGACGGCGTTCATCAGCGGCGCGGCTTCAACTTCCACGGTGGTGCTGGCCTGGCCGACCTTCAGTGCGGCGTTCACCGTGGCTGTGCGATCAGCCTGCACGGTGATGTGCGGGGTCTTTTGAGCTTGGTAGCCATCGGCCGAATAGTTGAGCGTGTACGAGCCAATGGGCAGGTTGACGAAACTGTAACTGCCCGAGCCGTTGGTTTTAGTTGTACGCGTGAGTGAGGTCTGCTCGTCAGTCACCGAAACCGATACGTTGGGAATCACGCCGCCCGAGGCGTCGGTCACCTCGCCAGTAATCCCGCCAAGGGTCTGCTGGGCGTGGAGCGGACTGCCAGAGAAGGCCGCCACGGCCACGATCATCAGCGAAATAACGATACAGATGGAAGACTTGCGTATGGAGTGCGTCAAAGGACTGACCTCGAAATAGAGATTTCCCAAGTGAAATTCTGGGATTTCAAAAAAAGAAACAGAAGTAAATGTGAGTTCCGGCGTTTGAGTGCGAGCAACTTCCAAGCGGAAAAGTAATGGCTTCGAACGACCGTTCAAAGGCTTGAATCTGCGACCGCGCGGCTAACAAATATAATAATGTCTGCGATATAAAATTCTTCTAAAGATTTGTCTAAAAATGCCCTGTTTAGGGCACGCTTTCCACATAACATCAGCGATTTGCACACATCACTCGCCGCGCTCCGAACCAACCCAGTCCTAAAGCAATATAGATGACGTAGAGATAGGGAATGCGAGTGTGCACCGCATCGGCTGCAGAATTCAGATCGAAGACTGCGATCAGAACGATGAGAACCACGGTGAGAATGCTGACCGCTGCGAGAACGTGAGAATGCCTGCCGAGCGCGCGCCGTGCGAAGGGCAGCGCGGCGGCCACGAGCGCGTACGCGGTGAGAAAACCGAATACCGAGAGCGAGCCGAACAGGTCGTACATAGTGGAGCCGGTGGCGCGGCGCAGAGCAAAGCCTGCCGTAGCGGCGAACATGAGCGCTGTCGAGAAGACAATCGCAGTTCCCGGAGTTCCATGCTGCCGGTTGGTGCGCTCGAACGCGGCGGGTAACAGTCCATCGTGCGCCATGCGTAGCAGCACGCGCGCGGCGGCCGTGGAGCAGGCGAGGACACAGGCGAACATGCTGATGAATGCGCCGCAGTCAATGGCTACGCCAAGCGGTGAGACGCGGGCTTTTGCGGAAAGAAGATGCAGGGGGCTCGTGGTGTCGCTCAGGGCCGTGGATTCGCCGCGAAATCCAACCACCTCAGAGTAGGCGCAAAGCATGAAGAAGACTCCGGCGAGCAGTGCGCATTGCAAGACGGCCCGCGGAATTGTCTTGAGCGGTTCGCGAGCCTCGCCGCCCAGCGTCGTCGCGCTTTCAAAGCCGGCAAAACTGAAGATGGAGAGCACGAGTGCAGGTCCCAGCCCCTTGAAGGAAACGCCCTGTAGCCGGAACTGAGTTGTGTCGATGTGCAGTCCCACATGGACGGGCAGGAGAATCAGCACGAGCACAATGAGCGAGACGGAGATGGCTTCAATCCACAGCATGACTTCTGCGGACAGCTTGACATCGCGATAAGCAATGAAGCCGGCAACCAGACAAACCACAACAAGCGTAGGAATGGCCGGTGGCGCCGAATGAAAAAACTGCTGGCAGAGCACGGTGGCGTAGTAAAGAGCGCCGCCGGCGACCGAGGCGCCCGTCGCGAGATAGGCGAGCAGCAGTCCCCACGCGGCCGTAACGCCAAAGACCGGCGGCAGAGTATCAGCCGTGTAGCTGTAGAGCGATCCCGGAGAGGCGGAGAGCTTGGCGAAACGGCTGACGCAGAATCCCACAAGTAGCATGGCTCCCGTGGCCAGCAGATACACGAACCACGTGGCATTGCCGGCCAGTGCAAAGACCAGCGGAATGGTGAGCGAAGCCGAAGTGCTGGGCGCCATGGCCGAGACTGACTGCGCCAGCGTTTCCACCGGGCCCAATACGCCTGCGCGCAAGCCGTAGCTTTCAGTTGCGCCACTCTTTCGATACACGTTGTCTTTTATGGTCGTTGTTCCGGTCACGTGCTTGCCTGTCGCTGTTTCGATTTGAATTACCGTTCGACGGTGGCCTCGATCGTACCATGCGGTTCGTCGATGGGCACGAAGATGTGGTTCGGATTATCGAGGCCGAAGGGGCTGAGATCGGCGAGTAGATGATGCAGATTCGGCATTGAAAGGCGAATGCGCGCAATCTCGGGCACAGCTTCAAGAGCGGCTTTGCCCATGTCGAAGAGCGTGTGTTGCACGCTCATGCTGTCGTGCCCGGCAAACTCTTTGAGGAGTGCGGCCAGAATCCGCGTGCGCGTCTGCGCGTAGTCCGGAGTTGTTCCCGTGTGCTCCCAAATCACGGTGGAACGCGTACCAAAGATGCGGTCGGTTGCGGGCTTGAGCGTGGTTAGCTTGTCCTTAATGTAGCCGGTAAACGCGGACTTGGTGGTTTTGAGAATGGTGATTCCATCGACGCCGGAGACCACGTTCCATTCGCCGCCTCGTTCGCGCTCGGCATGCACGGTTTGTACTTCTGGCCCGCCCATCTTGAAAGTTGTGGCTTGCGAGGCGCCGTCGACGATCATGCGCTGCCAGGACTTTTCCTGGACGTCGATGCAAGCTTTCGTGACCTGCGGCTGGTTCGACAGGAAGTAGTCGCCCAGCTCGCAGGCGAAGGCTTCGATTGTTGCGGCTCTTGAGCCGCGCGCCACGTAGTACACGGTGTTTTTCATGGTGTCGGTGGGCAGCACCTTGCTGTTATCGGCTTGCGTAAAGCTAGACTCAAAGTCGCCGTGCAACATTACGTTGACGGTCCACTCGTTGAACTCATGGCGGTCATTCAGTCGCGTGATGCGCGACAAGCGCACGCGGGATTTTCCGTAGCGGTTCTCAGCTAGTTTTGTCATTCGTTAACTTCCTCGGTAAGTGGTGTAGCTGTTGTCGCTCACGAGAAGCGGCAAGTGATAATGCTCCTCGCCGTTGCAAGTGAAAGTGATGGCAATTTCCGGGTAGATGCTGGCGCGGCCCGACCATTTCATGTAGCCGCCTGTTTCGAACGTGAGACGATAAATGCCCGCAGGCGCGTCGACCGCGAGATCGCGGCAGCGGCCGTCGGCGTCGGTGGCGCTCGCTGCAATCTTGAGCCATTCGCCGCCCTCCAGTTTTTCCATGCGCAAGGCAACTCCCGCCGCAGGCTTGCCCAGCACCGTGTCCAATACGTGGGTTGTGATTGCGCTCATTGGACCAGCCACTTTCCCAAACGAATTTGCAGGATTTGTCGCTGCTGCTCGGCCGCCTCACGTAATTCGGCTTCGCGCGGCGATCCAAGGCGCAGATTCAAGATTGCGAGCATTTCTTCCGCTCTCTTTCCAGTGGCGCACACGATGTAGGTGAATCCGAACCGCTCTTCGTACTCCTGATTTCCCGAGGCGATCTCGGCCAGCACATTTTCGCTTGCCGAACTTGTCTGCAACTGCTCGGCCCGAGACCACGCGGCCGACTGCATGCCGGCATGCGGCACCGCTTTCCGTTCGCAGATGCGCGGATGGCAGGCAAAGGCCTCAAGCCAGTCCGCTTCCTGCATGGTGCTCCACACGCGGTCAGCCGTCTCGCTTAATGTCACGACGTTCGCAATGGGCCGAAGCGCGACCATCGCTTCGGCCCATCGTTTTGCTCCGCAACAGGCCAGCATCTCATTCCGGGCTTCGGTTGCATCGGCGGCATTCCACGCCGCGAGCTTGGCATTCACGGCTGCGATCCCTCCCGGCGCAGTTCGAGCAAAAACTCCTCGAGTAAATTCACGGCCACACGCCGCCGGTATTCCGCCGTGGAGCGAATGTCGTCGATGGGCTGCGCTTCCGCGAGCAGTGCGCGCCGTGCCGCCAGCACCGTTTCTCGTGTGACGGCCTGGCCCAGCAACGCCGCTTCGGTTTGTTTGAGCCGCACGGGATAAGGCGCTAGGCTCGCTGCTCCAAGACGAATCTCTGCGATGACTCCACGCTCGACCAGCGCCGTGGCTGCGAGTGCGACCTTGGAGATGGCCATAGCGCGCCGCGTTCCCACCTTGCGCAGATATTGCCGATGGCGCGCGAATCTTCGTGGCAGGTGAATGGCGTAGAGCAGTTCGTCGGCGGCGAGCACGTTGCGCTTATAGCCGGTGTGGAACTCGGAGTAGGGAACTTTGCGGCGACCGCGCAAGGAGATGGTTTCGATTTCGGCGTCGTAGGTTAGCAGCACGGGCGAGGAGTCTGCGGCGGGCGAGCCGTTCACCAGGTTTCCGCCAAGCGTGGCGCGGCTCTGGTTGGCGACGGAGCCAATCCAGCTTGCGGCTTTGGCAAGCAGAGGCAATGCAGCATTGACGGCGGCGTGCTTGCGCAGATCGAAAAACGTCGTCGCCGCGCCGATAGTGACACCCGCGGGCGTCACTTCGATCGCGCGCAGGTCGGGAATGCCCCAAAGGCTGACTAGTTTGTGCGCCTCCAGTCGCCCCGCGGAGAACGCCACCATCAATTCCGTGCCGCCGGCGATCGGCGTCCATGCACCAGGCTGGGCGGCAAGCAAGTCGAGCACCGCGCCCAGGCTACCGGGCGCAACGAGCTCGTGCATCTCCGCATTACCGCGCATGGTTGGTCTGCTCCAATAGAGGTTCTTGCGCCGGGTCGGTGTCCGATGCACTTGCCGCGGCTGTAACCGACTCGAAGATGCGTATGAATCCCGTGCAGCGGCAGAGATTGCCGGCCAGCCCCTCGCGAATTTGGGCCTCACTGGGATGCGGGCTATTTGCGAGAAGCTGTGCTGCGGCCATCAACATGCCGGGCGTGCAAATGCCACACTGCGCTCCACCGTGGTGCAGAAACGCCTCCTGCAGCGGATGAAGTTCTCCGTCGAGAGCGAGGCCTTCCACAGTTTGAATTTCTGCGCCTTCGGCCTGTAGTACGGGGATAAGGCAGCTGTTTACCAGCTCGCCGTTCATGCGCACCGAGCAGGAGCCGCACTCGCCTTCGCCACAGCCTTCCTTCGTTCCGGTCAGATGCAGGTTTTCGCGCAGGACGTCGAGCAACCGCTTCATGGGCGGCACGCACACCGAACGGCTTTCGCCATTTACCGTGAAGCGGATCGCAGGCCAGCTTCCGTCCGGCGTTTTTCCCCCGTTGGCTTTCATGGCAATGCCGGCTCCTCGACCGATTGACCCGCGGCGAGTCTGGCGTAGAGATCTTCGGGTAGAAGTGGAATGGATTTGAAACTCACACCCGTCGCGTCGCGGATGGCGTTCAGAATCGCAGGCGCGGGCCCGTCGTGTGGCAATTCGCCAATGCCCTTGGCGCCGAAGCCTCCATAGCGGAAGGGAATTTCCTCGAAGCAGACGGCTATCGGCGGCACATCTTCGGCCGTCGGCATAATGTAGTTTGTCATCTGGTTGTTCGACATGCGGCCGTCCTGAAGCACGACCTTTTCATAGAGTGCGTAGCCGATGCCTTGCGCGATGCCGCCTTCAATCTGTCCCGCGGCCAGCACCGGATGCAGCACGCGGCCGACTTCTTGCACAGCCCAAAACTTCTCCACCTCGGCCGAATAAGTCACCGTGTCCACCCCGACCTGCGCCACGTAAATCGCCCAAGCATACGCGCCGTATGCTTCGCCGTGATATGTCTGATCGTCCCAGTAGATGCCCGGCGGAGCTTCGTAGCGGCACATGGATGAAAGCTCGCCGTGCGCGGCGCGATAGCGTACGCAGGCGGCGAGAAAATCTTCGCGTGTATACGTGACACCGAGGCCCGCGTGCTCGCGCAACAGAGCGATCAATTGCGAACTGGCGCGTTCGACAATTCGCCCGACCACCATCGAAGTGCGCGAGGCCACCGTAGGCCCGCTGTTCGGCACCATAGCGGTGTCTGGCGCGGCCATGATCACGTCGCCGTAATCGATGCCCAGCGCTTCGGCGGCAATCTGCGTAAGAATCGTGTTTGTTCCCTGGCCGAATTCGGTATTCGATACGAGAACGCGCACCTTGCCGCCGGGCGTGACGTCCACGCCGGCCAGAGAGTTGAGATAGAGTTCGCCCGAGCCCGTGAATCCCGAGCCGTGATAAAACGCGGCGATGCCCATGCCCCGCTTGATGGGATTCTCGGCATTTTCGCGCGCAAATTGCGAGCGTTTGACGTGATAGTCGCTCTCCTCTAACGCGCGATCAAGCAGGCGATCGAGAATGAGCGGCTCGCGCATCAACTGCTCGGTGGCGTTGGTATCACCTTCATGCAGGAAATTCCTGCGCCGCAGTTCGACTGGATCCATGCCGAGCGCAGCGGCGATTTCGTCCATGTGCCGCTCCATGGCAAAGACTGCCTGCGGGGCGCCGAAGCCGCGAAATGCGCCGTACGGTATGTGATTCGTTGCCCAGGATCGAGCGCGGACGCGAACATTTGGACAAAGATAGGGGCCCGTGGAGTGCAGCGTCGCGCGTGAAAGCACCGTGGAGGAAAGCGTGGCGTAAGCGCCGCCGTCGGTGTCGAGATGGATCTCCATCGCCAGCAGCTTGTCATCTTGGTCGAGCGCGGTGCGATGACGGATTCGTGCGGGATGGCGCTTGGTGGTTGCCGCCAGATCCTCCATGCGGTCGTAGACCATCTTTACCGGATGACCGCTTTTCATCGCCAGCAATGCCGCATGGCAGGCAAGTATGGAGGGGTAATCCTCTTTGCCGCCGAAGGCGCCGCCGGTTTCGGTCTGCACCACGCGCACTTTGTCTTCAGGCAAATCGAAGACGCCGCGCAAGGCTTTGAAAACGTAGTAGGGGCATTGCAGTGAACCCCACACTGTCACTCCGTTTTCAGCGCTGTATTCGGCGATGACGCCCTGGTTCTCGATGTACAGATGTTCTTGCGCGCCAGTGCGGTACTCGCCTTCGACGATGTGCGCAGCGCGGGCCCACGCGGAGTCCACGTCACCTTTTTCGAGCAGAAAACTCTTGATCAGGTTGTCTGGGCCCCACACGATTCGATCTTGCCGCTCGCTTTCTTCGATGGAGAAGACCGGGGGCAGCGGATCGTACTCAATCTGCACCGCACTTATCGCCTCGCGCAATTGGTGCTTGTCGGGATGCGCGAGGAGCAGAATCGGTTCTTCGCAATGATTAACCTTGCCGTCAGCGAGGCACGGCTGATCGGCAACGATGAGTTGGATTACATTCTCGCCGGGAAGGTCTGCGGCGGTGACGACGGTAAACTCGCTCCAGTCGATGCTGCGGTCGAAGGCGATGGAGCGGAGGAGCCCGCGGGGAATGGCGCTGCGCACTGTGGCTCCATACCACATGCCCTCGCGTTCCATATCGTCTATGTAACATGCGCGGCCCATCAGCTTATCCACGCCCTCTTTTCGAGGAACGGAGGCGCCAACGATGCGGGTTGTCGCACGCGTGCTCATGAGGGCCGTCAATGCCGTACGGGTTGAGGGATAGCATACAACAGATGGCAGCGAACGGCTAACGGCTGACAGTAGAGCGGCTCTTGCTGTTTGTTGTTCTCTGCATGCTGTTTCCTATTCCGCCAGCTTTGCCAATGTGCGCGAGAGCACATGCACGCCGCCGCCGATCCACTCTGGGGTTGCGTATTCGTCGGGGCGATGGCTTACGCCGCCGC
Source organism: Occallatibacter sp. (assembly GCA_049521075.1). GTDB lineage: Bacteria > Acidobacteriota > Terriglobia > Terriglobales > Acidobacteriaceae > Telmatobacter. The sequence continues at coordinate 47,058 of JBEKPD010000076.1, forward strand.
GGCAGGGAATGAAGAGCATCGCTGTCGGCGCTATGCACGATACGAACGACGAATCGTGATAGGCGCGCGCCACCATACGCTTGAACTTCTTACCCGCTGCGACGGCAGACTCTTCGAGGGCTGTGAGAATCTCGGGATCGCATGTGGCTGGGGGATCGGCATTGATAAGTTCCGTCGTGATCTTGACGCCGCGGCGCGCGCTTACGCCTTGAACAGACGCATCGACTGCGACCAGAACGCGGTCGCGGCGCGCGCCATCGATGTCGCGCACGTCAGTGGTAAGCACGACGCGTGAGGGAATGCTGTTGACCGCGCTGGGAAATACATCGCACACACCCACGGTTCCTACGGTGTCGACGGCTCCCGTGGATTTTGCCGCTGCTTCGAGCGCCAGAATCAGCTCTGCCGCCGCGGCCAACGCATCCTTGCGGCCGGGCATCAATTTGCCGCCGGCGTGGCCGCCTTCGCCTTCGATCACGATGCGTTGGCTGGCCGGCGCGGCGATGTGTGTCACCAAGCCCACGTCGAGATCTTCCTGCTCGAGGTACGGTCCCTGTTCGATGTGCAGCTCGACGAATTTGTAGAAACGGCCTTTGGGCACGGCGACCGATTCGAGTGAGTCTGTGAACCCGACTTGCGCGCGCCAGTCCTCTAGGCCACGTTCGTCTTTGTCGCGCAGCGCGAGGGCTTGTTTCGGAGTGAGCACTTTGGCCATCATGCGGCTGCCCAGGCAGCCGATGCCGAAACGCGTGGGTTCCTCGGCAGTAAAGATCACGAGCTCGATGGAGCGACGCGGCCGGAATCCGAGTCTCTTGAGAACGCGAATGGCTTCGAGACCGCCCAACACACCCACGCATCCGTCGTAGAGGCCGGCGTTGGGGATGGCGTCGATATGCGAGCCGGTGCCGACTGGCGCAAGCGTGGGATCGCTGCCCTCCCAGCGGGCGAAGGTGTTGCCGACGGCGTCATGGCTGATGCTTAGGCCCGCGTCTGCGCAGAGGCCTTTCACGTAGGCGCGGGCGCGCATGTCTGCCTCACCAAAGACGACGCGCGTTACTACCGGCGGCTCGGCTTCTGAGATCTTCGACAGCGCCATCAGCTCCGCCATCAGGCCGTCGATGGAAAGATTTGGGCGCGTGGTTGTCATGAGTTAAGGTCTCCCAGCGGATGACGCCGCCAATCTTTGTAGATGAGATATTTTGCCGGCTTCTTGCCCAGGGCGCCGAACCACTGCGGGCAATAAG
>JBEKPD010000077.1:0-30132 GCA_049521075.1 Occallatibacter sp.
ATGCCGCTTGGATAGGACTTTCTTGACTTCATCCTCTACCATTACCGCGCGGAGCACCGCCCGATTATCGCTTTGCTGGCTCACCCGCTATATCTCGCATCAAGATCGTAAACAGGCTCTTACGAAACGGCTATGTGATTTGCTTGATGGGCCGCGCTCCATCTTTCTATGGCGCGGCTTCTGTTTTTTGCCGTGGATAGAGCGAATCGGTTGTCAGTTTTCGAGCGCGGCGGCCAGTTTCGCCCCGCCCAGCAGGCTGATCATGCGTTTCAGGTTGTACGCCACGGCCGCCAGACCGATTTTAATTCGCGCTCCGGCCGGCCCACGCAGCTGGAAACGCGGATGGCCGAAGATACTCTACCTTAGAGCGACGAAGGGATGTTCGGCGGTACATCGTCTGAGGCGCATAACGGCGGGTGTGGCACGCTCGTGCATACGCTCCAGCGCTGCTTCATGCAGATGGAGATAAACGGAACGAAGCGGCACCGGTGTGCAGCGGCTCTTCAAGGCGCACGCCCCGCAAACGGCCGCGGGCGCGGTATAGAGGATGCGACGCTTGTCTTTCTGCAGCCCTCTGCGCGTGAGCGCCGTTGGAATATCCGGTATCTGCCACCACGTTGAGCGAAGCGCGATCACCGACGGCTTTCCGTGCCGCCTCGGTCATGGGCTCGAGACTGCGGTTGTCGCTCTTCTCCCTGGTCACCTGATGGGCCACGATCAGTGCGTGTTCGGCGTCCACTGCAGTCTGCACGTTGTAGGCCGGCACAACGCCGTAAGTCGTGCGCATGAAGCCGGCTTCCGGCTCCGCATTCTTCTTCAACTTCTCCAGCGCCGCCGCCGCGCTGGGGTCGATCACCGGTTCGTCTTCGGCGTCGACGGCCTCGACTGCATCCAGGTACCGCTTCGCCGCCTCCCGCTCGGCCACGCTGCGCGTGCTCGCCACGGCCTGGAAACTTCGGACCCCTCGACGGCCACTCATTCGCCACGCACGAAACCTACGCTGCTCGCAAAACCCACCAACTCCGGGCCGGCCTCGGTCACCGCTTCCGGCGCAGCCGCCTGAACTCGGCAATCGACTCGTAATCCGGCCTCAGCCGTCCCAGCAGCCACATCACTTCCACATTGCGACGGCACTCGGCCTCCAGCCGCCGCGACAAGCGCACCGGCTCGAAATACCCGTACAGATACAGCTTCAGCGGTCCCGAGAATCATAGCCCGGCCGGCCCATCTCGGCAGCCTCGGCGCGCACAAAACCCAGCTTGTGAAAGTCCAGGCGTCCTACAAACTCCTCGATCACGCGGCACACATGATCGCCCAAGATCAGATCATCCAATGCCACCGGAAACAGCGTGTGCTGGGTCCGCGCCGCGCCTTGGGCATAACCCATAACCGCATCTTCCCATCTCTGCCACTCCCTGTCACCGAGTTTCGTAACAGACTGGTGAGCCTGGGGCTACCGTCTGGTGCCCGCTTCGCGGGCTTTGAGCCGCTTCATTCTGCCATCTGGCGGTTTGGGACAGGTTCTTAGAACTCCCGCGTCACAGAGCAAAAAAAGGCATATAACAAAACAGGGGCCCCGAAGGCCCCTGTTTCCAAGCTTTAATTTATATACAGACTACTACTGGTCGTGCAGCTACTTCTACTGCTGGTCACGCACGAGCTAGCTACTCCTCGGCGGTCTCGCTGGGCGGCTGCGGAGATCGGTGCTTCAGGGTGGGCCCGGCATTCGCGTTCGCTGTCTGATTCGGGTTCACAATGTCGTTGTCGCCCTGGCTGGAGTTCGCGGTCTGCTGGCCGTCGGCTGCGGAGTTGCTGTTCGCCATCGCCTCAAGCTCCGACTTGCGGTACTTGGGCGCACTGACGTAGCCGTGGATGTGATCCTTTGAAATCTGGTTGATGACGATGGCGACGGGCTGCGCGCTGTCGGGGGTATAGAACATGGCAGGCTGGTAGAGATTGACGTGCTTCTGCTGCAGGTTGCGGTCGTCCACCATCAGTACGAGGTCGGCGTACTGTCGTTTGTCGTTGGCCTTGCGCAGGCTGATGCCGACGGGCCCGGCGTGCTTGAACTGCTTTGCCTTGCTGAGATCGAATTCAAAGTAGCTGCTCTGGCCGCGCTTCTCGAGCAGCATCAGTTCTCCGTGGGTTTTGGCAATCGACCCGCCCAACTCGGTGCGGGCGCTCTGGAGATCGGTTTGCGTGCTTGCCAGATCGCTGCGCGTGGCGTCGATCTGCTTACCCTGCGCATCGAGCGCCTTACCCTGCTCGTCGAGTTGCGATTGCAGTTTTTTGAAGCGTGGATCGAAGCGCGGAGCTGCGACATTGGCGCGGCGGGTCCCCGGGGTTCCTGCGCGGTGACCGGGCGTGGCGGCGGAGGTAGACGGGACGTCCATTGGGTTGGGCTTGATTTCGCTTGCCTGGAGGGTGTTGACCTTGGACGCCAGCGCCTGCACCTCGGATTGCGTGGCCGAGAGCTCGGTCGTCATTTGCGCATTCTGGGTTGCGAGGCTTTGCGCGCCGTGGTGCTCGTGCACGGCGTACACAAGGCCCGCCGCGGCGATAACAACGGCCGCGACGATCGGGACTCCGAACTTTGTCAACCTTGACGCCGGCGCGAGTTCCGGGGAGTGGGAGCTTTCGCTCTCCTGCGAATCTTTCTTCTCTTCCTTCTCCTTAAACAACCTCAAGAGACCAGTCATGAAAAACCTCCAGAAACCTGCCCGATGTGGCAAACAATCTTTTGTGTTCTACTTGCAGGTTCGCTGCCAAAGAGCAAAAAAACGCAACTCCTTTCTGGTTCGTGACTTCCCTCCGGTGCGGCTCTGCGGCACCAGGCAAAATCTACCTGGACCGGAAATTCTTGCCATGCGAAACTGCCGGGGGGAGCCTCCGCTTTGGGAACTTGGGAGCCCACTTCGCGCGGGAGGTCTCCAGACTTGTGTAATGCCGGACTTCTGACCCGGGTTCCCGAGAAGGCTCCATCTTTGGGGGCCGCTGCACCAACTCTGGCGCGATCTTCATTTTGCTTTTCGCGCAAAGTCGCCGCTTTTGCCGCCGGATTTGGATTCGAGGCGGATTTCGCGGATGACGATGGATTTGTCGAGGGCCTTGGTCATGTCGTAGACGGTGAGGGCGGCTACAGCGGCGGCGGTGAGGGCCTCCATCTCGACGCCGGTTGGGCCGACGGTGGCTGCGGTGGCCCTAATGCACACACCGTCCGCGGCGAGATCGGTTTCGACGTCAACATGTGTGAGCGCGAGCGGATGGCACATGGGAATCAGCTCGGAGGTGCGCTTGGCGGCTTGGATTCCGGCGAAACGCGCGACTTCGAGTGGATTGCCCTTGGGGTTTGATGGCAGAGCGGCGATGACTGCGGCGGAGAGTTCGACGAATGCCGAAGCGGTTGCGGTGCGGCGCGTGGGCTGCTTGCCGCTGACGTCGACCATGGCGGCTTGGCCGGATGCGTCGAAGTGGGAAAGTTTTGCGTGCGGCGAACGGCGTGCGGGTTTTGTCATGGGACTCCTCAGGGAAGCAGAATGTTGACGGTTGTGCCCGCTTCGAGACAGTCTGCCTCTTCGGGCACGACTAGATAGCAGTTTGCCCGCGCCATGGCGGCAAGATCACCCGAGCCTTGCCAGGAAACTGGCGCAACTTCGGGGTCGGGGCTGGTGAAGGCGCACGCTGCGGGAAAGAAGCGCGTGAGGCCCGATTTGGCTTTGACGTCCGTGGTCAGGCGTGCGAGAGCGAAACGCGGGCCGAGATCGATGCGCCCGGCGAGCGCGGCCAGAACCGGCGCGGCGAAGAGCAGGAAGGTGACGGCGGAAGAAACGGGATTGCCGGGAAGCCCATAGAACCAGCACTTCGTGCTGTTCTGGTTTTGGTTTGGACCAGTGGAACGGCGGCGCAGTTCTCCAAAGACCACCGGCTTGCCGGGCTGGATGCGCACGCCGGTGAAGTAGAAGCGGGCTCCGGCGCGGGCGAGGGCGGGCTCGACGAGGTCAAATTTTCCAGCAGAGACGCCGCCGGTGATGAGGAGAAGCTCGGCCGCGGCGGCGCGGGCTAGCGCGGCGTCGAGAGATTTGGCGGTGTCGCGGGCGATGGGGAGAATCCACGGGTCGCCGCCGGCTGCGGAGACCATCGCGGCTAGCATGGCGCTGCTTGAGTTGCGAATCTGGCCGGGCTTGGGCTCGGCAGCGATGGGCACAAGTTCGTCACCTGTGGAGAGAATGGCCACGCGCGGCTTGACGTAGACCGCGAGCTCTGTCGCACCGCAGGAGGCGGCTAGAGCAATCTGCGCTGCGCCGAGCAATGTTCCGGCGGACAGCAACGCATCGCCTTTGCGCGCCTGTGCGCCGCGGGCCACGATGTTCTCGCCTTTGGCGATGGTGCGGGGTGGCAGAAGGCGGATGGTTGGAGTGGATGGAGATTCGGCGGATTCGACGTGTTCGAGCATGACGACTGCGTCGGCGCCGCGAGGAATTGGAGCGCCGGTCATGATCTCCCAGACGGCACCGCGGGCGAGGGGTCCGGAGGGAGCGTCACCGGCACGAGTTGAGCCAGCCACGACAAGCGGCCGATGTGTGGAGATTTCGGCGGCGCGGCAGGCGTAGCCGTCGCGAGTCGATCGGGCGAAAGGCGGCTGATCGGTGTCGGCGCGGAGGGTTTCGGTGAGGACGCGTCCGGCCGACGCAGCCAGTTTTACGCGCTCCGTTGCGGGCTTGTTGCGCGCAAGATGCGCGGCGCGTTTGGCGACGAAGGCGGCTGCCTCGGAGTAGCTGAGCACGTAGTTTGCCAGGTTTCGGCTCATGGAATGGATTGTAGAAGGTCGCAATGCGAATTATTCCTTCGGAAGTGTGTACTTTACGCAAGTCCGGGGGTGACGCTATGATTTCCTCATCCCCGAAGCCGACGCGCCCATTTCCTCCTAGGCATATTCCTAGCCAACATCCAAGCGGCTTCTGAAGGGACTGTCGATGACGCTCGTAGCTGCTTTTCGTTGTCAAAACGGCGGAATCATGCTAATTTCCGACCGGGAAGAGAATGACGGATATTCGCGGCGGGAAGTGGACAAAATCTACAAAATTGATGTTCCCGCTTGCTTCTGCCAGGTTTTCATTGCAAGTGCTGGGTTCTCTGGGATTATTGCCAACCTACAATGGGCAGTTCATCGGGCGGTCAATCAAGGTTGCGTTGATGGGAAGAATATTGTTCTCCACCACAAGGGGATCATTGAATCTGGATTGAAGGACTTCTACGCGCAATATGCTGACAAACTTACGGAGTATCCAGGCGCTTTGATCGTGGTTGCTCCTCTCACAGCTCGCGTTCCGATACTTTACAGAACAGAACAAGCGATGTTGGTTCCAGAAGCCTATTACGCAGCCGATGGATCGGGAAAAGCCCTATCTGATTACTTTGCAGATCGTCTTTTTGGTTCCTCTCAGATTAGTGGGCACACGGTTTTAGACAAAGAACTCATGAAGAAACTTGGTGCTTTCATTCTCAGAGAAGCGGAAAAGGCTGTCGCAGGCGTCGGAATGGGAGCGGATATGCAGTTCATTCATGAGGGAGATAAGAGGGTTCAACGTTTTTCCTCGGACGAAGTAAAGCGAATTCAGGATTGCATTCCGCCCTTGAAAGAGGCTCTTCTCCCGTGCTTGGCCAACGCTTCGATTCCGATCAAATTAACCGGGTGAAACTTTCTAAGCGAAGCGCGGCCCAAAGCCGAATGCGTTGAAAATCTCGGTGACTTGGCAGGATGCAGCGAAAAAGCCCCCGCAAAAGAAGAAACCAGCAGACGGCTGGCCCAAGTAGGGAGAACTCAACATGTAAACAATTCAATCACCATCCGGGTTGAGTAAAGTGCATTCTTCCGTATTACTTTGCGGGCGGGGTGGCGGCGCTGGTGTCTTTTCCTGCGTTCTGTGGGTCCGGGTTCTGTGGGACTGCGCTCTGCAGGATTGTGGTGACTCGCGCAGCGTACTCCCCGGTGGAGGCGAGCTCCAGGTATTTCTGGAATGCTGCAGCACACTCGGGAGACAGTTTGACTTTTTCGGTAGCGGGATCGATGGGGGCGTCCACGGCGAGTCCCTGGGCCTTGATGAAATAGAGGAGGGCGTCCTGGGGATCGGCCTTGATGGCCTCATTGGCGGCATCGATTTGCGCCGAGGCGTTCTGCTCCTCAAAGAAGATGACGGCCAGGTTGCGGAGGTACATCGCGGCATGGGCGGGATCGGCTTTGGCGGCCGCGGCGAAGGATGCATTGGCTTCGTCAACCATGAGAGTGCGGGCGTAGACCTCACCCAAGCCAGCGTTGGCTGCGCCTACGAGTTGCGGGTCGATATTGGCGGCCTGTGGGCCAAAGCTTGCGGCCTTCGAAACCAGATCGACTGCTTTTTTGAAGCTGGTCTCCGCGTCAAGATAATTTTTGAGCCCGACCTGGGCGCGCCCGAGATAGATCCAGAAGGTTGGTTCGCGAGGCCATTCAACGGCCGCCTTGCTCATGAGCGATTCGATCTCGGTGTATTTGGAGTTTCTGATTTCGTCGGCCTGTGAATCCACGTCCGATGCGGAGGCTGCCGAACCCAGGGTGCGGATTGCCGTGGCTCGCGCATGGGCCGCATCTTCGAAGTCCCGGTTCGCCGTATCGAGATCGGTGCTGAGGGAAGCGACCATCTTGCCGGTAGCTACAGCTGTGTCGCTCGACTCTTTCATCTTCCGCAGTTGCTCTTGCTGCTCAGGCGAGAGCCGGTCAAAGTACTCCTGGCGCGTCATATCGACATCCTGCGCCTGATCCTTTCCGGGCAGAATGACGACGCTGCGGATGAGGTCAGTGACTTTGCCTGCCGGGGTGTTTAGCGCGCGGTAAACCAGGGTGTATTCGCCAAGGGGTACTCTGCCGGAGTATTCTCCCTTGGGATTGACCGTAAAATTGTACCTCAAGGTGACGCCACCGTCGGTAGACAGGCTGACGGTGCCGCCGTTCGCAGACACACCGGTGGGGCCGGTGACGAGTCCGTGAATCCAGCCGAGTTCCCGTTCACTCACTTGTTCATCGGGTTGCTGGGGAGGGCCGCCTGCATCCTGCTGCGCAGCCGCGGTGGCGAGCGCCAAGGTGACCAGGACGATGGTAACGGGGAGGCTACCCGCGCCGCGGGGAGGCAGACGCAAAGTGAAGCTCATGCAATGAATTGTACGGCGATTTGGGGCTAGGTGAGCGCTTTGGTGGCGATGCAGTTTGAAATCGCAGTAACAAGTATTAAGCGATTTCGAAATCCATGCCATACGGCGTCTACCTGTAGCTGCTGTTCGTTGGGTCCCCGTCATTTGGATCGCGCTCCCGTCCAAGCTATCGCGATGGAAGCCGGGTTGCTCAGGCGAAGGCTGCGATTTTTCCAAGCGGCCATTGCAGACCCGCAAGGTGTTGCTGGTCGTGGCTGCACAGGTAGTGGGCCAGGCTGCGGACTGTTAGAGACCCGTACCCTTCGAATTTGTGCGGTGCGACTGAGTTGTTCTGGGGTGAGGGTCGACAGTAGTTGAATAGTTTTCGCCCGCGTCTTTCGGAAATCCGCAATGACGTCAGCCCCATTGGAATTCGCATAATTGCGCTCTTGCGCAAGTAGAAAACCGTCGAGAGGCTCGAGGACAGGATCTAGCTCAGTAAGGACGCGTTGAAACTTACGCGATAGCCGTCGCTTTCGATGTCGCGAACGTGACAGACCTGCTCTACGGCCGTAAACGCCTCACTAGGAATTCCTTCCCATGACGGCGGTGACCAGTGCTTGTACGCAGCAGGAACAGCTTCATAGAATTGCTCCAACTGATCCGGAAAGACTGCGAGTGCGTTCAGTGTTGCCTGATCCATATCAGAGATCATAACGAATACCATTGTTCGGGTTGCAAGTTGCCATTTTCTTCGCCAATGCGAATAAGCCAAGACTGCCGTGCGTCAAATTGCACCACCACAAGCACTTTGGAGGAGTGCTGCAAAAAAGGGCGCCCGCTGTGGCGGACGCCCTTTGATCATTGAAGCAGAGGCCGAACTACTTCACCTTGATACCGGCCTGCTGCAGAATGCCCGTCACGTCTGGAGCGAACTGGCCCTTCGGCGCCAGTTGCAGATACTTCTCGTAGGCTTCCGCGCAATCCGGGGGCAGATTGTAGTGGCCCGTTTTGGAGTCAACCGTCGCGTTCGCAACCAACCCCTGACCCTTGATGTAGTAAAGGATGGCGAGGTTGGGATCGTTCGCGTTCGGATCGGCCTTGATGGCCTCATCCGCCGCGGCAGCCTGGGCTGTGGAGTTGTTCTCCTGGAAGAAGATGATGGCCTGGTTCTTGAGGTAAAGTTGCGCGTTTGCAGGATCGGCCTTGGCGGCTGCGTCAAATGCTGCATTGGCCTCGGGAACCTTGCCGGTGCGGGCATAGATCTCACCCAATCCCGACTGCGCCTGGCCGATTACGGGCATGCGCGGCTTCTTGGAGGCGGTCTCCAGATCGACGGCCTTCTTGTAGGAGGTGATGGCATCGTCGTAGTTCTTGAGCCCGGCCTGACCGAAGGCCAGTTGGTTCCACAACAAGGCCTCGTCCGGCTTGAGGCCTGTGTCCTTGGTGGCAATGCTCGTGATGTCGGTGTACTTGGTGGTCTTGATCTCGGCGGTCTTAGTGGCAAGATCGGGCTTGGAAGGGTTGCCGCCCAGAGCCTGTGCCGCAAGAGTGCCTGCGTTATCGATGTCTTTCTTGTCCTGGTTGACGACCTTCAGATCGGCGTTGAGCTGGTTGATGAGGACGTTGGCCTTCATCGCCTCGGCGTTCTGTTTCTTCAGGTCCTCGAGCTGCTTCTTCTCTTCCGGAGTCATCTTGTCGATGAACTCCTGACGCGACATGTCCACGTCCTGCTCCGTGTCCTGTCCGACGATGATTTTGATGCCACGGAGGGAGTCGACCATCTTGCCTGCAGGCGTATCGGACGCGCGGTAAACCACCATGTAGGTTCCCGGCGCCGCTTCACCGGAGTAGCTGCCGGTCTGATCAACCGGGAAGGTAAACTTCAGGGTTGCACCGCCATCTGTGGAGAGGCTCACCGTACCGCCGCCCTGGGGCTGACCGGTGGGGTTGATGATTCTGCCGTGTATCTTGCCCGTATTTTCAGCGGGCGCCGGCTGCGCCTGCACGGGCGCGAGAGCCAGCGCAAAAAGTCCCGCAGCAGCCAGGCCCTGCCAAAGCGAATGAGTGCGTTTCATTTTTCTCTCCTAGAGAGCGGCGGGAAGCATGCTGCCCGCAGGCTCAAAATTCAAAAGCTCAGGCGCGGCGTGGAGCAGAGCGCATTGATGAGCAAAACCCACGTTAAATCCTAGCGAGCACCCAGCACAAGTTACCTGCGGCTGGAGACATTCCGGTACGCGGAAGATTGCGGCCCGTCCACAGTTGTCTTGACGAAGGTGTTTGACCACAGGTTGCCCATCCGTCGCGCATTCCTTACGCGTCGTGCCGATTACGATTCTCATGTTAGTGTGCCGTGCTCAGCCATGCGTGTGGCCTGTATCACACAGTGAAAATAACGGGGTTAGCGGGGCCAAGCCCCTTGCGCATGCATTCGTGTCCGCGGGGTTTGTGGTCTCCCACCCGTATCCCTAAAAAAGCGCGGAAATGGATGGGGCACGAACGCAATATTTCGGTCGGACCCATAAAATCAAGGCATGGGAACGACGATCCGAAATGCTACTCCGGCGGATGTGGCACAGATTTTGGTCTTTATTCGCGCCTTGGCGGCGTATGAGCGGGCGCCGGACGCGGTGGTGGCGACAGAGGAGGGCCTTTTGCGCGATGGATTTGGCCCTCACCTGTTTTATTCCTGCCTGATGGCCGAGCACGACGGAGAACCGGCGGGTTTTGCCTTGTTTTTCTATAACTACTCGACGTGGGTGGGCCGGCCGGGCATCTATCTTGAGGACCTGTTCGTGCTTCCGGAGCTGCGCGGATTGGGAATCGGCAAGGCGCTGCTCCAACGTGTGGCTGCCGTTGCCGTGGAAAGGGGCTGCCAGCGCATGAATTGGGCTGTCTTGGACTGGAATACGCCGGCGATTGATTTCTATCGGGCCATGGGCACTGAATTTCTGGACGAATGGCGCATTGTGCGCCTGAACGGCGAGGCGATCAGACAGCTGGCGAAGACAACGAGAGAGGGTGCACAGGAGAAAAACCAGGCAGGAGCTGCGTCGTGAGGATTCGTGTGATTGGCGGCGGACTGGCTGGGCCGGAGGCGGCACTGACGGCTGCGCGGCTGGGCTGCGAAGTGGATCTCTATGAGATGCGGGCGGTGGTGGATGGAAAGCCGCGCCTGACGCCTGCCCACCAGACAACAGATTTCGGCGAGCTGGTTTGCTCGAATTCGCTCAAAAGCGAGTCAGAGTGGACTGCGCCGTGGCTGCTGAAACAGGAGATGCGGCGGGCGGGCTCGGCGCTGCTGCGCATCGCCGACGAAACGGCAGTACCGGCAGGCCATGCGCTGGCCGTCGATCGCGTGGAGTTTTCGCGGCGCATCTCGGAGGCAATTGCAGCGGAGCCGCGGATTCGCGTGATTCGCGAAGAGGTGACTTGTCTGCAACCCGCCGGAGTGGAGGCCGCTATCACCATCGTTGCGACGGGGCCGCTTACTTCGGATGCGCTGAGCAGGGAGATCGAGCGGCTCACGGGCGCGGGGCACCTGGCGTTTTACGATTCGATCTCGCCGATCGTGGACGCTGAGTCGATTGACATGAACCGCGTGTATTTTGCGGCGCGCTGGGATAAGGGGACGGCAGATTACATCAACTGCCCGATGGACCGTGCGGAGTACGACCGCTTTTACGACGCTCTCGTGGCTGCTGAAGCCGCCGAAAGCAAAGAGTGGGAGAAGCTGGAATATTTCGAGGGGTGCCTGCCGCTCGAAGTGCTTGCCACGCGGGGGCGCGATACCCTGCGCTTTGGCCCCATGAAGCCGGTGGGGCTGCGCGATCCGCGAACCGGAAAGAACCCGTGGGCGGTGGTGCAGTTGCGCAAGGAGAATCTGCGCGCGGACAGCTACAATTTGGTCGGCTTCCAGAATCATCTGAAGTTTGGCGAACAGGCGCGGGTTCTGCGGCTGATTCCGGGGCTGGAAGATGCGCGCTTCCTGCGCTATGGGCAGATTCATCGCAATACGTACATCTGCGCGCCGGCGTTGATCGACGAGACGCTATTCCTAAAGGGAAAAGCGCGGGAGCGCCTGGCGTTTGCGGGGCAGGTTTGTGGCGTGGAGGGGTACACGGAGTCGATCGCGACGGGAATGCTGGCGGGGATTTATGCTGCGGCGGTGGCGCGCGGCGAGGAGCCTGTGCCCGTTCCGCGCGCGACGGCGCTGGGCTCGCTGGTGCACTACATTACGCATGCGGACGAGAAAAAATTCCAGCCGGCCAATATCACATTCGACTTGCTGGAGCCGCTTGAAGAAGAGGTGCGGAAGAAGATCCGCGATAAGAAGCAGCGGCATCGAATGGTGTGCGAGCGGGCGCTGGAGGCGTTTGACGCTTGGCTGCAAAGCTGCCTTTGGCCAAGAACGGCAGAAATTTCCGGTGGATAGCTGAGAGTTTTATGCCATAGTGCTTTCAGGTCTAGCCATGAGAGTGAAACGCGAAACGCCAGCGGAATTGGTCGTTGCCGAAGGTACCATCTGGGTTTCTTGCATCTGCGCGGTTGTCGCGTCGGCCCTGCTCTACAGCCTGAGAAACCAGGGGCAAAAGCTTGGTGGGCTGCTGATGGCAGGCTTTTTGCTGGCCTTCGCGGCAGGATTTGTGCTCAAGACCCAAGTCATATTCAACGCCATGGAGCGCACAGCAAGCTGGAGCGGGCGAAGGCTCTTCTGGGTGAAGTCGGGCACAATCCCTTTCGATGCGATCCAGGATGTTGGTATGGATTCGAGCGTCGGCAACCACGGCGTATTGACGTATCGCATGACGATCGTGACCGCGCAGGGAACAATCCCCATGTCGGACTCCTACAGCGGCGGTAAGCAGAGCAAGACCGAGATGCGCGAGAGGATTCTCAGGTTCCTCGGTAAGGAAGCGGGGAGTGCGAATGAAGCCGATGAGTCCTCGATCCGGTCGTTGCTGGCTCAGGGACGCAAAATCGATGCCATCCAACTGTTGCGCTCCTCAAGAAACATTGGCCTGACCGAAGCCAAGCAGCAGGTGGAGGCAATCGAAGCGCAGACCGAGACTCATTGATGATGGCGACAGCTGCGGACTGGCGCGGATGAGTGGGTGTGTGATCGCATAAATTCACGCCTGTAGAGTTTGTGTTGTCCCACCCATTCGCCCAAGTTTCAAGAAGCAGGTTCTTCGACTCGCTCCGCTCGCTCAGAATGACGGAATGGATGGGGCACGGGAAGGTTCCTCTTCAAGCGGTCACAGACTTGGACGCCGGGAACCTTTCTGCGCTCTTCCGTGTCCAACAGAGTAGGCTTTGCGCGCGGCGATGGCTTAGTGCGAGCGTGTAACCTGAAGATTGGGGCGAAGTATGCAACAGAGCGTTGCGCGTGTCCGGGGAAGTGAGTGGTTTTGATGCGATGGTTGGCAATTGTTGGTTGTGTAGCGGCGGTGACTTCGAGTGCGGCGCTTGGGTTCGCCCAGGCGGGACAACCTACTGCCGCCGAAAAGAAATCGGCCACAGCCATCACACTTCCACCATCGCCGAAAGCTCTTCTGCCCGAGGACTTTGACGGATGGGTGACTGCCGAGCCAGCGAAGACTGTGACCGATCCGGCACAGGCCGACCCGGCAAACGCCGCGGCGCTGAAGGAGTACGGATGCAACGCCGTTGTGCTTGCCAACTACAAGCGTGAGGACGAAACGCTGAGCCTGCGCGCGCTGCGCTTCGACGACGTGAGCGGGGCCTACGGCGCATACAGCTACTACCGGCAGAATAATTGGCCGAAGGAATCGATCGGCACTGGCGCAGCATCGGATAACAACCGCGTTCTGTTCTGGGTGGGAACGACGGTGGTGGACGCAACCTTTTCCCATGTGGGGCCGATGTCGGGTGGCGAACTGCGCGAGATTGCGCGCCAGTTGCCTGAAGTGAGTGGAAGCCGCGCACTGACGCCGCCCATTCTGGCCAGCTTGCCCCATTCCCAACTGGACCCGCAGACCACGCACTATGCTGTGGGGCCGGCCAGTTACTCAGGCTCAGGAGGCGTGCTGCCGCCGTCGCTGGTCGACTTCGACAAAGGCGCTGAAACTGTGACTGCGAATTACTCGCTGGTCTCGGGGCCGGCGACGCTGACCCTTATCGATTACCCCACACCGCAAATCGCTCACGCACAGGTGGATGCGATTCGCGCTTATCTGAAAGCAGGCAGCCAGGCACAGCCACCCTGGACGAAGCCGCTCCTAAATTCCGACACAGCGTCGCTTGAGGTGCGGGATAGCGGACCGCTGGTAGCGATCGTGAGCGGCGATGCGGTTCCCGACGAGAGCCACCGACTGCTCGAATCCGTGCACTACGAAGCCGATGTGACAGCGATTCCGCAACCGGTGGAGTCGGAGATCGAGAAGACGAGCAAGCTGCTGCTGGGCATCACGGCGCTGAGCCTAATCGGCGGGACGGCGGCGATTTTGCTGGGAGGGTTCTTTGGCGGCGGCCGAGCCCTTTACCGGAAGTTGACGGGCAGGCCCGCCTCGTCGATGTTCGACGAAGAGCTCATCCATCTCGATTTGCGGGAAAAAACGGTGGACGTAGGCGAGGCAATTGAGGGGCCGCATCCGAAGGGTTAACGCCCGACCTAACCTGTGGAAAAATAGACAGATACCCGAAGAAACCAGGCTAACTAACGGGAAATCACGTAAATGGGTGGGCGAAGGATCGGCGAATGAAATGCCATCCCGGGCCGCTGGATGTCATTGTTAAATTATTGAAACAAAAGCTAGTTATTTTCACTCACATTTTTTCTTGACACTGCCTTCCCCCGAACCTAGTATGCAGCCAGAAAGTTCTGATGGGTTTGCCTCCGTTGGAACTATTCTCCCTGAGGGAAGAGCTGCCCCGTTGCCGGGCGGCTCTTTCCGTTTAACGGGCGTTTTTTTACCCCTTTGGACCTTCCCCTTCAGTTGCCTGCAAGTCTTCGGTCCATTGCGCCTCGCATTGCTCGCAGCGCCAGGTGTTTTCAGGGTCCACGGCTTCGAGAACGACATCGTCTGAGCCGCATTGGGGACATTTGGGTTCGACAAACTCGGGGACTTCCTGCTTCGATTCGTCGACGATCTCTTGCGGAATGGGATTTGCGGTGACGGCGCGCGCCTGATCGAGCTGATCGGCGGCGACGAGGACCTGGATGCTTCCGATCCCGAGCCGGTGGTCAGTCGATGGCACATAGGAAGTCATGTGTCCGTTGAAGTTGATCCAGCTTTCGATTCCGGCGCGGCGCAATGCTTCCTTGAGATATGTTGCCTCTTCACTGCTGTCGCATACGCAGAGGGGCGTCTTCCATGTGTACTCGTACTCGCCGGGACCACTGCCTTGCTCAGCTTGCTGAATGTCGGGAACGAGTTGTGGCATGATCGTGCCAAAACCAAGCACCCCACCTGCCTGCTTGCCGAGCCCCCAACCGACTGCACCTGGATGGAATCCGGCGGCTGCGATGGAGAGGAAACCCGCTCTGAAACTTTCGGCACCGTGTGAGGAGACTCCGGATCGCCCAAGGCGCGGTTGCGCATCTCCTGCCGCAGCGCCTGCTGCGCGGTTTCTGTCAGATCGCTAAAACCACGGGCCAGCTCGAGCAATTCTTCAGGGCTCTTCTGGCGGTACTCGGCGGTGAGTCTTTGCCATTCCAGAACAGGATCGATTTGCATGGGCAGAAGTATAGCGCCATGCGGTCTGCGCTCGCCTTCGGGAATGGGGTAGTTTCGGGTTTGGCGGTGATACGCTCTGAAGGCAGTAGTGAGGCACAGAGGCCGATGACGTCGGCTCCGAATATAGTTCGCGAGATGGATTTTCGAGAGTGTGGCGGTCTCCGCCGACGCATGACCGTCGCGAGTAACGAAACTCAATAAAGTCCGATCGGCTATGAAGGATAGAGGGTTGTATCATCTTCGCGAGGCGCGAAGAAAGATGATTAAGGTGCGAAAGTACGGCAGTTCGTTGCTCGTCTCAATGCTCGCCATCCTTATGGCGCAAGGAAGTGCGCAGAGCCCGTCAAACCCACCAACAGCGGCTCCGCCGCAGAAATTCGACGTGGCGAGCATAAGACTGTCCCCAGATCGGACTGGGCAGCCCGGCTGGATGGGTGTCCGGTTCACCGGCGACATGTTTGAAGCACGCGGCATGTCGTTGAAGGCGCTGGTTTGGCAAGTCTATGCCGACGGAAGCCAGCAGCGTCAGTTGGTATCCGGGGGCGGAGGCTGGATCGAGTCGCAGCAGTGGGACATCATGGCAAAGGTCGACGATCCCTCGTTCGAGGGGCTATCCAACGCAGACCGAAGCAATCGCATGCGCCCACTGGTGCGGGCGCTGCTGGAAGAGCGGTTCCACCTGAAGCTCCATACCGAGCTGCGACCCACGCCGGTATATGCGCTGGTGCAGGCCAAGGGTGGAGCGAAGGTGAAGGAGGTGCCTGCACCGCCTGAGGTGAAGGGCGATTGGATGGAGGCGATGAAGCATTATCGCGAAGAGAATCCTGGCAAGCCTTTCCCCAGCGTAATCATGTGCAGCGGCGACAGCTGCACCGCGACTGCGATGACCATAAACGGGGCGCTCGGGCAAATTCAGTTCAGTAGCCACGCGGATCGCCCAGTAATCGACGAGACCGGGCTGAAGGGCCATTACGATTTCTCGTTTCGGAACCAGCACAACGACGATGACGATGCGATGGCGGAGGTTGAGGAGGACTTGGGAATGAAGTTCGAACCACGCAAGGTAGATTTGACGGCCTACGTGATCGACTCCGCCGAAAAGCCTTCGGAAAATTAGGATCGGATTCAGAATGGTCGCCGATCCGGAAACTGCACCACGTCGCTCACCTTTACCTTCAACCTACGCAACAGTACAATCGAAGATGCAGGCCGACGTAGCTCAGTTGGTAGAGCAGCTGATTCGTAATCAGCAGGTCGTCAGTTCAAGTCTGACCGTCGGCTCCAGATTCCGGTTGACGGTGTGACCTCTCGAGTGCGAGAGGTCATTTTATTAAGGTCTTGTCCCGGAAGACGACAGTCATGCGAGGAACTCCGGGCCTGTGACTATAGATGCGCGCCGAAGGACAGAAACGGTAACATTCGCCGATTACCGATTTGCTACTACTAAGCACTTATTGGGCAGTGGTTTATGCAGCGAAAGCCGCATTGCGCATTCTAATTCCTGGCCCCAAAATTGATGTTGAAATGAGATTAAAGGAGTGGGCAAATGCACGATAAATTGCTCCAGATATACATCAAGCTACAGAACCTGGCAAACGGCGAAGAGGGCCAGGATCTGATCGAATACGCATTGGTAAGTGCCTTGATTGCTGTCGCGGCGATAGGGGGCATGCACAAAGTTGCGACAGCGGTGAACACGCTCTTTAGCAACATCAGCGCTTCACTCGCGTAACGAGAAGGACACGCTGACGCCAGTTGAACTTCCTTTTGGTTGCTAGATACTCATTCTTGCCGTAAGATCGCTCACCTGCGGACTTTCGTGGATGGGCGAAATTTTCTTGACAATGCGCCTCAGTATGTTCGAGGGCGCAGTCGCCGTTTCCTGGTCGTTGACCCGAACCTCCTACTGTTACCAATCGGCTGAATTGATTGGCGTACCTGACCAATCAGCCGGTTCCTTGCCCGCCTTGTTATTCGACCGTGAGCGTGAGTGTTGTTGTGTTCGACAGCGAACCGGAAGTCGCTGCGACCGTCAGAGTGTAGGTTTGAGGCGCAGTGCCCGATTGCGATGTCGTTTGTGACGGGCCTGAACTGCCGCCGCAACCGCTCACACCCGCGATGCCTACTGCGCCACCGAGCAAAAACAAGAGCACCCATGCCGCTTTGCCCAGGTGCTGCAGACGCCTCCGCCGAACGACCGCCAAAGGAATGAAAATGAGCCCTAGCACAATCGGCGATTGGCTGGGACCAAGCGGGCTGCGTTGGCGTTGCATGGCTGCAGTGGCTGGCAAGGCTACAGTGAGCGTAACCGTTGTTGGACCTGCGCCGGCCGGAATGCTCGTAGGCGAGAAGGTCGCCGTAGCTCCCACGGGCAGTCCCGTGACCGCCAGGTTGATTGCGGCAGGAAACGTATCGCCGCTGGGCGGACTGAAGACCAGAGAATAGACCGCCTGTCCACCCTGCGATACCGTGGCGGAAGTAGAGCCTCCGGTGGATGGGGCGACCGTGAAGTTCTCGACAACTTCATTCAACGCGAAACCGGTCAAGGTCACATAGTTGCTGTCGCCAGAGTAGACAGCAGTGATCGAGTGTGTGCCGGCCGCCAAGTTGGACGTTGTATAGGCAGCAGCGCCTGTAGCGATCGTTGCGGTCCCAAGCTGTGTTGTTCCGTCATAGAACGCCACAGATCCGCTTGGCGGGGCGGCAGAGGAAGAAGCTCCGTTCGCTGGAGAAAGGGTGGCCGTAAAGGTAACGGAATTTGAGAAAAAGGTCGAATCGGCCGAAGATGCCAGCGAGAGGTCCGGCGTGGCCTGATTCACCGTCAGCGTCACGTTTGCCGTCGCGGTCTTATAGTTCACTGTGTCGGTTGGCGTAAAGATTGCCTTCAGGGGTTGCGAACCTGGATTGAGAACCGTTCCCGTTGCCGGAGTGTAGCTGAAACTGCCGGCCACTGTGGTACCGGCATTGAGCTGCGCTGTCCCCAACGCTGTGCCATATGGGATCGCAGGCGGTGTGACCCACGTGATCGCCGGTGTGACCAGGCCGATAGTCAGCGTCCCCGGCGTGTTTATCACCGCGTAGTTGCCGAGCCTGCTGTTCGGGTCGTTCAGCGTCGTGGTGATCGGGTACGTGCCAGCCGCCGAGGTGGTGGTGGCCGTGGTGGCATAGCTAGCCGTAATGCCATCGCCGGGGACCACGCCTGCCAGGCTTCCGTCTAGCGTGGGCATGACGCCGTCATAGAGCATCGAGGCGCTGTTGGCCGTTACTGTAAGCGCCGCCTTGCTCACGGTCAATTGCACGGTCTGCGTAGCAGTCGTGTAGTCGGTAGTGTCGGTGGGCGCGAAGGTGACGGAGAGAGTTTGAGGTCCGGCGCTCGGCTCCGTGCCGGCGGGAGGCAAGTAAACAAAGGTCCCCGGCACATTCGTGGTTGCATTCAGTTGCGTGGCGCTCAGCGGGGTTCCATAGATAATCGCAGCCGGCGTTGGCCAGGTGATGACGGGCGTGGCTTGTTTCACGAGCAGCGTGACCGATGCGGTGGCGGTTGTGTAGTCGGTTGTATCCGTCGGCGTGAATGTTACGCCAAGGGATTGGTTGCCGAGGCCCAGCACGGTTCCCGCTGCGGGCGAGTAAACAAAAGTTCCCGGCACATTCGCGGTTGCGTTTAGTTGCGTGGCGCTCAGCGGGGTTCCATAGACAATCGCAGCCGGCGTTGGCCAGGTGATGACGGGCGTGGCTTGTTTCACGAGCAACGTCGCCGATGCGGTGGCGGTTGTGTAGTCGGTTGTGTCCGTCGGCGTGAATGTTACGCCAAGGGATTGGTTGCCGAGGCCCAGCACGGTTCCCGCTGCGGGCGAGTAAACAAAAGTTCCCGGTACATTCGCAGTTGCGTTTAGTTGACTGGCGCTCAGCGGAGTTCCATACATAATGGAGGCCGGCGCAGCCCAGGTGATGATAGAGGTGTTATTCGGTCCTTTGAGCGTAACCATGCTGGAATTACTACCTGAGTAAGTTGCGTCGCCGCCGTAGCTGGCGTCAACCAAGTTTGATCCGGTAGCTCCCAGGCCGACTACGGTTGTACTTGCCGTTGCCGACTGCGCTATATAGGGTTCGAGTACAACGGCCTCACTCAGGGACGGGAATGTGGCGATTACCGCAGGGTAGCCGCTGCTGGTCACCCTGGCAGCCGCGGCACCGTTCACGGCACCCAGAAGCGTCACAGAAGGGGCTTGTGTAAAGGTCCCGTTGCCATTGCCCAGCAAAATGCTTGCGGAGGCATTGCTGGATGAGGTCACAACCAGGTCGACTACGCCGTCCTGATTGACATCGATTGGAACTACAGCGCTGGAGTAGTAGATAACAGAGGGGCTGGTTGCGGCCGTGAAGGTCCCGTCGCCGTTGCCAAGGAGGACCGAGAGAGTGCTGGAGAAACGACTGGCGACAGCCAGATCCGGTTTGCCATCGCCATTGAAGTCGGCAACCGCAATGGACGCCGGATCGGTGCCCGCCGAAAGCGTATTGGGCACGCCCGAAAAGGTTCCATCGCCGTTGCCAAGCAAGACCGTCATGGCGCCGTTGTAATTGCCGACAGCGATGTCTAAGTTTCCGTCGCCGTTGAAGTCGGCCACCGCCATCGCCTCCGGAGGAGAACTTGTCGCGGGATAGGAAGTGGAGGCCGTAAAGGTTCCATTGCCATTGCCGAGGAGAATCACCAGCCTGTTGTTCGCGTTGTCGTTAATGGCAAGGTCGGGGATGCCGTCGCCATTGAAATCCTCAGCGACGATCGCCGAGGAGCTGGCTCCGGAGTTGGTGCTTGTGCTGACCGCATTGAAGGTTCCATCGCCGTTGCCGAGGAAGATATTCACAATGCCGCTTGACGTTACCACGGCAAGATCGGGAATGCCGTCGCCATTGAAATCCGCAGCCGTAATGGCCACCGGATATGAGGATGTTTGCGGGCTCAGATTGCTGTTGGTGAATGTGCCATCGGCGTTGCCGAGCCGGACGATAATGGCGTTGTATTGGGGATCGAGGATGGCTACGTCAGAGATGCCGTCGCCGTTGAAATCTCCGGTCACGAGCGCGCCGGGATAAGGCCCTGCCGACGTGGTACTTGGTTGCGCCCAGGTCAGAGCCGGAGTTTGGGCAATCAGGTTTGTTGACGCAATTGTGGAATTGCCGCTGCTGGTATCGACGAAGGAGACGCTTCCGGAGAGAGCTTGCGGGCCGGCTCCAGTCACCGTTGCATTCAGCGTGTAGGTGCCAACAGTTCCGGAGCTGGCGAGCGATGTTGTGGTTGGATAAGCGCCAGCGACCTGCAAGCTGCCAGCGGGGGAAGAAGATGTGCCGTTGGCCGCGGTTCCGGCAAATACGGCTTTATAGCTGTGACTACCGGGCAGCGGCAGCAGATTGAGCGACGCCGTGCCGGAGCCGGTCAACTGGGCCGATCCCAGCAGATGGATATCGCCGCAATAGCTTGCCGCGCTGTCGCAAAAGTTGACGAGTCCGGAGGTAACCGGTGAGCCCCCCGATGTTACCGAGGCGGTCAGAGTGACCAGGGCTCCCCACGTGGTGGTCGTCACGGAGGACCCGGCTGCGGTGATTGCGAGGGCCGTTGTGGTGGAGGACCCGGGCGAATTAATCGTAACTGGCAGTTGAGCGGTGGCGGATAGCGAGCCCGATGTGCCGGTTATGGTGGCCGTCGCCTTGCCAGGCTGCGCGGAACTCGCCGCGGTCAGCGTAAGGACGCTTCCGGTGGCCGACGAGGCCGGGTTCCAACTGGAAGTGACTCCAGAGGGCAATCCGGCGATGGAGAAGTTCACGCTGCCACTGAATCCATTGAGCGCGCTTAATGCGACGGAGGTCTTGTCCGATCCTCCCGGCACCAGAGTGATGCTGCCGGGCGCAGGTGTGAGCGTGAAGGATGGAGCGTTCACCGCAAGCGTGACTGTTATGGATGCGGTGGTCGAGCCGGAGGTTCCCGTAATTGTGACGGTCGAGGTTCCTGGGGTTGCCGTGCTGCTCGCTGTAAAAGTCATGGACGAGAAGTAGTAGGTGGGGTTCGTTCCGAAGCTCAAGGTCACGCCCGAAGGCAACCCGGTGGCGCTCAGGGTGGCGGGCCCGGGAAGTCCGTTTGTGCTGTTGACATAGAGATAGCTTTGTACAGACGCTCCCTGGCTCACCGTATATGTGCTCTGGTTCGGGCTCAATGTGAAGGAAGGAGTCACAACTGTGAGCGAAATGCTCGTGGTTGCGACGATCGTTCCCGATGTTCCCGTAACAGTGACTGGGTATGTCCCGGTTGGTATTGAGTTAATAGTCGAGAACGTGACATAACTCGAGTAGGTCGTCGGATTTGTTTGGAAGGCTGCGGTGACGCCGCTCGGCAGTCCACTCACGGATAGCGTAACCGGGCTGTTGAATCCGTTGACGCCATTCAGATAGACGTAGGTGGACCCGCTTCCGCCCTGGACAATTGTGGGGGAAGTATAAGAGGAGAGAGTGAAGCTGGGGGCGGCCACCGTAATAGTGATTGAGGTAGACGCGGTAACGGACCCGCTGGTTGCAGTCAATGTGCCCGTATAACTGCCCGCCGCAACCGTCCCTGAAGCGGTGAGTGTAATCTGACTCGAGTTTGAATAGTTAGTGAGACTAACTGGGTTCGGCGAAAAGGACGCAGTGATGCCAGTGGGCAGGCCGCTCATCGACAACGTGACATTGCTGTTGTAACCATTATTTGCATATACATAAACATACGTTGAGAACGATGTGCCAATACCCAACGTGACAGGAGACGAGGCAGAGACCTGGATGCTGGGCGCAACGATTGAGAGGGTCATCGTTGTCGATTTGACAATTGACCCGAACGTGCCTGTAATCGTAATCGGGTAGTTCCCGGTTGCAGCCAAGGAGCTTGCCGTCAACGTCATCTGACTGTAGTAGGTTGTCGAGTTGGTGCCGAAAGACACTGTTACCCCGGTCGGCAAGCCGCTGACGCTGAGGGCCACACTCCCATTGAAACCATATTGATCGTTGACGTAGGCATAGGCGCTTATACTTCCACTCTGCGAAATGGTCTCGCTGGATGGCGCGGAGATGGTAAACGTGGGAGCGCCGACTATCAGCGTGTAGTTTGTCGTTGCGGTAACCGCCCCGGCTGTACCGGTAATGGTCACCGGGTATGTTCCAGGAGTAGCCGTACAGCTTGCCGCGAAAGTTATCTGGCTGCTATACGTTGTGGGATTTGTAGCAAAGGATGCCGTAACTCCCGCAGGTAGGCCTGAGGCCGATAGCGTGACGCTTCCACTAAAGCCGTACTGATCGTTGACATACACGTAACTGGTCGCCGTCGATCCCTGGCCGAGCGAGACACTTCCGCCGCCGTACAGCGTAAATCCGGGGGCGTTGACAGTCAGTGTCAAGGTAGCTGTCGCCGTGATTGCTCCCGAAGTTCCGGTGATGGTTAGCGTCGCACTCCCCACCGCGGCTAAGCTGCTGGTTGTGATCGTTAACTGCCCGCTGGAACTGATGGGATTGGGAGTAAAGAACGCGGTCACTCCGCTCGGCAAACCGCTCACCGATAACGTCACATTCCCTTTGAACCCGTTGAAGGTTGAAATATCCACAAAGGTCGAACTCGTCGACCCTTGGCCTATCGAGAGACTGCTGATGGTCGACAACGTAAATCCGGGCGCAACCAGATTCACATAGATTTGGGTGGAAGCAGTGAGGGAACCGCATGTACCGGTGACCGTTATATAGCCAATCCACGGCGCCGCCGTACTGCTTGCAGTCAGGGTGAGAAGGCTGGTGGTGCTGGTCGGATTGGCGCCGAATGAGGCCGTCAGGCCGCTCGGCAGACCGGAGACCTGCAAGTTGACGTTGCCCGTAAAGCCATACAAATCGTTCACTGTGATCGTGGAAGTCGCGCTGGCACCCTGATTGACTATGAGGCTGGACGTAGACGACGACAGGTTAAAGCTCGGTCCATGGATCACGAGATCGATCGTCGTCGATTCTGTGATCGTCCCTGATGTGCCGGTAATCGTTACCGCATAGGAACCCTGAGCCGCTGCAGTCGAAGTGGTCAGCGTGAGCACGCTCGAGCTGGTCGTCGACGCGAGGCTGAAGGATGCCGTCACACCGCTCGGCAGAGTGGATGTCACCGCAAGATTGACATTCCCGCTGAAACCGCCCGCGTCGGTCACCGAGATCGTAGCCGTTGTACTGGCTCCTTGTACCACGTTCACAGTGCCTGAGGACGAGGAGATCCAGAAGCCGGGCACGGCTGGGCCTGCCAGGTCATCGATGAGCGATTGACCGGCAGGACTACCCCACCCTGTCACCAGGTCATAACTTGGAACTGCGCTGAACCAGACTGTCTGGTTCTCCGTATCGTTGTTGCCCGACTGGATGTCATGGAGATCCGCGCTGTAGTTCGAGCCAGTACCGATCTGGGTGAGTACAGCATTGATGAACCCGATTCCGCCGAGGGGGGCGTTTCCGGCTTCAACCGCCTGCTGGTTAACCAGCGCCATGAAGCCGGCCCAGCGCGGCGTCGCGAAGCTAGTGCCCGCCCAATCTCCAGCGCACGAACCCAGGTTGCAGGCGTAATTGTCAAAGTCCCCTTCCGCAGCCACGTCGGGCACATTGCGCAAGGTGTTCGAGCCGCCATTACTCGATGTGGCCAATCCGCTTTGCCAGCTTGGAATTGGAATATTATCGGGGCTGATGCCGCCGCCACTTCCGTGCCCACTGGAATTCCACGCGACTTCGCTTGACCAGGCGCCGGCCGCCGCCGCAGTTGTCAAGTGTGTTCCGCCTACTGCTGTCACATACTGGCTCTCCGCGGGATAAAAGTATGGACTGATCGAAGCCTGAAAGGCGCCGTCGTCTCCCGATGCGGCAAAAAATGTCTGTCCTTGTGCCACCATCTCCTGAAGAATGGCTTCCTGCGCAGGAATGTTGCCCGGAATCCAGCCCCACGAACATCCAATCTGCTTTGCGGTATTGTCGGTAGCGATCTGATTCAGGACCGCTGCAGAGGAGGAGGTTGACGTTGGATCGCCGATATAGATCTCCACGGCGCTCAACCCAGGCGCCATGCCGATCGCCTGCACGATGTCCAATACCTGTTCGGCATCCTGCTCATAAACCGTGCTCGTCGCGCTTCCAACCAGAATGTTATCGAGAGGAACACTGTAAGTCTGGGCGGTGTTGCTAAAAGTTAGGTCGACATCGCTCTTCAGATACCCGCCAAACTCGACCAGCGCGACAGTTTGATTGACTCCGGTGAGCGCACTCCCGCCGTAATAGGCGGCGCGCATATCGCTGCCCAGGTAACTTCCACCGGGTCCCGACCCGTTCACTGTGGCCATGGGCACGCTTGTGTTGGGAAGAACGTTCATAGCGCGCGGAAGGGATAGGCTATTCATGCCGTCGATGTGGGCAATCTGGGCGCGCAGAGCCACGGACGGTTCGCGGTCCGGCGAAATAAAGGAACGATTCTCCGTCGGATGCTGATACTCACCCATCTGTACATGGAACGCGGCGTTGACCTGGGCTGCGGTTCCTGCGACCGACACCACTAGCCTGTTCTTTGCCTGCCCCGAAACGGTAAATCCATTGGCAGTCGCAAAGTCGACCACTTCTTGATAGTCGTCTTCGCTCGGTCCGAA
This sequence comes from Occallatibacter sp., assembly GCA_049521075.1. Lineage (GTDB taxonomy): Bacteria > Acidobacteriota > Terriglobia > Terriglobales > Acidobacteriaceae > Telmatobacter. Next base: position 24,536 of record JBEKPD010000077.1, read on the forward strand.
CTGATCGGTGAATTCCTCAACGCTCAAAAACTTGTGGTAGTCGGAACTGGCCGGATCGTACAAGCGCACTAATAGCTGCTGCAACTGATCCTGGTTCCGCAGGGGCAACACAATGCTCAGCCGCATCTTCTGGCTATCGGGGAGGGCTCCGAGGAATTGTGCGCTCTGGCCGTTCACGATCGTGGCCACGTGATTTGGCAATACCTGCAGAGGCGGCGCGGTCGCCATTTGCGCAGACGTCGCCACGGGGGCTGTCAAAAGCGTCAATGCCCCAACCAGTGAGATAACCTGCAGCCATCTTTTCCTTGCGGAGATGGGGTTACCAGCCGAGAAAGAGGGCGAAACTATGGGTCCAAATGCCGATCTTGCGGACATTGCTTATTCACCTCAATTAGTGGGGGCCCGTAGCACAGACGAGGGAGATACAGAATCCTGGCCTCTGACTACACGGAAAAGCTTTATTTTGAATTCGAGTAATTATACTCACTCGACCAGCAAAGCACTGTAAAAGTTGTCGCAGGCGCGCGGGATCTCAATACACGCCGATCGGCGCTGCCGGAACACGGGCACTGAGCAGCGCTCAAGCAGTATTGGGTCACGCAACTACACGAAACAGCGAGTTGCTCGATTTGGCCAAGCGTATTGAGGTACAGCTCGAGTCACTTGCGAAGTATCGCGAAGCGTACCGGCACTACTGCTGGCCTGTCAGGTCAATCGGCGATCTGAAGCTCGCGCCATGTCACCCTCTTTAGAAAGTGAACCCGTCGATCCGCGGCTCTGAGCTGTGGCGATCAATCGATCATGGAAAGAGTGTCGCTCCGCGGAAACGCCTAAGCGATCCGAGCACCTGCGCTGGCGTGGAGATGAACGGGGTAGTGCGCCTGGGCAGATTCAGGCACTGCGCGCTCACATCTGAACAACGATCCTACCAACCTGTTAGGAACAGGATGTCAACTACAATTCTGCTTACTTCAGTTGTCTGGTCGTCAAATTCGGTGTACCGTTGGAGGCGTCAATCAACTCCATCCGCGTTTGCAGGGAATCACATGCAGGCAATTCAGAGCCTTGCTTGCCTAAATCCGCCACGTACGATGGTTCGGCTGATGCGATGACGGAAAAGGCAGAGGAGAAGCCTACACCGCATATGGACACTGAGGCGGAGAGCGGATCGTTCAACTTTATTATCGAAGTCAAACCGGGAGGAACGGACAATGAATCGACTAGCAGCATTTGTTTTAACTGCCGCGCTAATGTGCGGAATCGCCGGATGCAGCGTAGCATCCCCCGACGCGGGACACGCAGCAGTATGGGTAGAGAAGCCCTGGTTCTTCGGCCATGGCGGCATCGATCCTATTCCCGTCACTACCGGGCGCTCTTACGGAGCTATTACAAGCAGTGCGGTTGATGTGAATATGCTGCCGCAGCGGGTAGACATGGAGTTTGATGACATGATGACGAAGAGCGGCGTACCGGTCAGCTTTCACGTCGTCTTGGCCTTCAAGGTGACCGATCCCGTAAAGCTCGTCACGCAATATGGTGCGGACGTGGACGACAAAGGGAACTGGGGATTCTGGCAGCGCAATCTCGATCAGCCGATCCGCACCGCTGTACGCGATGCAGTGAAGAAACGTGACATGCAGGAGATGGCGATTGACCAGACGGCAGCAGATGCCGTGGGGCAAGAGGTTTCTGTCGCCGCAAACAAGATCGTTCTGGAGGCGGGAATTCCGATTATGTTTCCTCCCGACCAGATCAACGTCGGCCGCGTGAACCCTCCAGACGCAATTAAGAATCAGCGAATCGAAACTGCGGCGGCAGAACAGCGAGCGATTACCGAGCAACAAATTAAGCTGGCCGAGGACCAGCGCAAAGCGGCGGAGACTAGCCGGGCGGCAGCGGACAACGCCTATCGCCAAGCGCTAGGACTGTCACCGGAACAGTTTATTCAGCTTGAGACGATTCACATGCAGCAAGATGTGTGCTCGAAGCAGGCGGGGAATTGCACGTTCTTTATTGGCGGCTCACCTCTTCCGACTCTCAACGTGAAGAAATAGGATAGCGGGAGCGTCTAGAACCGGTCTAATAAATCAGCGCCATCAACTCGCCGAATGCCTGGGCCCCGCCTTGCTCCACCCCAACGACGAAGACCTGTCGTTACCACCCCGGATCGTTGGGGACGCCGGGTCGGGTCTCTTACTTGCCCAACGAGCCGTTGAGACATTTATGAGACCGGTTGTAGCCCTTAACTTCTTGCAGAGGAAAGCACCATGCTTGAGTTGCTTCCCGAGGCGAGGATTCGCCAATGATAAGGATTGGCGACGATCCTCCCGAAATTCCAATTTCTGCTCTCAGAGGGTGGGCTGGAATCGTGCGTTGGCCTGTTACCGACAACTGATGATCATGCGGAGCCAGTTCGGCGGACACTAATCGACTTATCATTACGACCAGCTAACACTCGGGAACTACGATTGGGCACGTTCGAAAATCCACTCGCCTTCTTTCTGGATAGACACTTTTTCACCCGAACGACAGGCCGAGCACGGCTACGGCGTCGGAAAAGTGTCGGCTTCGCAGATCATTTTCCTTCGGAAAGGCATCCTAGAAGCGGGCTACCTCAGCAACTTCCAAATTAGACCGCTGCTGGTGATGAAATGAGACGATTCAATCGACACATCTTGATCTTCGGTCTGACTATTTTGGCGGCGAGCGTGATGCTCGATGCCGTTGCACAAGAGCCGGCGCAGCAGCAACCGCCCCCGCAGCAAGCACCTGCATCCGGCCAGAGTTACCAAACGGAGAACCACGAGCAGTTACAGCAGCTGGTCGCGCCAATCTCCCTCTACCCAGACTCTCTGGTCGCGTCTATCCTGGCCGCGTCAGCCGATCCTTCACAGATTGCTGAAGCCAATGATTTTCTGGCGGCGCGCCAGAATTTTACGCCGGAGCAAATTGCCTCCGATGCGGACAAACAGTCCTGGACCCCCGCTGTGAAGTCTTTGTTGGCGTTTCCCCCTGTGGTTCGAAATTTGTCCTCAAACCTCTCCTGGACCTCTGAACTCGGCGATGCCTACCACAATCAGCCCGCCGATGTAATGAACGCCGTTCAAGAGATGCGCCGTGAGGCCAAGAAACACGGGGCGCTCAAAAGCAACGACCAGATTAAGGTGATCGATAAGCACGGCTACATCACCATTGAGCCGAAGGATGAGGACGCCCGCACCGTCTATCTACCGGCGTACGATCCCTGGCTTGTCTACGGTTATCCCATCGCTCCCTGGCCGGGCTGGGTAGAAGTTCCCGGCGTTTGGTGGGGCGGCCCCGGAGTTTACTTCGGCCTCGGTTTTGGTCTCGGACCCTTTTGGGGATTCGGCTGGGGCTGGCCTTACTGGGGCTTGGACTGGTGGGGACGTGGAATCTATTGGCATGGGGCGCCCTATTGGCGCGGCAGCCCGGCTTTCTTCGATCGCGGCCGTTTCTATCAGGGCGATCCTGGCTTTGGTTATCGTTCTGGGCTGGACGATCGCGGTGGCCGCGGCTTCGATGGCCGCTCGCCCGGAATGCGCTCCGGCCCCTTTAGCGGCTTCAATCATGGAGGCGCGACGAGGGGGTTTTCCGCCCGTGGCCAGAGCAGTTTCGGAGGCGGATTCCATGGAGGAGGGTTTGGCGGCGGAGGGTTCGGCGGTGGTGGTGGCGGCGGCTTCCATGGCGGAGGAGGCGGCGGCCGGCGTTAGCGCTGCTCGGCGTTAGCCATTCGACCGCACCGCGGACGTTTTGAAAACTTTGGGATTGCTCTTGGAAAACTCCAGTAAAGGGAAGAATTTATGTTGCGCGATGCAAAGCAGATTTGGCGATCTTCGTTGGTGACGCTGGCAGCTATGCTGCTCGGCGCCTTTCTCGTTGCTCCCGGTCGCACTCCGGCGCAGAGCCCATCCCCGCAGAACTCACCTGCCACGCATGGCTCGGTTTCCCATGCCGTATCCTCGCCGCCGTCGCGCGCGCAGCGCAAAACATTTGCTTCCGCCGAGGAGGCTGCCCAGGCTCTCTACACCGCAGCCAAAAATCATGACGAGAGCAGCATGCTCGCCATCCTCGGTCCTGACGCTCGCGACATTGTCGTATGGACCGACAACTCTCCCGATCGCAACGCCGAAGATGATCGGTTCGCCAAAAAATATGAGCAGATGCACCGCTTGGTGAAAGAACCCGACCACGAAACCACACTCTACGTCGGCGCTGAAAACTGGCCCCTGCCTATCCCCATCGTCGCGCGCGATGGCTCATGGTATTTCGAGTGCTCCCTCGGCCGGCGCGAAATCTTGTATCGCCGCATTGGCGAAAACGAGATGAACACCATCGACACCCTGCGCGGCGCCTTCGACGCCGAAAATCAGTACTATGCCAATGCGGCGGAAACAGGCTCGAACGCCGTCGAGCAATACGCGCAGCACTTCACCTGCAGCCAAGGTCAACATGACGGCCTCTTCTCTCAAGAGAGCGGCAGCGATATGGACAGCAATGCCATCGGTTCCTATCTCGCCGAGGCCAGCTACGACCGTTCGGATCGCCAGCCGTTCCATGGCTACTTCTTCCGCATTCTCTTGGCGCAAGATCTACACGCGCACGGCGGCGCGCGCAATTACATTGTCGATGGAAAGATGACCGCTGGATTCGCCATCGTAGCCTTTCCCGCTGGCTACCGATCTTCCGGCGTCAAGACCTTCATCGTGAGCCAGGACGGCCGAATCTTCGAGAAGGACCTGGGTCCTGGAACCCAGCATCTTGCCGCAGCCATGAAAGCTTATGACCCCGACAGCACCTGGACGCTGGTTCGCCGAGATCAATTTCTAAACGACCTGGCAACCCCATAATCTGCTCGTTTGAGTGAGCCGTTCAACCGCAGCATAGGCCGCTCTCTGCATCATGATGCGCTCCTTCAGATGATCGAGCGGGCTATGCTGCTTCCTCGCGATCCCAAACGCAGCATGAGGGCGTGCCACTCAGCATCGCCGGCTGCTATGGGGTCCTCTACCTCACCCGAGCCGAACCTTACCGAACGTGATCGGGGCGAGCTATCGTTGAGCATCGGTCACGTGCAATTCTCAGGATTACTCCTCTCAAATGCCGAAACGGCCAGTAAAAATTCTCGCTTTACGCTGAATTGCCGAGGCGCGAATCCACACCCTGGGCAGCAATTCCCGGGATTCCGAGCAAACAACAGGTTACGTAGAAGCAGCCCCAAAAACTTGAAAACGTCTCAATTGGCGACCACCTGTCGCAGCCTCGCGCGATGAGCTGGATCTCAGAGAAGGGATGCGGCGACCGTGCTGCTGGCCAGGCTGTCCGCATCGATGAGCATTTTCGAGTGTGATTCGCGCTCGAGCGGTTGTTTGATGTAGCGGAGTCTGCGCTGGGAATCGGCATTTTGGTCGAGTCACAAGCAATGCTGAAGTTGCTACTGCGCCCGCCGACCCGCCGTTAGATTATTTCTAATTTAAGTATATACAATATGTGCGATAATGATCCTGCTGGGAGAGGGCGGCAGGATGCAATCGTATTCACAAGACCTGCGGGAGCGCGTGTTGTGGGCGTTGGAGCGT
>JBEKPD010000078.1:0-29755 GCA_049521075.1 Occallatibacter sp.
ATCCAAATCGCGGCTCAAAGGCATGCCATCGTAAAAGACGCCCCACTCCGACAAACAGATCCCATACCGCCCTGCCGGGCAGATAGACACTGCAGTTCTTCCACAATCGCTATGAGCGACACCACGGCTAGGTGTCTTCTTGGGCGTGGATGGCCTCTAGCATCGCCGCCACTTCCTTCACGTTGCCCGTCGACACGGCCGTCCGTACGTTCCGGTAGAAGTGAGCCACACAACGCTGCCATTTAGCCATGGGATAAAACTCAGCGAAATTATCCCCCAAGCCCAAACACCTGTCGGAGACGAACAACTCCACGCCCTTCAGGCCGCGCTCCTTCAGCTCGCGCAGAAACTGCGTCCAGCTGGCCTTGTCTTCCTTGGCGCCTTCGCCCACCGCCAGAATCTCGCGGTAGCCGTTCTGCGAAACGTCAATGGCCACCAGAACGGAGACGGTCCTTACCTCGCCGCCCCAGCTCCGCTTGAGCCAAAGACCATCGAGGAAGACATATAACGGGAAATCACCTACCAGCGGCCGCTCGCGCCACTCGTTGATCTTGCCGTAGATCTTCTGGTTCAGATCGCTTACCGCCGAAGCCGATACCCGCCTGCGACATAAAGCCTGTGTGATGTCTTCCACCCGCCCCGGCCAGGTACATCTCGATCAGTGCCTCTTCGACTGACGACTCCCGCTGCCGATAACGTTGTTCGATGATCGCCGTTTCGAACGGCAGGTTGCGCCGCTTCGGAACCGTCAGCGTCACTTCCCTGACCTCGGTCTGCAGATGCCGGTCGTAGTTGCCCGCGTGTCCTTACGGCCCTCCGTGCGCTCGTACTTCCGCGCCTCGCACAGCCGATCTGTTTCGGCGTCCAGCAGCGCGTTCAACGTCACCTCCACCGTTGCCCAGACCACCTCGTCCAAATGCGCCCTTCATCGATCTGCACTACCGGCCCCAATGCCGCCGTGCTCCCACTAGTTGGCCGAACGCCTGCTTCCATGGTCGGCTCCATCGTGCTCGCCTCAGAGGTCTCACTCCTGCTTCTGCCAGCCTCGCAGGCTTAAACTCAAATCAAATGTATTGTGGGCTTTACGAAGAAGAGCGGTGTCAATCTGTAACTGCACATATCTGCTCAGGATATCAAGGAGAATCATTGAGCGGTATTTCCCATTCGCTGTTTGGAAGATCGCCTCGATACCAGCGAATGGACCTTCAGTGATCACTACAGAATCTCCATGTTTGAAGAGGTCTTTCCGCGGACCAGCCAGTTCCTTGCTGCGCAATAGCTTGACAAGCTCATTGTCGACCTCGGCCGCGTTGCTGCCAAAGTACACTAACTGACTTACCCCGATAGTTGATCGAATTGGAGACCAACTCACGCTTTGACCGCTCCTGTCGAGACGAATGAAAAGATAACGTGGAAACATCGGCTCCGCGACAGTCTCGACCTTGCGACGACGTATTTTCTCAATATGCATCTGCGGAAGATAGCATTCATAACTCTGTCTTTCCAAATTGATTCTTGCGGTCTCTTCCTGTCGAGGTTTGGTGCGTATTAGATACCAAGCAGTTGGAGTGGAAGAAGAGCCTGTCAAAATAGGTATCTGGACAGCCGATCTGGAGGGAACTTTAGCGTGCGCTACGGTTTTTACATTACACGGCGTACTGTTTGTCATTGGGAATTCCGGGCGTAATAGCAGCACGTCCATAAAACACTCAGCAGAAAAGTTCAAATCAGCTGACCATCTGAATCAACCGAGTCCCTTCCCGCTAGTTTCTGCCATTGCGCACAAAGTGTCATCTTCGTCGTTTCTGTAAGGACCATAATGCGTTTGCGTGGGCTCACCTCTTGGAACCTGAATCATGCGCGGGAAACCATCCTCTAGCATATTCGCAAACGCATGAGGCAGAGAAGCCAGTTGTGCTACAAACATGTTGATAAGACAGTGCTTTACTCTTTGAGGCTCGAGTAATAGACCCGCAGGTTGTCCAGCTGAGAAAGATCCTCTTCTCGCGCCGACGCACAAGCCACTTCACGTTCAGCGCACCGCGCAAGACCTTCCATTGCATCTGGCCCTCGTCGGTCATCGTTGAAATTACGCTCAGCTCGGAACCCAGGCCCGTCTCGTCGCCCCGCTGAATCCCCCGGCCTTCCTGCGTGGCTTGCGCGGCGATCTTCGGGTACAACTTCGTCATAGGCGCAACGAGAGGCTCCGTATGAACAATTTTACCGCAATTCAGCGTTGTTGTTGATGATCATCCCGATGACTCAGGCTGAGCGCCCTTCAGTTCGATTGGCGATGAAGATGTCGAGCGTATTTGTTATTTTCCACGATTTGCGAAGTCAGACGGGGCGTTGATTCTGCGTGGCCCCGGTCGGCCACCGAACATGCGTGTTCGGGATGATCATTTTGCTGTTTACAGTGCCGTATTCACGTTCTGCGGAGATGGAGTGTGACAGCATCAGGGATCGAGAGGAAGGGCGGTGCGCAGCCTGTTGGCGGCGGCTTCCGGCCTTACGGGGCGGGGCTGATCGATGCCTTGTCCGGCTGTGTAGCGGACGGCCGTCAGCCGGTCAAAATCGATCACAGCATCGAGAAACTGCTCCAGTAGCGCGTTTACGCGCAAGCTTGCGGCTATAAGGACGCGGCCGATGCGGGCCGCATCGGCCGGTATACAATCCACAAAATGCTTGCCGGGCGCGACCGCATCAGGAGATGCGATCTCGCGTTTCAAAAACCGTCCCTCGACGCACGCGCTTTACGCGATGGGCCGCGCAATGGCCGAGAGCGTTGTTGCGCGTGATCGCTAGCGGCAGAGCAGCCGCGCGCGCCGGATCATCCTCGATCTCTCCAACGCGTTGATGTTGATGCGGCGTTGCGAGGTGGAGATGGTGGTGGTGCAACTGTACCCGCAACTCACAGAAAAGAACGAATGGGTCTACGGCGAAATGCGCTACGCGGCCAAGAGCTAAACGCGCCGGCGCCGCGTCCTCTTCAAACCGAGATAGTTAAGGCCGGCAGCAACGCTCGAAAGCAACCCAAAGCCGAGATCCGCACCGAAATTGACTCAACAGCGCCGCCACCCACACGCAGCCATCGAAGCCTTCGATGCCGAGTTAGAATAGCTGCTGGCGCGGGCCTGGGAACTGAAGGAGGCCTTCAGCGGTTATGGAAATACCGTTCGCTGAACTGGTTCCACGTCCGCAGCGAGTTGTCCAGCACGGCCTCCGCAGCGAGTTGTCCAGCACGGCCATTGAGCGCCTCAGCAGCAAAGCCCAAGTCATAAACAGACGAGCCTACTGCCTGCCAATATACGAAGGCATGAAGCGTTCAAGATATCATACAGTTAGACTACGGCCCGAGCCGGAGTGCGCCCACAGAATCTGCTGATGAGGCGGATTTTTCTGAAGAGATGATACTTGTAGCGGTTGGCCACAGCCGCATGACAGATGGTATTCTATTCAAGTTCAAACAGAACTTTGCCCCGTTACACGCCGCGACCGCGCTTGATGAATGTGATGGCTTATGGCGGTAGCCTGCTCGGGGAATCTCTGATCAAATGCCCAACCGGCGCCATTTGGGTTTATAGAGGCAGGTGGAACGAGAACGAGATTCGCCAAATAACTTCTGCCCATCAGCCGCGTTTTGAGAGGTTTGCACGGGTCAGCCGCCGGAAGCAGTTCCTCACGCCCATGGGAACCGTGGTTCCTTAGGCTGAGTTCGTGGCGATGATTGCACCACTTTAACCCATGCTGGCAAAAGTGTTTAGTCCCGGCATTTGATGGGTTGGATCGAGAGTAAATCTGAACGGTTCTTTTTGCCAGCATCTACAGACGAACTCGTAGACCGTGAGACCTCCGAGGGTCTTGAGTCGCTTGGCCAAGTTGTAGGCGGCGACGAAGTCGAAGAGGTACGCTTGTAATTGTTTGTGACTGTCGTAGGGGTATCGCTGAACAGTAGCTTCCTTGATAGTCCGGTTCATACGTTCGATCTGGCCGTTGGTCCAGGGATGGTTGGGTTTGGTCGAGCGATGTTCGATGCCACAGCGAAGGCAGACCCGGTCGAAGGGATGGCCGCGCCACCGGGCGGCTATACCGTTGCGGCTCTTGGGCAGGTCGGCGAACTGAATGCCGTTGTCGGTGAGCACGGTATGAATGCGATAGGGAACGGCAGCAACCAACGCTTCGAGGAAGGCGGCGGCAGCTCGCATGTCGGCGCATTGGACCAGTTCAACGAAGGTGAACTTCGAGGTGCGGTCGATGGCCACGAAGAGATAGAGCTTGCCTTCAGCGGTACGTACTTCGGCCAGGTCGATATGGAAGTATCCGATCGGGTAGCGCTCGAACTTTTTCCTGTCTGGTTTGCTGCCTTCCACTTCCGGCAAACGACTGATGCCATGCCGTTCCAGACAACGATGCAACGACGAACGGGTCAGCCTGGGAATGGTGGCCTGAAGCGCATAGAGACAATCGTCCAGCGGCAGCAGAGTGTGCTTGCGAAAGGCAACGACAACGGCCTCTTCTTCTAAAGAAAGAACTGTAGATCTGGGCGCTCTGGGCCCCGTGGGAAGATCGGCGACCGAGCAACGTTTTCTCCACTTGGCTACGGTTTTAGGGTTGATGCCATGCCGGCGAGCCAGGGTTCTCAGGCTCTCTTGACTATGGAATAGAATGCACCATTAAATGCCGGGACTAAACACCTAGTGGAATGGCCGAGAGGGCCAGCATTACCCACCGCCTCTTACAGCACAAGATGGATGAGGATAAGGGGTTTAAAGCATAAATCGAAGTTCTGAAGAGTGAATTTGAGATCAATAACGGGCATCTGCAAAGAAAGGCTAGGCCTGATCATGTGCGGAATAGTTGCGGCCGCAGGCAGATCGAAATGCTCATGCGCAACTTTGCCGATCCCAACGTCCCCAAGGCCGTGCCCTGTGGAGTTTTTGACATCTGGAAGAACAAGGGCTCGGTCAATGTGGGAATGAGTTCCGATGCGGCTACTCCTCTTGTAGGTGCACATTGGCTTTGTAGGTGCACATTGGCTCGTCAACCCTGAGGTAGTCCCGCTGGAAATCATCGAGGGGCAATCCAGTACCTATCTTTCTGGGAATGATATTGCTTGTTTTAGGGACAGCTCGGGAGCCCCGAAAACTGACTTCAACACCAACAGCAAGCGTTCCTGGCCATAAAGAATGGTTCAACCAACGACCTCACGTCCTGCGGTAGCATGCTCTTAGTACTATAGTTGTATTTGCCGGAATCTTGAGGCAAGGAGCAAAGGCCCGGGCCTGAATGCCCCGCATTCAATGCGCGTTTTTCAGGGGGCCGAAGCCCCCTGCTCCCTCCGCATCCGCTAACTGCAACTGTAGTACTAGCCGCCAATCAAAAGAGGTTCATTAATGATAGCTGTGATTCTTGCCGGGGGCCTGGGCACCCGATTGAGTGAAGAAACTTCGATGCGCCCAAAACCAATGGTGGAGATCGGCGGCAAGCCAATCCTGTGGCACATCATGAAAATTTACTCCGCGCACGGCGTCAAGGACTTCCTAATTTGCTGCGGATACAAGGGTTACGTAATTAAGGATTACTTCGCCAACTACCTCCTGCATATGTCTGACGTCACATTCGATCTGCAGAAGAACGGCATGAGCATCCACTGTAACCAAGCCGAGCCGTGGAAAGTAACACTTGTCGACACCGGCGAGAACACCATGACGGGAGGCCGGCTGCGCCGCGTGCGCGAGTACCTCAGGGATGAGGAAGAGTTTTGCTTTACCTACGGTGATGGCGTCGCCGACGTGGATATTAGCAAGTTGCTGGTTTTCCACCGGGCACATGGCAAGGTCGCAACGTTGACCGCGGCATACCCGCCCGGCCGCTTCGGCGCGTTGGATATCCAAGATCACTTCGTCCGATCTTTCAAGGAGAAGCCCAAGGGCGATGGAGCGTCGGTGAATGCCGGCTTCTTCGTTCTCTCACCGTCCGTAATCGATCTGATCGCCGGCGACGATACAACTTGGGAGCAAGAACCGCTGGAGCAACTAGCCTCGCGGGGTGACCTTGCCGCGTTCCACCACGCTGGTTTCTGGCAGCCGATGGACACTCTGCGGGACAAGATTAAGCTTGAAGAGCTCTGGAACTCAGGCAATGCGCCTTGGAAGATTTGGAGCTGACCCATCGAGACGCGGCAGGTGGTTGCTTTCAACATATTGGTTGCCAACGTCGCCTACGCGGCGCGGCTTGTAATGCCGCTGTTGCTCCTGCCATTCTTATCTCGCCGACTGGAGTCGTCTGACTATGGCCATTACATGTACGCCATGGCAGTCGCGCAATGGTTAGGCCTTTTCATCGAATTCGGCTTTAACCTTTCCGCAACTCGCGAGGTCTCGGCTGCATCGAGCCCCAAAATCATTGCGCGGATCGTCGCCGGCACGCAAGACGCACGCCTGACCCTTGCAGCGTTAGCGGCCATTCCTACTCTTGCGCTACTGCTGTGGTCACCGCAGTTCAAATTGGCGCCGCAGTGGGCGCTAGTCTCTTGGTTCTACGGTGCGCTAGTCGCTCTCGTGCCTCAGTATTACTTCCAGGGGACTCATCGTCTGCGCGATGTTGCCTTAGCGGATCTTGTCTGCGCGGCGGCGACGCTTGCGACGGTTACCGCACTCGTCGACCGATCGAACGTGGGGATAGTATTGCCCGTGATGGTTCTGGCGCCTCGTCTGGTATCAACGGCCTTTCTGACGCGCCGCATGCAGAAGATGCTTGCCTTGAACCGGGAGGTACGCGGCTATAGCTTCGCACGTGCGCGCCGCAGCTTAGCTGCTGGTATCGTGATGTTTAAGTTCCAAATATATGTCAGCCTGTACACCTCATTCAACCTGATTCTGGCAGGGTGGTTTTTTAGCGCGGCCCAGATCGGTGCGTACGCATCGGCAGACCGAATCATCCGGGCAGGACTGGGCTTCTTCAGCCAAATCTCAGCAGCAATTTTTCCCAAGTTCGTGTCGATGCGTGCCTCGGGTAACGGTTATTTGCTCCGCGCACGCTCTCTCGTTCTTGGCGGCATGCTGGGTCTTGGCCTTCTCGGTTCTGCAATAGTGTGGATGGCAGCTCCGACCTTGGCCCGGCTACTGTTCGGCGATGCGCATGAGTTGGCTGGAGAGATCTTGCGCATCGAAGCCGGCGTCGTGCCCGCTATTGCGATCAGCAGTGTCCTCAGCATCCACTATTTACTCGTAGACGGACAGGAGCGCAGTTTGAACCGTGTGGTTCTGACCGCTGCCGCAATCAACGTCCCATTGTGTGTCTGCCTGATGACGCGCCTCGGCGTCAGAGGGGGGGCTATTTCCTGGGTGACCATCGAATGGGCAATTTCTACCACCCTCGTCGCCTTGGTCGTGTTGCGGCCGCACGCTAATCGAATCAAGGAGAGTAAATGATTTTCAACGATGTGTTTCGGAACAAGAAGGTCCTGATTACCGGACACACCGGCTTCAAGGGTAGCTGGCTCACCCTGTGGCTAGCTAAGCTCGGGGCGAAGATCGTTGGCTACTCGAACGGGATTCCAACGAAGCCATCGCTGTTTGAGGCTGCCGGGCTGGCGTCACGGATCGATCACCGCATCGGCGACGTCCGCGACCTGCCGATGCTTTTAAGAATGATTGAAGAGACCCGTCCGGACTTCATTTTTCATCTGGCGGCACAGGCCATAGTATCGTCATCGCACACTGATCCGATTGGCACGCTATCGAGCAATATCATGGGCACCACCAATGTGCTGGAGGCCCTTCGGCTGTTGAATCCGACGTGCACGGCCATTATCGTCACCTCGGACAAATGCTACGAGAACGTCGAGTGGGTCTGGGGCTACAAGGAGACTGACGCCTTAGGTGGGCGAGACATATATAGCGCGTCGAAGGGCGCTGCCGAGGTCGTCTTTCATGCCTACTTCCATTCGTTCTTCAAGCGACCCGACTGCAGGGTGCGTCTGGCGACCGGCCGAGCAGGCAACGTGATCGGTGGCGGAGACTGGGCCAAAGACCGCATCGTGGTCGACTGCATGCGAAGTTGGTCCGAGGGCCGCCCGGTGGAGCTGCGTAGCCCCAGCGCGACCCGACCCTGGCAGCATGTGTTGGAGCCGCTGAGCGGCTACATGACACTTGCCGAGCGCCTGAGCAAGACCCCTTCCTTGAACGGCGAATCCTTTAACTTTGGACCCCGGGCGGAGCAGAACCACACTGTGCTGCAGTTGATGAGCGACCTGTCGAAGCATTGGGATTTTGCGTCTCCAGAGCACGCCTACCGCGTCACAGACAACATTTCCTTCGACGGGGCAGGCCTGCTGAAGCTGAACTGCGATAAGGCGCTGTTTCACCTTCATTGGCAGGCCACACTAAACTATCCCGAGGTCGTCCACCTGGTCGGCAGTTGGTACTTCGACCTCTATCGCAGGCACGCCGACATGCATGCGCAAACGCAAGAACAGATTAAGAAATACGAGACTCTAGCCGTCGAGCGCGGCGCCACATGGACCAAGTGACCGACACGTGTGACAGCACGCCCCGCGCCACTTTTGTGCCGCTGCGCGTGATTGCCCATCCGAAGGGCGACGTCCGCCATGCGATAAAGGCATCCGAGTCCACCTTTCACGGATTCGGTGAGGCCTACTTCACGACAATTCTTCCCGGCCATACTAAGGGCTGGAAGAAGCACCGTCTTATGCACATGAATCTGGTGGTCGTACAGGGCGAAGTGGCCTTCCACGTGCACGACGAGCAGTCTGGCCACACCGACACCTACATCCTCGGTTCGTCTAACTATGGGCGCCTGTATGTCCCACCGGGACTGTGGATGGCGTTTAGCGGCCGCGCCGAAGGGCCCAGCATGGTTCTGAACCTTGCAAGCATCGAGCATGATCCAGGCGAGGCGCTTAGCGTCGACCTGCTAACATTTCCAATGACGAGCCGGGGCTAACATGCGCATCGCACTCACTGGCGCCTCTGGCATCTTAGGCGAGGGGCTCATAGCGCGTTCAGCTCGCGCCGGCCACGAGATAGTGCCAGTTCCGCGCGCGCAATTGCAGGCCGATCCAAAGGCGCTGCGGGTCTTCTTCTCCGGCGTGGATGCGGTCATCCACGCTGCCGCCAACACGAACGTCGAGGCCTGCGAGCTCGACCCCTCAACCTGCTATCGGGACAATTTGTTACTGACGGATCAGCTAGCTGAGGTCTGCCTGCTGGAGAGCCGAAAGCTGGTGTTCATATCCAGCACTGGCGTTTATGGATCCCGGAAGAAAGAACCGTATGCAGAGTACGAAGCGGCTGATCCGCCGACGCATCACCACCGCGCCAAGCACCTGGCGGAATCTGCGGTACTAGCGTTTTCCCGCCGGAATCTGGTGCTCCGCACAGGCTGGCTGTTTGGTGGCGATCCGCGAAAGCCTAAGAACTTCGTCGCACGTCGGCTTGAAGAAGCGAACGAGGCTCTGAAGATGGGAAGACACGAGCTGGCGGCTAACCCGCTCCAACGGGGCAACCCAACGTTCACCGAGGACCTCGCTGACAGATTGTTCGAGGCGCTCGAGCACGACGACTCTGGAGTCTTCAATGCTGTAAACTCTGGCAGCGTCAGCCGACTTGAGTATGTGCAAGCAATCCTGGAAGCCGCTGGCCTGCTGTTGCGCGCTGTGCCTCCCTCGGCCGATGCCGGATTCAAACGAGTGGCCCTGGTGTCCCCCAACGAATGCGCGCTTAACTGGCGATTCGAGGCGCTTGGTTACGCCCAAATGCCGGATTGGCGACACAGCCTGAACCGCTACATTGCCACGCTGGGCGCTCTGAGGTAAGCGCGATGGAGAATATTGACATCGTCGTACTAGGTGCGGGCATCGCAGGATTAGGTGCCGCGCTCGCTGCGCGCCGGCAGGGGCGTCGAGCCGTAATCTTCGAGGCCCGCGATCGCGCCGGGGGGCTACTGGATAACTTCGAGGTGGACCGCTTTCGTTTCGATTACGCTGTGCACCTCAGCTTTGCGACTGAACCGCTCGTCCGCGAGATCTTCGACCGTACACCCTACTTGATCCATCCTGCCGACAGCCTCTGCTTCGAGAACGGACGCTGGCTCAAGCACCCAGTTCAGAACAACCTGTATCCGCTGTCGCCCGAGGAGAAAGTGGCGCTGATCCAGTCCTTCCTCGAACGCCCAGCCGAGCTTGTAGGTGACGACTACGAGAGCTGGCTGCGGCATCAGTATGGCGACGCTATCGCCGAGCGCTACCCGATCAAGTACACGCACAAATACTGGGATACCGCAGCGAGTGACTTGTCGACCACCTGGATCGGCAACCGCATGCGGCGCGCGGAACTTGGAGAAATTCTTTTGGGAGCATTCACGGACGAGGCGCCAAACACCTACTACACGAAGGAGATGCGCTACCCTAAAAAGGGCGGCTTCAAAGCTTTTATCCAGGAAATGATTGACGAATCCGATATCCGTACCGGCCACGCAGCCGTGCGGGTCGATTCCGATGCGCGCTCTGTGTCCTTCGCGGACGGTACGACAGTAGAGTACGGCCAGCTGCTGAGCACCCTGCCGCTACCAGTGCTGGCCCGCCTAATGGACGCGCCCGCGGACGTTATGTCGGCTGCTTCTCGTTTGGTGGCAACCAGCATAGATCTAGTCTCGGTCGGCATCGACAGCTCAAAGGAGTTTCCGCTTTGGCTGTACATCTACGACGACGACATCCTGGCCAGCCGCGTCCACTCGCCATCGCGAAAGTCGCCCGACAACGTGCCCGCCGGCTGCAGCTCGCTGCAGTTCGAGATCTATACTCGTGGCACCGAATCCCGATTCACAAAGGAGCAGCTGTTGGAGAACACGCGCTTCGCACTTGGGAAACTCCAACTATGTGATCCCGCGCAAGTGCGCTTCTACGATCACCGCCGGTTGAACTACGGTAATGTGATCTTCTATCGGTCCATGGAATCGGATCGCGCCGTGGTTTTGGCCTATGCCGCAGAACACGGCGTCGCCAGCTGCGGACGGTTCGGCAAATGGGATTACCTCTGGAGCAATCAGAGTCTTGTCAGTGGCTACGAGTCCTTAACTGGGCCAAGGTGACTACCGATGAATTTTGATGATTTCTATCGGCTAGTTGGTTTGGCACTGCTCGTAGTACTTGTCTTCAATACGAAGCGTGCCTTCACATTAACATTCTTGGGCTTCGCTAACTTCGCGCTGTACGCATATATCAAACCACTGTGCATATCGGGTTATTTCCAATCCGGGACGCTTGTCCCGCAGTACGTGACAGCTGCGTTGGGATTTTTCCTTCTGGGCTCACTGTTAGGTGCGCTGATTTGCGGCCGCGAGTTGATCGCTGCGCCCCCCCCCAATGTTACAGTGCGGATGACCGGTGTCTACCTGCCCGCACTTGCTGGTTTCGCGCTGGTAACTTTGCACCTGGCTCTAGTAGGCCAAACTCCGGTGTCTGCGATTGAAGATCCGATTACGGCCCGTTGGGCGTTGGGCAATGGCGGGAACATCCTGTTCCAGTCGCTTTGGACGAACTTTCTCATAGTCACTGCCATCTATATTTTTTTTTCGCCAACCCGGCTTGTCCATCGTGTGTTCGCGGTGGCGATAAGCCTCGCTTGGTTCCCGCTGCTCTCGATTCGCGCCCCCCTTATCGACTTCGTGCTGACAGTAATCGTGATCAAGTACTTTTTGGTCGGTCGGCGGGGCTTTAGTCCATTTGCGGGTGTGATGTTCGCGTTCACGTCCCTTGTTATAATCGCCTCGCTCGGCGCAGTACGACTAAGCTTGCAAACTGGCAAGTCGCTCGAAGATCTCCTCAGCGCCGAGCCCAATCTGCTCAACGTAAGCGGGTTGATGATCGCTTTGATCTTGCAGAGGCTGGATTACCTCGACGTACTGCAGGCCGCGGAAAGCAGCCTGTCCCAGTTGAAACTGCCAGCCATTCCGTTTCTTTACAACCTGCTGCCCCGAGGGTTGTTTGCTGAAAAGCTGTTCTCGTCCGACACACAGACCACGGCGCTCGCGGGCCGAGGATTCAATGAGGAGAACATCACCCGTATCGTCGGCATCGTGGCGGAAATGATGTCGTCCCACCTAATGCTGCTCTTCGGCGCCATGTTCCTATTCTCGTTGGGCGTCCTTTACAAGCTGCTCGACAGCCGTGTGAGGATGAGTCGTGGCCAGCTCTTTCTCTTTGCTCGCATGTTGCCAGCTGCCGGCGGGCTGCCGCTACTTGGCGGCTGGAACACCATCTACATGTCCACGTTCGCGCTCTACCTCATGATGTCAGCCCTGATTGTTCTTCTCTATGAAAAACGTTTTCCTGTCCGCACAACCGATCGTTGAAACACACGGCGGCAGCGCGACGATGTTCGCCCTGCTGCGCGAAGAGTTTCGAGAAAAACCAGATGAGATCCTTGAGATTCACCGCCAGCCGCCTTCCCAGCTGGCAACGCGGTATTTCCGCGCCATGAGTCTGCCTGCGCTGGGCCTGCTGCAGCTGCTGCTGCCGTTCCTGCCGTTCGACTTCGTCTCCCGTTTTTCATTTGAGCTGCTCCGGCATCTTCGCTCGCTAGGTCCTTGCAGAGTTATCTTCAACTACAACCAGCTACTGATCTATCCCGTACTCGTCCGCTCGCTGACGTCCCAGGTGATCGTCCACGATGTCATGTACGACATGTGGCGATCCGATCCCAGTATCCGCCGGCTGTTCTGGCGATTGGTGCGATTTTGGGAGAGAAGGTTTGTTCGCTGGCTGCCAGAGAATGCCACGCTGGTCTTCGTATCCGAAAAAGATCGCGTGATGCTGGCAGAAGGTGTCCGTTGCGGTGTCCGTGTGCTAGACCTGCCACAGCTGATAGCTGGAGACTCCGTCGGCCGACGCCTCCCCCAGCGGCAGACGCTGGCGCTCCGACCCGGGGTGCGCGTGGGCCTGCTAGGGGCTTGGGCACGGCCCGAGAATCGTGACGGAGCGACAAAGTTCCTGAAGGCTCTATCGCCTGAGGTGCGCAATGGATTGTACTTTCGCATCGCCGGGCTTGGATCGGAGGCGTTGCCCGATGGAGCATCGATCACCAAGTTGGGCTTCGTCAAGGATCTCGGCGAGTTCTTCGACGGCATCGACGTCTTCGTCGCTCCCCTAGATAGTGGCGCCGGAGTGAAAATCAAGGTGCTGAAGGCGATCGAGTATGGCGTGCCGCTTTATCTGACCGAAAAGGCAATGGAGGGCATCACACTGCCGGCCGGCCATCCAAACGTTGTCGAGGCCGATTGCCGGCACCTCGCAAAACGCTTCAATTGCGACTACGTGCGACCATGATTGTCTTCATTACGCATGGCGATGGACCGCGCGGCGCCGAGCGCGCTGTCCGCAATCTGCTGACCGATGCCCCTCCCTCGGCTTGGCTGTCAGTGATCTCGTTGGGTCAAGCGTTCGGCGTGCGCGGCGAGCGCCTGCGCGAGCGCTGCGCGGGCGGCAAGTGGACGGCGATCTGGGCCGCGCTGCAGGAAGTAGCTCGCGGCCAGGCGCTCGGGCAGTCGGTCACGCTGTGCTACGTCAACGGTAATATGGCGGTGCCTCTTGTGGCTTTCGCTCTCGCTCGGGCGCGCAGCCTATTGGGCCAGCCGCGGACACGCTTGGTCCTGTGGGAGCATTGCATCCCACACACCCATTACGACAGACGCCAAGGCCTGGGCCGCCACGTCATTCGGGTGCTTTATGCTGAATTGCTGCGTATGGCCGACGAGGTGGTAGCGCCCAGCGCTGTCATTAGCGACGACCTCAAGCGGCACTTCGGAGTCCGCAGGCTTGAGGTTTCGCAGTTGGACAATCCGATTATCCTAGCCCCAGTCTCGACGCTTGATCTGCCGGTCGACTGGCCCGACGGAACGGCCATTCGTATAGTGTTCGTCGGCGCTCTTAGCCCAGAGAAGCAGCCGCACCTTGCGCTCGACTGGGTCGCCGCAAACCATACAAACGGAGCTCACCTAATGCTGTGCGGCGATGGTCCGCTGCGACCGGACCTGCAGGCACGTATTGACGCCGAAGGGCTGCCGGCAATCATCGTCGGCCACGTCGGCAACCTACGCGCTTACTACCAGCGGGCAGATTTGCTGGTGTGCACATCGCGCTATGAGACGTTCAGCAACGTCATGACGGAGGCTACTCTGTGCGGCTGCCGTGTACTGACCACAGATTGGCCTGGCGTAGACTCAGTCTATGGCGGGCACCCCCTAGTACAAATTCACCACGGCAGCGCTCCTCCTGTCTTCGAGGCGCTTCCCGACGTAGCGCGCTCATCGCCCAGACAGAGGCTGACCAACTTCGACGCAAACCTACATATCCAACAGCTCGAAGGTCATGACTAAGAGAAACAACTTGTCCATCGCTCTGGGCGTACTGTCGTATCGGCGGCCACAACTCCTACGTGAACTCCTGCTCAGCTTCATGCGGCAACAAGGAGCGCCCGAGTTCCGGGTCATCGTCTACGACAACGACCCTGCCGGCTCGGCCGAAGCTGTCGCGCGCGAGTGCGTGCCCGCAGCTCAATTGCGTTACGTACGCACTGATGCCAACTTCGGCAGTTCCGGGGGATTCAACAGCTTGTTCGCCGAGGCGTTGAAGGAGCCGTGCAGCCACTTCTTATGCTGCGACGACGACATCGAGTTTACAGATGACTGCGTCGCCCGCCTTTTAGAGGTTGCGCGAGATCAGCCTCGCGCCACGGTACTTGGCGGAAGGCGCTACCCATCCGGGCGTGAGTTCCCCTGGGCGCCGATGATCGACGCCAATGACATCACGCGCGTGAAGGCTCACCGGCCGTTGGCAGACCTTCCGGTGCAGGTGGATACGATTACCTTCGAAGGCTGCTTGCTGCCAATGGAGGTAATCCGCACTGTCGGATTGCCTTACCGCAACTTCTACATGGATGGGGACGACTGGGACTACGGTCTGCGCATCTGCAAGGCGGACTACTCGATTCTGCTCGTTCCCGCCACAGTCATCGTCCGAAAGATCGAGCCGAAGCAGCGCCTGGCGCGCATCCCATTTCTGGGTCTGTGTTCGTGGCGTTGCGGCATTAGTCCCGAACGTACTTATTACGAAGTTCGCAACAAGTTCAAGTTGATTGATCGCCACGCGATACACCGGACGATAGCCCTCTTGCGGGAAACTATTCGAGCGCTTCGTCGAGTTGTTGGCGTATTAGCCTTCGAGGATCGTAAATTATTGCGATCGCTACTGATATTAGAGGCAGTGGTTCATGGATGGGGTCCCGTGGAAGGCCGCAACGACCGCCTCGGGCTATGAGCATGACGAACCGCCACACGGGGTCTATGACCGAAAGAAGCTGAATCGTTACAGACACTTGTCTATCGAGAGAGCAAGCGGTAGATTGGAACCGTGACAATCTGAACTCGCACTGGCGTGAGGCACTCGCCGATCAATATGGAGAAAAGCGCGACGAACTGTTGTAGAGTCGGTCCCCGGTTCACTGCACACCCATACACGGCGGCTGGATGAACCTCGCCGAGATCGACTTCAGCCCATTTAGCCGGCAATGGCTGGGGCACCGCTCGATCCTTTCGTTGGCAAAACTGCGACGTCAGGCCAGAACCTGGAATAAAAGGATGTACAAAGACAAAGTAACAATTACACGTCAGATGAGAGGTCTTTCTACGTTCGCCAACCTAGGCCAAAGAGTGTTACTGAAGATGATTGGCCCCCTGAAATCTCAACTGGTCGTCCGATTTCCTATTGTGTCTCCCGAAATCAGGGCGTTTATCTTAAGCCGCTTCGATCCCGTAAGGGACTTCAGCATTGCGCTGGCACTGCAGACGATTAAGCGTGAGCAACTACCCGGCGACATGGCCGAGCTTGGCGTGTTCAAGGGAAAGACTAGCTCACTGATTCATCGGCTCTGCCCAGAGAGGCGTCTGTATCTTTTCGACACGTTTGAAGGATTTCCTGCGGGGGACCTAGAAACCTGCAGCCGGGACAGGCGGTTCGATGACAGCAGCGTCGAATACGTAAGCTCTTTGTTCAATGACCAAAGGAACATTGTCTTCAGGAAGGGCTATTTCCCAGAAACCGCCATTGGTCTCGAAAACTCACGGTTTTGTTTCGTGATGCTGGATGCCGATTTGTACAAGCCGACGTTGGCAGGCCTAGAGTTCTTCTATCACAGAATGGCACCCGGCGGTTATATTTTTGCTCACGACTACACGTCGTTTGAATCCGGCCGTGGCGTAAGTCGGGCCATAGATCAGTTTCTGGCGGATAAACCTGAGAAAGTAATCGAGCTACCCGACACCTGGGGTTCTGTGGTATTCCGAAAGCTGTAACCGATCACAATTGACTCTTCGGCGCTCTGTACAACTGGGTGAGGTCGGCATACGTTGCAGAACCCTGGTTAGTCACCTTCCCACAGTCGTCGGCTCTGACAGCCCCAATGTCGCTTAACTGCGTTGCAAAACTATGGAGCAAAAACCCCACGGTGGGAAACCGGCTGCATTTTGGTTTTTTGCACCATGGAAACCCAGGCTCTCAGACTTAAAGCGTTTTCGTTAACAAATCAACTGGCAGTTTACGCGCAGAAAAGCGCGGCAGAAGTTCCACTACAAGAGAACTGAATTCATTCGTTCAAAGACCTGGATAGAGTTATTCACATGTCTACTTTGTTTCCAAATTGTGCCGTCCTGATGGCCACCTGCAACGGCGAAAGATGGCTGCCCGAACAACTGGACAGCATTCGCAACCAACAGCAGGTCGACGTGCACGTCGCGGTCAGCGACGACCAGTCAACTGACGGCTCGTTGAAGGTGCTGGAGGAGTACTCCGCTAGGCTGCCGCTAACGATCTTGCCGGAGCAGCAGGAACGGTTCGGCAGCGCCAACCGAAATTTCTTGCGTCTCATACGAGATGCTGAAATCGGCGAAGCGGCGTATGTCGCGCTCGCCGACCAAGACGACATCTGGTATTCAGACAAACTTGCACGCGCTGTCGCCAGGCTGCGCTCGGACGTTGCGGATGGCTATTCCAGCGACGTTGAGGCATTTTGGCCCGACGGGCGCACAAAGGTTATCAAAAAGTCTTACTCGCTGAAGCGGTTCGATCACGTGTTTGGATCGCCAGGACCCGGTTGCACTTTCGTGCTTACTCGCGCCCTATTCCTCAATATGCGCGACTGGGTCACCATTAATTTCATCACCCTCTCCGGGCTCTGGGTCCACGACTGGATCATTTACTGCTATGCGCGCGCCAGAGGTTTTCGCTGGATCATCGACAATGTGCCGACGATGCGTTACCGGCAGCACCATTCCAATGAAATCGGGACCAACTCCGGTCTCAAAGCCATCCAACGCCGCTTGGAAATAGTGAAGCAGGGACGATATAGGCACGACATTGTGCATATGTCCGAACTGACCAAAGCCTGCCCGGAATGCTCTCTGGCGCTGCGCCGGTTGAGTTGGATGGACCGTCTCTGGCTCATTCGTCACGCGGGCGATTTCCGGCGCAGTCGGCCGGAGGTAATCGCTCTTCAGATTATCTTCTTGTTGATGCCCAAATCGCCAATCTCCGATGCCGGCTAATGCATTAGTCCTGCACTTGGCGCGGATCTTTCAGGGGGACAAAAATGAAGCTTCTTTTGACGGGGGCAAACGGCTTTATCGGACGGGCGTTGTCTGTTCAATTGGCCAATGAGGGTCACCAGGTTTTCAATGCCGTTCGAAGCCGCACCGCCGAAAGCAACGAGATCGTCGTGGGAGACCTTAAAACGTTCCAAGGCTGGGATGGTCTTCTCTGCGGCATCGATGTGATCGTTCACCTGGCAGGCCGGGCCCACATCCTCAATGACCGATCCGAAGGACGGCTTGAGGAATGCAGAACCATGAATGCCAATGTTACCATCGATTTGGCAAAAGGCGCTGTAAGGGCAGGCGCTAAAAGGTTCATTTTTGTGAGCACGATCGGCGTGAACGGAAAGGTAACGTACGATAGTCCCTTTACGCCCGACGACAAGCCGCAGCCTCATTCGCCCTATGCGTTTTCGAAGTATGAGGCCGAAGTTGCACTCAGGAACATTTCCAGTTCCACCGATCTCGAGACCGTGATTATTCGACCGCCTGTGGTGTATGGACCGAATGCACCAGGCAATTTCGGAAAAATGATTAGTTGGCTCACGAGTGGCATTCCGCTGCCCTTTGGATCGGTAACCGGCAATCGGCGCAGCCTTGTAGGCCTGGATAACTTAATTGATCTAATAAGAACCTGTGTCGATCACCCAAATGCCGCCAATCGGACCTTTCTTGTGAGCGACGGCCATGACATGTCAACCGCGGAGCTTTTGCGCCGATTGAGTCTTTGTCTGGGGGTTCGGCCTCGCCTGTTTTCAGTTCCTCCTAGAATGATTCAATTCATTGGAAATAACTTGGGACGTAAGGACATTGTTGAACGCCTGATTGAGAATCTGCAAGTCGATATTCATTACACCTGCGAAACGCTTGGCTGGACTCCCCCGGTCAGCGTTGAGGAAGGATTCGCAAAAATTGCGAAGTTTCAACATAAATGACGAAGCAGTCTTGCATTCGGTTGCAAGCAAGAGACGGCGACAGGGAAAACCGACCGTAAGATGGATTTCAGAAGGGGCGGAGGCAACAACGGCGTCCTGCGTGGCCCGTTCAGCTTTCAACCCGGAGCGGGACAGCCTCTGAGTAACCATGAATGGCTAGGAGCTGCAATGGATGTACTATCTCTCATTGGAAGAACAGATTCTCTATTCGATTCTGACATTCGCACAAACGACAACCATTTGCGGGATGTGATTCGCGGCTGTCGTTTCCTCGTCATTGGCGGAGCGGGATCCATAGGCCAGGCAGTAACACGGGAGATTTTTAGACGCGATCCGGCAGCCTTGCATGCCGTCGACATCAGCGAAAACAACATGGTTGAACTGGTGCGCGATATCCGCAGCACGCTGGGATATGCATCCGGAGATTTTCGCACCTTCGCGCTGGACTGCGGCGGCAAGGAGTTCGAATCCATGTTTGCCGCCGAGGGGCCATATGACTACGTGTTCAATCTGTCCGCTCTCAAGCATGTTCGCAGCGAGAAGGATCCCTACACATTGATGCGCATGATTCAGGTCAACGTGTTTAATACGCTTGGCACATTGGCGATGGCTCGCGAAGGCGGGGCAAAAAAGTACTTCTGCGTATCGACAGACAAGGCGGCTAATCCTGTCAGCATGATGGGCGCAAGCAAGCGAATCATGGAAATGTTCCTGATGCGTGAGAGCCTTAGTCAGCCGATCTCTATGGCGCGGTTCGCCAACGTAGCATTTTCCGATGGTTCTCTGCTTCATGGTTTCAACCAGCGCTTCACCAAGCGCCAGCCCATCTCTGCGCCAAACGACGTTCGCCGTTACTTTGTTACCCCGCAGGAATCGGGCGAGCTTTGCTTGCTCTCAGGTTTGCTCGGGGAAAACCGCGACATCTTTTTCCCAAAACTTAGCCAGAAACTTCACCTGATCACATTCTCTGAGATCGCAGTACACTACTTAGAGGCCCTCGGATATGAGCCCTACGAGTGCAGCACTGAAGACGAGGCGCGGTGCCGCGCGGAGGAGTTGATTGCACAGAAGCGGTGGCCCTGCTATTTTTTCATGAGCGATACAACCGGCGAAAAGGATTTTGAGGAATTCTACACCGACAAGGAAGACCTAGATATGATGCGTTTTGAGGGCATCGGAGTTATTCGGAATGTTGCCCAATTTGACTCTGCACTACTGGATTCATTCAGGCAGGGCATTCGGAGGCTATTGGCGCAACGCACATGGTCGAAGTCCGGCCTGGTCAAACTATTCTTCGACATGATTCCTGATTTCGACCATAAAGAAACAGGAAAATACCTCGATCAACGCATGTAGAGAGAGACCATGCAGCGATTCTTCGATATCTGTTTCTCCGGCCTTGCCTTGTTGATCCTTTCACCTCTTTTGGTGCCGATTGCCATAATTCTGAGGCTTACCGGCGAGGGCGAGATTTTCTATTTGCAAAAAAGAATTGGCAGGGGGAGGAGGGCTTTCCATCTCTATAAATTTGTGACAATGCTGAAGAGCAGCCCTTCGATGGGCACTGGCACAGTCACGGTAAAGGATGACCCGCGAATCTTGCCGGTGGGCATGTTTCTAAGAAAGACGAAAATTAACGAACTGCCTCAGCTTCTAAACATCTTGCTCGGCCACATGAGCGTTATTGGCCCTCGTCCCCTAACCAAACAAACGTTTGGCGCGTACACCAAGGAAACTCAAAGAGCAATTGAAAAGGTTCGTCCCGGGCTTTCTGGTATTGGGTCAATTATTTTTCGCGGCGAAGAGGATATTCTGGCGGGAGCCAATAACTCGTTGGATTTTTACAATAATACAATTGCACCTTATAAGGGTTCACTTGAAACATGGTATATCGCAAATTACACGTTGGCAAACTATTTCAAGGCGATTATTGTTACAGTCATTGTCGTGTTATTGCCCAATAGTCAGGTGGCGTGGAATGCGTTCAAAGGTCTTCCCGCGCCTCCCCAAGAGCTGAAAAATCTATTAAACTATTCGAGCATGTTGCGGTAATTGACGTTGTCATCACATTTCCGTGCACGTTAGCAAGTGGAGGAGAGTGGAGGCCGGAGAAGCGCGTTCACGGCGTCGGCCAGCGAAGCAAAACTTTGACCGGCCCGGGCGCGGGCTTTCTCAGTGGAGGGCTTCTGCCGATCCGGGGCACCTTCCAGTAAGATGGTCCGCATTCCCAAATTGGATCCAAACTCTATGTCGGAGTACGAGTCTCCGATCATGACGCTGGCAGCAGCAGAGATGGTTGGAAATTCGGCCACTGCTTGCTCAAACATGCCCGGCAATGGTTTGCGGCAATTGCATTTCCCTTCGTCGTGAGGGCAGAAGTAGAAAGCGTCAATATGTGCGCCGAGACTTGCCAGCACATTTTGCAGCGCCAAGTGAATCGCCTGGACATCGGCGGAAGTGTAGAGTTGCAGCGCAATGCCGCGTTGGTTGGAAACAACGATCACACGCAGTTCCATGCGGTTGAGTTGGGCAATAGCCTCGGGCACGCCGGGCAGCAAATGAAGGTCGTTCCACGAGCGGACATATTGACCTTCGGGCATCTTCTCGTTTATCACTCCGTCGCGGTCGAGGAAGACAGTACTCAGCGCGTGGGAGCAGCAGGGGGTGGTTGGGTCGAGCACGGTATCTATTCTCCTGCCTGTTTTTGGTCCGCTAATTTTTCCAGCGCGGTCTGAGCACAGTCATAGTCTTCGGGCACGCCGATATCGAGGAAGAACCCGTGCACCTCAAATGCGGCGGGAGCCAGGTTCGCCACCTGCGGCGCCAGAAAGTCCATCTCGAAGGAGAACTTCTCTCCCAGCCCCGCCGGCCAGACGAGATTTCCAGCGAGGATATACGCGCCGGCGTTGATCCAGCCCGGACCTGAACGGCCTTTTTCTTCGAAGCCGGTAACCAGGCCACCGCACGTCAGGACGCCACCGTAGCGGGCGATGTTCTCCTGCTGCGTGATCGCCATGGTCATGGGCCGTGCGGCCTGAGTGTGAAAACGCATCATTGCCGCGTAATCGGCATCGAGAAAGGTATCGCCGTTCAGTACCAAGGCCGCATCTTCCTCGGCCATGGAAAGCGCCTTGCGAATCCCGCCGCCTGTGCCCAGCGGTGCCTCTTCGACGGCATAAGTCAAACTCAGCCCGTCGAAAGCTGTGCCAAAGTAATTGATGATTGATTCGCGCAGATGGCCGACGGAAATCACCACGCGGGCATATCCCGAGCGCTGCAGTTGGCGAAGAATGATTTCAAGGAAAGGCCTTTGCCCCACCGGCGCCATGGCCTTGGGCAAATCCTTGACGCGCGCCGCGAGCCGAGTCCCTAGGCCGCCGGCCAGCACGATGGCTTCCATATGCAGCTTAGCCTCTTGCCACGGCTACCGAGTCTGCCGTCGCGGTGTCTGCCGCAAAGTAGTACTTCTCTGTCAGCAGGCAGAAGATGTGTTCCAGCGCCAGGTGGGCCTGTTGAATATACATGGTCACGTTCGAAGGGACGGTGATCAGGTAATCGCACAGTGCCGGCATCTTGCCGCCGGTTCCGCCGGTCAGTCCGAAGGTGGTGATGCCCATTTCGCGGCACCGCTCCAGCGCTGCCAGCACATTGGGCGAGTGGCCGGAGGTCGAAATGCCCAGGAAGACGTCTCCGGCCAACCCGAGCGCTTCCACCTGGCGCACGAAACTGCGGTCATAGCCGTAATCGTTGCCGATGGCCGTGAGGACCGAAGTGTCGGTGGTAAGCGCAACAGCCCGCATTGCCGACCGGTCTTCCAACAAGCGGCTGACGAATTCCGCCACCAAGTGCTGCGCATCAGCCGCGCTTCCGCCGTTGCCGGCCACCATCAGCTTGCGCCCGCTTTTCATCGCCGTAGCGGTCGCTTCGGCGGCCCGCATCAGTGTAGCGCTAATCGCGATGTCGTGCTCCACCGCCTGCACAACCGCAATACCTTCAGCGAGCACCTTCCGTATCAGGTGGCTCATGGATTCGTTACTCATGGAACTCTCCAAGCCTGCACCCCAACGGAGGTAAAGTGGCACCGGTAGACCGTCCCACCCTCGTCATGGCCGTCAAGTGCCGCGGCCACTAGATCTTTCTGAATCGGGTCGGTCAGGAACATCATAAAGCCGCCGCCGCCGGCCCCGGAGATCCTGGCGCAATACGCTCCCGCCTTCATCCCGCAGGCATATAGCCGCTCGATATGGTCGTTAGTGATCTGGCTGGCCATGCGCTTTTTCGATCCCCAGCTCTGCCGCATTACCTCGTGCAGATTCTGGAAGTCGCCCCGCAGGAGACACTCCTTCATGCGATACGCCTCTTCCTTCACCCGGTGCATCGCCTCCAGAGCCATCTCGTTGCGATTGCCAGCATTCTGCGACTGTTCCTTGATGATTTCCGCCGAGACCCTCGACTTGCCGGTGAAGTAGAGCAACAGCGAAGCTTCAAGCTCCGACACCACCCAGTCCTTCACGCGCAGCGGGTTCACCAGCACACGCCCGTTCTGACCAAACTCCATGAAATTAAAGCCGCCGAATGCCGCCGCGTACTGATCCTGTTTGCCGCCCTGCAGGCCAGCCTCCTTGCGCTCGATTACATAGGCCGTCTGTGCCAATTCGTAGTCGCCCATCGGCAGGTTTAGCCATTCCGCGTACGCCATGAGCATAGCCACGACCAGCGTCGATGAGGAGCCAAGCCCCGATCCCGCTGGTACATCGACGCGGGTGCTCATGCGCAGGCTCAACGGCTGGCCCTCGTTGTAGTTATTTACCACGTGATTGTAAACAGCCTTGAACAGGTCGAGCTTCCCGTCGAACGCTACGGCCGGCATTGCATCATAGCTCACGCATTGATGCAGATCAGCGGAGACGAATTCCACTTTGCCGTTGTTCAGTGGCTCGAGCCCAGCATAGGCATAGTAGTCGATGGTCGCGTTCAGAATCGCGCCACCGAATTCGTCGCAGTACGGGGGCACATCTGTACCACCTCCTGCGAGGCCAAGACGCAACGGCGCTCGGGAGCGAATCAACATATCGGAAAGGGGGCACGCTTAACCAGAACTAGGATTACACCCTCGCGCCGCCGAAGGTCAAATGACCTTTCCGTGCACACGCATCTTCCACCTTGGGCAGAGCCTGATCGATGATTGTGGCCGGCCGCGCGAAGAGCACTTCTACGACTAATCGGGGCTCAGCGCGCGGGAGCAGGTGGGGCGGTTCTCGCTGTGCCTGCGCAGGGAGATTCAGCACGCACCTTCGGCTGCGGGCTATTCTGCGTCGTTGGCGGCATTCCTGTCCGATTGTATCGGCGGCATTCCGTTGTGCAGCCCTAGCCCGCATTTCTCAGTGCGCCGTGAATGGCGTTGGTCCACAGCGGGTGCAATTCCCGCCCGGGAACTGGTTCGCTCCACCCGGTAGCAATCGGAGCAGTGGCCTAGGCAACGAAGCTACTGGAGCCTCCGGTGTAGAGGGTCGCGAAGGCGACTTGGCGAGCGTGCAGGCCGTAATGTGAGTAAACGCTGAGCAGGCCTCGAAACGGGTAATGCAGGAGCCGACCCGCCTGAGATTCGGGGAAGGCCGAAGACGATGAAACGGTACGAGCGAACGGGTTCATCGGACCTGCCGGGGTAGTGGCGACGGCATGTATGCAAACGGGGACCAGACGCAACACGGGAAGCCCCAGCGGTGATCCGCAGTTGGATCAACCGGCAACTCGCGAGAGCCAGGCCGGGCCGTTTGGGGTGGCGGGGAGGTCCGTAGTACCGATGAAGCCGGGTAATGCCGGTGGAGGGAAGGGGCCTTAGTTGGAAGCAAACGCAAGAAGTGACGAAGACGGAGGGATTGGTGATGAGCCTAACAACCCCGGAAAGCGTTCAGAAGTTACAGACAGCGTTACACGACAAAGCGAAGAAATCGCCTGACTTTCGCTTCTATGCGCTGTACGACAAGGTGTATCGAAAGGACGTGCTGACGTTCGCCTATGAATGCTCGAAAGCCAACGGTGGAGCGGCAGGAGTAGACGATCAAACTTTCGAGGATATCGAGATGTATGGTGAAGAGCGATGGTTGGAGGAATTGCCGCAAGAGCTGAAAAGTCGAACATATCGTCCACTCCCGGTGCGACGGGTATTCATACCGAAGCCCGGGGGCAAGCAGCGTCCGTTAGGAATACCCGCTCTTCATGATCGCGTGGTCATGATGGCGGCGGTTTTGGTGCTCGACCCCATCTTCGAGGTTGACCTGCAACCGGAACAGTACGCCTATCGGCGAGGCCGCAGCGCACTGGACGCAGTTAGACACGTCCATAAGCTGATTAACACCGGACATGGAGAGATCGTGGATGCAGATCTTGCGGGCTATTTCGATTCTCTTCCGCATTCTGAGCTTCTAAGGTCGGTAGCTCGCCGTGTTGTTGATGGCGCCATGCTTTATCTAATCAAGATGTGGCTGAAAGCACCGGTTGAAGAAGCGGATGATCGAGGAAAGAAGCATCGGAATACACGCAATCGGGACGAAGGTCGGGGCTCCCCACAGGGTTCTCCGATCAGCCCGCTGCTCAGTAATCTCTACATGCGCCGGTTCGTGCTCGGATGGAAGAAGTTGGGGCACGAAAAGCGGCTTGGAGCAAACATCGTCAACTACGCTGATGACTTCGTGATCTGTTGTCGAGGCCGAGCTGAAGAAGCTCTGGCCACGATGCAGGACATGATGAAGAGGTTGAAGCTGACTGTGAATGAAACCAAAACGCGGGTCTCCAAGCTACCGGAAGAAAAGTTCGATTTTCTGGGTTACACGTTTGGTCGTTGCTACTCGACGAAGACGGGACGCGCCTATCTGGGTACAGTTCCGGCCAAGAAGCGAGTGATTCGCATCTGTCAGGCGATCAGCAAAGAGACTGGACACAACAGAACTCAGCTGGACCATCAGATACTGGTGACCAAGCTCAACCAAATGATGAACGGTTGGGCCAATTACTTCTGCCTTGGACCGGTCAGCAAAGCCTATCATGCACTGGATCAACATGCGTGTAAGAGGCTGCGTCAGTGGCTGCGCGCGAAACACAAAGTGTCAGGGTCGGCGTCCGGAAAGTTCTCGGATGACAGGCTGCATGAGCACTTTGGTCTGGTACGAATTACCAACCGGACGCGCAGCTTTTCGTGGGCGAAATCGTGACGCTTTCTCCGAGGGCCGGATGCGTTAGTTGCGCACGTCCGGTCCGACGAGCGTTGCGCCTTGAAACTCATGTAATCAAGCCTCCTGAAATGGGGGCCGCGGTAAAGCGTAGCTGGCAACCGCGAACCAAGTCTTGTGTGGTGTCTGGTGACGGGCACTGCGAAGCGTAGACCGGGAGGTTGCAGGCCGGAACGAAAGTAAACGGAAAGTTAGCCCCGAAATCGAACGGTATTGAAGTAGCCGACTCTGTCGCTCAGGAGGAAGGCAGAATCTGTGGGTGCGCTATGGTAAGTGCTCAGGATGCTTCCGGGGTTCGTACCGCCAGCATGTAACCAAGGAATTGCATGGGAACAAGGGAGATCCGTCAGCCTCAAGCCTGGCTTGTAGGGTCCAACAAGCCGATGAGGCGAGGAAGACCTGATGGCCTGACGGAAGTCAGACTGCCTGATAGTACTTCGAGGTCGGGAGAGCCGGCTACATGGGAAAGCGGGCAGCGGAAGTTGAATTGTTCGTGGGAGACATGAGCTCCATTCAAAGGGAGGATTCGGCCTTCTATGCAAAGAGAAGAATTGCCAGTCATGACAACAGGACTCGAACGAATAGCAGTCAAAGCTCGGTGCGAGCCGAAACTCCGGTTTACGTCGCTTGCCCATCACATCACCCGGGAACGAGTTTGGGAGAATCTCTGTCGGATTCCGACCAAATCCGCTTCGGGAGTAGATGGACAGACCGTAACGGAGGCGAAAGAGAGTTTTGAGGAATGGATTGCGGGTATGTTGCAGTCTGTACACCGACAGGGATATCGAGCGCCGGACATTCGGCGAGTCTATATTCCGAAACCCGGGAAGCAGGAGATGCGCCCGCTGGGCGTGCCCACCGTAGCCGACCGAGCGCTTCAACGAAGCGTCTCTCAGGTTGTGTCGGCCATCTATGAACAGGACTTCTAACCCTGTTCGTTTGGCGGACGGCCTGGCAGAGGCGCACACCACGCGTTGGCAACTCTTCAAGAGAGGATTGCGGGCGGTAAGATCGAGTGGGTGTTGGAGGCGGACCTCAAGAATTTCTTCGGGAGCTTAAGTCACGAATGGATGCTTCGTTTTGTGGAGCACCGAGTGGGAGATCAGCGGCTGGTCAGTCTGATCAGGCGCTGGCTGAAAGCAGGCGTATTAGAGGACGGAGAGGTTCATCCGAGCGAGGAGGGAACTCCTCAGGGCGGGTCGGTCAGCGTTTTGCTGAGTAACGTATACCTGCACTACGTGCTCGACTTATGGTTCGAGCGCGTGGTCAAGCCCCGGCTTCGGGGTGAGGCGTGCATGGTGCGGTATATCGACGATTTCGTGCTGTGTTTCCAATATCGCGCGGACGCTCTTCGTGTCCAGGAATCGCTTATCAAGAGGCTGAGGAAGTTCAGCCTGACCCTGGAGTCGACCAAGACCAAACTTGTCGAATTCGGTCGGTTCGCGCAGCGGCATGCAGGAAACGTGGGCGTAAGCGTCCAGAGACGTTCTACTTGCTGGGCTTTACGCTGTACTGTACGCAGAATCAGAAAGGGAACTTTCGGATAGGAATGCGCACAGAGAAATCACGTTTACAGCGTGCGTTGATGCGCTTACAGGAGCGAATGCGGCAGATAAGGCACTTGTCTATTCCAGAGCAGTTGAGCCTTCTCAATCAAATGCTTCGCGGCCACTATGCATACTACGGCATCGCTGGAAATTTCCAGTCGCTGCTGCGGGTGTATCGGGTTGCGAAGCACTATTGGCGGAAAATGCTGAGCAGCCGGAGTTGGAAGGGGGCGATCGGGTGGAAGCACTTCACTCAGATCGAAACGCAGTTCCCTATACTCCGACCGAAGCTGCATTTCTCATATCGAGAATTACAGGCAATCGCTGTGCTGTGAATCAACTTCCGACGAGCGTAGTGCGGGAAATCCGCACGCTACGTTCTGTGGGAGCCGGAGGCGGGTAACCGCTTCCGGCGACCCGGTGGATGTGGAAACGGAGCACGGTCTGGATAATGAGACACCGGTAAACGAAAGTGCCGGCAACAGGTAGGCCAGATCTAAACCACCGCGCCACATCTCGACTCTACCAAGCGCAGATTTTGGGCGGTGTCGAGTTGATAGCGGAGAACGCGTGGGTATTTGGTTTGCGGCGGCATGGGGCAGGCCGGCTTTTTAGGGCCGGCCTATACTAGGCGTCCGTCTCCGCGTTGGCTTTTGCACACGGCTCCGCCTGCCGACGGTTGCGGTGAAGACAGCAGATGTGTTTTTCGGAGGGCTGTGCGGAGGTCAACATCGCAAGGCGTGAAAAGCAGCTGCGTAGATATCCTTCCACGGGTAGGCCGAACTGAGTTGCAGCCGCACGCGGCGCACGCTGATTCTGACGATAGCGCCGATTTTGAGCAGCTTCAGGCGGATGGTATCGACCTGCGCCTGGGCCCACGCGGTGGCTTTCAGCGCCAGCCTGCGCAGTGCTTCGACCAGCGTGTAAGCCAGCGCGGAGAAGTAGAGCCGCAGTTGGTTGCCGCGCATTTCGTCGATAGAGAGCCGGTCGGCGAACAGGCACATCTGCTCCTTGATGCGATTCTCCATTTCGCCGCGGGCGCAGTAGAACTTTTCGTATAAGTCCCCTGCGGCCCACTTATCCGGAGTTAGCGAAGTAACCACGAAGTGCGGGTTCTCGCCCTTGTCGAGATACTCCGCCTTGGCCACCACGCGGCGCGCGCAGGAGCAACTCTTCCTGGTCCGGTAGTCGAACTCGGCGAAGACGCGGGCCGCCTTGCCGCTGCTCTGATGAAGGACGCGAGCCTGTTCATCTGGGGGCCGATGATCTTCCCCAGCCGCCGATTGCGGGCCAGGCCGAAGACATAGTCGACATGGTTAGACTCGCACCAGGCCATCAACTCCTCGCGGCAGAAGCCGGAGTCGGCGCGCAGCACGATCTTCACCTCCGGCCAGTGCTCACGCAACTGCGCCACGATGCGGCTGACTTCTTCAACCGCACCCGCAGCCGCGTCCTGATGGGCCGCACGCAGCCGCGCGCACAATAACTGGTCGCCGGCGAAGATATACAGCGGCAGATAACAGTGGCTGTCGTAGTAACCATGAAAGAAGCGCTCCGGCTGATGGCCGTAGAGCGGGATGTCGGTGGCGTCCAGGTCGAGCACGATCTCTGTCGGCGGCGCGGCGTGCGACTCGATGTAGAGGTCCGCCAGCAGCCGGTCGATGGCCTCGGCCGAGTAGCCGATCTTGTGGTAGCGCAAGCTGCGGCAACACAGTTCCAGCCGGTTCAGCGTGCTTTTGCCGGCCAGCGGCGCGTCCAGTTCGCGCCTGCCGCTCAGCAACCCCAGCAGCGGATCGGAGCGCAGCTGCTCGTGATCGTTGAGGTCTTCGTAGCCCAGCGCCAGCCCGTAGATGCGTTGCGAAAGCATCTGCTCAACCGTGTGTTCGATGCGCTCCGCATCGCGCCCATCCATAAAACACCCTGCCAGGCGGATCAGCAGGCCGATCTTCCCGTCTGTCTCCCGCAACAGCAGCGCACCGCCGTCGCTCGACACCTGACCCGCCGTAAAGGCGGCCTCCGCACGACGTGAAAAATCGGCCGTAAATGCGAACGTTTCTTGATTACTCTCTGTCATCAGAAAGGCCGCCTCCGCACGGCAACAACTACGTCTCGTCAACGCAGTTATGCCATGAAAAGACGGCCTTTCCAACACTTTTCCTATCCATCGTCACCGCAATCGGCAATGCGCCGGTGAGAAATGCAGGCTAGTTGAGAGTTATGGATTACTGGCCGGCCGCAGGCAGTGGCGTGGGCCTTGCGCTGGCGCAGCAGATAGCGCGCGCTCACGGCGGCGAGATTACCCTGCTGAATCGCGAGGACGGCGAAGGCGCACGGGCCACGATCCGCCTTCCGCAAACTGAGAGTTAGCCGCAATTTCTCA
>JBEKPD010000079.1:0-29501 GCA_049521075.1 Occallatibacter sp.
GGCCGAGCGCGTGGGCGCGCTGATGGCGCAGGTGTGGAAGTTCGTGTAACGCAGGCCGTTGTTGGCCAACGCATCGAAAGTGGGCGTGTCTATCAGGCCGCCGAAGGTCCCCGATGCGCCATAACCCACATCGTCGATTAGAATCCAGACCACGTTGGGCGCGCCATTGGGAGCCTTCACCGGTTCCGGCCACCACTCCTTGGATTCGGCCAGCGTGCGGCCCACCGTGCCTTGATAGGGTTGTGCGGTTTGCGCATGCAGTGAGCTTCGTACGCCCGCCGCAAGAATCAGCGTCGAAGTCAACGCCGCCAGTAGATTTTTCTCGTTCATTGCCTTCCTCATTCCTGATGAGCCCTAAGCAAAGGCTCGATTGATGCGTTGGCTGGCCGGCTTGCAGCCGCTCAGCGAAGTTTGTGCTGTGAAATGCCAAGAATGTGCCGGTTCTCGCGCACATGTCGTCCCATGGCGCGGTTGCTGCCGTTCTTATCGAAGAGTTATGCAGGAATCAACAACAGCGTTGTCTACACAAGGGCTGGCGCATTGCGTCCCTCCCTTGCGAAAGCGCTGGCGCGGCCAAGACCGCCGTTTCGCACCCACTCCATCGCGCGCGCCGGAGCGCCGTTTGTCTTCAATTCATTCGCCATGAAGCGCATATGCGGATCGATATGTCGAAAGAAGTGCTTGTATCCAGCGCAGAGATAATTCAATCCGTATTCGCCGCTCGCGGTCGAAGTAAAGCGGTGCTTGGGGCATTCGCCGTTGCAGGCGAAGCGCACATCGCACTGGCGGCAATCGCTGACCAGTGCGAACTCTTTCGCGTTGCCAAAGTTCTTCTGCTGCGGCGAGTGCAGCATTCCTTGCAGTGTGCGATCAAGGATGTTGCCGAGCTTGTTTTCGGGATAGACGAAATGATCACAGGAGTAGAGGTCGCCGTCGTGCTCGACGACCAGCGCCTGCCCGCACTGGGGCGAGAAGACGCACAGGCTCTGCGGAACTCCGGCCCAGGATTCCAGCGCCACATCGAAGGCCTGCACAAAGACACGGCCCACGTCCTGCCGCACCCATTCATCGAAAACCACGGAGAGGAATTTTCCAAACTGGAGCGGCTCAACGGACCACTCGGAGACTTGTGTCTCCTGCCGAGCGTAGGGCTTCAGCAGCACAAGCCCGTTGGGATCGGGCGTGCTTGCCTGCTGCTCTACGACCGGGATGAATTGCAGATACTTGCTGCCGATCTCCTTCAGGAAGCGGTAGACCTTCTGCGGATGATAGGAGTTTTTCCGATTGACAACCGTTAGCGTGTTGAACTCGACGCCGTGTTTTTTCAGAAAGCCCAGGCCGCGCAAGACACGTGCATGTGTCGGCTGGCCGCCTTTGTCTACACGGTACGCGTCGTGCAGCTCCTCGGGTCCGTCGATGGAGAGCCCGATAAGAAACTTGTTGCGGGCGAGAAACTCGCCCCACTTATCGTCGAGCAACGTTCCGTTTGTCTGGAATGCATTGTCAACGGCTTTTCCGCTCGCGTATTTTTTTTGCAACTCGACTACTCGCTCGAAGAATGGAATGCCGAGCAGCGTCGGCTCGCCGCCCTGCCAGGCAAAACTTACCTGCTGCCCCGGCTGCGTCTGAATGAACTGCCGGATGTAGGACTCCAGTACCGCATCGCTCATGCGGAACTCGCGGCCACCCTTGGCGTAGAGATTCTCTTTTTCCAAGTAATAGCAATAGGTGCAGTTGAGATTGCAGATGGCCCCGTGCGGCTTGGCCATGATGTGAAACGGCTTAGTAGCGCTCATTGTTCCCCGTCATTGGTGGCGCGGTTGCGCCGGAAAATGAAAAACCCACGAGTTGCGCTCGTGGGCGGGGATGAGAATCGATCGGAAGTGGAATCGATCGTTAGGAGGCCGCAATCGCACGAGGCTGTTCAACTGCCGGTGAAACGACAGGACAACAACAAGTGCGGATTGGGAGGGCGCAAGCCATCAATAGCTCCAATTTCTTTACATCATGCCAGCCGTGAGCTTTCCCGTCAAGTACGAAATCCAATAGGCGCTTGACACTTATCTCGGTTCATGGCTGAATAAGTACAGATGCGCCGCTTGAATCGCAACTCGAAATTGGTTCACAAGGCCACGGAGCCGGCTCCCCGCCGCTCGTGTTGTTGATCGCGCAGCATCCGTCTTCCTCATTCGAAAAAGAGCATTCGCAGTAGTGGCGCGCATAAGTGCACTCGGCGAAACCTTCCTGCTAGATCATTTATCAAAAGGAAACCTGACATGAAATCAACCTTCCTTGCCTCATTCGCACGCTCGTGTTGTTGTCGATGCACTCACACCTCTCTTCGTGGTGCCCTGCGTGCCGTGCACAGGCGCATCGTAGCAGTTTGACAAGCGTAGCGCGCATCAAGCGCCTATCGCGTGGCTCACGGCAAAAGCTGTGAGCCATTTTTCTTGCGGACAGATTTGTCCGCATCTGGAGGCAATTGTGAATCGACACAGGAACATTCTTCGTAAAATTCGCATCAACGCAGTCCTGCTTATATCCGCTTTCGCATTTCTCATTGCCGGTATGCATGCGCATGGACAGGCCGTGGAAAAGGGTACCATCACGGGCCTGGTGAACGACTCGTCCGGAGCCATTGTCGGCGGTGCTAGGGTCAGCCTGTATAACATGGCTACCGACATCACTACCGAAACAAGCTCCAATAGGCAGGGTTTGTTTGTGTCCCCACCTCTCGATCCGGGAGACTACGATATCCAGGTCAAGGTCACGGGCTTCAAGACCGTGCATGAGAGTTTTCGCCTGGAGGTCGGTCAGCGCGCCTCTGCCAACATCACGCTTCCGGTCGGCAACTCTTCCGAGACCGTTGAAGTGCAGGACAATAACCAGGAAGTTCTGCAGACCGAGAGTGCCACAATTGAGAACCTGCGCACCGAAGAGGCGGTAAGAGATCTTCCACTCAACGGCCGCAACTTCAACGAGCTATTCAGCCTGGGCGCGGGCGTTATTCCCACCACATCCCAAAACGTCAGCATTCCCTATACGCAACAGCGCGGCCCCTCGTGGTTTGCCATCAACGGCTCTCGCTATCAGGAAAATCGCACGCTTGTGGATGGCATTGGCGACAACGAGAACCATAACAGCATGACCGCTGTTTTCCCGCCCATCGATGCCATTCAAGAGTTCTCGGAAGAAACTACGGATGCCGACGCACGCTATGGCCGCGGCAACGGCGGCACCATCAATGTAGTCATCAAATCCGGTACCAGACAGTTCCACGGCGACGTATTCGAGTTTCTGCGCAACACGGCGCTCGACAGCAGAAACTTTTTCGCCCCGGGCGCCAAGCCGGCACTCCGGCAAAATGAGTTTGGCGCCACCTTCGGCGGTCCGCTCTCCTGGAGAAAGACGGCGAATCCCAAGACTTTCTTCTTTGCCGACTATGCCGGAAAACGCCTGGCTCAGGGCGAGACGAACTTGGAGAGCGTCCCGTTGGTCGGTATCACCTCGGCGGGCTATGACTTCTCCAAGTATTCTGCTGCGGTCAAGAACCCTCTTACGCATACGGCGTATTCCAACAACTTTGTTCCGGCCAGCGATCCGCTGATCGATGCAACCGGCGCAAATATTCTGAAATTCTACGAGCAATATGCACAGCCGAATGTTGCCGGTGCAACGACCGCCAATAACTATCTGTACGTCCCACTGTTAATCACCAACGAAGACGATTTCGACGTGAAGATAGACCGCAAGTTTACCGAGAAAGACAACGGGTTTATCCGGTACAGCGAGGGCAGGGACATTATCAGTCAGCCCGGCGTCTTGCCGCCGCCTCTGGTTGGCGACGTTATCTGCGGACCGGCATCGGACCCTGCGCACCAGGCCGTGCTCTCTGAGACGCATGTCTTTTCTCCGACCGTTCTTAACACGGCGCGATATGGCTGGACACGCTTCTTTGTCTACGCCAAGAACTATGACCAGGGACTGAACCTGCCGACGACCCTCAATATTCCCGGCGTGGAGATTGCCGGTAATAGCCTGTCCGATGGTTTGCCCGTGATGACCTTCTCGGGATACACGGCGATTGGCGATGCGGGCAACAGCCCCACTAACATAGGAACCAACAATTACCAGTGGGACGACGATCTCACCCTGATTCGCGGCAAGCACTCGCTGGATCTCGGCTTCGATCTGATACGTCTTGAGTACAACATGTTCCAGACTGGCGCAGAACATGGCTCCGAGGCTTTCGCCACACGGTACACCGGACTGGCCTGGAGCGATCTGCTCTTTGGCGCCCCTACCAGCGGTACTTACTCGTTTCCCTCCGAGGTCGGATTGCGCGAGAGCGATTTGTCCTTCTATGCGCAGGACAACTACAAGGTCAACAACAAGCTGACGTTGAATCTGGGTGTCCACTATGAGAACTTTCTCGGCTGGCCCTGGACGGAAGTTCACAACAAGGAATACGCTTTCGTTCCCTCGATCTCGACGACTGCTCTGGAGCAGGTGGGAACCAACGGGATTCCGCGCAGCGGCCTGAGCGGCAACAACCTGAACTTTGCGCCGCGCGTGGGACTGGCCTACAAGATCACCAGCAAAACTGTCTTCCACGCCGGCTATGGCATCTACTACGCGGCGCCTGACGTCAATGTTTCGTCCACCTTGTCGGCCAATGTTCCCGTAGATAATTATTGGGCGTTCAATAATCCGGCCGCTTATGTAGCCAACGCTACGAGCAGTTCCGTGTTCAACTATGCGCGGAACGGATATGCTCATACGCAGGTCACCTCGGGCTCCGGAATACAACCCAATACACCCGCCTATGCCGTGGATCCGAACGACAAAACTCCCTATACCGAGCAGTGGCATGCGGCGATCGAGCAGCAGATCCCCTTCTCGACCGTCCTTAAATTTGCTTATGTCGGAACGAAGGGCACCCACCTGGACAATTTCAGGGACATCAACGCGGGTCAATTGGGAGTCAATGGCGCGACCACCGTTTCCGCAAATCGCCCCTATCCGGCGATCTTTGCTCAGATTAATGAGCTTGAAACCAGGCAGGAATCCAGTTACAACGCGTTGCAGGTTACGGCAGAGCGGCGCGCACATGGACTGAACTTCCTCGCCTCCTATACCTACAGTCACGCCTTGGACGAAGCTTCGAGCGAAGGGCCTACAGTTCTGAATCCCTCTAACATCCGGGCCGACTACGGAAATTCGGACTACAATGTTCCCAATCGCTTTGTCGCCAGCGCGAATTACCAGCTACCCTTCAAGGGCAACGGACGGCTGGGGGCAGTTGGGCGTGGATGGCAGGTCAACGCCATTGGGCAGTTTTTCGATGGCTTTCCGTTTTCCGTCACCTCATCGAGCGGTGTGGGCGATGGACTAACGCCCCGCGCACAACTGCTTCCTGGCTACGGCAAGGGATCTTTGCCCAAGGGCCAGCGAACGCTTTCCCATTGGTTCAATACTGCGGCATTCGCGAACCCTGCCGCAGGCACGTGGGGAAACTCCGGTCGCAATATCCTCCAGGGTCCGGGTACCAAGACGGTAGACTTTTCTCTCTTCAAGGACACTCACCTGACCGAATCGAAGGTTCTCCAGTTGCGGGCGGAGGTCTTCAACCTCGCCAACACGCCGCAGTTTAACAATCCCGGCGCTACCGTTAGTTCACCTTCCATTGGAGTCGTCTCCTCGGCCACTTCGGACGTAACATTTCAGCGAACCGAACGCCAGATTCAATTGGCAGCCAAAATCAACTTCTGATTTTCGAATCCTTCTAGGCGGATGGGCAGATCGTTCGCCGGCGCGAAGCACGGCAAATGCAATGCGCACACCATCGGAGTTGCAATTCGCCTCGAACAACCAAAAGCACAAAGGCAGACCGGCTCACCCTGGTCTGCCTTTGTGCTTTCCGCCCCGATTGAGTAGTTTCGCTTACCGCCTTCCGATAGCCACGCTCCAGTGATCATCTTTCTGTTTCCGACCGTGAATCGGATGTCCTTCTCCAGTGATCAAGCGAGACACTTTGTCAATCTGCTGACCGTCGGCAAGCGGCAATGGCCTGGTTGAGGTCTGCGATCAGATCCTCTGGATCTTCCAGCCCTACCGAGACACGAATCAGCCCATCGGTAATGCCGAGAGACTGGCGCAGTTCAGGATCAACATCGGCATGCGTCGTTGTAGAAGGATGTGTAACGAGCGTCTCCAGCCCACCTAAACTCTCGGCGCGCGAACAAAGTTGTAGGTGGTTGAGAGTCTGTCTGGCTGCCTCCGCGCCGCCATTCA
Source organism: Occallatibacter sp. (assembly GCA_049521075.1). GTDB lineage: Bacteria > Acidobacteriota > Terriglobia > Terriglobales > Acidobacteriaceae > Telmatobacter. The sequence goes on from JBEKPD010000079.1 coordinate 6,295, forward strand.
GCTCGAAGGTGACAATGCCGCCGGCGCCGCGTTGCTGCTTTTCGGCAAGCTCTTTCTGCGGGAAGGAATCCAAACCTGGATAAAGAACATACTTTACCGCTGGATGCGATTCGAGCCATTGCGCAATCCGCAGCGCCCCCGAGCAGTGCAAACGCAGCCGCGCGGGAAGCGTCTTAATTCCCTGCAGTGTGAGCCATGCTTCGAAGGGCGATTGAATCGTACCCAGTGTCTTGCGAATCAGACGCAGTCGCTCATCCAGCTTCGCATCGTGAGTTGCTATCGAACCACCGACTGTGGCGTTGTGACCGTCGATGTATTTGGTCGTGGAGAGAATCGAAATATCGGCGCCGAGCTCGAAAGGCCGCTGAAGTAAGGGTGTCAGAAACGTATTATCTACGGCCAGCAAGATCGAGTGCCGCTTGGCGATCTGTGCCACCGCGGCAATGTCGGTGAGCTTGAGCGTCGGATTGCCCGGGCTTTCGATGAGGATGATGCGCGTTGTGGGCCTGACCGCTGCTTCGACGTTGGCGGCGTCTGACGTGTCGACAAATGATCCTGTGACGCCAAGATGGTCGAGCACCTCGCGAAAGAGTCGAAGAGTTCCACCATAGACGACATCGGAAAGGATAGCGTGATCGCCACACTTAAGAACGGAGAGAAGCAACGTGGTAATTGCAGCCATGCCGGTCCGAAAGCAGATTGCAGACGGAGTACCTTCGAGAGCGGCGATAGCCTTCTCCAGCGCATCAACCGTTGGGTTGGAGACACGCGAGTAGCTAAAGCCTTTATCGACGCCGACGGCGTCATGAACGAAATTGCCGGTCTGGTAAAGAGGAAACAGAATTGAGCTGGCATGCGAATCAAGCGTGCGGCCACCGCGAATGGCGACAGTGGCTTCTTTAAGGTTTTGTACAGACACTGCGATCTCCTTTTGGGGTTGGGAGTGTATCCAGATACAACGAAGCCGCCGGGAGAGACCCAGGCGGCAGCCAGAAATGAGATCGCGGAGTAAAACTCACACGCTCGAAGCCAGCGCAAATCCGCCTGGGATTCGCATGGCCATCGGCATTCGGAATGTGCGGCTCGGACTCATGACAACTCTATTGCGATTCCGCCGATCGTATCATGGCGGATGTCTATGCTTCAACCGGCATTTGCCACAACATGTTTGACCATGTCAATTTGGACGGCTAAAATAAAAGTATGCGCGAATGCCTTACATGTTGTTGTCGCTCCCTGCGGACTTGCTCCTGTGGGTTGAGCGCCGCGCATCTCTGTTGCTGAGCGCTTAGTTACGTACTTTAGAGCGTTTGCAGCACCCGCACCGGTTCGGTCTCATCCTAACGCTTCCATGCAATCCGGTTGTTGGGGAAGGCATTCCCGGAACCTCAAATGATCTCAAATGTTGCCAGTAAGCAAATCGGCGTCTCAATGGCGGAGCGTATCGGCCATACGCCACTGCTTCGGCTGCAAAGCCCGATTCGGGATTTTGATGGCATCACACTGTTAGCCAAGGCCGAGTGGCTGAATCCAGGTGGCAGCGTTAAAGATCGCGCGGCGTGGAATATGATTTGCGACGCGGAGGCGAGCGGAAAACTCCGGCCCGGCAAAACCATACTGGACGCGACCAGCGGGAATACAGGAATCGCGTTGGCGATGATCGGCGCGGCGCGCGGAATTCCCGTGCGGTTGGCGATGCCTTCGAATGTATCGCCGGAGCGGAAGAACATCTTGCGCGCCTACGGAGCCGAAATCGATTGGACCGCGCCCGATGAGAGTTCCGATGGCGCGATTCGCCGGGCGCGCGAGCTGGCCTGGAACGATCCAGAGCGCTTTTGCTACATCGATCAGTATTCCAACCCGGCAAACTGGCGCGCGCATTTCGAGACCACGGGCGTGGAGATTTGGGAGCAAAGCCATGGCACGATAACACATTTTGTCGCGGGCTTGGGAACCAGCGGAACCTTTATGGGCACAACGCGGCGGTTGAAGGAATTCAATTCGCAGATTCAGGCTGTCAGCATGCAGCCGGATTCGCCATTCCATGGACTCGAAGGTTTGAAGTACATGGCCACGTCGATCGTACCGGCAATTTACGATGCGAAGTTGGCGGATCGTGCGGTGGAAGTGGAGACCGAGGCAGCGCACGAGATGATGCGCCGGTTGGCACGCGAAGATGGCTTGCTGGTGGGGATCTCCGCCGCAGCCGCCGTTGTGGCGGCTGCGCGCATCGCGCGCGAGGAGCACGAAGCGGGACGCTCGGCAACGATTGTCACCGTGCTTCCAGACTCCGCTGATAAGTACCTGAGCGAACGCTTCTGGGAGGAAATATGAGCGTGCTCCTGATTACGCGCAAGACCTATGAATCGATTCGCGCGCATGGCGAACGGACCTATCCGCACGAGTGTTGCGGCGCGCTCCTGGGGACAAGGAGCGATCGGGGATGGCGGGTTACGGCTTCGATCGAAGCCGGTAATATGCGAACGGACTCGGCACACAATCGATACCAGATCTCGCCGCTTGAATTGATGAAAATCGAGCGCAGCGCGCGCGAGCAGGGCCTGGCCATTGCCGGGTTTTATCACTCGCATCCAGACCATCCGGCGCAGTGGTCGGAAACCGATTTCAACGAGGCGCACTGGCTGGGATGCTCCTATGTGATCACGGCGGTGGAAAAGGGCTTCGCTGCACTAACCAACGCTTTCGCATTAACCGGAACCAGCGAGGAAACCAAGCAGTTTGAGGTGGAACACATTGAAATCGCGGAATGATTGTGGACCCACACGCTATTTTCGAACATCGGAAAGGAAAGGAAGAAACGAGGCTTATGAAGATCTTTATCCCCACGCCCCTGCGGCAGTTTGCCAACGGTAAAGACGCTGTAGAGGTTGCGGCCGCAACCGTCGCATCCGCGCTAGCTGAACTCACCAACACTCACGCGGATTTGCGTAAGCATCTCTTTACGCCCGAGGGTAAGGTGCGCGCTTTCGTCAATCTCTATTTGAACGACGAAGATGTGCGCTACCTGCCCGAAAAGGAAGCGACGGCAGTCAAGGAGTCGGATACGCTGTCGATCATTCCGTCGATTGCAGGCGGCAGAGAATAGCGATAGCTGCACGGAAGAAGTGAGGAGCATATGGCGATTGGCATCGATCCGGCAGCATTGCCGGAACTATCGACGAACGAACTGGCGCGCTATTCGCGCCACTTAATCCTGCCTGAGGTCGGCACGGAGGGGCAAAGGCGGCTGAAAGCTGCGAAGGTGCTGTGCGTCGGCACGGGCGGTCTGGGCGCTCCGCTCACCTTCTATCTGGCAGCGGCTGGAATCGGCACCATTGGACTCGTCGATTTCGACGTAGTTGATGAGAGCAACTTGCAACGGCAGATTATTCACTCGACTGCCGATGTGGGCCGCAAGAAGATCGACTCGGCGGCCGACAAGCTTCTCGCACTCAATCCCGCGCTCAACGTTGTGAAGCACGAAACGCTGCTATCGAGCGCCAACGCGATCGAAATCATCAAAGACTATGACATCGTCGCCGATGGAACGGATAACTTCCCCACACGCTATCTGGTCAACGATGCGTGCGTGCTGCTCGGCAAGCCGAATGCATACGGATCGATCTTCCGTTTCGAAGGTCAGGCCAGCGTCTTCGCCACGGAGCAAGGACCGTGCTATCGCTGCCTTTATCCGGAGCCGCCGCCGCCGGGTCTTGTGCCCAGTTGCGCCGAGGGCGGAGTGCTGGGAATTCTTCCCGGACTCGTCGGCGTCATTCAGGCTACAGAAGTCATCAAGCTGATTCTCGGCAAAGGCGAGACCCTCGCTGGCCGACTGCTGCTCGTCGATTCGTTGAAGATGCGATTTCGTGAATTGAAGCTGCGCAAGAATCCTGATTGCCCTATCTGCGGAACGAACAGAACTATTCACAAGCTCATCGACTATCAGCAGTTCTGCGGCATCGCGCCTGAGCCCAAGGAAGGACAGGCATTGAAAAATGGAATTCCGCAGATCACGGTGAAGGAGTTGAAGGCCCGCTACGATCGCGGCGAAGAGGTTTACCTCATCGACGTGCGCGAGCCTTTCGAGTTTGCGATAGCTAATCTCGGTGGCAAGCTGATCCCGCAGAACGATGTACCGAATCGGCTCGCAGAGATCGACCGCAGCCGCGAGGTCGTCGTGCATTGCAAGGCTGGTGGCCGCAGCCAAAAGATCTCCGAGTACCTCAAGCAGCAGGGCTACGAGCGCGTAGTCAATGTCGCCGGCGGCATTCTTGCCTGGGCCGATCAGATCGATCCAGCCATGAAGAAGTATTGAAGCATTTTCTCGCAGCAAGCGAAAGGCCCTGGCAGTGTTAGTTTCCAGGGCCGAAGTCTTCGTAATCAATTCCGCGTAGCATTTTTATGCAGAAATGCGCAGCGAATTATCCAAGCTTTCATAGAGGCTCTTAACCGCATCTGCCAAAGCCAGGATATCGGCTTCGCTACGATCGGGATCACCGAACTCTCGTAGTCGTGCTCCATCGACCACGGAATAGAAGCGCCTATCTATCAATCCGCCGCCGATGAAGTGGCGCTGAAAATTCGAGAAAACCGATTCGTCGTCGGCTGCTTCGATGCCGCGTGTCACCAGCAGTGCGTGCGAAGCGCTCAAGGCGATTTGATACAGAGCTTCTGCGCGCTCGCCAGGTTGGAGTGGCGATGTAATTCGCTTACGAAGCTCCGCAATCCGTTTCAAATCAATTCCGATCTGATCGAAGAGACCGGCCGAGCACTCGCCCTGGCCTCGGCCCAGTAGCGAGAACGGTTTATCAGCGCTCCAATCGGTGTAGTATGCCGGGTCTACATTGAAGTCCGGAACCGCGCGAAACCGCGCAAAGATCGATTGAATGTCCACGCTGCCCTCGGCAGCCAGGTATTCAGAAAAGGACTTGAAGCGGTAGTTCTTCTCCAGCCACAACGCAAGCACGTCACGCGTAAATTCGGGAATGTCGTGGGCGGCAATGGTGCCGATCGGAGTGGCCAGACGAGCTTCGCCATCCGCGCGTACGCCGCCGGCAACAACACCATACGCCGGATAGATCTCGTGCCCCTTACTGTGGCGCGCCTGGCCGTAGAAGCCTAAATCGGCGTAGGAGTGCTGTCCGCACGAGTTCGGGCAGCCGGAAAGGTTGATCTGGAAAGAAGGAATGCTATCGAGGTCGAGATCAGTCGCAAGCAGCTTTTCCTTGGTTGCAGTCAGTGCGCCTTTCGGCAGGCAAATACCGAGCTGGCAAGTGTCGGCTCCAGTGCAGGATACGGCATTGCCTAGCACAAGCGGTGCATCGGCAAGTTCCGTGATCTCCTTGACGACTTGAAAGACCTCGGTCAGCGCTGCTTCAGGGATGTTACGTAAGCGCAGGTTCTGTCCGAACGCGGCGCGAACCGAATGCGCTCCGAATGGTTCGAGAAAATTGGCCAACGCAATAACGTGGGGATTGGCAATGTTGCCGAGTTCGGCAGGAACCACGACTGAGTTGAGCCCCGGCTGACGCTGCGGAAAGACATAGCGCTTGCGCCACCGCGCAAATTCAGGACTTGTGCCTTCGTTCGCTGCAACGGATGAGGAGTAATCCACGCTCTGCGGCCGATCGGCGACGAACGGCTCAAGTTTTGCATCTGCCGATTGTGCGATCAGTTCGCGTTCGGCGTTATATAACTGGCGGAATCCTTCTTCGCCAAGTTGGGACCAAAGGAAGCGGAGACGTGCCGCGTTGCGGTTTTTGCGATTGCCATGCTGGTCGAAGAGCCGCTTCAGGGCCGCCGTTACTGCATAGATGTCTTCGGCGAGAACGAAACTTTCAAGCAGATGGCCGACGGCCGCCCTGGCGCCAAGCCCGCCGGCAACATAGACCTTGAAACCTGCGCGGCCATCCTTGATGGTGGCGATAAATCCCACATCGTTGAATTGCGCGTAAGCAGAATCCGCAGGTGAATTTGAAAATGCGATTTTGAACTTACGCGGCAGATTCCAGGAGTCGGCCTCCGCGATCAACCGCGAGGTCAGCGCAAATGCCCAGGGACTGGGATCGAAGACCTCGCCGGTCCCGATGCCCGCATCCTCTGAGAGGATAATGTTGCGCACGGTGTTTCCGCCGCCGCCGCGCGTGGAGAGGCCAAGCGCCAGCAGCGCACGCAAGGCGGGAATCACGCTCTCAAGAGCCACATCGTGAATCTGAAACTCCTGCCGCGTGGTGATGTGCAGGGATTCAGCTCCGAACAGCTCGGAGATATGCGCGAGCCCGCGCAATTGCGCGGGTGTGATGGCGCCGCCCGTCGTGCGCACACGCAGCATGTAGGTTCCCGGACGGCGCTGCTCGTAGCAACCGAAAGGGACGCGGCGCACCTTCAATGTTGTCGCATCGACCTCGCCGCGCAAGTGACTTGCGATAAGAGATTCGAGATCGTCAATTTCTTTCTCCAGGTTATCGGGCAACCGATAAAACATAAGTATGGCTCCTTGCGGCCTGCGCAAGATAGCGCGAACGGTTTCCAAGGGAGGGAGATCGTCGCATATCTATCCGCGTCGTCGATGGCCACGATTCGATAAGTTGGAGCACCGGACGGGAGTCGAACCCGTGAATACTGATTTTGCAGACCAGCGCGTTAGCCACTTCGCCACCTGTGCTCAATTGAAGATGAATGAGATAAAAAAGCCCGCCGGATGGGTGGGCTCTGCAAGCTCAAACGTTGAAATCATCGCTTAGAGCCGACAACAAGCCCGCACAACTGTAGGACAACAGCAGGAAGCGCGTACGGCTTGATCGAGAGAACGAATCATTCCAGTCTCTTTGCACAATGGCGGAATCCACATGCTCTCGGTACGGCAATATGTATTCAACTCGGTTCTGCACTTTCCAAATCAATACATCCCAGCTGACAACGTCTGCCCTGTGTCATTTGACGCCCGAACTTACGCGATAGACGTGTGTCCGAAACGAAGATTGCGCAGCGCGAGGACAAGCGCATCGATGTCGTCGCGCGTGTTGTAAAGAGCCAACGTGGCGCGGACTGTGCTCTCCAAGCCGAATCGCCGCAGAATCGGTTGCGCGCAGTGATGTCCAGCGCGCACCGCGATGCCATTGCGGTTCAGGTAGTCCCCAATCTCCTCGTTCCGGAAGCCGTCGAGTACGAACGAGATTACCGCGGCCTTCTCCTTCGCCTTGCCGATGATGCAAAGGCCGGGGATGGCGAGCAACTCCGAGGTCGCGTATGTTAGCAACTCGTGTTCGTGGCGGGCAATGTTCTCCATGCCCACGCGCTCCACATAGTCGATTGCCGCGCCTAAGCCTACGGCGTCGGCGATATTGCCAGTACCGGCTTCGAAACGCTGCGGTGCCGGCTGATAAATCGTCTTCTCAAAGGTTACGTCCTGAATCATATTGCCGCCGCCTTGCCAGGGCAGCGTGTGCTCCAGGATTTCGCTTTTGCCGTAGACAACGCCAATGCCTGTCGGCGCAAAGACCTTGTGACCGGAGAAGACGAAGAAGTCACAGCTGAGCGCCTGCACATCGACGCGCATGTGCGAGACTGCCTGGGCACCGTCGAGCAAAACCTTGGCGCCGCGTCGGTGCGCGGCTTCAATCATTGCGGCAGCAGGCGTGATGGTGCCCAAGGCGTTCGAGACCTGCGTAATCGAGACCAGCCGTGTTTTGGGGCCGAGTAGCTTTTCGTATTCGTCGAGCAATATCTGCCCGGAATCGTCCACCGGCGCAACACGCAGACGCGCGCCCGTTTCCGCACAGAGCATTTGCCAGGGAACGATATTGGCGTGGTGCTCAAGCCAGGTGATGACGATCTCGTCGTCCTTTTGAATGTTCTGCCGGCCCCAACTCTGTGCGATGAGATTGATGCCCTCGGTTGCGCCGCGGACAAAAATAATCTCGCGCGCCGAGGATGCGTTGAGAAAGCGCCGCGTTTTTTCCCGCGCCGACTCGTAGGCGTCTGTGGAACGGGCAGCTAACTCGTGCGCTGCGCGATGGACATTCGAGTTTTCGTGCTTATAGTAATAATCGACGCGTTCGATAACGCTCAGCGGCTTCTGCGTCGTGGCCCCGTTATCGAGCCAAATCAGCGGACGGCCGTTCACGCGCTCGCGGAGAATGGGAAAATCCTGGCGTAGCGCCTGCGCGTCGAAGGGGTACGAGGATAGCTTCAGATCCGCGGGGATATCGGGCTCGAGTCTTGCCTGATCGGGCGTCTCAGCGGAACTCGTGGACTCGATCCCGCGCGCGTCGGAGAGAAATCCGAACGACGGCGCCGCTGATGGAAGAACTGAATTGTACGTGGAGCCCGGTCCGAATACCGGCTTCTCCGAAGAAGAAGAAGGACTCTCAAGCGCCGCTGCTGGAACAGGCCCGGGGATCTGTCCAGAGAAAATCGGCCGCGCCTCTTCGAGAAACGAGAAAGCGGGAATGGCGCTAGAATCGGCAAACCCGAACGCGCCGGGTGATGTAGGCGACGGCGGCGAAAACAACTCGACCTGCGCTGGCGCAGAATCGTTGCCGAAATCTGGCAATGCAACCTCGACCGGAGCTACGGGCTTTACGAAATCCGTGATGGGTGCGGCTTCAGGGGATGCCGAAGCCGATACACCATCCGAGAAGATCGGTCTGTTCTCGGCAAGGAAACCAAATCCCGGCACATGTGCACCTGTGTCTGGAACCGATCCGGCCATTGTTCCCGGAACTACTGGTGGAGCCGCCTGAATGTTGGTGCTTACAGGTGCAATCACTGCCGGCCCCGCGCTCGAAGGCGCGGAGGGTAGATGCGCGTCGGAGGGCAGTGATAACTCCGAAGGTCCAGATGGAGACGTTGCCGGAATCTGACTGAGAAGATTGATCGCCGACAGATCAACGCCCTGAGCGCCTGCAAATGCCGGCTGCGAGGCGCCTGGAAGCGCGGTAAACAACTCGTTAGCCAATCGCGCTATGACAGACGCATCCGGCAGGCCGGCGGGAACAACTCCCACCAGCCCCGGGTTTGCTTCCGCCTCCCCCGGCTGAGTCTTGTCCAGCGTCAGAATGCGCGCGTCAGTTGTACTCATGGTAGTGTCCCACTTCGACGTTATCGAGCGAGGCGATGGCGTCGTCGCTTAGCACAGAGGCCGAGCAATAAAGCGAGATCAGGTAAGAGGCCAGCCCTTTTTCGTTGATGCCTGTGAAGCGCACCGAGAGGCCGGGACTCTGCTCGCCAGTCAACCCAGGCTGGAAGAGGCCAATCACGCCCTGCTTTCGTTCACCCACGCGAACGAGCAAAATGCGCGTCTTGGGCGTCTTACCTGCGATGTGCACCTTGTTGCTAGGAATGAGCGGCACACCTCGCCAAGTGAGAAACGGCGAGCCGAACAATGTCACCGTTGGCGGAGGAACGCCCCGGCGCGTGCACTCGCGTCCGAACGCGGCAATGGCGAGTGGGTTGGCGACAAAGAAGGAGGGCTCCTTCCAAACCTTTGTTAATAGCTCGTCGAGATCGTCCGGAGTGGGCGCTCCCTTTCGTGTGCTGATGCGCTGCGAATCGGCAACATTATTCAGCAGGCCATAATCGGCGTTATTCAGCAGCTCATTTTCTTGCCGCTCCTTGACCGTCTCAATGGTCAGACGCAACTGCTCGCGCGTCTGATCGTGGGGTTTACTAAACAAGTCGCCTATGCGCGTGTCCACATTCACGAGCGCGTTGATGCTCGTCAGCCGGTACTCGCGCGGCTTTTCCTCGTACTGCGCCCAGGTGCTGGGAATGGCCGACTCTTGTTCGCGGCTGCACAGCACTTCGATGGTTTTGTCTTCGACGACACGGTTACGGCGGAAGATACCTGCTTCGAGCGGCTTCCAATCCAACAGCCGGACAATCCAGCGCGGAGTGATCGCACCGTAGATCGGCGCAGTTTTGGTGATGTTCGCTAGTTGAGAAGCCGCCTGTTCGCCCAACGATATATGGGTTGCTTCGTCTGCCACGGAAAGCTCCTTTTGCCGGATAACGGCGAGAACTGAGGGTTATTTTACAATTCGCTTTCGCTCCACCCCCGTTTGAGCGGAGTTGAATGAAAGTTCATTTCCAATTAGTACTTTGGCACAGCCCGATCGACGCGATCGTGCCAGGCAAAGATGCCACCTTGAAGGTTGCTGACATTGGGGAAGCCATTTTCCTGAAGCAGCTTCACCGCCTTGACGCCGCGCGGTCCCATTTTGCACAGAGCAACGATTTCCTGATGCGCGTCGATTTCGCTCAAGCGCTTGGGCAATTCCGGCAGTGGAATCAGGTGCCCACCAATGTTCGAGATCTCGAACTCGTATTCGTCGCGCACATCCAGCAGGAACAGGGGTTCACCGCGATCCAGGCGGCTCTTCAGCTCTTCGGCAGGAATTTCACGAATGCTCACAGCTGCTTTCTCCTTGATTTTGGCCTAAAAACAGAAAACCCACCTGCCAGAGCATCTTCTGGCGGTGGGTTCTTTGAGAGAACGGTAGGAACTAGGTCCTTATACGATCAATCCTCTCATGCCAGAAGACGCACGGATATGGCACAGACAGGCCATACAACACGCCATCGCCTTCGTGGAGAGGTTCTTCATTGCGATTATCATAACACAAGCCTCCGGCGCCGGGAAACGACTGACGATAGTCGTTTCCCAAAACAAACCAAACGCCCTTACTGCGGCTGAGCCGCAGTGCGCAGGTACGACTTTACAGTCTTGTAACCGGGAAAAATCTTGTCCGCCTGCTCGTTTGACACCGAACCGGCAATGATCACATCCTCGCCCGGTTTCCAGTTGGCGGGGGTAGAGACAGGATGTTTTGCCGTGAGCTGAATCGAATCGAGGACGCGAATAATCTCGTCAAAGTTGCGTCCGGTCGTCATGGGATACGACAGGGTGAGCTTGATTCGTTTGTCAGGTCCGATGATGAAGACCGTGCGCACCGGTGCATTCTGCGCGGGAGTGCGGCCATCCGAAGTATCGCCCGCGTCGGCGGGCAACATGTCGTACAACTTGGCGACCTTAAGCTCAGGATCGCCGATCAGCGGGTAAGTTACCGGGTGGCCTCCGACCTCGTGAATATCGGAGGCCCACCTGCTGTGGTTCGAAACCGGATCGACGCTGAGTCCGACCACTTTGACACCGCGGCGAGCGAACTGCTTTTCGAGAGCGGCCACCGCGCCGAGTTCGGTGGTGCAAACCGGAGTGAAGTCTTTGGGGTGAGAAAAGAGGACCGCCCAACCATCGCCGATCCACTCGTGAAAACGGATCGGGCCTTGTGTCGTTTCTGCGCTGAAGTCCGGTGCGACATCGTTAATGCGAAGTGACATGTGACATTTCCTCCTCGGGGAAGTTTCCATTGCTGGACTTGCGGTTAGGCCAAAATGAGAAAACCCACTCGGCCAATGGGCTGTGAGTGGGCTTCTAAGAAGCTTCGAATCTGGATTCGATCCTCTAGATACACACCCGCGCACGGCTGTTCCGACAGCAGGACAGACAGGCGCGAGTTACGGAGAATCTTGGCATTTCAAATCCGATGCGGACTCGCATCGCTTGCTACAAGATCAGCTTAGAGCCAGATTTGCGAAAGTGTCAACCGCAGGTGGTGTCGAACACCGCATCGGGGCTATGAGGCTGAGCATCCAACGGTTTCAGAACTCCGCTCTTCGGTTGAGCAGCGTCATCAGCGAATTGCTTCCTCTTACACCATGAACTCAAGAAAGCCTTTGCGGACTGTGCGTAGGAATTTCAGTGTTGAGGCTTGACGACATCCTGATATCTGATATATTAGGCGCAGCATGAGTCGCTCCTTCAGCTGCGCCGCACTGGTCAATCTGCACGAACTTGCGGCGGTTCGATGTCGCCCCTAACTCCCTGCATCCACGGCTACGTGGCTCCCAGGTAGAGTTACTCCCTTCTTCTGAAAACGCAATTTGGCGCTGAACCTGTCTACACAGGCTTGCCTACGGTCTGAATTCCATTGCACTAGTTCCCATGGAATGGGCTGAAGGGGCAAGACTCAGAAGATGGCAGACTTTTCGGGACACAATAGAAGCCGCTCTTAAGTAGTTCTATTCTCCACGGCACTGCACGCAAGCGCAGACAGTGGTAGCGGTGTCCTACGACTAGGCATACCTGGCTGAGGGCAGGCCACAGCTTGCTCCAACTTATCGAGGATGACGATGAAGAAACTGATCGTGTACGTGGTCGCACTGTTGTTGACGGGCACAGCCTTTGCCGCTCCAGCGAAGCATATTACTTCGCCGGCAGAAGCATTTGGATTTGAACCGGGCACTGACCGGAAGCTGGCTGATTGGAAAGAGCTAGTAGCTTATTTTCAAGAATTGGGCAAAGAATCAGATCGCATTCACTTCGAAGAAGTCGGCAAGACGACAGAAGGGCGTCCGTTCATTACAGTGACGATCTCGTCTCCCGAGACAATTGCCCACCTCGACCGCTACAAGGAAATCCAGAGGAAGCTCGCCGATCCGCGTATCACAACGCCCGATCAGGCGAAGCAGTTGATGGTTGAGGCAAAAACCGTTGTTGTTGTTACTTGCAACGTTCATTCGACGGAGATTGCCAGTTCTCAAAGCGCTACCGAGTTCGCATACAAACTGGCAACGGGGGGCTCGCCTGAGATCCAAAACATTTTGAAGAATGTGATTGTGGTTCTCGTCCCGTCATTGAATCCTGACGGTGAGCAACTAGTTGTCGACTGGTACAAGAAGTATCTGGGTACGCCGTATGAGGGCAGCAACCCCGTGGTGTTATGGCACCACTATGTGGGTCACGATGATAACCGTGACTGGAGCTCATTTACGCAAGTGGAGACGCGGCTCGCGGTGGAGAAGGTGATCAATCCGTGGCATCCGCAGATCCTCTATGACCTGCACCAACAGGGTGAGAATGCGGCACGCATCTACTTGCCGCCTTTTGTCGACCCATTCGATCCGAACCTGGACCCGCTTCTTATCTCATCGATTAACGCGCTGGGCTCGAATACTGCGCTCGATATTGCGGCAACCGGAAAGACAGGTGTGTTGTCGTACGGCGTTTACGATTTCTGGTCTCCGCTCAGAGATTACATCGCCTACCACAATGGACTGCGCGTTCTGACAGAATCTGCAAGCGCGGATATTGCTTCGCCGGTCAACATTCCATTTGACAAACTTGCCCGCGGCATTGGCTACGACGCCAAGGTTACAAGCTGGAACTTTCCCAATCCCTGGAAGGGCGGCGAATGGCGTCTTGGCGATATTGTCGATTATCAAATTACAGCGTTCTTCTCCATTGCCAACAATGCAGCCATTTTCCGCGAACGCTATCTGAACAGCTTCTACGAGATCAGCGTGCGCGCGTTGCACCACACCGATTGGCCTTATGCCTATGTTGTCCCCGTAGAGCAGAGCGACCCGGCAACAACTGCGAGACTGATCAACACTCTGCGGATAGGCGCCGTGGACGTGGAACAAGCGAGCGCAGATTTCGACGCAGGAGGCAACCATTACAGCAAGGGCGGCTACATCATTCGGCTGGCACAACCCTATGGAGCATTTGCGAAGACGCTGCTCGAGATCCAGCATTATCCCAATATTGCCCAGTATCCCGGCGGCCCGCTGCAGCGGCCGTATGACGTGACGGCGCAAACGCTGCCGCTTCTGTTTGGAGTTACCGCGGTTGCCGTGAAGGATCCGTTCAACGTGCAAGCGGACGCTGTCGATCGCGCCGAACCTACCCAGGGAAGTTTTGAAAGAAGCGCGAGGGGCTATGGTTACCTAATCGGCGACCATACGAACAGCAGCCTGTATGCACTGTGCGACCTGCTGAAGCAAGGTGCCGAGGTTTATCGCTTGGAAGGCGCTGGCGCCGAACCGGGGACGATCTACATTCCCGCGCAGGCTGGGATTGATGAGAGGCTTGATGCCTTGGCGAAGAAGTATCCGGTGGAGATTCACGCTGCAACGGCTCCTCCAACCGGCGGCGCCCTGAAAGTACGGTTGCCGCGCATCGGTCTCTACCAGAGCTGGGTGCCTTCTATGGACGAGGGCTGGACACGCTTCATCTTCGATCAGAACGGCATTCCCTACACACGGTTGGTTGACGCCGACATTCGCCGAGGCAATCTCAACGATCACTTCGACGTGATCGTTCTTCCAGACAACTCTGCGCGCGCCATTACGACCGGGCGTGGAGGATTCGGTGAAGGGGGGGGAGGCGAGCCCGCGCCAACACAAGGAAGAAGCGAAAGTTCGACTCATGCCGATCGCGCCGTGCCCGAAGACCAGAACCGCGACGACAACCCGAGTCCGCACATTCCACCGGAATTCACCGGCGGGTTGGGCGACGACGGCGTTGCCTCGCTGAAGGCGTTCACTGAAAATGGCGGCACGATCGTGGCACTCAACAAAGCCTCGCAGGTGTATGTGCGCAAAGATTCGGCACCCGTGAGCGATGCCGAAGCGTCCTTCGATCGCAAAGCCTTCTACGTCCCCGGATCGATTCTCCAGATTTCGGTGGACACTTCGAGTCCAATCGCCTTCGGATCTACGCCGACAGTACCGATCTTTTACGAAAATGGTCCTCTTTTCCATGTGAGGGGCGATGCGAAGTCGGTAGCCTCGTTCACGACAGATAAGCCATTGCTCAGCGGATGGATTCAGGGTGGCGATCTGATGAAGGGCACATCCGCTATCGCCGAATTGCCGTCAGGAAAAGGCCGGATCATTCTCTTCGGCTTCCGTCCGCAATACCGCGCCCAATCGGAAGTTACTTACAAATTCTTTTTCAACGCGTTGCTGTACGCCTCTTCGACGCCTGTTGAACACGCAACGGAGATTTCCAGTGGTCAATGATGCGATGACAATTCAACTCTACGCTCGCCAAACTCCCTTGTGCGCGTTCCGCAATACTTCCGCGCCCAACCACCTCTCTGTCCCTCAAGCCGTTGTTATTCTTCCGCGCTGTTGTTGTTGACCCTCCGCTCGACGCACCTGCCATCCGCGTACCAGCGAGTCATTGCTGTTATCCGCAGTTGAAAATGGACGCTAGTTATCTGGCAGGGCTTGCTCCCATCTCCATTTCCAATTTCTTACAAGCGCTCAGCGCGTTTGTCCTCACCGGCCGCCGGTCGCGTCGGCCGTAGATCCCAACTTATTCAGGAGGCAAATCATGACGCAGTCCCAAGTTACTCGTAGAACTCTAGGTGCGCTCAGTCTGTCGGTACTTTTCGTGCTGTTCCTTGTTACGTCAAGGAATGGATCAAGCCAAACTTCGGCGGATGGAAGCATCTATGGCCAGGTCTTCGACAGTTCCGGCTCCGCACTCGCCGGAGTCCAGATCACAGCACACAGCCCGGCAGTTGGAGGCAGCTTCAAAGCCGTCACTGACAGCAATGGTAACTATCGCCTTAAGGAACTTCCTCCCGACGATCACTACACACTCGAAATCGAGCAACAAGGCTTCGAGAAGATGTTACGGCCCGGCCTCGTGGTGCGCGCAGGCCTGAGCGTCACGGTTGACGTCACGCTCCAGATTGGAACGCTGGCGCAGACCATCGAAGTGAGCGGCGACGCTCCGCTACTCGAAACGCAGAGCGCGGAGAACGCTGTCAACTTGAGCGGCGACCTCTTGCGCAGACTGCCGCTCTCGGGACGGCATGAATGGTCGGACGTGCTCCAGATTACGCCGGGAATCATCAGCGCATCGAGCGATGCGGAAGGCGGCCAAACCTACTTCTTGCGTGGCTCAGAAAACGAGAATCACGCAACGCTGGTAGATGGTATGGATATCGGTAGCTTTGAGCAGAACTGGCCATCCAACACGATCAGTATCGGCAATGAAGCACTGGGCGATATCGAGATCAAAACTGGAGCCAACGATGCTTCTTCGCCAGCCGCGATGGGAATGGTGATCAACATGGCAAGCCCAACGGGAGGTGACCAGTTCCACGGCTCACTCGCGTACCTGGTTGGACCAACGGCATGGAATGCCAACAACTCCCCCGGAGGCACTACTGCATCTACCGAGGCGCAACAGCCCGACTTCACGTTAGGGGGTCCCATCAAGAGAAACCGGGCATGGTTCTTCTTCTCAGGGCGCTATATCTACCGCAATGAAGGCATCAGCCAAACGAACGCGCAGTCTGCGGACCTTGCGGCCTTGGTTCCCGGCTTCAAGGCATTCCCTAATCACTCTCGGGGCTTCGTCTATCTTGGCAATGCCACAACGCAATTGAACGAACGACACAGGTTAACCTTCCTTGTGCAGCACGACAGCCGCGAGCAGGATTCCAACTTTCAGTGGTATGCGGGGAACTACGCGATTAACCAATATGGCGGCGGGGCTTATGGCGTCCGTTTGCTCTCGCAGTGGAATACAAGGCTGGCTACGCGGTTTCTGGCTTCGTATAACAACAAGGGCGTGAACCCAACGGCGAGTTCTGCGGGCGGCGTAGGGCAAAATCCGGAGCTGGACATCTATACCACATCGGCTCTCTCCGCGGGCAAGCTCCTTGGCCAAGGATCATCCCTTGCCACGCTCAATGATCTGCAGTCAATCAATCTCAATCCGGCCAGCAAGCCCACGATCAGCGGCGATCTCACTTATTACGTCCCCAGCGCGTGGGGGTCGCATGAAATCGAGACCGGCTTCTACCTTCAGCCGCACGAAAGCAGCAAAGTTACCACTCTTTATGCAAACAATGGCTCATTGATTCAAGAGGACGCGGCTCTGAACAACCCCGCCGACCCAACTAAGGGCTACACAATCTTTCACCAGGAATCTGTGAGCGCCCCCAGCGTTCTTAGCAGCTATATAACGGCCAACGACTATGCGTGGTATATCCAGGATCACTGGCGACCAACATCGCGCCTTTCGATCATCGGTGGACTTCGTCCCGACTGGGTCCTGGGCAGGGATGCGCAATTCAAAGTCACCACGCAGCACTCCTGGAATTACGCTCCGCGCGTGGGCGCGGCCTATGTACTAACCAGAGACCAAAAGGATGTACTTCGTGCAAGCTGGTCAAAAATCACCGATATCACAAATGCTTCGTATCTTGGAACAGCCGGTACGAGCACTCTGACGGAAACCGATCAGTATTTAGAAAACGGCAGTTGGGTCACATTTAGCACTCCAGGGAGTACAGCCGTCAATCTTGGCAAGACATTCGATCCGCACCGTCATCAGGGATATGTAAGGGAATGGACGGTGGGCTACCGGAAGCAATTACCCGGCGAGTTAGTTCTGGACGCCAGCTACATCGATCGAGAGTACCGGGATCGCCCTGCCGAATACGACACCAATCAGATCTACAACACCACCTCTTCGGGAACGGTCTGGGGTGGGCTTGTAAATCCTGCGCTGAATAATACCTACTATGTGACCAATAACAAGTGGAATTGGTTCGTCTACCAGGGAATCGAGTTTACTGCCAGCAAGCAAACCTCAAAAGTGCGTTTCTTCGGTACCTATAGCTATTCGCCCGATCACTTGGCCGGTACGTGGCAACCCGAAGATCCTTCTGCGATCATCGAGCCGACCAAGTTTGCCAACAATGCGGGAATTGGTTCTGTGCGCGGCTATGTTACGAACGACTACACCGGAGATACGCGGAATCGCATGTGGCAGCGCCATCAATTGCGCACTGGATTCAATTGGAATGCACCATTCAAGATTCGCGCTTCAACCAGTTTCACAGCACAATCGGGTACGCCGGGCGGACCGGTAATCACTACGCTCTCGGCACTGGGAGAAACATACAACGGACAGTTCGGGCCCGCGACGGCACAGGTTACATACAACGGTGTGACGCGGACTGTCTCGAATCCCCTTGCCACCACTTTCAGGTTTGCCTATGCTAATCGCGGCGACGGCCAAATCTGGAACCCATGGCTGATTCAGTGGGATGCACTCGGAGGTCGCGAGTTCCGTATTTCGGACCGTCAAGCGATTCAGGTAGATCTGGATGTGTTCAACATTCTGAATGGCGGCGTGGCACAGCAGTTCGTCAACGGCAACAACATTTCGTCGAGCACCTTCGGCTCGCTGCAGAATATCCAGCTTCCGCGTTCGGCGCAGTTCTCCGTTCGCTACAGCTTCTAAGGACAACCGACATGACAACGATGACTCGAAGTGTGAGAATTTTCGCTTGGGTGCTTGCCTTGGCCTCTCTGCAGGTTTCGGCACAGCTGATGGCCGCGGCCGGAACACCTGCCCGACTTACGCTCGAAGACCTGGTGGATACCACTGGCCTCACGGCAGTTGATCTTTCCCCGGATGGAAAACAATTTGCCGTTGCGCATTCAGGGCAACTCGCGCTGATTCCCTCAGCAGGAGGCTGGCCTGTCACGCTTACGAGCACCGCGGGGGCCAAGCAGAGCCCAAAGTGGTCGCCTGACGGCAAGTTCATTGCCTATGTCAGTGACGGCGCAATTTGGAAGGTGTCAGTCGACGGCGGTCAGCCTCTTCGGCTCACCGAGGGCAGGAAAGGAGACGGCGATCCACGCACGGCAGCCGACCGCAATCCAGAGTGGTCTCCGGACGGCAAGTGGATACTGTTCGAGACTGGCCGCCGAGGCAATACAGACATTGGCATCGTCAGCAGCGATGGCCTCACCACCTCGTTACTTACAACTTCCCCTGATGACGAGGAGAATGCGACGTGGTCGCCCAACGGATTGCACATTGCATATGTCGAACGTTCTCCCGAACATTTCAGCGGCAGGCTGTATGTCGCCGAGTTCGACCGAGCAAGCGGCCGCTTCAGATCGGAACCTAATTTGATCTACACCGCCAAGGAAGATCGTGGCGGGGGGTGGTCTATCCGCCGTCCAGTCTGGACACGCGATAGCAAGTCGCTTGCTGTGCTCCTCCAGGATAGCGGCTGGGACAAGATCTATCTCATCCCTGCAGAAGGCGGAACGCCCCGCGCAATCACGGCAGGTGACTCGGAAGACGAGAGTCCTGTCTATTCCCCAGATGGCAGGCAGTTGGCGTTTGTGTCGAATCGAGAAAGTCCCGAAGAGCGCCACATCTGGATTGCCTCAGCCGACGGAAGCAATCCGCACCCGCTTGCGCGGCTTGGAGTAGGGATCGATAGTGCTCCGGCATGGTCGCCTGACGGAAAGAAGATTTATTTTCTCCACTCTTCAACGTTTGCCCCGAACAGTCTTGCTGTCGCGTCGGTGAACGCGCAGGAAGCCCAACTTGTCATCTCTACGCAGCCGGTCAGTTTTTCAAACACCGGCTTGGATGCGCCACAGGTCGTGCACTACAAAAGCAAAGATGGGCTCCCCATTGCAGCCATCCTCTATAAGCCACTGCGCTATTCGCCAGACAAGCACTATCCGGCGGTGCTTTGGATTCATGGTGGCCCAGAAGGACAGGATGGGCTCGCCTGGGATCCGTGGGTGCTGTATCTGGCGCAGCACGGGTATGTTGTGTTGACGCCGAACTATCGTGGAAGCAGCGGCTATGGCGAAAAGTTCCGAAATCTGAATGTCGAGGACAGCGGTGGAGGAGAGGTGGACGATGTCGCCGCGGGAGCCGAGTATCTTGTGGCACAAGGGCTAGCCGACAAAGATCGAATCGGTATCGGCGGCGGGAGCCACGGCGGCACCATGGTCGCTTATGAAGTTACGAAGCGTCCTGAGCTATGGCATGCGGCCATTGAGCTTTACGGCGTTGTCGATCGCGCCTCGTTCATCGAACGCACCAACCGGCCGTCTGCCATTCGCTGGACTTTGAAGATGGGCGGAACTCCGGAAGAGAAGCCGGAGATCTATCGCAAGGCAAACATACTCACCGATGTTCCGCGCATCACGTCTCCACTTCTTATCGAACACGGAGAGGATGATCCGCAGGTTCCGCCCTACGAATCTATTGAGTTCACCGACGCCCTAAAAAAGGCAGGCAAGAGTTATCTCTATTTCACTTATCCCAAAGAACTGCACGGTTTCACTCAGCGAGAACACCGGCTTGACGCCTGGCGGAAGCAGATCGCGTTCCTCGATCAGTTTCTCCAGCCGAGGCCCGGGCGAAGCATCACATCAACACAGGACATCGTTCTTGATGAAGGAGCAGAACAGTAAACAAGGTGATTCGCCACATAGGTAACCGTTCACTGCGACTTCCGTCGCGACTGCATAGAGTCGACCAGGCGATGGCGAACCAGAGAGATATGACTGCGCATGGCATTTTGAGCAGCTTTTCGGTTGCCTCGTTGCAGCGCCTCCAGAATCGCTCTGTGAGCGCTGGGCGCCGTCGACGCCGAGAGATCGTAAGTCTTTCGGCGGCAAAGCTCGGCATTACCTGATGCGGAGGCGATCAGTCCGTGGAAGTTCATATCTTCCTCAATATGACCGAGCCGGTCGCTCGCCTTGAGCAGCGCCCGCGTATGTGAAATGCTCTGGCGCAGGGCCTTGATCAAATCGGGGGTGACCGCGGCGATTCCGACTGCATACATCTCGAGGGCTTCGCGGAGTCCGTAGAGGTCCATGACTTCCTGCACTGAAAAGCTCCGCACAAATGCGCCGCGCCGGGCTTCAATGCGGATCAGACCTTCTGTGTGAAGACTATTCAAGGCTTCACGGACAGGCGACTTGCTGATACCAAGCTGGCGGGAGAGGCCGTCCTCGGTAAGACGGGCTTTGTCGTCGAGATCTTCGCGGAGGATGTAGTTCTTGATGCTGGTGTACGCGAGCGAAGTAAGGTTCTGCGGAGCCGCGAGCTTTTTCATGAATTCCATCGTACCTTCTGCATTCTAACCAGTTTGACCGTTTAACATTTCAGATATCAGATTCTGTAGAGGATTCATGCCTGCCATCACTCACTTCGAATGCTCGCGCTGCCACGCGCACCTCTCCGCCTCCATTCCGCAAACCGTATGCACGCAGTGTAAGGATCAGCCCCCCGGTGCACTTTATGTTCGCTACGACCTCTCGCCTCTCCATGGGCTCGCAGCGAGAAACGCCATACAGACGGACGCAACTTCGCCGTGGACCGGAATGTGGCGCTACCATTCTGTACTTCCAGAGGTGAAGCCAGTCACGCTGGGAGAGGGATGGACTCCGATGCTCGTCAGCAAACGCTACCCCGGCGTTTACCTCAAGGAGGAGGGCGCGAATCCAACAGGGACATTTAAAGCGCGCGGGCTGGCGCTTGCTGTGACGATGGCGCACCACTATGGACTCACAAAACTCGCCATTCCCTCTGCAGGAAATGCCGCGGGAGCGCTCGCGGCATATGCGGCTGCGGCCGGCATCGAGGCCCACATTTTTATGCCGCGTGACGTGCCGTTTGCCAATTATGTCGAAGCGATGGCCTACGAAGCCAACGTAACACTCGTCGAAGGACTCATCTCGGATTGTGCACGCATCGTCAACGAACGCAAGCAGACCGAAGGATGGTTCGACGTCTCCACGCTCAAGGAGCCATTTCGTGTCGAAGGCAAAAAGACTATGGGATACGAACTCGTCGAGCAGTTGGGGTGGGAGTATCCCGACGCTGTCTTCTATCCCACCGGTGGCGGCGTTGGCTTGATCGGAATGTGGAAGGCGTTCGAAGAGATGGAGCAGCTTGGGTGGGTCAAGCCAGAAAAGCGGCCCAAGATGATTGCTGTGCAGGCCGCCGGCTGCGCTCCTGTTGCACGCGCATTCGAGAGTGGAAGCTCCTCTAGTGAGATGTGGCAGAATGGAGCGACCTTCGCCGCGGGTTTGCGCGTGCCGAAGCCGTACGGAGACTACATCATTCTCGAGATTCTCCGCGCATCAAGTGGGCTCTCGCTCGCTGTCACCGACGCGGAAATCCTGGCCTCGATTCGCGACTGGGCGCGGAGCGAAGGAGTTTTCCTTTCACCAGAAGGAGCCAGCGTGACGGCCGCATACGATCAGTTGCTGGCCAGCGGATTTCTGAAAAAGTCCGATCGAGTGGTTCTGTTCAACACTGGCTCAGGGCTCAAATACACCGACGTGACAGCGGCTGCAATGGGTTTGGAGCGGCCAACGCACGAGGCGCAGCCGGCGTGATCTGAAGCGATCTCCGCATGAGATGGAGATCCGGAAACCCGGCAAAGATCAACGTGAGGTGAAGCACCTGTGACCGGCACAGGAACAGCCACAACTTCGGCACCGGCGCGGTTGCGTAGCAAGCGCGCGTGGCTCGTCGTGAGTCTGACTTTGGACGGACTGGCGTTTTGGGCAGTTGGCGCAGCGGCCTTGTGGGCAGGCCACACACTATTGGGAACTGTCTTACGCGGTCTGTCACTTCTGCTTCTTGGAATCGTCGTCGTGCGCAAGCCGACACTTCTCGCCTGGACCTTCTTCGCCATGTTGGCCGGCATCGAGGCGGGAATCGACTTTCCGCGCATAGCCGCGCAGGCGCACCTTCCTGGAGACCTGTTCCTCCGGCTGGTTCGGATGATCGTAGCGCCACTGATTCTTACCAGCATTCCCGCCGGCATCGCCGCGCATAGCCAGTTGCGCTCCGTCGGCCGCGTTGCCGTAAAGGCGCTCATCTACTTTGAAGTGGTGACAACTGCGGGACTCATTATCGGTTCGGTCGCCGAGACCATCTCAGGTGCCGGATGGGGCATTGCGCTGCCCGCGTCGGCTAATCCGGAGCCACTCGCCGCGCAGCAGGCATCTCATGGCTGGCAGCAGACGATTCTGAATCTTGTCCCCGAGAACATCGCCCAGGCCATTGCTGAGAATCGCATTCTGCAAGTTGTCGTCTTCGCCATTCTCTTCGGAGTCGCCCTCGCCGCGATCCCAGAGAAGAAACGCGCTCCATTAGTCAATGTGTTGCAGGCGCTTGCCGATACCGTCTTTCAGATGGTGCGCATCCTGATGTATCTCGCCCCGCTTGCTGCTGGATCGGCGATGGCATACACCGTGGCGAGAATGGGTCTGGCCTCACTTATACCGCTCGGTAAGCTTGTCATTACGTGTTACATCGCTCTGATTGCCTTCTGCTTGCTGGTCCTGTTGCCCAGTCTTGTTATCTTCCGCGTGCCCATCAGGAGATTCATGTCCGCTGCAAGCGAGCCTGTCGCCATTGGTTTTGCCACAACGACCTCCGAAGCGGCTCTCCCGCTGGCGATGCAACGGATGGAAGAATGCGGCGTGCCACAATGGATCGTCTCGTTCATCATTCCTCTGGGATACAGCTTCAATATGTGCGGTTCGAGCGTATACAT
>JBEKPD010000080.1:0-27308 GCA_049521075.1 Occallatibacter sp.
TCAGGTCCACCACATCATCCCGGATCAGAGATGGTAGGCTGCCGGCGGCCACAAGCTCATCGCTCGTAAACCAGCGATTGAATTTGCGGACGGTGAGCGTCGGCCCATTGATCGAAGATGGAGGCCCAACAACCGCGACTCGTGAGCCGTCCGGAAGCCTCGTATTCAGGATCGGATTCTGTGTGTTGATGTCCTGCCCCAGCTTTCGAGCGACGCGCTCGATCGCGGCCTGCAATCTTTCGTTCGTGAACTCTTGGGTGAGCGGTATATGGTTCACCACGCCAGCGCGATCCGCAAACACTCCGGTGGTCCCGTTAATCATCAGGTCAGAGATGGAAGGATCGAGCAAAAGCGACCGCAGCTCTTCGGGAAAGAACGGCAATATGAGATCGAAGCTCATTGTCCCGCTCCCTGGACCGGCTGGGCGATCGCGTTGGGGTTTGGCGCCGTTGTGCCAGGTTGATAGACATCCACCGAGACGCGGTTCTCGTGGAACTCGGTGATGGTCAGCCCAAGGGGGTTGATGAACTCATACTGCGGATAAATCTTTGCCTGATCGCTGACCTGCTTGGGATTCAAGTAGTAGGTAACGGACAGTAGCCAATGCTCCGTTCGTGGCTGATGCGAGGCCAGCTCCGAATAAAGTTTGTCGAGCGTAAGAAGGGCGGTTCCCCGTGCAACGCGGGCTCCCTGAACCGTTTCCTCCGACATCGAAGTGATGGTGACATTCCGCACCTGGACATCGCCCGACTCAACCTGTCCTCCGGTCACTTGGGAGACAAGATGGTTCTGGTTGTCCGACGCCATGAGCTGCGCAGCGAGGGGCTGAGAAAGGAAGTAGTAGTTCAACGGGTACTTCTTCGCTATCACCTCTCGATTGATGGTGAATCGGTAGTTTGCCCAATCCGTCAGATACGTGCGGACTTCGCCCTCACGCGGGCTGTAGTTCAAGTCGGAATACTGAATAGCTTGGGCGCGTCCCATCTCGTCAATCCGGATGTAGCGGTTGGCAATCGGGCGATGGGCGAGCGAGAAGTTCAGCCAGAGAGAACCACAGAGGATTAACGTTCCGCATCCGATAATGAAGCGATAGGCCTTTCGCTCGGCATAGTGCGAGGAGTACACCTCGTTGCCGATCTGGTCTGTCAGGATTGCCTGCTCAGGCGTGAGTGTCGGTTCAATGTGAGCTGTGTGTGCTGACATGAGGCTTCTTGCTCCTTTCCGAGACAGCTTTGAAGACTACGCAAACGTAGATCACGCCTGCGATCAATACTCCAAAAAAGAAGAGGATTAGGATCGGCTTTACCGACCGTCTAGCCGTGCGAGTGCTTCCGATCGCGCTTCCCGCGAAGAGAGCCAATAAGAAGTTCCACATGCTATGCACCTCCACCTTTCATGAGCGCCATCCCGCCAATGCTCCCCGCTACTCCCGGCGCGGCAGAGGTTAGTCCAGCAGCTCCGCCAAAGATGGCCTGCGTCATGCTCGGAATGAATAACATATTTATGATGAACGCGACGAAAACCATCAAGCAAGGGATAAGATTGGCGATCCACATATCCATCGAATAGTTGCCATTGAAGGTCTGCTGGAGGAAACCGTTCATAAACCCGGCCCAAACATAGATGAAAGCGGCGGCAACCGCACGAATCATGGCGAAAGCAATGAGCACGTCTAGGAAGTGAAAGAACTTCGCTTTGAAGTTCTGCGTCATAAGGAGGGGGACGAAGACGGGACCGAAGAGGGCCGTCACGCCGTACAGGATGAAGGCGCTGCAATTGATGACAAAGAGAATGGCGGAAGCCAGCCCCAGCATGAGCTGAACCAGCACGTAGCAGAGGATCTGAACGGGCGCAGTAAAGGACGGCATTGCAGTCCCATCGCCGGCGGTCTTGAGTAACTGCAAAAGCTGGTCAAGCGAGTTCTGATCGAAAGCCGCAACCATCACCTGGGCGATGTAGGAAAAGAAGTGATTGATGCCGAAGCTCGCTCCCGGGAATGGATTTACCCAATAGTTGATAAGCAGGCTGCAAACGATCAGTTTTAGGAGGAAGCTGGTCATCTCTCCGGCACGGACGGGATGAGTGTGGAACCGTAGAGTCATCGCGCTTGTATTCCAATTCACAACCATGCTGACCAGCTTGAAAAACGCGATTGCGCTCAACTCCGTGACACCCAATTGAGTCAGCGCTCCGCCGTTCTGAGTGGTCAGATTCGTCAGGTTATTGGTGAACTGGTAAAGCCAATTCATACCTGCGCTGGCGGACGGAACGGCTTGTGCGAGTACGGCGATGCTCATAACGGTCTCCCGAGAGAATTAGGGGATGTAGCTCTTCCAGGTTTTGCCCTCGTCAGCAGCGGCCGAATTGTGCCGCAGCTTGTCTGCCTCAACCTTCTTGCGGAACGCTTCGCCCTCCTGCCTGCGTCGCTCAGCATCACGCTGCTGTTGCTCAAGGATCGCAGCGGCCTTAGCAGCCTCATGACGCTGGTAAATCGCGGCGCTGGCGATTACGCTTAGCGCCGCAAGTATGGCAATCAGCAACTTCGTGTTGAGCAGTTTCAGCATGGAATCTTCCTGTCAGGGCAAGTAGGTCTGCCAGGTGTTGCCCTCGTTGGCTGCACTCACGTCGTTGGTCGCGTGTTGCTGTTGAACGAAAGCTGCCGTGTTGAGGTCCATCGCGGCGGCATTACGACGTTCCATGTTCGAAATAGCCATCTGCGAAGCGAGGCAAGCCTGAAGAGTTCCTTGATTCTGCATCTCGGACATCTTCTGCGCTTCCGCAGCATTGAGCAGATTCAGTTGCTGGACCTCGCTGTTGGTTGTGCTCGTGCCATCTAGCTGAAAGGTCGTCAGGCTGGTGTTGGCGGTTGAGTTTTGCGTGCGGGCAGTTCGGTATGCACCCACGGAAGTAATGCAGTCCGGTGAGATTGCATCGGACATTTCGATCATCGCGAGCTGGGACATCTGCGGACTTCCAAGGGCCTGACCTTGGAGATAGGTCGAAACATTCGAGCTTACGGGGGTTGTCGCCGTCTTCCATGCAGTTATTGAGGTTGATGGCGAGTTGCTGTTGAGAGAGACCCTCAGACCGACCGACTCGCCAAACATGTTTGCGACGTTGAGGTTTTCGAGTCTGTTGAGCGCGGTTTGCCACTGCTGTTTCGCGGAAAAATGCTCGATGTTGTTTTTCAGCATGTTGTACTGCGACTCGATCGTGGTGAGCTGCGAGACAAGACTTGCGTAGCTCGTCGGATCGAAGACGATGTCTCCGATACCGAAGAGAGCAAAGCCTGGTGTCGCCGTGAGGAGTAGTAGCCCTCCCCCGATGAGCCATTTGCGCCGTTTTGTGATGTTGACCTTCATAGAGCGCTCCGAATGGGTTTCAAAGACACTGAGGACACGTCGGATCGAGCCGGTCCAGGGAGATGCGGTGGACATTGCTGATGAGGTTGCCGACAAATTCAAGAGAAGACTCACCCGCACGCTCCAGGAGAGTAAAGCCACCCAATCCGATGAACAGGGCTCCTCCTAGAGACACTGCGGCTGCGGTGAGTAGTGGGCGCGTGCGGGCGACAGTCATGGTTCCTCCTTTCTTCACAACGTGGGATCAACGCGATGTTCCGTGTAAGACGGAATGAGGATGTCTCTGCCGATATACACTCGGGCGCGAGAGCCCTCTTTTAGCGTGATGATAGGAAGCCGATTGAGGAAGTGATTCAGCACTTGCTCCCCCTCGGCGGCGGACTGCTCGGAGATCCCGTTGCGGATCTCCGTCGAAGGCGTAAAGACGCTACCGTTGTTCCCAATTTGCGCGAGACCGCCCAGACCTCCAATCGCAGCGGCGGCGCCGAAGGCGAGCAGATACCCGTGATCGACCTTTGTAGCGAGACCAGTCGTGCCGATCTGGTCGAGGCCGAGGTATTTGTCGAAGTCGAGGGAGAAGCCGTCCGGGCATACTGCTCGGTGGAAGGTCACGAACATCTTCCGCTGCTGGGCGTTCCCAACGCTCTGGACACTTCCGATCAATCGGGTGCCTTGCGGCATCAGGAGTTGCTGATGGTCGTGAGAGTAGTAGTCCGTCGTCAGCATGACTAGGATTGGGCCAGAAAGACCTCCATCAACATGATTGGTGATGACGCCTTCGAGAACCGTTCCCTCGAAGAGCCGATAGAGTTGACCCTGAAACTGATCGAACGGGTAAGCAGACATCGGATCGCTCTTGGCCGCAGTTTCCTTCGGTGCGTTGGTACCTGCGATTTCTTCGCCAGAGGCTTTCTCAACCGCCTCTGACTTAGCTGCTTCGACGGCCACCGACTGTCGGGGAATCGTCTCGCGGGAGAAGTCGATGGCGACCGTATCGCTGTTCCGCGCGTCCTGTTGCTGCTTCTCGATGGCAAGCCGCTTTTGCTTGGCTTCGGCCTGTGCCTCGGACATATTGGAAGTACGCTGCGGTGCGTTCGGGCTCTCGCCGTAAATGGCTGCCCTCTGCGCGGGCGTCATTGGCGGCGTACCGTCTGCTTCGGGGCCCGGGACGCCTTGATCCTGTTGAAGCTGCTGCATGGCTGCGGCCAGCTCTTGCTGCCGCTGTCGCTCTTCCGCATCGTGCCGCGCTTGCTGCTGTTGCTGTGACTCGAAGCTCGACACCTGCTGTGCGTTCGGCGTTGTTGGGCTCATGGTCAAAGCGCTCTGGGGTGCGGAACGCTTGTTGCCACTGAGCAAGCTGGAAATGTTGGCAATTCCGATCAAGGCGACAATGACGACGAGCGCGATAACAACAGGCATACTCTTACGCAGGGGCGGCTTTGCTTCTGGCTGCTCGGGGACGGTTGCGGGAGTGTTCTCGTTCAGGTCAGCCATGACTACCTCACCTCCGCGTTTCGATGAAAGTCCACGCGCTGCTTGCCGATGGCGAGATAGCCGGCGTCAACCTCTTTCGGGATGGTGTAGAGGCCGTTGGCGAAATCGAAGTTGATGAGGCTCGGTTTTTTGTCCTTGACCTCGTAAAGCGCGGGGGTCTCCTGAAACTGACCGCGCAGGTAGGTGAACTTGTCGTCCCGCCAAATCTGCTGCAGGCCCAGCTCCTTGCCCTTCTTCTGATCCCACGAGTAGTCAAAGTGGAGGGAGCCAGGGTACTGGCTCCGGTAAGTTTCCTCTTTGCTTTGCTCGGCCTTAAGAGTGGCTGCCTGCGCAGCCTGCGCGGCTGCGGCATCCTGCTTGGCCTTATCGAGATCCGCGGCCGGCACAAACACGGGAAGTTGGGTCAACCTTCCCTGGGCGGCTTTGTCGCCTGCCTGAATCAAAACCTTGGAATCGTAGTGCCCGTCCGCGTCGCTGGAGACTTCACGAAGCTCCAGTGTGTATTCGTTACCGTGGTCAGAGACAATGTGGATGTCAGTCGAGCTGTTCGCCGTCTTCGGCTTCACGCTAATGAAGCGGCTTGCAACGTGACCCCCATCGAATACCCAATCCACCGTATCGCCTGCGAACACGTTGGCAACCTTTTCTTCAGCGGGCAAAACGATCAACGTCGACTGCAGGAGCCCCGCGCGAACCAGTGGTGGCGCTTGGGACTCAACCACAGTCACCGATCGCGGCGCGCTGGGTTGGAGCGGATGATCCGGGGCTTCTGCAAGGACTTGAATCGCTCCGTGGAATAAGCCGAT
This sequence comes from Occallatibacter sp., assembly GCA_049521075.1. Lineage (GTDB taxonomy): Bacteria > Acidobacteriota > Terriglobia > Terriglobales > Acidobacteriaceae > Telmatobacter. The sequence continues at coordinate 5,663 of JBEKPD010000080.1, forward strand.
GGTAATAGCGATGGGAATAAGTGGCTTCATGGTTCATGTCCTTTCGTTTGGTTAGGCAGTCTCACCTTCAGCGAAGCGAGCGATGCCTTCATTGAGTCCGTATTTAGCGATCAGCTTGGAGCGACGAACGCGGTCCTTGGGCTTGGTGGAGAATGCAGCGTAGCTGCGGTTGTCGAGATTCAGGAGAACAACTTTGGTCAGACCGTCGCGGCGGATATACAGCGCCTCGCGGTTCTGAAGACTTTCAAATAAAGCGAGCTGTTGATCGTTCATCTTGAACAGCTCGGCATAACGTTTGCGATTGAAGGTCGCATCCGGCAGGAAGAGGAACGACGTGCATGAGTTGACGATGCTGTCTGCGTTGACTCCAAGGTCTTCGGCGGACTGGCCGATCATGGTTACTCCGCCCAGGTTCTTGCGGACGGTCTTGATGGAAGACAACGCGGCCTCAAGGAGCTGCTTGTTCTTCATTGAAGAGAAGATTTCTTCGATGAGGATGTGTTTCGGAACGCCCAGATTGGCGGGGTCGGAGAGCACATCATTGATGCGACGCAGAAGCCATACCATCAACGGCTCTATCAGGTCTGCGTATTGCGAGTTGTTCACGCCTTGAAAGTCGAAGCACTGGACACGCGAAAGCGAGAGGCTGTCTTCGACGTTGTCGAAGATCGCGCTATAGATACCCCGTCCAACCCATTTCGAGAGATAGCGGTCGAGTTTCTTCGGCAGATAGAGATTCCCGAGCCTACGGTTGGAAGGATCAAGCAGGTACATATCCTTCACTGCTTTGTGAATCACATCATCGTCTTCCGGCTCCAACTCAGCCCCGCCGCTCGTGAGCAGCAGCTTGACGAAGCTATATAGGAATTGAACATTGCTCTCGTTGGGTTCAAGCGCGAAGGGGTTTACGCGTGGGCCGTCTTTGCCGATACGATCAACACGACCGCCGTAGAGTTCCACGACACTCTCATACGATCCGCCGATGTCGAAGATGTAAGTAAACCCGCCGTATTTCTGCTCGTGCGCTATAGAGAGATTGCCGCTCACCGATTTGCCGCTTCCGGTAGGCCCGAGGATGAGCATGACTCGCACACCGTCCACGTACACGTCCTGGAAGAAGGGCGTCCGAGTGCGGGTCTCGAAGACATTCAGGTACTCAGCGTCTAAGTCCTCGGAGTGGACGTGCCCCAGATTCGGCGCATAGATGGAAGACAGCCGTGCATGATGGTCCTCGCCCAGCCACATCGGGAACACGTTGTATTTTCCGTTACCGGGGAACATCGCATAGAACGCAGAGAGATTTCCGAGCGTTTCTTCCATGATCTGAGCGCGAGCTTCCACGAATACGCGATGCACGGCAGGAGCTGCCGAGTGGAGTTCTCCTTGACTGCGGGCGGCGATCAGAAGCCGAAGTGAGAACTCACCCTGTGCTTTCTTGTCGAGTGCCCGAATGACTTCGCTGAGGTCATCCACAGCATTGTTTGCGGCCTTGGCTCCGGCCCCCGTATCGAGAGAGGCCGTATCCTTCCCGGCCATGACGCGGGACAACACACCCACTTTGAAGAAGCTAATGAACTTCTCTTGCTGGTCGATCTCGTGACGCGCCGTTGCAGAAGACTTCGGCCTCCAAGTCGAGCAAAGGATGCTGTCGCAATCGAGAGCCAGAAAATCCGAAAAGAGGCAAGGACGTGAAGCTTCCGGCGTCGTCTTGAGCGAATACATCTGCACGAATCGCCTACCGATTCGCAGATGATCGCTCTCCCAGGACACGGGACTCTGCACGACCTGCCGATCCACGCCGGTGTCGCCACGGAGTTCGCCGGAATCTACCCAATCTTCAAGATTGAAAAGATAGCTCAGGAAACGGAACACATTCTGCTTGTCAAGCAGTTCAAGGCCGATTGAAGTGCTGAGATTGCCAGCAAGCAGCGTCGCGGTCTTTTGCAATTCTGCGAGCATTCGCGAGGTGTGAGCGGCGTTCTCCTGCGGCTTGCGTTCGAACGCTTTCATCTGAGACGGTTCAAGCGTGAGGCACCAGTGAAGATCGACCCTCCTGAATCCGGCCGAGTGCTCCAGGAAGCGAAGCCGCTCTTCTACGAAGACCTGCGTAACGGGATTCGCATAGCTTGTCTGATGCGGAAGTGGAAACCCTGAGCGAACCCGAGTGTACTGATAAAGAGCGGCGCCTTCGGGCATTCCGCGGAGACTGCCCTCAATCATGCGAAGTTGCGACTCAAGCTCCTGATCGGTCAGTCCTTCCTCATCGACGCCAGAGAGCCGGAAGAAGCATCCATACCCTCCGCCTTTGAGGGCGAATATGTTCTGGCTGACGAATCGTGCAATCGGCACGATGCTGCAAGCAGCGCCAGCTTTCGCGAACCACGGAACATGTTTGAGTTGTTCACTGTTTGCGCGGGTCATAGTAGCTCTTCTGGTTGAGGCTGAGTCCCCACAGTTGGAACATCTTTGGGTGTTTGCGAATGATGAGCCACGCAGCGATAGCGAGCGTCGGAAAGGCCATCATCGCGAGAAGACGAAACCCGACGAGGAAAACCGCAACGCAGACGAACGCGATCGCCATCCATGCTGTGAGGTCCAGACCGAGCTTGGCTCTCGGACGATTCAGCGCTTGGTTGATTGCTTGCGGTTCTCCCCTGCGGGCCATAGTCGATGCACCTCCTACATCGACTGCCCGGTTAGCGAGCCAATCCAACCAGCTCCCCATCCGAGAACACCGGCACCAAAGAGCGCGCCGAACAAGCCAGGAATAGCGTCCTGAAATCTTCCAGACATCATGCGGATGCCGGCGAAGATGAGACCGCCGAGGCAGATGACAGCCCCGGCGTACATCGCGAAGGTCTTGAACGTCCCCATGAGCGTCTGAGCTCCTGAGAAGTCCATCGTCCCCTGTGCGTGGGCCATGGTTGCAAATGACAGCGCGATAAGCGTCGGAGCCATCACGCGAAAGAATGTGGTAACGGTTCGAGAGACTCTACGAGTCGGGAAGTGCGATCGAAGTTGCATTGGCATTCTCCTGGTGGCGTCGAAGTATCGCCATGAAGCGAAAACTAAGCTCGCTCCGGAGTTCCGTCCAACACTTCCTATCGATTTCGCCATACCTTTTATCTATGGCGATCTCCTGCGCTTATGCCAGCAACTGCAATTGTTCGGGCGATACAGATTTATTGGGGTGCTTGCGGCTTCGGGAGTGTGGACCGGATTCTTGGAAGAATCGCTCTATAAATGGGAGAGCTACATGCCCGACCTGTGTTGCACGAACGAACGCCGTATCTGCTGTCCAATTGAGCCCTGCGATTGGCCGTGTGATGAGGCCAGAGTCAAGAGGAAACAGTTGGTCGATCAGTGCCAAGCCGTATCGTTCCTTAACCATCCATTGGATCTCAGAGGGAGTGCGTGCCACACAGGCAAGATGAATGGGAATCCCTACTTCGGTAAACATCTCGACCAGTCTGGAATGAGCAGACGGATGCAATTCAGGATCTCTGAATATGGAGAGCCTGGGCGAAACTTCATGGACATTCAATTGCGGACGGTCCGCGAGATGGTCATCGGAGCGCATGCACACAACTAGAGGCGCCTGAGCGATTTTGTGGACGAAGTATCGCGAGGCGTCAATTGGCATTGGAAGGAGGGCGCAATCGAGTTGGCCCGCATCAAGCCTTTGCAGAGAGAGAAGGGGGTCGCCGCTGAGCAATTGGATACTGCAGCCGGCGAACATTCCTTCATAGGCTCCCCGAAAAGTCTCCAAGAGTTTCGCATTCACGAAAGACGAGAAACCGAGCCGCAACGGAGGAATTTCGTTTCGTTGCACAGCTCGTGCCATCGCCACGGCTTGCTCCCAATCCCGCAGCGCATTCTCCGCAAAGGCGACTATGATGCGACCGGCGGCGGTCAGTTTTAATCCATACTGTTGTCGTTCGAATATGACGACATCGATGGCGTCTTCCAGCTTTCCTATCTGATGGCTTAGAGAGGATTGCGCAACGAAGACTTGCCCTGCGGCGCGCGTGAAATTGAGAGTCTCGGCGGATGCAGAGATATAGCGAAGAAGTCGAAATGTAAGGGAATCTGACATGGCCTTAGTGGCTCCATTGGCGTCCGCCGATTCCACAGGCCCGCTCACATGTAGGCTGTGGATAACCTGCACTTATTTCCATATTTCGGGAGAGAATCCAGAGTGTCAATAAGGCACTTTCTAGCGTCCGGGTGCCTAGAGGATTCGGGGTTCCTCGAAGAATCCGGGCGCTGATAAGTCGCTATAGCTTCAGAGAGGCATCGATAAAAACTGGGGCGAAATAGAGAAGAAATATTGGACTCGAACCGGGGTATCCCTCACGCTCAAAGCTGACCGACGTTGTGAGGTGATTCATGGAAGAACCATTCGAGGATAACGTCTCCAGTACGCATTCAAGGTCCACTCCACACTACAGCCAAATCATGGAAGATGGTGTGCTTTCACACCTGCGGAAGCCCCCGGTCCGAGCGATAGAACTTGAGCCATTGCTGACGGCCGAAGATGTCGCAAGACGGCTCAATGTTAGTACGGATTGGGTGTGGGATCACTCTTCTCGTCGCAAGCCGCTCTTGCCCGTCATACGGATGGGCGACGGCACTTTGCGTTATAGGCCTAGCGGAATTGAAGCGTTCGTGGATGAACAGGAACGCAGGTCGGCATTGCGTCGCAGAGCGTAATCGCAACCTTCCGCAACCGCTCTGTGCGGCGGCCCCGTGAGCTGTCGGGGCAGTAGATACATGTCGAAAATCCGCGTAAACAAAGGCTAAAATGGGCGTAGCCCGTTATTCCGCCCACAGAAATTGAGGAATACATGGGAACCTCGTATCAGAAGGGGTGGGTCAGGCTACGCGGAAAGAAGTGGTACGGGTACTTCCGACGCATGGAGATCGATCCATCCACCAGTGAACCCCAACCCGCTGTCGCTCAAGTGATCCTCGGATTCAAGAGCGATATGTCGAAATCGCAAGCCAGACAAAAGCTGGAAAGCGAAATCGCCAAGCTGGGAAAACAACCAACCAACGGTGACAAGTCCATGATCAATGGAGCTGTCACCCTCAGATGGTTCGTTCAAAATCGCTTTCTGCCGTTGAAAGAGACGGAATGGAGAGAGGAGACGGCCAAGGTCAAGAAACACTTAATCGAGACCGGCATCCTCGAAGACCTCGGAGAAGTCAGGCTAGAAAACTTCGACAAGTTCATTCTCCAGACCCATCTCAACAAGATTGCGAAAACGCGAGCAAGGGACACGGTGTTGCAGATTCGTTCCTACATCAAGTCGATCTTTGCCGAGACGGTCGATCAAGGCTTTCTCGCAACCGACCCAGCCCGCAAGCTGAAGACTCCCGCGAACCTGCGGGAGAGCGACAAGACTGTGCTCACTTGGGAGCAACTTGCCGCAGCGCTTGCCAGGTTGGAGCTGCGAGATCGGGTTTTGATGAAGCTCGACATGACCAACGCTCTTCGCCCCGGCGAACTGTTTGCGTTTCGATGGAAGTGCCATCGACCCGAGACGCTCTCGCTCACCATTGTCGAGACGATTTACAAGGGCAAGGTGAGACCGTTCGGCAAGACAAAGGGAAGCCTCAAGGAAATACCCATCCCGCAGGATGTCTCCGAGGACTTGCTTCTCTGGAGACAGGTTTCCCAGGAACAGTATGACAAGAGCAGGCGGAAGCGCGGCCCGTCGCCCGAGGACCCGGAAGCGTTTATGTTCCGGGGTCGATTCGGTGGCTTCATGGACCCGAGCAACTATCGGAAACGGGTGTTGCACAAGCTGGCAGAGGAACTGGAGCTACCGAAGCTCACGTTCCAGGTCATCCGCCGCACCATCGCAACCCTGGCTCAGAAGAAGGGCACGGTCAAGGACGTACAAGGGGTCATGCGGCATTCGCGCGTCGCAACGACCACCGATGTCTACATGCAGGAGTTGCCGGAGGGAGTACGCGCCACGGTGGACTCCATTCATAACGAGCTGCACACGACGATGGCAAAGCTGGCAGGCAGCTCCGCAACGGTGCACTGAGCAGGAAGAAAATCAACCGAAGCGTGGCGCTTCAGAGAGGAGACGGAGACGGCTGACATGGCTTGGCTGCAGGCAGTTTGAAATTTGCTGCCAATTTGCTGCCAAACGTTTGGGAGGGGTTCCGCTAAGTTGTTGAGATATTTGGTGGACCTGATCGGGATCGAACCGATGACCTCTTCCATGCCATGGAAGCGCGCTCCCAAACTGCGCCACAGGCCCACAAGGAATGGACAACTTTCTTATTGTCGTAGCTTAGGGCCGGCAAGTCAAACTCGGCAGATGACCGTATCACGCGCGGCAGCCGGCTTCGAGGGCGGGTGCGTCCTGGTGCTTGTACATTAGGAAGAACTCGCGGTGGCCGAGGCGCTCGGGTTTGCTTTCCTGGCCTGAAGCCACGCCGGCGATCAGGTCCATGAGCTCGGTGGCGGCTTCGTCCATGGTGAGTTCGCCGGAGAGGACGCGGCTGGCATCGAAATCCATGTCTTCAGTCATGTTGCGATACGTGCGCGCGTTGCCTGTGACTTTGATGAGTGGCGCGCCGGCGCTGCCGATGACGCTGCCGCGGCCCGTAATGAAGAGCACGATCTGCGCGCCGGCGGCGACGAGATCCATGATGCCTTCCGTGTCGTTGGGATTGGTGTAGCCGAACTGCATGAAGTGCTCGTCGGGAACGGAGTCGAGGAGCCAGAGGCCGGCGCGCGGCGGGCGTTCGGAGACGCGAATGACGCCCTGGATGGGTTGGCTGCCGCCCTTGGCAAATGCGCCCATGCTCTTTTCTTCGATGGTGGTGAGGCCGCCGGCGAAGTTGCCGGGCGAGACGGAGTATTGGCGCACGGCCTTGCAGTAGTTGAGCATTTTGTCGTAGGTCGAGCCGAGCTGGTGGGCAGCCTGGGGTGAGGCGGCGCGCGAAATCATCAGATCACGCAGGCCGATCATTTCGACAACCTCTTCGAAGATGGCCGAGCCGCCGAGATCGACCAATCGATCGAAGGCGTGGCCGACGACAGGATTGCCAGCCAGGCCTGAGGTTCCGTCGGACCCGCCGCACTCGGCGCCAATGGTGAGGTCGGCCCAGGTCATGGGCACTTTGACGGCGCTTTCACGGGCGCGGACGCGGAGCGAGGCGAGTTGGGCCTTTCCGAATGCAATGCTCGTGCGTGTGCCGCCGTGCTCCTGAATGAAGAAAGATTCGGCGGGACGGCCGGAGGCGCGCACGGTTTCGGCGATGCGGTGCGGCTGCGTGTATTCGCAACCGAGACCCACGGCGAGCACGCCGCCGATGTTGGGATGCGTCGCGAGCGCGAGCATGAGGCGGATGGCGTAGTCGTTGTCGTAGCAGCCGGGAAAGCCGATGACGTGCGTGTCGGGCTCGTTCCGAGCGATCTCCTGCGCTACGAAGCTGGCACACTCGACGGTGTAGACGACGAGGAAATGATTGCGGATGCCTTTGCGGCCGTCGGGGCGAAGGTAGCCGGACCAACAGCGTTGGGCAGCGCTTTCGGAGATCGGTGGGCCCGTGCGGTCAGACATAGACGTTGTCTCCCGGCTCGCCGGTATGCACATCGAAGTGGCCAGAGCGCTCGTCGAGCTGGCTGCGGCAATTGTGGAGATGGACCCACTCGCCGGGCTCGATGGGGCGCATGGCGATGCCGATGACTACGCCAAATTTTGTGATGGATGCGCCTTCGGGGACGGCGGCGAGCGCGACCTTATGGCCCATGGCAATGGTTTCGCGCGCGGTGAGGCTGGTTGGTTGCGCGGAGCCGATGATGGCGAGGGGCGCGCCTGCCGAGGCCTCGCCGAGCAAGGTAGCGACGTTGTCTGCGGCGTGGACCTGAAAGGCCGAGGCTGCGGATTCGACAGGCATCGCGCGGAGAACTCCCTGAGTTGGCTGGCTTTGAAGCAGCCGGGCCGCAGGAGATGCTTGCGGCCTTCGGCTGATAACTATTCTATGGCGAAGACAGCGTAGACGGCCGCTTCGCGGCTGACTTTGTGCGGCTCGATAGCGAGGGGCGGTAGCGCTGGAGCAACGGCGGAGCGTTCTTGCGCGGCAAACATGACTGGCCGAGGCAGCGGAGATGAAACCTGGTTTGAGACGTAGATCAGCGCTTCCAAATGCACTCCCATACCTTTGGCTAGTACCTCGGCGTTCTGGCGGGCATGCGATGCGGCTTGATCGAGCGCCTGTGCCTCAAGCGCCTTTTCGTCCTTGACGGTCCAGTCGATCTGGCCGCTGCTGGTGGCGCCTGCTGTGATGGCGATATCGAGAATCTCAGGGGCGCGTTCGGGCGGCACCTTCACGGTCCATTGCTGGCTGAGCTGGAACTTGTGCGGCTTGGTTGAGTCGCGACTGAGGTACTGCGATTCGCTCTGGATGGAAGCCTCGGGAATTCCGGCCTGCTTGATGGCGGCGATGATGGCATTGGAGGCGCGGGCGCCGTCGGCGTAGGCGGATTTTGCGTCCTCGGGTTGCGTGTCGAAGCCGATGTGGAGAATCGCGAGATCGGGATCGACTGTGACGCTCCCGGTTGCCGCGACCGTCAAGGTACGGTTTGTGGAGTCGACTTTGAGCTCCGGCTGAGCGACTTGCTGCGCAGTGGCGACGAGGGAGGCAGAAAGAATTGCCGGGAGGGCAACGGTCAGAGTGAGTTTCATAAGTTGTTCCTTGGGAAAAACGACACGAGCGGACGAATGTCCGCTCTCCAGACATAGAACGCATTCTCACTGACTTCTTGCATACTTTTCTCGAAACTGGCGAAGTTTTTCGAGAGTGGCGGCGGCTTGGCCGGAGTCGATGGCTTCTGCGCTCATGGCTACGCCTTGCTTGAGATCGTCTGCGAGGCCCGCGGCAACGAGCACGGCGGCGGCGTTGAGCAGGACTACGTCGCGGCGCGCGCCGGGAATGCCGGTGAGCACGTCGTAGAGCAGCGCTTTGTTGGTCTCGATGTCGCCGCCCATGAAGTGATCGATTGTGGTGCGCTCGAGGCCAGCCATCTCCGGCGTGATGCGCGCGGCTTTGAGCTCCGGCTTGCCCTCTGCATTCTCTTCGACGCGGGCCACGACGGATTCGCCCGTAGTAGTGAGCTCGTCGATGCCATCTGTGCCGTGGACGACAAAAGCGCGGCGTGCGCCGAGCGCCAGGAGCGTGCGGCCGACGAGAAGAACGCGGCTGGGAGCGAGAACTCCGATGACTTGGGTGCGAGCGTGGGCCGGGTTGGTGAGCGGGCCGACGAGGTTGAGAATAGTGCGGAAACCGAGGGCGCGACGCAGGGGGCCGAGGGCCTTCATGGCAGGGTGGTAGAGCGGCGCGTAGAGAAAGACGAATCCGGTTTCGCGCAGGCATTCGACGGCCAGATCCGGCGGGAGCTCGATGGGAACGCCGAGAGCTTCGAGCACGTCTGCTGCGCCGCAGCGCGAGGTGACGGCGCGATTGCCGTGCTTGGCCACTTTGGCGCCTGCGGCCGTGGCGACCAACGCTGCGCCGCAGGAGATGTTGAAGGTCTGCGGGCCACCACCGCCGGTGCCGACGCAGTCGACGAGCTCCGCTCTTTCCCCTTCGGAGAAGGGCATGGGAACGGAGTGCCGGCGCATCACGTCGACAAAGCCGGCTAGCTCGGGCGCCTGCTCACCGCGCGTGGCGAAGACGGTCAAGAGCGCGGCGGTTTCGACCTCGGGCACCTGGCCGGTGAGAATTTCTTCCAACACTTCGGCCGCCTGCTCGCGGGTTAGCGCGGCGCCATCTTCGGCGAGCGGGCGAAGCAGTTCCTTGACCAACGACATGAGAAAAGTATGGCAGAGCGGGGCCGGGGGGCGCGAAAGGGCTGGCGGCGCGCATTGACGGTGGCTGAAGACGGGGACGTCCCTCGTTTGTGGGAGAGGCAATTGAGAGATTTTTGTGAATCATGGACACAAGTCTCTGGCCGTCTGCGTTTGTGCATCCCGGTTCCCGGGTCCAGAATCGAGATCTGAGGCACGTCTAGGTTGGTGGCAAGTCCGACGGTCAGAGACCTTGAAATCGGCAAATCGAGGGTCCGATTGCCGGCATCGCTCCTGGATGGCAGCAGGGTTCCGTGGCAGCCTCAAGAGCTGAGATTCCAGCGCAAATCTGCGTGGTAATCTGAAAATTGCTCGAGGTCCCTATCTCTTGAAAATCCACGAATATCAAGCAAAAGCAATTCTGGCGAAGTATGGCGTTCCTGTGCCCAAAGGCGAGATGGCGAACACGCTCGAAGAAGCCAACGATGTGACGCGCAAGCTGTTTGCCGAAGGCGCATCGGGCGTGGTGGTGAAGGCGCAGATTCATGCTGGAGGTCGCGGCAAGGGCGGCGGCGTGAAGGTGGCTAAGACGCGCGAACAGGCCGAGGAGCACGCGAAAAACATCCTGGGCATGACGCTCAAGACGCACCAGACCGGTCCGCAGGGGCAAAAGGTGCAGAGGCTGCTGATCGAGGAGACCGCGGCCATTGAGCGCGAGCTCTATCTGGGCATCGTGCTCGACCGCGCCACGGGCAAGCTGGTGTTTATGGCGTCGCAGGCCGGCGGCATGGAGATTGAAGAAGTCGCGGCGAAGGATCCTTCAGCCATTTATAAGGAGACGATCGATCCGGCAGTGGGATTTGGCGCGTGGCAGGCACGCAAACTGGCTTTTGCGTTGGGATTGAAGGCGGCACAGATCAACCAGGCGGTGGCGTTCTTCCAGAGCCTTTACAAGGCGTTCATCGAGACCGACGCATCGCTGCTTGAGATCAATCCGTTTATTACGACGACCGACGGCAGGCTCTACGCGCTCGACGCCAAGATCAACTTCGACGACAACGCGCTCTTCCGGCACGCCGAGATCAAGGCGTTGCGCGACACTGCCGAAGAGGACGCGCTGGAAGTGGAGGCGAGCAAATACGCGCTCAACTACATCAAGTTGGACGGATCGATTGCGTGCATGGTGAACGGCGCGGGGCTGGCCATGGCGACGATGGACATTATTCAGTACGCCGGCGGCAGCCCGGCGAATTTTCTGGACGTGGGCGGCGGCGCCACGCAGGAACAGATTGAGCACGCCTTCGAAATTCTGCTTTCAGACAAACATGTGAAGGCGATTTTCATCAACATCTTCGGCGGTATTCTGCGCGTGGACCGTTTGGCGACGGGCGTGGTTGCGGCGGCGAAGAAGCTGAATATTGAAGTGCCAATCGTTCTTCGTCTTGAGGGAACCAATGTTGAGGAAGGGCGGAGAATACTCAAGGAATCCGGCCTCAATTTTCAAGTAGGTGCGACCATGAAAGAAGCCGCCGAAATGGTTGTAGCTGCGGCGGCGAGGGCATAAAGATGGCGGTTCTGGTTGATAAAAATACGCGGCTAATTGTGCAGGGCATTACGGGCAAGGAAGGCACCTTCCACGCCATGGCTTGCGCGGAGTATGGAACCAAGGTGGTGGGCGGGGTGACTCCGGGCAAGGGTGGAACCATGCACGAGGGCTGGCCGGTGTTCAACACCGTGGCTGAGGCCGAAGCCAAGACCGGCGCCAACGCGACCATGATCTTTGTGCCGCCGCCCTTTGCCGCCGACGCGATTCTGGAGGCCGAGGATGCGGGGATTCCGCTGATCGTCTGCATTACCGAAGGCATTCCGACGCTCGACATGGTGAAGGTCTGGGCCAAGCTGAAGAGCTCGAAGTCCCGGCTGGTGGGGCCGAATTGCCCAGGGGTGATTTCGCCGGGAAAGGCAAAGATCGGCATCATGCCAGGTCGCATTCACAAGGAGGGTTCGATCGGAATAGTGTCTCGTTCTGGGACACTCACGTACGAGGCCGTGCACCAACTGACACAGCGCGGCATCGGGCAATCGACGGCGATTGGCATTGGCGGCGACCCGATTATCGGCACTACGCATATCGACGCGCTGCGGCTGCTGAATGATGATCCCGAGACCGAAGCGATCATCATGATCGGCGAGATTGGCGGCTCGGCCGAAGAGGCCGCGGCGGAGTTTGTGAAGAAGAATGTGAAGAAGCCGGTGGTGGGCTTCATCGCAGGCCAGACTGCGCCTCCGGGACGTCGCATGGGCCATGCCGGAGCGATCATCAGCGGGGGCGAGGGCACGGCCGTCGACAAGATTAAGGCCATGGAAGCAGCGGGAATTCACGTGGTGGTGTCGCCGGCCGAGATTGGCGCCACGCTGGCCAAGGTGATCAACAAGGCATAATTACAGCTATTAGCTTTCAGCTTTTCCATGCCGTGGAAAGAATTGCGAGCGGACCAAATGGCGCTGTATATGCCGGCGGAATCTGAGCCGATGTAGCAGCGATGATAGTCATGAGTAACCTCTGGCGCATTACTTCGGGCCTCAAAATTCTCACAGAACTTCTTCCCGCTCTAGCAGAGGCCGAGCAATAATCGATGTATCAATTGTGTCATCGGGCTCTGGTAGGGTTATTTCTGTCGCCGAATATGCGGCAAGCGGCGCATTCATCGCATCCTTCATCTGCTGAATAAGTTAAGGACCGCACAGACGCCGGAGAATAGCCACAGAAGCCTGGAAATTGCGGTGATTCTCCGTACGGGAGAGTAAATCCGCAGAGGTTGAACGGAGCCTCGCACGGAAGGACTGTTCGTCGACTGCGGCTCTGCCTCTCCTCTTCTCTCCGGAAATCATGCTTGTTGTTCTTAAGGCTTTGCCTTGCCCTGGATGTATTGAATGTGAATTCTTGCGGGCCCCGCCGCGAATGAACCGCCTTCCGGCGAGAGTCATTCCGACCAAGGTGCGGCACGAGAATTTGCGGAACTGTGTTGGTTTCTATGGATCGCTCTTTACGGGCGCCGGCTGGCGTCAAGCCGGTGACTTATCGGTTTGCAGATTTGCGGCTCAAGGCCGAGGGGACCTTGTTGCGCGGTGAGACTGCACTCGATATTCCCGCGCAGGAGCTGGCTCTGCTGCGCGCGCTTCTGACGCGGCAAGGCGAGGTGGTTTCGGCGAGCGAGTTAAGCCGCGCTCTGGGGGGCGAATCACATTCTTCCGACCCTCGGCTAACGGAATGTCTCACATCTCTCCGGAAAATTCTGCAGCCCTCGGACTGCATTGAGAACGTTTACAGGCGCGGTTACCGCATTATGGCCATTGCGGAACGCGACGGGTCTGCGCCGGTGAGCTCGCTGCCACGGCTGGCGATTTTGCCCTTCTCTGCCGGATACGACGTTCCTGAATACCTGGGCCTGACGGTCGCCGAACAGGTCATGGAGCAGCTCCGCTGTGCGCATCCCGCCGTGGTGACGATCGCCGCGCGGGACTCGGTGCAGACGCTGTCACGGCGCGGACTTCCCGGGCAGGAGATTGGCAAGTTGCTCGATGTGGAGCTGCTTCTTACGGGACAGCTTCTGGCTACGCCGGGACGGCAGCGGCTGCGGGCAGAGATGATCCGCGTGGAAGACGGCGCGGCTTTATGGGTGGAGGACCTGATCATAGAGCGGGAGCAGGTCGCGGAGCTGGCCGGTGAGTTGGCGGACCGCGTGACATCGCGGCTGCACAGCGGGGGAATACCTATCCAAGCGGAGGCCGCGCCGGCCGAGAAGAGGGAAACGTCGCAAGCGCAACGCGAAGCGCGTGACCTTTATTTGCGCGCCCATTACGAATGGCGGAGCATGGAGCGGCATCGCATCCAGGATGCCATGGCTCGGCTGTTGCGCGCGGTCGAGCTGGATCGAGAGTTGATGGCGGCGCGTGTGGACCTTGCGCAACTGGCCATCGTGCAATGCATCTACGGCTACTTGTCTCCCAGGATCGCGGCCGCTACCGTGCGCCGTGCTGCGGATGGAATTCCGGAGCTCAACGAGCGGGCCGTCCCCCTGTTGCCGGCGCTAGGTTGGGTGGAATTCCATTTCGATCGCGATGCGCATTCGGCTTTGCAGATGATGGCGCGCTCTGCGGAGCTGCCCTACGATGCAATGAATATACGGGCCCACAGCTGGATTCTGCTCAGCCGGCATCGGTTCGGTGAAGCCATCGAGATGCTGCACGCGGCGATTCAGGCCGATCCCTACTCGCCATGGATGCAGGCGGCGCTGGCATGGGTGCTGCATATGGCCGGCGAGCGAGAGGCAAGCGTGGCACAGGTTCGAAAGTCGATCGAGTTGTTTTCGGAGTACGACAACTCGCTTTTCTTTGCCGCGATGATTCTGGGATACAACGGCGAAGCCGAGAGCGCCATCGAAGCGGCGAAGAAGCTCACGGAGCGCTCCTCGCACTACGACCTTGCGATCTCAGCGCACGCCTATGCGTTGGCCTGCGCGGGGCGCACAGATGAGTCGCATGAACTTCTGGAGAGGCTGCAATGGCTGAGCCGCGAGCGCTTCGTGCTGAATACGCTGAATGCGGCTACGTTCGTTGCACTGGGCGAGGCGGATGCGGCGCTCGCAGAGCTGCACACGGGTAATGAAACCCGTTGTCCGTGGTTCTTTGTGATGCTGGCCGATCCACGGCTGAAGCCCCTCCATGAGCGCCCGGAGTTCGCGGCGCTCAAGGTCTCGCTGGCGGCGATGGAGGCTGGCACGGCTAACCCTTCTGCCTGATCCCGTTCATCAACAATGGCAGAATCTCCCACCCTTTCCGCAAAACCCCCCGGAAAAGGATAGGGCACAGACGGCCTTTGCAACCGCCTTTTGCCCCGCGGGGGGCGGGCCACCTCGCTACAACCGGTCTGGAACTTGGCGGTATGACTACTTCCCAAACAGCGTGAGGTCGATGCCCTCGCCCATGGCCTTGTATCCCGCGTCGCTCGGATGCAAGTGGTCGCCGGAGTCGTAGAGCGGGTTGAAGTGCGTGGGATTTTGCGGATCGCGCGTAATCTTGTCGAAGTCGATCACTCCGTCGAATGTACCGCTCGAGCGAATCCAATCGTTGACGGCTTCGCGCACCTGCTCGCCTACCTCTGAGTAATAGCCTGCGCCGCCGTATGGCGTGAGCGTGGCGCCGATGATCTTGAGGCCATGCTCATGCGTCCGATCGGCAATCTGCTTCAACCCCAACTCCAACTGCGGCGCGGTGATAGCGTCCCAGGGAACCTGCACGTGGGCCAGGCGTCCGATGTCATTAATGCCTTCAAGGACGATGACGTAGCGAACGCCGTTCTGGGCGAGCACGTCGCGGTCGAGGCGCGAAAGGGCGCTGGGGCCGGTGGTTTCGTTGAGAACGCGGTTGCCGCCAATGCCCTCATTGAGCACCCCTATGTGGCCGAGATTGGGCTCCTGACTGAGGCGCGCGGCGAGCACATCGGGCCAGCGGCGATTGGCGTTGTGCGTGGAGAGCGCACCATCGGTGATGGAGTCGCCCAGGGTGACGATGGCGCGGGAGCCGGGTGCGGCGGCGACGGAGCCGTCAGCCGCTCCGATATCGACGCCGTCGAAGAAGTACCACGAGGAGATGGTCGTGGGTTGGGGCAGATCCGGCGCGGCGGGCGAATGGCCGTCCGAGAGGTAGTTGTCCTGGTCGGCGAAGGCGTGAAAGGTTTCGGCGCGCATGATCTGCGGAGGCAGATAGAAGCTGACGGCGAGGTCGGAGAGCGGCGCGACGGTGAGTGGGACCGGATCGGAGAAGATGGCGGCTCCGGGCGGAATGTTAACGGACGCGGCTCCGCCAAAGGTGACGGGGTGATCGCTGCCGGGCTGGGTGGAGCTGCCGCCGGCGCTGAGCGCGACGTGGGCATCGCTAACGGTGAGGGGGTCGAGGCCGAACTCGTTGGTGAAGCGCAGGCGAATCTGTGGTCCGCCCGCGGAGATGTGGACGATTTCGCGCAAGGTGACACTGGAAAAAAGGCGGAGATAGACGCCTTCAGCCTGCATGGGCGACGCGGCCCAGGTCCCTACCCATTGGGTTTGAGGTGTGGATTGGGCGCTAGCAGATGCGACCGCGAAGATGAGTGCGATGAATGCAGCAAGAGACATGCGGCGTTTGAACATGAAGGATTTCCTCTTAAATCAATTATGGATTGTGCAAACGGTTAGTGCAGCTCGATGGCGGCGCTTAGCGGGGTATTTTCGCTGGAGTCGCCTACGCGAAGAATGAATTTGCCGGGATCGATGGTCCATTTGTGGGCCGGCTCGTCCCAGTAACTGAAGGCGCGGGCGTCGAGCGAGAGCGTGACGTGTTGGGTTTCGCCGGGAGCGAGGCGGGCTTTGGCAAAACCTTTCAGCTCGCGCTCGGGACGGTCGACTTTGGCCGTTGGGTCGGAAACGTAGAGCTGGGCGACCTCGGCTCCGGCTACTGTGCCCGTGTTGGTGACGTCGAAGCTGACCGGAACCGTGGAGTCTGTAGCCGTCGCCGCGGTGGCAGGCGCAGTTAGGTTCGAGAACTTGAAGGTGGTGTAGCTCAAGCCATAGCCGAACGGATAGAGCGGGTGCTTGCCTGTGGTGGTCCAGTAACGGTAGCCGACCATGAGCTTGTCGCCGTATTTGACGTGCTCGACAGTGTAGTCAAGCGGCTTGCCGTCTGCGCCAGTGGTGTGGAGCGTGGTGTTGTCTTTCGGGTCGCCGTAGTACCACTTGGCGGAGGCGCTTTCATCCCAACTACGGTCGAAGGTGACGGGGAGTTTGCCCTCGGGGTTGTGCTGGCCGAAGAGGATTTGCGCCACGGCTGTGCCGCCCTCCTGGCCTGGGTAGTAGAGATGGAGAAGCGCGGGGACTTTATCCAGCCAGCGGCTAACGTCCATGCCGCCACCACCGGTGAGGAGCACGACGGTGCGGGGATTGGCCGCAACCACCTGCTCGACCAACGAGTCCTGGCCGGGGGGCAAGATGAAGGTGCGGTCGTGACCTTCGCGCTCCGTGGCTGCCGTGAAACCAACCGCGACGACGACAACGTCAGCCTGCGCAATGGCCTTTTTTTCGTCGTCGCTCGCAGGCATGGCGGGGCTATAGAAGACGTGCGCATCGGGACCGAGAAGATTTGCGATGCCGGTGAGAATGCTGACCGGCTCAAAGGCGCGAGCTTCGGACGATCCTCCGCCGCCCGTAACAGCCGGGTAGGCATTGGGTCCGATGATGGCAATATTTTTGGTCTTCCAGTGATCGAGCGGGAGCAATTTTCCATCGTTCTTCAGAAGCGTAATGCTCTCGAGAGCTCCTTCGAACGCGAGCGGACGATCATCTACGGAGTAGGTGGAGTCGGCTGGATCGAACTGCGGGCGCGTGGTGAAGCCGTAGCGCAACTCGGCGCGCAGCAGGCGCAGCACGTGCTCGTCGATGGTGGATTCCTTGACCTCTCCAGCCTTGACCGCAGGAAGGAGATTTTTGGCGTTCATGAATTTAGGGCTGGGCATCTCCAGATCGAGGCCGTTGTTGCAGGCCGCAACACCGTCGTAGGTCGCGTCCCAATCGGACATGAGAATGCCCTCGAAGCCCCACTCGCCTTTGAGTATCTGGAGGTTGAGGACGGGGTTCTGCGTGGCATGGACCCCGTTGACCAGATTGTAGGAGTTCATGACTGCGTCGACGTGTGCCTTGGTTACGGCAGCTTCGAAGGCGGGCAAATAGATCTCGCGCAAGGTGCGCTCGTCGATGTCGGCGCTGGCATCGTGGCGGTTGAACTCCTGGTTGTTGAGAGCGAAGTGCTTGACGGTGGCGATGACGCCCTGGGACTGCACACCCTCAATGAACGGAACGACCAGCGCGGAGTTCAGATACGGATCTTCAGACAGGTACTCGAAGTTGCGGCCGGCCAGTGGTGAGCGGGCAATATTGACACCGGGACCGAGTAGGAAATTGACGCCGCGGGCGCGGGCGTCGCGGCCCAGAGCTTCGCCTGTTTTGCGGGCGAGGTCCGTGTCCCAACTGGCAGCTAACGATGCGCCGGAAGCGTAGGCCGTGGTCGGGCCCCATGTGCGTATGCCCACCGAGGCGTCGGACATCTTGAAGCGCGGCAGATCGATGGCCGGCATGGGACGGGTGTACATGCTGTCGATGCCGCCGAGCAGCTCGATTTTCTGCTGGAGCGTGAGTTTTGAAAGCATGGCGTGGGCGCGGGCTTCGATAGCAGGCGAATCGGGGGCAGGCGAGTCAGGCACTGGGGTCTGGGCTCGAACCTCGAGGCCAAACGGCAAAACTGATGCGAAAGCGAGGGTGAAGAACAGGGAGAAGGGAGGGAGGAGGCGATTTCTCATAACGCGCCAACGTTACCGCATTGCCCCGCCTGATGTACAGCGTTCAGGCGCCGCCACAGTCGCCCGGACCGGTTTCGACCAGAACTGAACTAAATAGTTGTTGAAGTTCAATTGTTAAAAAGATAGGGTATTTATTAGGTCGGGCCACGATTCTTCGGCCAATTCCCCAAGCAGCATCGAATTCACAGTTCCCCAGACTAGTTCTGACAACCGAGATGGTGTGTGTTCGCAAACTGAATGTTGGCGATCGACAATCCCATTCGTCTCACGGAGAAAATAACATGTTTAAAAAGTACCTCGGATGCAGTTTTGCGGCTTGTCTTCTGCTTGCGCAAGCGGCAGGGGCAACCACGATTGTTCAATCGTCCGGTAACTCGGACGCTAGCCAGCCGCTTGGGTATTTTGCCCCGTACGTTCCTTATGGCCTTACACCAACTGTCTATGCGGTTGAATGGTCACAAACCGCAACGTACACAGGTGTGGATGTTACGGCGAACCTATTCACGTCGGGCAGCCCCGGCGTCGTCGATTATTCGTTAGTCACTGAGATCGGCACTGGAACGACGTTCGCGACCAGCGGGATTATTCAGGGTTCGGTCACCACTCCTATTAATCCGGCGGATGTGAACCTATTTGACCTGAGTTCGCTTGGTCCGGGCACGTATTTTCTGGTGCTCAGCAGTCCGGTACCAGATACCGCATGGCAATATAATGATCCCTTCTCCTCAGCGAGCTACTCCACCGCGTCTGGCGTCACGTTTCTCGGCGACGAGTGGTCTAATGGAACTTCGACCGACTCCGCCTATGGGCCCGGGTCGAGCTTTACCCGTGCTACGGTGCCTGTGGAGTTCCAGGTGACCGGAACGATAGTGCCTACGCCGGAACCGGCACCCTTGGGAATGTGCCTTATCGCGATCGGAGGTTTCGCGATATTCACTTCACGAGAGCGACGTTATAGATACTGCCCATAAATACTGCGTTTTTTGAGTGTGCTTGCGCGTTCCATCCACATGGAGCAAGAGGACGGGCGCAAGTTAAGTTCGGCAGCGCAGCATGAGCGCAGACGGCAAGTGATCGGGGCCTATAAGCGGGGAGTGAATCGGCATCGGATCGCGCAAGCGGTTGGCTTGAGTTACACCGCTGTTCGCATGATCGTCAAGCGTTATGAAGATCAAGGCAAACGTGGCCTTGACATAGGCCCGCGTGGAAGGCCGGTCAGCAGTGGGCGGAGCTTGAGTGCCCAACAGGAAGAGCGTATTCAGGGTATGATCAGGGACCATCGCCCTGAGCAATTGAAGATGGACTTCGCGTTGTGGACACGCGCTGCCGTGATGCTTTTGATGGAACGCGAGTGCGGAATAACACTGCATTTGCGCAGCGGGGGAAAGTATCTCAAGCGCTGGGGATTTACGCCGCAAAAGCCGATTCGCAGGGCTTATGAGAAGTCGCCGGCCGCAGTCGAGAAGTGGCTCGATGCGACTTATCCCGAGATCAAGCAGCGTGCTCAACAAGAGGACGCCGAGATTCATTGGACAAACGCCTGTGGCCTAGACCGTGCGCGGAACAAGGCAGAAGCTGTCGATGATTTCAACCGTTACCAATCAGGGCAAGACAAGTTGGATGATCATCGACGGCAACTTCAACCACCTGCGCCTGACCGAGTTCTTTGAAGCTTTGATCAAGCAGGCCGGAGGAAAAGTCTTCCTGGTACTTGATAACCTCGGCATGCATCACTGCGCGCCGGTCGAGAAATGGCTGGCTGAGCACACCGAGCAAATCGAAGTCTTCTATCTGCCCAGTTATTCGCCGGAACTGAATCCAGACGAGCGGCTCAATGGCGACTTGAAACAGGCCATTGAAACCCGCGTTCCCCGCCGAACAAAAGACAAGTTGCGCAACGCGGCAACCGATCACATGACGACCATCGAAAAGAATCCGGACAGGATCAAAGCCTTCTTCAAAGACCCCATCATAAAATACGCCGCATAACAGTATTATCGGGCCGGATCAATTACGCTACGATCACCAGCTATTGTATTGAGCGCAGTACCAAGACGGTTGAGTCACGAATCACTGCGTTTTCGGTCTACTCCCAGGCCTGGAGAAATGCCTTCTGTTGTGGCAGAATCATCCATGGAATCAAATCCGTCAATGGCAGCGGCTCCAACCACAGCCGCAAGGAGGAAATGAATGAGAAAAAGTATCCGCTCGTCAGTGGCCCCCGCGATCCTCGCTTTCTAACTCTCCGTTCGCTTCAGACACATCAAGGTCGTTCCCGCACAGAACTCTACATCATTGAAGGCATCCGTCACCTTGCCCGAGCGGTCGAGCATTGTGCTCCAATCGTCTCTGTCTTTCTTGATCCTTCGGTTCTATCCAATCCATTTGGCCAAAAACTCGCCCGTCGGCTGCGCCAGCAAGGCGTTTTCGGCATTCGTCTTTCCCACGAACTCTACCGTGATCTGACGCTCGCAACTGAACCACAAGGAATTGGCGCGGTTCTTGGGCAGAGGTGGCTCCCGTTGGAACAACTCCGGCCGAAAAGAAACTCACTTTGGCTCGCAGTCGAATCCATCGAATCGCCCGGGAATCTGGGCACAATCATCAGAACGGCTGAGGCTGCGGGGGTGAGCGGAGTCTTCATCCTCAACTCGAACTGCGATCCGTACGATCCAACAACAGTCCGGGCCACGATGGGATCCCTCTTTTCGCAAAAGCTGGTACGGTGCTCGGTACCGGAATTCAATGTCTGGGCCAAATCCAACGGTGTGTCAGTTGTTGCTTCTTCCCCGTCCGGGCTGATGGATTACAAAGCGCTCGCATACCGATTTCCCACTGCTCTGATTGTTGGCAGCGAAAAACAAGGACTTTCTGATCAACTACTCGATGTTGCCGACTTCGCGGTTCGCATTCCCATGCGCGGAGGATGCGATTCGCTGAATGCAGCGGTCGCCGCAGGTGTTCTGCTGTTCGAAATGACGAGTCAACGGAAGGAAACTGTTGATAGTTGATCGCGAAAGATTCGGCAGCCCCGATCCGAATCCAGCGGTCCCAATCTCACCAGGCAGGTGATTCACTCTGTTGCGGAAAGCTGGGGCTGATGGATGTACGCGATTAGGCTCTCAAGGCATTCGGGAATCTGCGTGTCCCATTCATTCCAGTCGTGACCGCCGGACCTGGTGTGGAATTCGAAAGCGAAATTGCGGAGCTTGAGTAGCGTCACGAATCGGCGGATTGGAGGAAGAAGCGGTTCCTGCTCTCCCGCAGTGACGTAAAGTCTACCATTTCTCCACTGTGCCCATCCGTTCGAAGGCCCGATCGAACCAGGGCAAACGCATCTTAATTCTCTACGCCGAGGAGTCGCAGAAGGTAGTTGTGGTCCCAGGCGGCCTGTAGCCGTTTTCCGTGGATACCGACTTTGACGGTTTTGTCCTGCTTGAGCAAG
>JBEKPD010000081.1:0-27047 GCA_049521075.1 Occallatibacter sp.
TTTTGAGGACAGCGCAGGGTGATTGAAAAGCAACCGCAGATCCTTCGACTCCCCCCAGCGGCAAGCCGCTACCCCATGCTTGCGTGGCAATCATGGGGCCCCAAACGCGCTCCGCTCAGGATAACAATTTGCATTCAATCGCTTAACTGAATGCTATATGTCGATACTGCCTAGCTTATTTGCGAGCGGCGCACTTGCCTGGGTTTGCCAACAAACGCAGCGCCCATGCCACGAATGCGCCTACTGCGGCGCTCAAAGGTATGACTGCGATGTGCCACACCAGTACGTGCGCCGCCTGGAAGTTCTGACAATGCAGCTCCAGCATGCCGAGGCCAGCCAAGCCGGCAAGCGTGCCAGCGACAGAGCCCGCAGAGACGGGATTTACCGCGAAGCCGCGCCGGAGCAGCAGCCAGGCCAATAAAGCGGTGGGGACAGCAAAAAGGAGGCCTGTAAAAAGACAAGCAATCCCGGCGGAGAAGAAATCACTGGTTTGATAATCGCGGAACAACAGCGCAAATAGACTAACTAAAACGCCACTGACGATCGCCAAAAGCGCGCCTGGAGCAACGCGGCGCCGGCTCCCAGGAATCATTTCGTGGATGAACCCGATTCCCACTGCGCAGGCGAAGCCAATCAGGGCAGAGAAGATCAGCGCACGCTCTAATAGGTCCATCTTTTCGATACCGTAGAATCCTGCCCGAGCTGCGCCTGCCAGAGCAATGGCCGCGCAGACAAGGACCAGACCGCCCGCCAACACCCATGTGGGCGGCAGCGGCCGAACCGGTCGTGTCGATGATCTGATCGTGTCCGCAACCGCCCGCAGGCTCCGCGGATCCAAATTGTGCAGGTTCCGCGCAGCTTTAGTCAGGACATCGTCGATCTCTTCCTCTTTCACCTCGATCCTCCGTTCCGTCACCTTGCCCGTCCCTTATTGCTCATTGCTTCGCGCAGCTTCCTGTAAGCGCGATGAACCTTCTGCTTCACTGACCCGACCGTGGAGGACGTAGCCCGCGCCACCTCCTCCAACGACATCCCTTCAACCTTCATCATCGCGATGACCTCACGCTCGCTCTCTGTAAGAGGCGCCAGCAGCGCTTGCAGGGCATCGGCGCCATCTCCATCCGGCTTGGCCAAAGTCGATCCTCTCCGCATCGCTTCCATTTCCTGCTCGCTGGAACTCACCCGCACCGACCTCCGGTAGTGGTCCACGCGGACGTGCCGTGCAATCGCATAAAACGACGGAAGCGGCGGCTCGCCTGGCCGGTATGTGTGTCTCACCTTGTGAATGCGGAGCCATGTCTCCTGCAACAAATCGTCTGCGTCCGCCCGGCTCGACATTTGCACGATGAAGAAACGATGCAACTGGGGGCTGATGCGCTCCACCAGCACCGTCGCCGCCGCCGTGTCGCCACGCTGATAGCGGGTCATCAGAGTCGCGAGATTTTCGTCCTCGTGCATAAGTAACTGAGCGACAGTCCCCCCTAGCTATCTGTATCAGTGCTCGCGCATTGGCACAAGCTGGTTATGCACGGGGGCGTGCCCCGCAGACCGATCCCGAAGCGGCACAGCTTTTGAGACGGATTCCGAATTTATATTGCTTATTCGATCCAATGAAGCGAAAAGTTACGCCCATCCCGCCGAATTCATCGAATTTCCAAATTTCTCTCGCTTTTCCCCCGCCCACTCACGCGCCTCGCTCCCGCACCGTAACTTTTCTTCTCCGGCCGGCGAATTACTGCTTGTGATCGAACCACGCCGGCGGACGCCAATCTGCGGCGCGCTAGGTCACAATCCTAAAAACTCCCAAGGAGATCGCGATGCACAGCGCAAAACTCCCCCCGTCCAGCCTCTGGCGTTCCTGCCTGATGGTCTTGGCTCTCGTTCTCACCATCCCATTCACCGCTGCCGCCCAAAGAGGGCGCATTCCTCTTGTGCTCACCAGCACAAACGATCCCGCCGGCAACGCCGTCGTCGTCTTCAATCTGCAAACAGAAGGAGCGCCCTCGCTTCAAATGGCCCAGAAGCTGTCAACCGGCGGAGTGGGTGGCGCTAGCACCAATGCGGGAATTCTGCAGTTTCAGAATGATCTCGGGGCGGTAGCGAACTACGGATCAAACACTGTCTCTCAGTTGGTGCGATTTGGCAATTCCATTGCAATCGGTCCCACCATCCATCTCCAACCTGACTGCGTCAAACCCGATTCCGTCGCGTTGGCCGGCGGCCATCTGTTCGTGGTCGGAACCACATGTGCGGAGAGCCACGCGTGGCCCCTCGGCTTTTCTGACGGATCCGTCGTAGCTCTTACCGATCCTTCGGCCGCGCAGATCGCCGTTGGAGAAAACTGGGCCGCCGTTACTTTGAGCTCCGGATCGGTCCTTCAATTACCACTCACTCGCGCAGATGGAGTCTTGAGCGGGTCCAGCAACTCCATCGCTCTTCCCAGCGATGCCAATATGGTCCCTCTCGGAGCCGCATTCTGGGGCGACAATCTTGGCTTCACTCCGGCGCACAGTCCCGATAGCTTCGCCATCCTTAACCAGAACGGGGATCTCCATCCCATCGCGGGACCCACACCGTCGTATCCAGTCAATGCTCCTTGCTGGGTCGCCAAAGGCCAAGGCAACATCTGGTACACGGGAAACTCGCCTGGCAATGCGATCTCCATCTTTTTCACCGATAGCCAGGGCGGCGTGTTTTATAAGTCCGTGCCTTTGCCTGGTTCGCCCACTGACATCACCGTTTCCCCCGACGAAAAATGGCTCGCGGTCATCTACACCGCCGCCGATGGTGCGCATGTCGCCGTGTTCTCGATCGACGCATTTGGCGATCTCAGCCCGGTTGCAACCTCGAACGCGATCGGAGTCGCTTCTTTCAGCGGCGTCGCGATCAGCGAATAACTAATTGATCCATCCTCGTTTTATGCTCCTGCCTCGCTTTGCTCGGCGGGCGTTGCCTGCCGGGCTGAGCGAAGGTTGAAACAGTTAGGACGTAACCTGATTCACCGGCGTAGAAATGTAGCCTCAGCTGGCGAGAACGAGCCAATGCACTCATTCACCGGGAGTGGGCTGCAATTCAGAGATTCGTCTCGAAAAATGCCGATGCCGCTCGGAGCATTTCTGGATTGACGCAAATCTCCTATGCGCTCACCAGGCACGGCGCTTGAGCCACATGGCCAAAAAGTCGGCAACATGGACACTTGCCGGTTTTTCGGCCACGTGTCGATAACCTGATCAATTCGAATGACTCGATGAGTGCGTTGATCCAGTCAACCCATGATCATCCCAAGCAGATCGGCGAAAATCTCCCGACTCTTATTACACATCAATGCCAATCCTCTCTACGCCGATCGGATCGCCAGCATCATTAAACCTCACTGTCGCGATGCCGATACGGGAGTAATTTCCTTTTGCCACCAATCGCGGGAAGAGATAGAGCTCTCCATCCGGACCACGAGCCGCCGCGGGATTAAGAACGCCTTCCACCTCGTTGGGATTGCCGGGCTCCGGTTCCATCACCATCCGGAGGCGCCGCAGTTGGAAATCCTCCATCAATCCACCTCAAAAGATCGGGCTTGTCGATCGTCACCAAGGCAAGCGATGATCGCTTCGATAACCCGCTTGGTTTCATTTGGGCCTTTAACGGGAATTGAAATGACTCCTGCCTCTTCCGCCGGGTAGTCATTCCCCCCCGGGAACAAAGCGTCCCCAACATAAATCATCTCTTGCACCGAAATGCCGAGAACGTCGCGCAGCTTTTTGATGCCGTATGCCTTGTCAATGCCGGGCTTGGTAACGTCTATGGACGTCGCGCCGCCGAGGCGGACCGAAAACTCGGGGATGAGAGTGTCGAGGATCGTCTTGATCTTCTTCCGCTTGGCAAAATCTGCGTCCCACTTCACTTTTTCGTCAAGCGGGGCCTGCTGACCCAGCGAAGAGTAAGTTATCTGGCTTCCCCTGTCTTCGATGGTTTCACCCCAGGTCTTTTCGACAGGGAAGCCAGCGGTCCCTATGGCTTTGGTGAGGGAGCTGACAATCTTCTTTTTTTCGTCCGCAGTGAAATCTTCCGCATAAAGCCTTTTCCATTCTCCGGCGTATTGGAAGAATTGTGTTCCGCAGGTAGGCAGAATCGACAGCCTTGTCAGGCGTTCGTCTTGCGGAAGATGGGAGAGCACTTGCTTTTCAAACTGGAGCCACGCACCGCCGGAGATGACGGCAACCCTGGCGACGCTGAGTAAGTCGTGCAGGAGTGACGCCATTTCGGTATCGAGGGATGATTTACTTGGCGCGAGGGTTCCGTCCAGGTCAAACACAATTAGCTTTTTCATTCATCTCCAACTTTGAGGTTCAACGAGTTCTTGTTTTCGATTCGGCGCTTTGAACTCATGGTAATTCTCCAAATTTCAAACTACCGGGGAATCGCGATCTCCAACAATTTCACTTCTCCGGTTGGTCGAAACGCACACACTCCGGCTTCTGCCGGCAAAAGCCATACGTCGCCCTTGCTTACCGGGTAAGGAATATTGCCGTGATCGATCTGGCCTGCGCCGTCAATGCAAATCAGCACACGCGGCTCGGTCGCGGCGCCGACAGAGAACGGAGCTTTCCCGATCAGTCGGTCAAGCTCGAATGCTGCACAATCAAAGAGTTTTTCCCGCTCGAGCGGCGTTGTGGTCTCCACGCGAGGCATCACAAGGCCTCCGGCGTTTCCATCGAATTCTATGCAGGCAAAAGCCTGATCCACCTGCAACGGACGAAGCTGACCCGTCTTCGCGTCTATGTGTTCCCAGTCGTAAAGTCGGAATGTTACATCGCTGTTCTGTTGAACCTCAAAAACAACAACGCCCTCTCCTAATGTATGTACCGTTCCTGCGGGGATAAACACGGCATCACCCGGCCGGGGGACGATGCCATTCAAGTGGTCGGCGATTGTGCCGTCGCCGAGCGAGTGGCGCAGCTCGGCTTTCGTCGTGCATGGCTTCAGGCCGGCATAAATACGGCTTCCATTTTCTGCCTCCACCACAACCCACGCTTCGGTCTTGCTCATCTCCCCAGGTGGCAAAAGTTCCGGATGAGCATCGCTGGGATGAACCTGAACAGAGAGCATTTGTTGTGCATCGAGAAACTTGAGCAGCAACGGAAAGCGATTGAAGCGCGGAGCCAGAACGCCCATGATCTGTTCACGATATTGCTCCATCAACGAACCTAAGGTTTGCCCCTTGAGGGGCCCATTAGCCGCCTTGCTTTGATAATCGTCTCGGTCGCTGAGCACCCACGCTTCTCCGATGGGCCCGTCGCTCGGCAATGGCGCCGAGAGTAGTCCAGACAAGCGCCGACCGCCCCATAGCCGGTATTGATAGATCGGCTCGAAGCGCAGAGGATACAAAGTTATCGAACCCATTGATTGTCACCTGGATCACATGATCAAGACTTGGAGACTGATCGATGTCAAGATCGACCGCTCAGGTCATTCGCGCCGAATTACGGAAACCGGTGTCCATGTGGCAGCCAGGCAAGGTCGCCGCTCAGCACGTAAACGGCTAGCGCCGCTGCCATAAAAAGCGCACCGAACCAAAAACGCCAGTCGCGATGCATCCGCCTCCAGTACGGACCCGGATCGGGCTGACCCTGGTCGCTGCTGTTTCCTTCGTGATTATGTTTGCTCCCGGTCATTTCTTCTCCATCTCCGCCGAATATTCACCGCGACGAGCGGCCCGGTTGCAGCATGCGCGGTGATATAAAGCCTGCTGCGCTGCCGGTACATTCGCATCTAGGCCCCTCCACAATTCCAGCGCCGGCTGCTGGATAGCGCGGGCATACGAAAATGCCACCGCCCAAGGCAACCGCGATTTGAAGCGAATATTCATCGCGTTCAAACGCGCAGAAGCCAACTCGGCCGATTGCCCTCCAGAAAGAAACGCGATCGCAGGAACCGCAGCAGGGACGGCTCGCAAGAGACAACTCACAGTTGCGTCGGCCACTTCATTCACGTCTTCTTGTGCAGGACAGGTCAATCCCGGAACAATCATGTTGGGCTTGAGGACCATCCCTTCCAGCACCACTCCTTGCGCATGGAGCTGGGAGAAAACAACTCGAAGAACTTCCTCAGTGACGTCGAAGCAACGCTGCGAGCTATGGTCGTCATCCATCAGAACCTCTGGCTCTACGATGGGAACAAGTCCGGCCTCCTGGCAAAGCGCAGCATAACGAGCCAATGCCTGAGCGTTGGCCTCAATGCAGCCCTGGCTGGGAACCTCCTTGCCGATCGCGATGACTGCGCGCCATTTGGCAAAGCGCGCGCCTAAGCGGGAATATTCAGCCAGTCGCTCGCGCAGTCCGTCCAGGCCCTCAGTGATCTTTTCGCCGGGACGGCCCGCTAGGTCCTTGGCGCCCATGTCCACTTTGATTCCGGGAACGATTCCCGCCTCGATGAGGACTTGCACGAACGGTGCGCCGTCTCCCGTATTCTGCCGGATCGTTTCGTCATAGAGGATCGCGCCGCCGATGCACTCACTGAGCCCCGGAGTCGTCACAATCATTTCCCGATAAGCGCGCCGCGCCTCCTCGGTCTGAGGAATTCCCAAACTGGCGAATCGTTTGTTGCAAGTCGGATTGCTCTCGTCCATCGCGAGCAAACCTTTGCTATCTGCGAAAAGCATCGCTACTGTATCGCTAAGTCCCTGCGATTTCATTTGTGCCTGCTTTGCTTGCTAGTCCGGTACTGAACTCTGACGCCAATCAGCGTCAGAGTTCAGCGCTGCCAAAGAATCTGTCCCGATTCCAAAGGAACAGAAACATTTGCGTGATAAGGAATGATGCGCGCCGTGTAGTCGCTTGAGGCGCGAGTTCCGGAGACCTGAGCCGAATACGTGAGCACTCCTGGAGAACCCTGAGTGAGTTCCGGTGCGTGCATAGATTCGATGGCAGGTTTATCTCCCTGAACTGAGTTAGCGTAGAGTTCTACCTTGATTTGATCGGGCTTGAGTGTGCCCAGAGAAACCTCGACTTGAAAGAAATGCTGGCCGTCATGCGTCTCGACTCTCAAAGGTCCGAAGCGCACCGTGTTCCAATGCCGATCTAACTCTTGGCGCCAATAGAGCAAACCCGACCCCAGGCTGCTGTCGTCGGCCGCCCGCGCGCAGTAATTTGAGGCGGCAGGCAGATAGTGATTTTCGGTGTACTCCCGGATCGCGCGGGTGGCGGAAAACTCTGGAGTGAGTCGCGTCATGCTCTCGCGGATGCGCCCCAGCCACTTGGACGGCATTTTTGCCTCATCCCGCTCGTAGAACTCAGGTACCACCTCACGTTCAAGCAGGGCATAGAGATCTTCTGCCTCGCGGGAGTCCCATGCCGGATCGTCGCCATGTTCCTTTCCGTCCCCAATAGCCCAGCCAACTTCCGGCGAGTAGGCTTCCGCCCACCAGCCATCCAATTCGGAGAGGTTTAAACCGCCGTTGACGAGGACCTTCATTCCACTCGTCCCGCATGCTTCCCACGGCCGTCGAGGCGTGTTGATCCAAAGATCGATTCCCTGGACCAGTTCCTGAGCCAGCAACATGTCGTAATCGTTGAGGAAAACAACGCGGCCCTGGACCTCTGGACGTTTGATGAAGTCTTTCCATTGTTTGATCAGCATCTGCCCAGGCACGTCCTGCGGATGAGCTTTGCCGGCGAGGATCAACTGGACGGGGCGTTGGGGATGGGTAAGAAGGCGAATCAGTCTCTCAGAATCGTGCAACAGAAGATTCGGACGCTTGTACGTGGCAAAGCGGCGCGCGAATCCCATCGTGAGTATGTTCTCGTCAAGAATGCCGCTCGGGTCCGACGCTCCTCTGCCTTCCGCGGCAAGCTGAGACGCGTAGCGTCCGCACATACGGCCGATCAACGATTTTCGTCCTGCTGTGCGAAGTTGCCACAGCTCCGCGTTGGTGAGTTGGCGGACGTCGTCTTCGGCTGGACGATCCCCGCGCCAACGCTTTTCGCCGCAAGCTGAAGTCCAGAGCGCATCAGCCGCTGCTGAATCCCACGTGGGCACGTGAATTCCATTGGTAACCGAGCCGATTGGAACTTCTTCCTGTGGCCATCGCGGAAAGAGGGGCGCGAAGATTTGCCGGCTCACCTGTCCATGCAGCTTGCTCACGGCATTCACCTGGCCGCTGGCACGGAATGCAAGGTACGCCATGTTGAAGGGCTCTGAGGGGTCTCTCGCGTTCTGCCGGCCCATCGCGAGCAGATCCTCCACCGGAATATGGAGCTCATCCAGAGCATAATGGCTAAGATATCGGCGAATCAGATCGGGATGAAAACGGTCGAAGCCCGCGCTGACCGCAGTGTGCGTAGTGAACAGATTCCCGGCTCGTGTAACATTCAGAGCAACATCGAACGGTTGCTTGGAGTCCTCTATATAGGAGCGGGCGCGCTCAAGCGTGGCGAACGCAGCATGGCCTTCATTGAGGTGACATACCTCTGACCGTAAGCCCAATGCTCGCAGCAAACGCCAGCCACCGATACCAAGAACGATCTCCTGCTTCAGGCGCATCTCTGCGTCGCCGCCGTAGAGTTCGCTGGTTATGCCGCGGTGAGCCGCGGTGTTGGAAAAATCGTTGGTGTCCAGCAGGTACAGCTTTGTTCGCCCAACGGAAACCTCCCAACAACGGAGCCAGATCTTGCCTTCCGGCAGTTGGATCTGCAGCCGTAACCATTCCCCGTTCGGTTGTCTTAGTGGTCGAATAGGCAGCTGACCTGGATCGTTGACCGGATAAAGTGCCTGCTGGCATCCTTCCGAATCGAAGTCCTGGCGGAAATATCCCTGGCCGTAGAGCAAGCCGACCCCGACGACCGGAACTCCCAGGTCGCTGGCTGCCTTCAATTGATCGCCTGCTACGTTACCGAGGCCGCCGGAGTAAATGGGAAGTGCTTCGCTTAACATGAACTCCATGCTGAAGTAGGCAATCGAAGTGAGCGCAGTACCGGGATGATTGTTCTGAAACCATGCGTCCGCACTGTAAGATGTCCGATTGTGGCTCAGCAAGGAATCGAGGCGCTGGCGAAACTCCGGGACGCTCAGTGCGGCTTTGATCTTTTCTTTGGAAACCGTCCTCAAAATGACCCAGGGATTTTGCGTCGCGGTCCAGAGTTCTTTGTCGAGTCCTTCCCACACTTCGTCCGCTGCATGGTTCCACGACCAGTGCAGATTGAGCGCTAACTCAACCAGTGCATCGAATCCATCGATCTTTGACCAATCGAAAGGTGCTTTCGGATCATTCAATGTATCTCCCTGTCTTGCGGAGTTCAGGAAGCGGAGAGTGCTTTCGGCAATACCCTTCTGGCGATAGCCCACCTCCACTTCAATTTCAGCGGCTCGCGGTTTAGCTGTCGGTGAACATGGCCTTTTGAGGATGCCCCTTGGCCAATGGCGCAGGCGCAGCGGAATCGCTGAAGTCCGCTGTCCACTGCCAGTTCCTGATCTCGGGCATATCCTCAAGGTGTTCGCGAATGTAATCGTGATGTTCGGTCAGTTTCTTGCCGAACATCTGGATTGCGCCCGCAGCCTGTACACGAAGCCGTGGAATGTGCTTTAGCGCATCCAGTGCGAGGTGGTACCGGCTCATCTCGTTCAGCACGACCATGTCGAACGGTGTGGTGGTTGTTCCTTCGTCGATATAGCCATGCACATGGAAGCGCCCTTCGTTGGCGCGCCCATGAACCAGAGTATGAATGAGCCACCGATTGTTGTGGAAGGCGAAAATCACCGGCGCCTTTTCGGTGAAGAGCGCGTTGAACGACATCTCGTCCATGCCGTGCGGATGTTTGTCTGGATACATCAAGGTCATCAGGTCAACAACATTGACAACCCGCACCTTGATCCCAGGGACGTGTTTCTGCAGAAGCCATGACGTTGCGCAGATTTCGATCGTTGGCACGTCGCCGGCACAGGCTAGAACGACATCCGGCTCTCTGCCCTCGTCATTCGTTGCAAACTTCCAGGTCGATGCGCCGCGCGAGCAATGCTCAAGAGCTTCGTCCATGTTCAGCCACTGCAGTTGCGGCTGCTTTCCGCAAGTAACGATGTTCACGTAGTTGCGGCTCCGCAGGCAATGATCGAAGACGCTCAGCAGGCAATTGCTGTCCGGCGGGTAGTAGACGCGAATGGTGTCGCTTCTGCGCGCCAGAGCATTGTCAACAAAACCGGTGGCCTGGTGGCTGAATCCGTTGTGATCGTTCCGCCATGCATGACTTGTGAGCAGAACATTCAACGATGCGATCGGTTTGCGCCACGGATACTCGCGGCATTGCTCAAGCCACTTGGCATGCTGCGTCAGCATGGAATCGACCACCTGTGCGAATGCTTCATAGGAGGACCACATACCGTGCCGACCGGTAAGCAGGTAGCCCTCCAGCCATCCCTCGCACAGATGTTCGCTCAGAACTTCCAACACTCGGCCATCCGGGCCGAGTTCGTCGTCGATCGATACAAGCTCTGCCATGGAGCAGCGTTTTGTCGCTTCGAAGATGGAATTAAGCCTGTTGGAGTTTGTTTCATCGGGACAAAACATGCGAAAGTTCGTTAGATTCATCCTGAAAATGTCGCGAAAGAAATCGCCAAGCTTGCGCGGAGCCTCGGCCAGAACCTGCCCCGGTCCGGGGATTTCGAGTGCATAATCGGTGAAATCGGGCAGAGCGAGCGTAATCAACGATCGCCCGCCATTCACATGGGGACTGCCGCCCATGCGCCGGTTGCCGCGAGGCGCGAGCACCGCCAGTTCTTCAATGAACTTGCCATTCTCGTCGAAAAGTTCCTGGGGCTTGTAGCTTCTCATCCAAGCTTCGAGAACCTTGAGATGCTCGGGATTCTCGCGAACCGTCGCGAGTGGGACCTGGTGTGCGCGGAACGTGCCCTCGATTGGGATTCCGTCCACTTCCTTAGGACAAGTCCATCCCTTAGGCGTGCGCAGAATGATCATGGGCCAAACGGGCTGCTTCTTGAATCCATTCTTGCGGGCGTCCTGTTGAATCGACCGAATCTCGGCGTAGCAATCGTCCATCGCCTGAGCGAGAAGTTGATGCACGACTTCGGGATCGTCCCCCTCGACAAAGTAAGGCTTGTAGCCGCGGCCGGTGTAGAGGGCCTTCAAGTCAGCGTCGCTGGTGCGTCCCTGTGCGGTCGGACCCGATATCTTGTAGCCGTTGAGGTGCAGAATCGGAAGGACCGCACCATCCCGCGCGGGATTGAGAAAATTGACAGACTTCCAGCTTCCCTCAAGTGGACAGGTCTCGGATTCTCCGTCACCAATGACACAGGCAACAATCAGGTCGGGATTGTCGAATGCCGCACCAAACGCGTGAACCAGCGAGTAGCCAAGCTCTCCACCTTCATGCATGGAGTTCGGCACGTGCGGGCCGCAATGGCTGGGCACCCCTCCGGGCGTAGAGAATTTGCGGAACATGAGCCGCATCCCGTCTTCGTTGGCCATGATCTCGGGATGGACCTCGGTGTAAGAACCTTCCAGGTAGGAGCAAGCATTCAGCGAGGGGCCACCATGTCCCGGGCCCGAGATGTAAATAATGTCCGCATCATGTTCTTTGATGACGCGATTCAGATGGATGTAAATGAGGTTTTGTCCCGGCGAGGTTCCCCAGTGGCCGAGCAACCTCGGCTTGATCTGTGCCGCTGTGAGCGGTTCTCGCAAGAGGGGATTCTCAAAGAGGTAGATCTGGCCTATGCATAGATAATTCGCTGCACGCCAGTAGCGATTCATCCTGCCAAGCATTTCAGGCGAAAGCGGACCTTTAGGGACCAGCGCATGTGTCTCCGTTTTTCCATTTGCGGCAATCGCGGTTGATAGAGCGACATCGAAGATGAACGTGGAGGATTTCGCAACTGGGTCAGTGCTTAAAGGGAGCTCGGTGGTCGCCATATTGTTGTTCCTTTTCTACTGTCCGCAGCAGGTAGTAGTGCGGCGGCGGTTTGAGAGGTTGATTCGTCCAGATGCGCATACGAATGCTGTATGAGGTCATTTCGCCAACAACTTCTTAGTCGTGTGCAGTTCGAGGCGGCGCTTCGCAGTGGTCTTGGGATACGCCATCTTGAGTCCTCCAAGCGCATCAAGGACGATTTGGGAGACGATCAGCCGTGCATTCTCCTTATCGTCGGCCGGGACGACGAACCACGGTGCATGGTGAGTGCTTGTCGAATGGAGGCAATCTTCGTAGGCGCTCACATAGTTCTTCCAATATTTCCGCTCGTGAATGTCGGCGGTGCTGAACTTCCAGTTCTTGTCTGGCTCGTCGATGCGTGCAAGGAACCGCTTTCGCTGCTCCTTGTAAGACAGGTGCAAGAAAATCTTGACTATCTGGGTGCCGTTGCGATGAAGGTGTTTCTCCAGATCGCGGATGGAATCATACCTTTGGGCCCAGATGTCTTTCTCGTCACGCAACTCTTCAGGCAACCCCTGGCTGCGCAAAAGCTCTGGATGAACCCGAACGACCAGCACGTCTTCGTAATAGGAACGGTTGAAGATGCCAATACGACCGCGTTCGGGAAGACGGCACGTGGTGCGCCAGAGAAAATCATGTTCTAGTTCTTCGGCACTCGGCTGCTTGAAGCTGAACACTTCGCAGCCTTCCGGATTGACACCGGACATGACATGCCGAATGGCTCCGTCTTTTCCGGCGCCATCCATTCCCTGAAAAATCAAGAGCAATGCATGTCGATTGGAGGCGTAGTGAAGATCCTGCAGCGAGCTTAGCTTTTCCATGTGCTGCTGTAGAAGCTCCTTATACAGTTCCTTTGACTTGTAATAAGGGTCGACAATCGTTGGCCACTTGCCGAGGTCTACTTTCTTGCCTGGCGGCACTCGAAAGCATTTCGAATCGATCGTCATCCTGTCTGTCCCTTCGGTGTCACACGGCCTTCTACGCGATCTTTTTCTTGGTCGCTGCGTTATCGCGCAATTCTCGTTCCGCTTCAAGCCAATCCTGGTCCTGCTGACTCTCGCCATGGACTCGCTGCTGATAAAGCTCATAGGCGCGGGATGCGATCTCGGAAGTGCGATCCACTGGTTTCCGGGAAAGCAGCGCAGGCTTGGCCGGATCGAAAATACGGTATGCAAGCAGCTTCACGCGGTCATTGATGAGCGCCCAGATCAGAGCGTAGGCCCACACGAATCCTGCCCACTTCCAGCCGAGCGGCGCCATGAACAAGCCATAGACCGCAATCAGCGTCGCAATGGTCTGTGTACCTAGCACCGCTATCCAGAGAATCCGAGCGGGGCGAATGGACCAGAAGGGACCGCGCGTTCGCGTGAGGAAGATGGTCAGATGTCCGGCTATCGAAAGCTTCAGGTACATCAATGTCTGAATATGCAAGCGGTCCATGTGGAAGACTCGCTCGCCGAGATAGAACAGAAGAAACGCAGCGGCAACCCCGATGACTCCAAGCACTGTGGAGATTGAAAGCACAAGCCGCATATTCCAGGACTCAGGCTTGTTCTTGTAGAGGACGTTGTCGTAGGCGATGGACAGAATCGCTCCATCGTTGAGCAGCGCGAGCATCACGATCATGACGGCAGTGAGGGGATAGAAGTTGAACACCAGAATTGCGAGCGTCATGAAGAACAGCACACGCAGCGTCTCGGCAATGCGATAAATCGCGTAGCTGTTCATCCGCTGGAAGATGCGTCGGCTCTCCTTGATTGCATCGATGATCACCGACAAGCCCGATGTGAGCAATACAATCGATGCGGCTGCTCGTGCTGCATCCGTGGCGCCGGAGACGGCGATTCCGCAATCGGCCTTCTTCAATGCAGGAGCGTCGTTGACGCCATCGCCGGTCATTCCAACGATGTGGCCGCGCCGTTGAAGAATGTCGACAATGTGGTATTTGTGTTCTGGAAATACCTGCGCGAATCCGTCGGCCTTCTCGATGGCTTCTTCAGTTTGGGTCGACTCCTGCTTCTTCGTGTCGCCCAGGCCGCCTGCATCCAGTATGTTAGTACCCAATCCGAGTTGTTTCGAAGTCTCCCGGGCTATGGCGATCTGATCGCCCGTAACCATCTTGACGTCTACGCCCATTTGCCGGGCACTTGCGATGGTCGCTTTCGCCTGCTCGCGCGGCGGATCGAACAGCGGCAACATGCCGGCAAACTTCCACTGGCCTTCCTTGTCGGCTCGCGCTACGCCCAGTGAGCGGAAGCCGCGTCCCGCAAATTCATTGATCGCGTTCTCGACTGCTGCCTTGACCTCATCGGCGTTGGTTGCGAGTTGCAGAATTGCCTGCGGAGCACCTTTGGATACAAAAAACTGATTTCCGTCCGCTCCTTTGACGGTGGCTTCTGTACGTTTATGCACCGGATCGAATGGCTGAAAGTGAAGTACCTTGAAGCTCTTCAGCTTCTTGTCATCCTTCACGCCACCGATCACTGCTAGGTCAATCGTGTCCTTGTCTTCGGCGCGCGACGCGAGCGCGGCCCAAAGGATAACATTGTCCGGTGCAATGCCATTCACGGTGAATGGATCACCCAGCGTCAGCTTGTTCTGGGTTAGCGTACCGGTCTTATCCGAGCACAACACATCAACGCCTGCGAGTTCTTCAATCGCCGACAGCCGGGTGACAATCGCTTCTTTCTTTGCCAGCAGGCGGGCACCTACGGCCATCGTCACCGAGAGCACCGTGGGCATGGCTACCGGGATTGCGGCAACCAAGAGCACGAGGCAAAATTCTAGCGTAGTGAGAACCTTGTCTCCGCGAAAAAGCGCGACGATCAGAATCAACACGACCAGCGCTACCGCCAGCACGATCAGGTAGTCACCTATCTTCAAGACCGCCTTCTGGAAATGGCTTACGGTATTCGCCTCTTGCACCATCTGCGCGGTCTTGCCGAAATAGGTATTCGTCCCGGTAGCGTATACCATCGCGTCGATTTCGCCCTGACGGACGATCGATCCCGAGAATACAGCGGTACCTGGCTTGGCGGTTACAGGCAATGACTCGCCCGTCAATGCGGATTGGTCCAGCTCAATTGGATCGCCGTCAAGCAAGCGCGCATCGGCCGGAACGATGTCGCCGAGACGCAACCGGACTACGTCTCCAGGCACAAGTTCACTTGCTTTGGGATTCTGCCACTTGCCGTCTCGCTTGACCTTAGCCAGGATCGCCAGGCGGGCCTTCAAAGCGGCGATGGCGTTTCCGGCCTGATGTTCTTCCCAGAATCCGACCACTGCGTTGGAACAGAGCAGAAGAAGAATGATGAAGAAATCAAGCCAATGCTGAACCAGCGCCGACAAGATCACAGCGCCTTCAATCATCCACGGAATGGGACCCCAGAAATAAGATAGGAATTTTAAGAGTTGATTGGTCTTCTTCTCCCTGATCTCGTTAGGCCCGTATTGAGTCAGGCGTTTCTCAGCCTCGGCCTGGCTCAGGCCGTCTGGAGTCGACCCCAACTTCTTTTGCAACTCCGGCATCGGAAGGGTCTTTAGATCGTCCTTGGACATTGGGTTGGAGTCGC
This sequence comes from Occallatibacter sp., assembly GCA_049521075.1. Classification (GTDB taxonomy): domain Bacteria; phylum Acidobacteriota; class Terriglobia; order Terriglobales; family Acidobacteriaceae; genus Telmatobacter. Next base: position 15,506 of record JBEKPD010000081.1, read on the forward strand.
GCTTTAGTTCAGGCTTCAACTCGGGCTTCTCTGCAATTGCTGTCACGATGGGCGCTCTCCTGTCCTTGCTCCTGCCAGCCAACGCGCTTTAAGGGGAGACAAAGAAGACTGTTGAATGGCGGAGATGTACTACCGGTCCTGCGCCCAAGCGTTGGAATGTTGCGCCGATATGACGGACCAATCAGAGGAGAGAAACTTCGACGAGCAGGTTACTTCGAAAACATATTGTGATCGGTGTCGTACCGTTGTTCAGTTTTCGTCGATTTCTCCGCAGCCTTATCCGCTACGCGTTCAATCCTTTTCTCAGCAGTTGCGCCCGAGATCGTTTCGTCTTCTAGTTTCGTAGCTTCTGAGTTCTCAAATTGTTCTGGCATGGCGATTTACTCCTGTTGTTACCATGGACCCTAATTCATTCAAATTCTGTGCTCTTTTGCTCTCACGGTTGACTGATGCAAAGCCCGATCGGAAGAACCCGGTCTCGAGTTAGCTTCTTTGTGAATCGCTTTTGCAAGCTTGGCTTCATTGCGTACAGCGGCCGCATACAGGTGCATAAATCCTTACTCAATGTGGCGCTGCTCGATCTACTACCAGACCGCAACTCGCATAGACCCGTAACTGCCGTCTTTGCACGAGCTGAAGTTCCGTAGATCATTCTCCGCGAACCGGATCCCCAGACGAGTTCTCCGGATAGCAATTGCGCCTACCACCACTCTATGGCGCGGCCTGCGCCAACCTTTACGCCGCTCTCAGGCTTGGCCGAGCGGAGAAGCAACAGCGGACATTCCACCAGCTTGACGACCTTCTCGGCGATTGAACCGAATATTGCCATCCGGATCGGAGAAGTTGGCGAAGCTGGCATAATCTCCGTGCGCAGGGTCGGGCCCTGGTGCAAAACTCCCGTTCCAGGCTCCAACGGGCGTCTTATGCCGAATCTCACTGACCTTGACACCGCCTTCGAGCAGAAGGCTCCGTACGGCCTCGATGTCCGTGACGACGAGATAGACATTGCGGACTGAACACGCGGGTGCATCCGTGAGTCCCTTACCGAACTGAATCGAGCAGCCAGAGCCTGGCGGAGTGAATTGCACGACTCGGAACGCATCATTCGGTGAATAGTCAACGTCGAGATTGAAGCCCATCTGGTCGCCATAGAACCGGATCGCTCGCTCGATATTGCTCACCGGCGGAGTAATCACTTCAACTGAAAACGTCGGTGTTTTCACGGTGCGTCTCCTATGCGATGCTACCAGCAGGGTCGCATCGCTGGTTCTTGTGGATTGCGCGCACACTGCTCGCTTCATCCCCTGTGGTGCTTTACGCAGGACTATTCGTATGCATCGATATTGCGTACAACTTCTTCGAGCACGAAGTCGTAACCCACGCGGACACCGCACGTGTGCCCGAGGGTGTGATGCGTATGGCGAGAGGCCGATCTCTCGGGGTCCTTACGAGCTTTACTACCGCTCTGCTGGTCGCGTTCGTCGCTCCGCGCCTCGGATTCGGGTTGATATGCGGCACCCTGATTCTCCACTTGCGGCCTGAGGCCGCCCCTGGGAGTAAGCGAGTGCGATCGTTCATCAACGAGTGCGATCGTTCATCAAATCGACGCGAGCCGTTGTGAAGGAAAGAGTCCGCCGCCTCAAGAACCGATTGCGGTCAGGCTTCATAAATCGATAACCACGTCGCTCATCGGCTGTGAGCAGCAGACGAGAAGATTACCGTCAGCAGGTTTGTCGAGCGGCTCTGGCCCGTAGGCGACCGTTCCTGAAACCAAACCGCTCTCGCAGTTGTGACAAACACCGGCCCGGCACGACCAACGAACCGGGACATCGCAGGCTTCGGCCAACTCCAAAATGCTTTGGTACGCCGAGGCATTCCAGTGTGCGGTGATGCCGCTGCGCGCAAACGACACGAGCGGACCGGTGCTGGTAGCGTTTTTGGGCGCGTGCGGAACTCGGGCGGCGGCAGGAACAACACCGGGAGTCATTGATTCGCCGCCGTTGAAAATCTCGGCATGAATCCGCTCTGGCACAATGCCTAAGTCAGTTAGAGCCACCTTCATCTCCGTCATGAAACGAGTCGGCCCGCACAGGTATACCTCAGCCTCCTGTGGCACACCGATCGTGCCGAAGACCGATTGCGACAAGTGACCGATAGCGTCGAAATCCTCGCCAACCTTGTCGCTGGAACCAGGTTTGCTGTAACAGACATAGGTGCGCTTGTGAGCGAGCCCGAACATGAGGCGGCGAACTTCGGCCGCAAATGGGTGATGTTGCCGATCGCGAGCCGCGTGCAACCATAAGACCTCCCGTGTCGAGTGGCCTGCAGCCAGCGCGTACAGCATTGCCAGAACTGGCGTGACCCCGATGCCTGCACTGAGCAGCACCACTGGCCGTTCTCCGGGGTGCAGGATAAAACTTCCACGCGGCGAGCTTACGTCGAGAGCATCGCCCACGTGGACATGCTCGCGCAGCCTGGTTCCAGCGGCGCCATTCGGCTCGATCTTCACGCTGATTCGATAACGTTCTGTCGAGACCGGGCCCGAGAGCGAGTAGCTGCGAAACAGATACGGGTTTCCCGCGCTTGGCGGAAGACGCAAGACAACGTATTGGCCCGGCAAAGCCGCTGTCAGCGGCTGGTTGTCCGCGCTCTGCATCGTTAGAGAGATAACGTCTGTGGATTCCTGATCGATGGTTGTAATAGTGAGCGGCCGAAATCCTGGCGCAACCGGATGCGAAGCCGTCGCTGGCGCGAGCCCCGCGTTTCCGCTTGCCATACCATTCACTTGGCCTTTCAGCAATTCCTCGAATGACTTGCGCCATCCAGGTGAAAGCGCCTCGATCCGCAATGCCCTCTCCAGTCGGTCTCGCGGATGATTCGGCGAATAAAGGAGGGCGTTGATTTCTGCGACCGTCATGCGCTCGCTCGCCTCTCCCGTTTTTACGATTTCGTCGTCCGCACCTACTTCGCCCTCTTGCAGAACGCGGAAGTAGAACCCAGGCCGTCCTCTTGATGTCAGCAATGCCGGCATTTGAGGTTCGTTCATCCGGATACCAACGCGGTAACAGGTGACGCGAGGTTGCGTAACCTCGAACAGTGCGCTGCCGATGCGATAACAGTCACCTATGCACACGGCATCGTCGGGCAACCCTTCGACGGTGAGATTCTCACCAAACTGTCCGTAGACGAAGTCGGTGCTTTTCAGCTGCTGCTGCCAGTAACGGTAGGATTCGATCTGGTAGACGAAAACAGCTCGCTGCTCGCCTCCATGGCCGGCAAGATCACCCTGACCGTCTGCGTCTAAATTCAACTTACCGACGCGACAGCGGCCACGCACCGGATCCTTCCATATTCCAGTGTGCACGGTTCGGCCCTTCCACTCGATGTCGCGTGGGAGTCCAACGTTCACCGATAGTAGCCGAGCCATAGCGCTCGAATTCTCCCTCTGTTGAATCCTGTTATCGTCGTGGTCGCGCCTCATCAACGGTAAGTTCCCGGTCGGGACCGTGCGGAATTACAGTCTGACCTGGCTCAAGGCGCAACCGCGTGCCGTCAACTTCGACTGAAACGATGTCCGGCTCGAACGAGACCAGGTCGGAGATGCGGCCCACCTCCGAAAAAGCGTCGCGATACGACCATGCCGCCAGGCGCGCATCGCCAATGTCGTAGTAACTGCAGATTCCCTTGTAAGGACAGAAGGTTTGATGTTTGACGAAGGTCAGCGCGGCTTGATCAATGTCGGCACGTGGGACGTACCAGCGTGGCGCGAAGCCCGACTCGTACAGGACAAGCGGCCGTTTAGTATCGGCGACAACGCGGTCATGGTGGCGAACCACGAGGTTGCGGGAAGCTTGGCGGATGTCGATACGGTGGTAGCTGTCGGCGGCGTGGCCCACGATCCGTTCGTCCTCTTCGTAGAATGCATCCATGGCTGGCCAGGCAAACGCGATTCGTCCCTGCAACTCGCTTGCGTAAGCGGGCAGGTCGGTGTGCTGCCACGCCCCTCGGGGTGCGCTATGCTCATTCACGCGGACGGTGTACCACGCAGTGAGCCCCAGATCGCGGTGACGGGTGGTGTGCTCGGTGAGTTGCAGAGTACCTGGAGTGATGTCGGTCTCCGGAAAGTAGGCAACGGGATAGCGGTCGGGCTCAAAGAGGAGAAAAACGTGCTCGCTATCGGCGATCCAGTCCCCGCCGAAACGCACGCGCATGCGACGACGCAGCTGTTCGGCATAGAGGAGCCTCTTGGGGAGTGGTTCGGGAACGAGGAAACGACCGATCGCTCCGGGCGAAAGCGGACCTTGTTGCCAGGACAGTCCCATTGCGCACCTCCGATGATTCACCGGCCTGCGAGGGCATCCATGAACTCACCGATTCGCCGACTGCTGGCTGCCCCTGACGAATTTAGATACTATGCAGCGTACAAAAGTTACGTCTTGCTCGCGACATCGAGATACCCGTTACCCACTACTGATTTCGAGTTTAGTCAGCCTTTTTGACAACGCTTACCAACAGAACTGACCGATTAGGATGGTGCGGCGGAAAACAACGAGATCAGGCCTTCCGGTATGGTGGGGTGTGCTAGAACCGCTTCACGCAGCGCGGTATAGGGTAGACCGCCGAGCATCGCAAGCTGGACGCAGCCCATGATTTCGCCCGCGCCTACGCCGAAGGCGGCGAATCCGAGAATCCGATCGCTGTCGTGTGCCACAAGGCATTTGAGAAAGCCGCGTGTCTCCATCAAGCTGCGTGCGCGCAAAACCGCCGCCATGGAAACCTTGAACAGCCGGTGCGCGGCACCTTGCTTTTTCGCCTCAGCCTCGCTCAGCCCGATGCGCGCAAACTCCGGATCGGTGAAGAGACAAAAGGGAACCTGCCTTCCGGTCGTCACATGATTTCCCCCAAGAATATTGTCGCGAACGACACGGAAATCATCTTCGCTGATATGCGTGAAATGTGGGCTGCCAGCCACTTCTCCAACTGCCCATACGCCCGGTGCGGTCGTCTCAAGGCGCTCATTCACCTTGATGTATCCATGGTCCGTTAGTTCAACGCCGGCGAGTTCTAACCCGATATCTTTTGTGTTTGGGGTGCGCGCGCCGGTGACCAGCAGGTGTGATCCAGCTATCATGCGTTCCACACCGTCCCGCACGAGCGAAACGCGCACAGACTCTCCGGACGTTCCCGCAACACGCTGGACTTTCGAACCCATTACCAGATCGATTCCCTCGTCTTCGAAGAGGCTTCGCAGTCCGTCAGCAACGTCTTCGTCCTCGTGATGCAGCAGACGCTCATTGCGATCGATGACGGTAACTTTGCTGCCGAAGCGCCGCATGGCCTGAGCAAATTCAAGACCTACGTAGCCGCCTCCGAGCACGATCAGATGTTCGGGGACGACGTCGAGCTCCAGAGCTTCGACATGAGTCAGTGGTTGAGTCTCGAGCAATCCCGGCGTGCTATCCACAGCTGCATGCGTGCCCGTCCCAATCACAACGTTCGTTCCGCGCAACACCCTCTTTGTTCCGTCAGGAAGCGCTGCTTCCAGTGTGCGAGGCCCGACAAAGCGGCCGGACGCAATAATCAGCTCAGCGCCACTTCGACGATAAAGATCGAGATGCGTATCCACCAGTCCCTGCACCATGCGGCGTTTCCGCTCACGCACGGCAGGCATCTTCACTGAGAACCCTTCGGTCGTAATACCAAACTCTTCGCTGTTTCGTACGTAGTGGGCAATCTGCGCTGTGTGAATAATGTTCTTACTCGGTAGGCACGCTATGTTCGGACAAGCGCCTCCGATGTACTTGCGCTCGATGGCGGCTACGCGCTGTCCGCGTTCGGCAAAGGTCCAGGCAAGCAGTTTGGCGCCCGCTCCACTGCCGAGAATGACGAGATCGTATTCTTCCGGTTGTACTTTTGTGCTCATAAGCAACCTCCTTGAGCGCTTTTCACACTTCTAAATCAGCTGTATGAATCTTTGACGGCACATGAGCCTTTACTGGCGCAGAGATATCAGATGCCTTTGACTTCGCCGCCATCCATACGCACTGAGGTTCCGGTCATCCATTTCGCTGCGGACGAGACCATGAATGCTAACAACTCCGCGATTTCTTCCGGCTCTCCGTAGCGGCTAATGCCGGCTTCCTCGGGGAATTTCCTCGTGGCTTCTTCGACGCTCATGTTATGCGCCGGAGCCCATTTCTCCAGGAACGATCGTCGCCTCCCCGTCATTACCGCGCCGGGCACAATGCTGTTCACCTGCACGCCGTCCTTGATTCCTTGCTCCGCGAATGCTTTTGCCATGGCGGTGATGGCCGCGTTCGTGGCTGCCACTGCGGCAAAACCCGGCTTGGGGTCAAGCGCAGCACTTCCGGACATGAAGACGACAGAGGCCTTGTTGGCCTTAAGAGCATCCCACGCCCGGATCGTCAGCCTGCGGGCTCCGTGCAGCTTCAACTCCATACCCGCATACCATTGCTCGTCGGTCATCTCGAAAAGATCGATCTGCGGGACCGCTCCCGCGATATTGAGAAGCGCGTCAATGCGGCCGTAGCGGTCGAGCGTAGATTTGACGATCGTTTCCGGTGACTCGACTTTGCTGAGATCGAGTGCGAGACTGAACGGCTGAGCGCCCGCGGCGCAGACGGACTCTTCCGTCTTCGCGAGGGCGTCTCCGCTCCGGGCGACAAGAACGATGGCCGAAAAATCTTTTGCCAGCCGGATCGCAGTGGAGCGGCCAATCCCCTGGCTTGCCCCGGTAACGATGGCTACAGTGTTCTGATCCATGCGAGAGCTCCTATTCCATAAAGATGCCAGTTACATAGATCGAGATTTGCGAACCGAGACAGCTCTTCAGATCAATGTTGTCTGGGCCGCTTCACGGATAATGTCCACGACTTTCTCTGGCGCGGTAAGAAGCGGCGTGTGATCGACGGCAAACGACCGGATCGTTGCCTTCATGCGCTCCGCCATAAAACGCTGCGTCTGGGGGTTGATCATCCTGTCTTCTTCCGCAAGCAGGTACCAGGCGGGCGTTGTCTTCCAGGCAGGCGAAGCAATTGGCTCCTGGATGCACCTGACCGAAATAGGTCGCTGCACCGCGCGGCACAGAGCTATCTGTTCAGCCGTCGCGTTCTGCGCGAATGCCTTTGCGAAACCCTCATCGGGCATCCAGATGAAGCCATCCACATCGGGCACGAGTCGCGGCGCATCCGGATGCGATTCGTTGCGATAAAAAACATCCGCAACGGTTTCGCCATCACCTGGAGCAAGGGCCGCGACGTAGACAAGCGCCTTTACGCGCTCGTCAGTTGCAGTTCCCACGACGGCGCCGGCATAAGCGTGTCCGGCGACGATTACAGGCCCCTCCGTGCGCGCAATGGTCTGGCGCAGCGCCGCGGCATCCTCGCTCAACGAGGTGAGCGGAATCGGCGCGGCGACAACATTGAACCCATCGTTCTGCAACCGCCGAATGACCGGCGCCCAACTCGATCCATCGGCCCATGCACCGTGGATCACAACAACAATAGCGTTCTTCAATGCGGGCATAATGGTTCTCCTGAATTTGTGCCCTGTTGAATGGATGAAATGTTGGAGGGCTACGAAATCAGGCGAAGAAGCTCACAATCTTTTGCGCAATGAACTCGGAGGAATCCTCCAGAGCAAAATGCCCTGTGTCGATCAGGTTTAGCTCCGCTTTTGGAATGTCGCGCAGATACGCCTGCGCACCCTCGACTGTAAAGAAGGGATCGTTTTTGCCCCAGACGATCAATGTCTTCGGCTGCTTGTTACGGAAGAATGCCTGCCACTCGCCATAGTGGAGCAGATTCGCCTGGTAGTTGTGGAGCAGGTTTAGCTGGATAGCGTCGTTGCCGGGACGATCGAGGAAATGCTGATCGACAGTATAGGCATCGGGACTGATTCGGCTCACATCTTTTACGCCGTGCGTGTACTGAAAGATCGTCGTTTGGAGCGTGAGGAGAGCGCGTACAGGTGCTTCCGTCTCAGCCGTTCGATTTGCCCAGAACGGCTTCATCGGATCAAAGGCACCGCCAATCCCTTCGGCGTAGGCGTTTCCGTTCTGAACGATTATGCCCTCGATTGCATCCTGGTGTTTGAAGGCGATGCGATAGCCAATGGGCGCGCCGTAGTCCTGCACATAAATGCTGAATTTCTTCAAGCCAAGAGCATTGAACAGAAAATCATCGACGTAGCTTGCCAGATTGTCGAATGCGTACTCGAATTCACTTACCCCTGGCGCATCGCTATAACCGAAGCCGATGTAATCCGGCGCGATAATGTGAAATTTCGCGGCAAGCTGGGGGATCAGATCGCGGAACATGTGCGACGAGCTTGGGAAGCCGTGGAGAAGTACGATTGTTGGAGACTCTTTGGAACCTGCTTCACGGTAGAACATCCTGAGGCCGCGAACGGTGGCGTACTGAAACGCTGGCATGATCTAACTCCTCTCGGGGTAAACTTTGGGGCGACACGGTCGCTAATGAAGCGAGATTAATCAACACCATTAAAAATGTCAATGACGGTGTTAGACTTTCCCGTGAATTATTTTTTGAAAGAGTGACCCGATGCGTGCTGCCACTCAGGAACCCAATGAATGGGGCGACGGTTTTCTCTTCGTTGCCAACAGGCCGGTTCTCGACTTTTTGAACACGAAACCACTACTGGCCCAAGGGCCGAAGGAGCTTCTCACGGATTTTGATGCGCTAGGGCGGTGGTGGATTGCGTCGGGGTTTGTGCGTTCTGCAAAAACAAAGAATCTCCTGCGAAGCTGGCGGCTTTTGCCTGAGGCCGCTTTGTTTCTAAACAATTTGATCGCATTCAGGGAGCGGCTACGAGAAGCTGTGGTCGCATGGAAGGGGGCTCGCCACCTTCAGATGAGTTTGTCCAAGAGGTGAATTCAGGTCTCCTGCGACATCCGCCGATTTTGGTGCTCCACAAGCGCGAGGGCCGGATTGTTCGGGAGCCGCTCTTCGAGCCAAAACGGCCGGCAGATCTTTGGGCGCCAATTCTGGATGGGGCAGCGGATCTGTTGAGCGAGCCTCAGAGCGCCCGCCTTCGTCAATGTGAGTCGTGCGTTCTGCATTTTTTTGACACGAGAATTCATGAGTAGTCCGCAATGACTCGAGCAGCAGCACCGCTTTTTTTGACAGACGTCAGGAACGGATTCATGATCCGCTGGTCAGCTGGCCTTGAGTTCGGAGCCAGTGACGATAGGCGCAGGAGGAGAAATGCAGCACCCGGCGCTTGTGAAATGAGCCGAGCTGGAGGTCTAAATTCTAGCTGCCGCTAAGCTGCCAATAAGCGAAAAATAGGTACTAAAAATGTCCTTTTTGAGAACTTCTCCCAACGGAAGTGCCCCGTTTTCACAACGCCTTAGGCGTGGTCTGGAAAACTGCAAAACCTTTATGCGCCGGTTCGAGCCCGGCCCGCGCCTCCAAACTTCCCCAAGCAGAATTCATAATTCATGGAGTTTAGGCCGATATCCACACCGCGTACGGGTGTGCCTTTTTGTAAATTTTCGTGTTTTTATGTAATTTTCCATCTGGTTTTGTGCTGGGGGCCGGACCAAAACCGGACGAAGATTTTTCCCTTTGGCCCAGTGCTTTCGCCGCCATTGGCTAAAGTCTCTGCCCCGAAAATAACCTCCTCGAGCCGTCTTGTCGTGCCCAGTCGTCCGAGGGACTAAGGGCACCGCCTCCAATAATCGCCTTATTGAACAAATCCAACAAACTGCTCGGTGAACAGTTGCAGCATCCATCGGCGATGCTTCTTTAGATACGCAGAAAACCGTCTCGGATTCGCCGGATCAAACACAGGCTCTCTCCAATTGACACGAGCGGGGTGGTATTTTGCATCAACTGTTGCGGACGGATCGAAAGGCAAATCGATATTGTGTCCGAAAAACTCGTTTCGCTCAAAGACAATACCCGTCGCTCCACCCCATCCGGGCGCAATACGGTACGTGCCATCGGACCCACGATCGATGCCGTGGCCGTATCGACCTATGCCGGGCACATCAAATGTGTTGTCGCGAAAAATCGCACCACTCGACCATCCATCCCAGCTGCTTGTCAGCACAATCTGCACGTCTTCATGTTCGGAGGTATAGATTGCATTATGCTGCACGATAGTTTGGTCGGCACCGCTCAAGTTGAAGATACGTGCATGATCGTTTCGGCTGATGTTGTATTCAACTACTGTTCCGGTGTTGCCGATGTTCTTCTCCGGATCTCTTTTGACCGGGGTACAGATCAGCATGAAGCCGCCGTCGTTATCGTGGCTATAGTTGTAGCGAAACGTAGAGTTTTTTGAGTTGTAGTCGGAATCAAACCCTTCGCCATCACGAGCGGAATGCGTGAATGCGGCTTCGTTCAGTTCGAAGAGCGAGCTATCTGTGCTCCATGGCCAAATCCCTGCGTTGTAACTACCAGCGCGCTCGTTACAATGCAGAACAATGTTATGCTCGATCAGCGCATGGTCAGTTGCCCAGGGGACAATGCCATCCCCTCCCACATCCTCTACAAAATTGTCGCGAATGACAACATGAAGGCCGGGGAACCACCGCGCACGGTCGATTTGATTGCTCTCGCCTGCAATTGCGGACCGGTCTACCTTCCAGATGATATTCCGTTCGATTACGAGGCCGTCGAATCGGCTCGGCACCTTCTCTCCGAGCGCGCGAAACAGAATCCCTCCGTTATCTTTGCGCTCGTTTGTACCATTCACATCGTGGATATAGAGATCGGAAATGCGTAGGTGATGCGCCGTGCCAAAGTTTGTCACGGCAATCAGGACTGCCCTGCGTACTCCAGACTGCTCTCCATGGTTCGTAATCTCAAGGTGCCGCACCTCCACCCCTTCGACATTAACCAGTTGAATAACATTCTCGACCTTTCCCTCTCCATCAATGCGGGGCAGCGTGCCCTTTCCATACTCATCCACTACGATCGGGAGACTTTCGGTGCCGGAGCTTAGCAGAGCGAGTTGTCCCTCCCAGCGCGATCCCGCATGAAGCATTATTCGATCGCCCGCCTTGAAGCGGCTAGCGTTTACTTTCTCGATTGTTTGCCAGGGAGCCGATGGCGAGATCCCCAGATTGGAATCATTTCCGACGCGAGCGTCAACATAGAACGTCGATGCGTGCAAGCCAGCAGGAAGAAAAATAGCTAACGTCATCAGGGTGATGGCAAACTGGGTTTGCACATTCATCTCCAGAGCTTGATTCAAAATTGCCGAGGCCCAGATTCACCTCATCGGCCTGACTGGTCGCAATCGTGAACAGCGGCCATCAAAAAAGGCGGGCGGGAAGCAACTACAGCCTCCCGCCCCATTTTTAATAATAACTAGTCTGTCTTAGTTAAAACGTTATCTTTCCGCTTAGCTGGGTTGCGCGCGGAGCATTGACCTGAGACCATTTCGTCGGGATCGTTCCGCTGAAGGCGCCGAAGTACGTATCGCCAGCGGTTGTGTCGATGCCTCCGAAGGTCGGATGGTTCATCACGTTGAACACGTCCAAGCGGAGTTG
>JBEKPD010000082.1:0-27014 GCA_049521075.1 Occallatibacter sp.
CAAGGACATTTCATTTGCAGGAATCAATTGCCCCTGTTTCAACCGTTTTTCCATGTAAGCCGCAATCAGCTAGCCGAGAGAGAGCGACCCCTCCCAGCGCAAACAGCATCGGTAAACACTCCAGCGTATAGCGCGTCTCGGGCGCTCCTACGGTCCCGAGCAAAGCACAGCGCAGCAGCAGATACCCGAGCAGCGCACCCCAAAATCGCGGACGCACGCACAACCCCACAATCGCCAGCAGCAAGTAAAGCGCATTCAATCCCGCGTAGGCCCAACTGAATTCAGTATCCCTGTGATGATGCGCGTACACCCACCAGTCCAGATCCACAGGCAGGTTCTCCACGCGCGGCCGCAGCCACATGTCGGCCACGCGCCCAAGCGGCAGCCACACGTAATAGCGCAACGGATGCGCGGCGATGCGCTCCCGCGCGAGCCGCTCAAAGCCCGCGTCGATCCGCGGTGTCAGTTGCATGCCATGGCTGTTGTAATCGTCCGCGAGCGCCACAGTCTCCGCGTACTCGGCCGGCGAATCGAAGGCGCGACTGGGCAACTCGCTCACGTCCAGCGTGTCCCCCGGCACATTCCAATAAACCTGGTACGTCGAGCTGAAGTCGAGGCACCAGCTCTTCACCCAGCGCTCCCATCCGGGATTCGTGCTTTCGCCGGGATCGTTGGCCAACCGCGGCGCCAGCGGCTCAAAAACATGAAAGACGCGCCAGTTGCGCCAAGTCCAGATTACAAATGGCGCGAGCGCCAGCAGCACACAAACCACGCCCATGCGGGCGAGCTTTCGCAGGTGAATTCCATTCTCCCTACGCTCTCGTCCAAGACCAATAAAAAACACCGGCGCAAATGCCACAGCCGCCAGGGCACCATCGGGGCGCAACAACGTCGCGCCAGTAATCGCGAAAGTAAACCAAAGCGCGTTCGCCCACACCGGATCATCATGAAAACGCGCCATCGCCCACACGGCCAGCGCCAGCATAAAGAGCGTCGGCGCTTCAGCAAGCGGCATCACCGCATAAGAAGCAGTGAAAGGGCAAAGCGCGGCCAACCACAACGCCGCGAGCGCCGCACCGCGATTGGCCGGCACAATGCGGCGCACAAATCCGGCCACCAACAGGCAACCCGCCAAATCGAGCGCAATTTGCACGCACGCCGCGGCAAAGTAGTTCTCCATCCCGAAGATTTTGAAGCAAAGCGCAAGAAACAGTGGATAGCCCGGCAGCCGGATCAGCGTCGGGTAGAGTATGCCGTTCGGAAGCGTCAGCGCATACTGGCCGTGCCGCAGCAGATTTTTGCCCAAATCCCCATAGACGAGCATGTCCCCGTTGACGTAGAAGAGCTTTCGAAGCATCCACAGGCGCAACGCCAGGCCCGCGCTCAGCGGAAATGCCACAGACAAGGCCGAGCGCACATGCCAGGCATCCCGGCGCATCGATTGACTCTCGCGGCTGGCTTCCATACGATTCGTACTGTATAGCGTACGGCATTTCAGGCGGCATGCGCCTCGCCGATTTTGGGCTGGGGCGGCTACCTGAACCGTGTTGTGCCATATCTTGCGAGATTTTTCGCGCTGGAGCCAGCAAGTACCGCACATGCCCGATCGGCAGATTTTTTTCGACCCGCAACGCAAGCGCTGGAAGCGTCTGCGCCGCATTCTTGATACGGCGGCGGTGTTGTCCACGCTGGTTGTCGTGGGCTTCATCTTCAATGTGCTGCGCGGCCAGCATTTGCCGGAGCTCCTGCTGCCGATTCCCAAGCACAATTACAAGGCATTGCCCGATACATCGGTTCTCCGCGCAGGCAAAAACCCGCGCCCCACGCGCCGCAAATCCAACAAGCGGCCTTCTGACATCGCCCTAAATACTGGTGAAGGTTTGCGCGCCGCCTATTACGTACAGGACGACGCCGCCAGCTACTCCTCGCTCAAGGAACACGTGCAGCAGATCGACTTGCTCTTCCCGCAGTGGCTACACGTGGACTCGCCGCAGGGCACGTTGATGATGATGAGCGGCGACAACCTGAGCGAGTATCCGGTGGTTGAAGGCGCCACGGTGCACGATCCCGACGATATGAGCAAGGTGAAGCACGTGATTCAGGTGGCCCATACCGACACGGAAATCTTCCCCGCTCTCAACAACTTCAATCCGCACACGCAGGAGTGGGATACCGGCGTCGGCGATGTGCTCGAGGATCAGGCAAAGAGCGCCTCGTTCCTCCGGCAGATCATGCGTTTTCTCACCGCCTATCCGGTGTATCGCGGCCTGTCTCTCGATATCGAAAGCATTCCCGACGAGGAAGACGCGGCTTACCTCAGCTTCATTCAGGCGCTCTACAGTCAAATGCACGCGCGCAATCTGCGGCTCTATGTGAACGTGGCCGTGGCCACGAGCGACAGCGATCTGAAAACCATCGCCGCAAACTCCGACGGCATTGTGCTCATGAACTATGACGAGCACCAGACCACGAGCGATCCCGGACCGGTTGCCAGCCAACCCTGGTTTATTGGCAACCTTGTCCGTGTGCTCAAAGTCGTGCCCAAGGAAAAACTCATCTGCGGCGTGGGCAGCTACGGATACGATTGGGCGCTCTCCATTCCCAATCCGAAGGACCGCCGCCACTCCAAGCCGCAGGTACTCAATACTGACAATCTTTCGGTCTCCGATGCTTGGGAGCTCGCCTCCGATGCCGACGCCGATCTCGATCTCGACTACGACACGCTCAATCCCCACTTTGAATACATCGATGAGGACAAAAATCAACGCCACGTCGTCTGGTTCCTCGACGCGGTGTCGCTGCTCGACGAGATGCGCGCCGCCCGCCAGCTCGGCCTGCAGACCTTCGCCCTGTGGCGTCTCGGCGAAGAAGACGGTTCGCTCTGGAGTATCTGGGATCATCCCAGCAGTCCCGACGCGCTGCAGACGCTTGGCACCGTTAAGCCAGGCCAGGATGGCAATGTGCCGCCCGGCCACGACGTAGACACCGAGGGCGACGGCGACATTCTGCGCATCACCGGCCTGCCGAAGCCGGGCACGCGTAGCGTGGAAGTGGACACCGACGAGCCCGACCCGCGCAAGAAACTCATCGTGGACGAGCACATGGTCGTGTATCCGCACACCTACACCGTCCAGCAGTATGGGTACAATCCCAACGAGCTTGCGCTCTCCTTCGACGACGGTCCCGATCCCCAGTGGACGCCCAAGATTCTCGACGTGCTCAAACAGCATCATGCCACCGGCACGTTTATGCTCATCGGCGCTGAAGCCGCGGACCACATCAGCCTCATGCAGCGCATCGTGCGCGAAGGCAATGAGATCGGCAATCACACCTGGACGCATCCCGACATCAGCGAAATCTCCGCGCGCCAGCTCGACCTTGAGGTGAGCCTCACTGAACGACTGTTCGAGAGCAAGCTGGACATCCAGCCGCTCTACTTCCGGCCGCCCTACGACATCGACGAGGAGCCCGACACCGACCTCGAAGCCGAGCCCGCATGGCGCATCCAGCAGATGGGCCTCACCATCATCGGCAGCAAGATCGACACCGACGACTGGAACGAGAACCCAAGAAAAAAACCAAAAGAAATCATCGACTCGGTGCTCGCCCAGTTGAAGACCATGCAGACCAAGCCGCAGTTTCGCGGCTCCATCATTCTGATGCACGATGGCGGCGGCGACCGTCGCGCGACTGTCGAGGCGCTGGGTCCGCTCATCGATGCGCTACGCGCCCACGGCTACTCCATCGTTCCCGTTTCCGCGCTCATGGGCAAGACCGCCGCACAGGTGATGCCGCCGCTTACTCTCTGGCAGCGCGCGCGCACCATTCCCGACTCCATCGCCTTCTCCGCGCTCGACATCATCGGCAACTTCATCGTCATGGTCTTCTTTGTGGGCAACATTCTGATGAGCGCACGCCTCCTCATCGTCGGCGCGTTTGCGGTTATTGACCGCTTGCGCCGCCCGCGCTACCCGGCCACGCCCGGCTTCGCGCCACACGTCGCGGTTCTCATCCCCGCTTACAACGAAGAAACCGTCATCGTGCGCACCATCCGCTCGGTGCTCAACTCCGACTACAAAAATCTCCGCGTCATCGTCATTGACGACGGCTCGCACGATCGCACCGCCGAAGTGGCAGCCGCCGCCTACGCGGGGGAAATCTCGACCGGCCACATACAGGTGCTCACCAAGCGCAATGAAGGCAAGGCCGCCGCGCTCAACTACGCCCTCGATCGCATCGACGAAGAGATCTACGTCGGCATCGACGCCGATACTGTCATCGCCGCCGACGCCATCTCCAAGCTCATTCCTCACTTCGAAGATCCCGCCATCGGCGCCATCGCAGGCAACGCCAAGGTGGGCAACCGCGTCAACCTCTGGACGCGCTGGCAGGCTCTCGAATACATCACCAGCCAGAACTTCGAGCGTCGCGCCCTCAATCTCTTTCACGTCATCACCGTGGTCCCCGGCGCCATCGGCGCATGGCGCACCGCGCCCGTCAAAGCCGCGGGCGGATATCCGCTGAACACCGTGGCTGAAGACGCCGACCTCACCATGAGCCTGCTCGAGCAAGGCTGGAAGGTCAACTACGAAGACCGCGCGCTGGCCTTCACTGAGGCGCCAATCGATGCCCGAGGACTTATGCGCCAGCGCTTCCGCTGGTCGTTCGGCACGCTGCAGGCGGTCTGGAAGCATCGCGCCGCCTTCGTGCGCAACAAGGCCATGGGACTCTTCGCGCTGCCCAACATTCTCATCTTCCAGATGTTTCTGCCCCTGGTTTCGCCGTTCATCGACATCCTGTTCGTCGCCGGCATCGTCAACTTCCTAGTCGATCGCCACTACCACCCTGAAGCAGCCTCGGCCGCGAGTTTCACCAGGCTGATCGTCTACTTCCTCGGCTTCCTCGTCATCGACTTCATCACCTCGTCGGTGGCCTTCAGCCTGGAGCGGCGTCATCCAGCCAACAAAGGCGACGGCTGGCTGCTCTTCCACATCTGGCTGCAGCGCTTTGCTTATCGCCAGGTCTTTTCCATCGTGCTCTTCAAGACCCTCAAGCGCGCCATTGACGGCAAGCCCTTCAACTGGGACAAGCTCGAGCGCACCGCCAAGATGAGCAAGCGCACCGAAGCCCTCACCGAAGCCGCGCCCTAGGCTCCCGTCCCTAAGGTTCGCAACATAAATCTAGCTGTCGTCCTGAGCAAGTCCTGGCGTGCCGGGACGAGTCGAAGGGCCTGTGGTTGCATTTTGCGCCGTTAACTCAGCACGACATGGGGTGCCCCGGGTCCGGGGTCCCCACGGACAGGTCTTAGTCCGTGGGGTGGGGGTCCCGATTCTGGGACCCGGGATCGCACGAACCCAAACCCGAGATTTGTCATCCTGAACGAGTTCGCGTCAACCAACGAGTCGAAGGGCCTGCATTTCGCAGCTTTTGCTTATCCTACGAACTTCCGGGACACCACACTAGAGCCTGTTGTTAACTGTGGAACGCGTCTAGTTATTGCTGCAGGATCACCTGGTCGCCCTCGTGCAATCCACTGACGATCTCGGTGACAGAACCGTTAGAGAGCCCAACGGTGACAGGAATCTTGCTGAAGCCGTCCTTCTGGTGCTTATCGGGAACCTGGACCGAAGCATTCTTCTGGTTGTCGTAGATCACGGCGTTTTCCGGCACCGTCAACACACCCTTGTGCTCGTCGAGCAGGATCTCCGCATTGGCCGTCATGTTGGCCTTCAGCTCTCCGCCGGGATTGTTGATGGACACGCGCACCTCAAAGGTCGTCACGTTGTCTTTTTCCACGCCCATGGGCGCAATCTTCGTGACTTTTCCGTAGAATAGCCGGTCGCGGAAGCTCTCCACTTTGATGCGCGCCTGTTGACCGAGGTAGACATGGGCGATGTCCGCCTCATCCACCTTGCCCTGCACATAAACCTCCGACGTGTCGCCTTCGGTCATGACCAGCGTGGCCGTCGAGCCCAGCACCAGGATCGAGCTGACGGCGTCGCCCATCTCCACATCGCGCGATAGAATCACGCCGTCCATCGGCGCGACGATGGTGGTATACGAGAGCTGCTCCTCGAGCTGCTTCAGGCTGGCTTGACTTTGCATCACTTGCGCCTGCGCCTGCTTCAGCTTGGCAGTGTCCACGCCGATCTGCGCCCGGGCGGAGTCGCGCCTCGTCAGCGCTGCCAGATAATCGCGGTTGGCATCGTCCAGAGCCTGGTTGCTGACGATACCCTCCTTGTTCATTTGCAAATTGCGGTCGAGCGTGGCCTTGTACATGGCCAGGTCGGGAGCCGCTGCGTTCACCTTGTCTTGCTCAATGTTGGCTTCGTAGGTCGTCACGTTAGCCTGGGCGCTGGCCAGTTGCGCGCGTTGGGCATCCACCTGCGCCTCAATCTCCTGCTGATCGAGCTGCGCCAAATTCTGGCCTTTGTGCACCCTGTCGTTAATGTCCACAAAGAGCTTTTCCACAATGCCCGATGCCTTGCTCTTTACCTCGACCTTGGTGATGGGCTGGATCTTGCCTGTGGCCACAACGGACCGCGCCACGTCGCCGCGCGTCACTTTGGCCAGCCGGTTGGCGTCAATGGGATCGCCCTTGGCAAGACGGACCAGAGCCACGCCCGCCACGATCACCATCAGGGCGGCCACCGAACCTACAACGATCCAAAGGCGCTTGTTCTTACGCGACGCTGCCACAAACCCCTCCCAGAACTGCGATGAGAGCCCCAGCCTACCCAGAAATGCCCGATGATTAAGAACCGATCAGAGACTCAGACAGCCGCCCGCCGTCGTTGTAACTCCGCCGTTGTAACTCTCTGCCCCGTACTACGCAGGCAAGCAAGGTTCGGTTCCATTCCTTCGGTTCAATTAATTGTTCGCTTCAAGGAATTAAAACCAATCAGCCGGTCGGAGGACCGGTGTGAACCCGCCGCGCGATGGAGCGCCGATCTGCGCCTGCGGCGATGGACGTTCAATGGAACCAGTATATCTTCCGCAGCGTATTCTTGAGCCAAGGAGCAAGCCCGGGCGTTTCGTCGCCGTCAAACTGTCATGCGCAGCTTTTCCGACACTCTCGGCCAGGTCTTCCGCGCCATCACGGCCAACAAGTTGCGTAGTTTTCTCACCATGTTTGGCATCGCCTGGGGTGTCTTCTCTTTGCTTGTGCTCGTAGGGTTGGGCGAAGGCTTTCGTGAAGGCCAACACAAACAACTGGCTCAGTTCGGCACCGATGTCGTCATGGTCATGAACGGCACCATCCCGGCGCTGGCAAACCAGCACACGGGCATGCGTCCCTACGAGCTCACCCTGCGCGACGAGGCCGACATCCGCAGCCTGCCTGAGGTCCGTGGGGTTACCGCCGAGCTTGCCAGGTCCGACCCCTACGAAGTCAGCCGTTGGGCCAGCACCTCCGGCCACCTCTCCGGATGCGAGCCCAACTACACGAGTGTCCGCTACCTGCCCATCGGGGCCGGCCGGTTCCTCGACGATCAAGATGTTCGCGAGTCGCGCCGCGTCGCCTTCCTTGCCTCCAAGAGCGCTTCGCTGCTCTTCCCAGGGCGTCCCATGATCGGCGAAACCATCATCGTCAACGACGTCGATTTCACGGTCGTCGGCGTTGGCAAGCTCATCGGCCGCGGCAACAACAGCTACGACGACGAAAAAATCTTCATTCCCGTCACCACCATGCTCCAGTTGTTCCCCCTCAAGGGCGACAACATCCCGCAGGATGCGCTGACTTCGATCCAGTATAATCCCTCCGTCAAAAACGACAATACCGCTGCCGACATCGCCGTACACCGCGTCATTGCCCGGAACCACGGATTCGACCCCGCGTTGCTCGACGCCTTCAATGAGTGGGACACCATTACCGAATCGCACTTGATCGGCGTAATCTTCACCGCCATGGATTACTTCCTGGGCAGCGTGGGAGTGGTCACACTCGGCCTGGGAGCCATCGGCATCATCAACATCATGCTCGTCTCGGTGAGCGAACGAACCCGCGAGATCGGCGTGATGAAAGCCGTCGGCGCCACACGGCGCGCTATTCTCGCGCAGTTCTTCTGGGAGGGCCTCTTGCTCACCGGCATTAGCGGTCTCATCGGTGTTTTGGTTTCGGAGGCGTTTATGGCAGTGCTCCAAGCCTTGTTCAGCGACAAAATTCCAGGCTTCGATCCGCCGCGCATTGTGCCATGGTCGGTAGCTCTCGCCGTCGGATCTCTCACCCTCTGCGGCGTCGCGGCCGGGCTTTACCCGGCAAGCAAGGCCGCGCAACTCGACCCCATCGAAGCCCTGCGCCGCGAGTGAAATAGCAGGAATTAGGGAATAGGGAGTAGCAAACAGAGATCAAACAGCAGAGAAAAGGAACTCCGGGCCATGGTATCAATGAAAATCGTGCCGAAAGTCCGCTCCGTAGGCGCAGCGTTTGTCAGCCCCGCGCTTCAGCGTGGGGAAAAAGGTATGCGCCAGTGCGCTGCGGAGTCCCGTAGGGACGGCGCAGGATGTCTCGTTTGCGAGTTTCCGTCGCTCCTCAACGCGCAGCATTTTTAGCCACCGTCGCAGAAGAGAGGTTCCGCCAATGTTGAAAGACATTCTCGCCCAAGCCTGGGAGGCAATGCTCTTCAACCGCCGCCGCACCGCCATCACCATGATCGGCATGGCCTGGGGCATTGCCACTGTCGTGCTCCTGCTCGCCTACGGCGCCGGCTTCTCCAACGCCCTTGAGACCATCTTCGCCGAGTGGGGCACCAATACCATTGGCTTCTTCCCCGGCCGCACCACCCAGCAGGCCGGCGGTGACAAAGCCGGCGTCCAGGTCCGTCTGACCCTCGACGATGTCGAGCGCGTCAGTGCAGTCATCCCCGAAATCACGCACATCACACCCACCGAGGATCAGGACGCCACCGTGCAGAACGATCTGCACACCTATACCTGGACCGTCCTCGGTTCCCGCCCCCCCTACGCCGACATCCTCAAGCTGACTCCCGACCAGGGGCGCTTCTTCAACGGCGCCGAGGATCAGCAGCGCTCCCACGTCTGCGTCCTCGGCTCCGAGGCCAAGACCAAGCTCTTCTCAGGCGGTTGGGCCGTCGGCGAAAGCATTCGCATCAACGGCGTCCGCTTCACCGTAGTCGGCACCGTCGAGCCCAAAATGCAGGAGAGCAACGACAACACCAATCTCACCATTTACATTCCCTTCAACACCATGAGCGATCTAAAAGACACCACTTATCTCGACGGGGTCTGGATCGGCTATCACGGCGATTACCAAAAAATTGAAAAGACCATCCGCGATACGCTTGCTGCCGCGCATCACTTTCGGCCCACTGACCACGATGCCGTGCATATCTTCAATCTCCGCACCCGGCTACATCAGTTCGAGATTCTTTCCATAGCGCTCCAGGCTCTCCTCTCGCTCCTCGGCGCGTTCACGCTGGGCATTGCCGGCGTCGGCCTGATGAATATCATGCTGGTCAGCGTGCAGCAGCGCACCCGCGAGATCGGCGTTGAGAAAGCACTCGGCGCACAGCGCCGGCACATAATTATCCAATTCATGGCTGAAGCTCTCGCCATCACGGGAGTGGGCGGCATAGCCGGCATTGCTCTCGCGTATCTAATCTCCGCCATGGTCGGCCGCATCACTTTTTACAGCGCCATCGCCAAGCACGCCGAAGCCGCCGACATCCGCCTCCTGATCTCTCCCTCCTCCGTGATCGTCGCCACCGCAATCCTCATCGTCACCGGCCTAGTAAGCGGCATGATTCCCGCCATCCGAGCCGCAAACCTCGACCCCATCGAAGCGTTGCGCTACGAGTAAGGCGTTCGGAGAAGATCAGTTGTCAGTGGTCAGCTATCAGCTATCAGCTCAAGAAATAACCGCGAAAAGCTTAGCTGGCTGTGGAGCACAGTTTCACAGTTTCTGTATGGATGCGGGGATTTGGCTGTAAGTTACTTATCATTAATTAGTTACAGTCTTCGCAGTTTCACAGTCGGTTTTTTGGCGTTTTGTATAGGGGTGGGTAAGGCAGGGAACAAGGGGACGAGAAAGCCGGGAGTAGGGGGAGGGGCGGGTGTGTAGGGGAGGGGGTGGGGGTGGGGTGAGGAAGGTGGTAATGAATACGAAGGCTAACCCAATCTCGGAAGGCAATGACAGGGTGCAGAACCGATCTCTTGCACCTTGTCATGTGACCAACGTAACGTTACTTTGGGAATGTTTACAGGTGGTAGGAACAGGGGCAAGGATAAGGAGACGGATCGTAATGCATCGCGTTACAATCTGTTGCATTTTTCAAGCTGGACGTTGGAGGGAATCGAACCCGCGGACCTCAGTTTTGCGGACTTGGACCGGACCAACCCACGCCCATTAGCTAAGGAAATCCGGCCACAGTTTGCGCTGTGACCGGTTTGGTTGAGGTTGTAGTGGATCGTCCGAACACCGAGTCTGGCCCTTTGGATTGAGCCCCCGAGGGCCTGCTCTTTTTGAAGTCCCCTGATAACCGCTGTCGGACTTTCCTCGGCTCAGGTTGTGCCTCTTCTCACAAGACCCTCACGAAAAGACATACGAAAAGTCTAACATGATGCCAGATTTTCGTGGGCGGGATAGTTGGTGCATTAATTGCACTTTGCCTTTTGAATGCGTTTCCCTGATTTCGTTTTGCTGATAATTTTGTAGTTTTATGAAAAAATGGAAGCGTAAGTTATGAGCAGTGCCCAATAGCGTGCTTCTTCCGGTGTATGTAGTAGTTTACTATTCCGTGTGCAAGTGTATGCACATTGGAGGCGGTATAGTGTTGGAGACTGTTGAAAATATGGTGCATTGGTTTGGATAGTTAATTGCACTGTTACGGCGTAAGCGCCAAGAGGGTTTCTCCGTTGGTTCTCCTGTTCTTAGGGGTTATTGAGACGGAGCGATTTGTCGATAAGAATCGTCAGACAGTATTGAGGCGAGCGTTGCGCGTTGGCACAAAGCGAGCCCCGCCAACCAAACATTTTGAAAGTGAGCGACCGCCATGCCGTCAGCCACTAAGACGCCGCATATGGAAGATCAAATCGACACAATCCCTTATTCGCAAGCCCTCGAAGAGGCAATTGAAACAGTTCACAATTGCCCTTGCTGTGGCGCGCCGAACATCATGGTGCCAGGCCTAATATGCAAGCATTGCGAAAAGGAAATCGATGTTAAAGCTTTTGTATATGAGCGGCGCGGGGTGTTTTATGCAGAATGCGTGACATTGAACTTAATGTCTCGCGGAAACACCCAAGAGGAGGCTATTCGGCGTCTTCAAGTCGCGATGTTCACATACGTAGGCGCGGTGGTTTCGGGTGGGAAGTCCTCTGCTGGATTGATCCCAAGACGTGCGCCAATTGCGTCGTGGGCGAGGTATTTCTGGCATGTCTTAATGGCTCGCGTCTCCTACTTGTTTGGTATTAAATATCATCTGGCAACCGCGGTATTTTCCACTGCCCTGAACGAAGAGAAATGGATAGTTCACTGTTGATGAACGTGAAGACTCAGTATGGGCAAGAGAAAATATCCACCCCTGAAGCAGTCCGAGATGGTCGCCATCTTCCTCGGACTGGGATTCCGTTTGGTCCGAGTAGGTAAACACCCCTGTTATGAACGAGACGCTGACGCGGTCCGCAAACGGAAGATTGTGCCGGTCGATGACTATGACGAATTCGAAGAAAATCTTATTAAAAGCCTAATTTCGCAGAGCGGTTTTACGCGCGAAGAATTCTACGGAGCTACCAAGGCTTCAGCTAAGAAAATAAATATCCAAGAACTCTTTACCCCTTGCGGGAAGTGCGGCAAAGGGCTCGGTCAAACCCTGTCGTGTGAACTCTGCCTACGATTCTTAAAGGTTGTTAGTTCAAACTGAGCCACTACCCATTTGCAGCAATTCTAGAGGCGATTAACGAGTATGGGGCATGATGCTCCCATGAAGACTCTGGCATCATTGACTAGACCGAGTTCGGGAGTTTTTTCCGAGGCCCTGTCAAAGGTCGTTTCCATTCCTCGCGCTGAAATGCAGAAACATATGAAGATCTTTCCAGAAGTGCCCGTTTCGCGGGCGGGTGGCCTCGGTCTCGACACCCCAAAAACCACCCCGAGGGTGCCCGCCGTCTCTCGCATTTGGGGACCGGGGAGACTGCCGACCTTAATTGACAGGAGGGGCCCCGCAGTCTAGCAGGATTGGTCCTGGAAAACGCCGATTCCACCCTCAATCCCCAAACCAACGCCGCGCCCCACTGACTCGCTAACCAGGACGAGCTAGAAGCTAGCGGTAGCCCTTGCGACCCCCTCCCGTCCCACTTTCCCCGCAACCCGCTGAAAACACGCCGCAAAATCCGCCCGCCGATTTGCCTAGAATTATCCCCATCCGGCGCATAATGAAACCAGAGATCAGAGATCAGGGGCCACTCCCTAGTCCCTCAGTCCCTTAGTCCCTGTCCTTGCTGCCTAGTTACTACTTTCGAACCCCACCCCCCTCCCCCCATCCTCTACCTACCCCCCCCTCCCCCCACCCCCGGTACGAACCGGGAGTCAGGAGCGGAAGCCGGTCTCCGGGTCCCTGATTCCTGAAACCTGTAACCTGACACCCGGTGTTTCGCCTCCAAAAAACGGGCTGTGAAACTGTGAGGCTAAGCTTTCCAAATAAAGTCAACAACTTACATAAGAAAATCTCACAGTTTCACAGTTTCTGTGTTTCCGTGAAACAGGGAAACAAACTCACCCTCTGTCGTGGCGAGTTTGTTTCCCCGAGACACGGCCCGCATGCTTACTTGGTTGCAGTAGTAACGAGGAGCTGGGCATCGATTGGCTTGATGGTCAATATCTTATGAGCGGCCTCGCTTGCCTCGTAGGTCGCGGCAAAGCCGGTGATGCCGGTGGCTTGCACATCGAAAAGGCAACCAGCGTGCAGTGTTGCATTGGAAATCGACTTGCAGGCTTCTTCGGCAACCGCCGCGGTCGTCGGTTTGACGACTGGTTGATTCGGAATGGTGCATGTCTTGGCGTTCTCAACCGGCCACTTCGTGTTTGTGAAGGTGGAGGTCGATGTGCCCGGAGCATAGTCGAAGAGGGTGTTCTTGCTGGTCACGCGCCATGCATTGCCGAATGTGTTGTAGAGAGTCACGTAGCGCTCATGCAATGTAGCAGGCATGGCGCCCAGCGACGCTCCAGTGGGCAGAGCCGGCAGCCAGCTTCCCTTGGGAACGGCGCCCGCTATTCCGCCTTCCGCAACTCCACCGCCATCGCCCAGAAGCCCCGTATCTTCGAACTGGACATTGAGCAGACTCATGGAGTCGTAGCCTCCTGAAGGAATTGCGGTCATGATCTTGCCGTCAGGTAAATCCACTTCGATGCCGCCTCCGGCAGCGGAGTTCTTCACCAGCGCACCACCGCCCAGATTCACGCCTGCCGCTCCGAGCGTCGTGACTTTTCCATCGATGCGGAGATCGAATGGGCCCTTGCCGTAGGTGGAGCTGAAGCTGGGCTCATAGGTAACGCGGTGCGATCCAACTCGCGCGGCGACCGCAGTATTCATCGCCAAACAACTGACGAGCCCATCGTTGTTCAAATTGCCGGGGTCATAGTTGCCGGGCGCCACAGTCGGAAGCGCCGTTTGACGCGTCTCGATCTCTGTTCCATCCGGATCGAGCAGAGCGATAAACTCGCCCGCCGCCTGGAAGTTGTAGTAGACATCGTTGACGGTGGTGATATGCGGCTCGCCGGTAATGCTCGATGCGCCGCAACTGGCAGTGTGAGTGTGCGCTGTATCGAATACTTGCATGAACTCGATGGAAGGGTCGCTCCCGCCGTACGGGCAGCAAACGGGCGAACTTGCTGACGGCACAAAGTTGAGATTGTTCGTTTCGCCTGTCGTACCACCGTTGAATACACACTGTGGCGCACTCGTCGAACCATCGGTCACCTCAACCCTTGCAATGAGGGAAGTACCATCGTTAAATACGGCTTGCGAAAGGCCGGCATTTCCCAGCACATTGAATTCAGCCTGACTCCAGACGCTGGCTATGTCCGTAAGGCTGTCTGAGACCGTTTGATCGAAAGCCTCGGTGCCGAATGTCACCTTGGCTTCATCGTTTCCACCGGCCGTTGCCGAGCCCGACAATTTCAGGTCTGCAAGATCGGTAATTGGTAACTGGCCCATATAGACCGTGGCTGCCGGCGTATTCTGCACACAATCGTCACCAGCCCCCCCGAGTTGATCCTGACCATTGTCGGTGAAGCCGCTCGGGCAGATGTTGGACCCGTTATCTACGCCGTAGTTCAGCAACCAATATTCGATAAAGACCTGTGTCTGGTTTGTTAAAGGACAGCTGGTTATAGTGCAGCTTGCGAGGGATACCGGCGTATTCGTCGCCATTACAAATTGCACCCAGGGCACGCAGTTGGTGAAACTACCGCAAGCGGCGGAGTAATTGTCATTGGTGTTCAGCTGCAACGAATATTCATTTGAGCCAGGGTCGATTCCACCGGAGTCTGTTTCTGTTGAGACATTCGCAATAGGGAAACTGCCGGTAACAGTACTGAAGAAATGCCCCGAGGGGGCCTGAACAACAATGTCACTGTTGGGCGGGATAAGACCAGGGCCAAACACTTCCCCGTGGCCGCCCTTCTCGTTGTTGCGGTTCCGAGGCAGAGCCGACCGCCATCCGTTCGGGGGAGCGCATTGAACTTCCTGCCATTGGGTACTGGGATACGAGGCATGGAAGCATCCTTCCTTGGGTGCGGGCGTGTGATGCATTGTCTTTGCCCATGCCTGGCGAAGCGCTTCTAACTCCGCGGTTGGACGTACGGCTATTACCGAGCTGTTTATAGATTGAGCAGGCGCCGCTTGTTCTGGCGTGAGTGCTTTGAGCTGGGGTGACTCGCTGACTTTGTCTTGTGATCGAGCGTATTGTGCTCCGGCCATCGAACACATGAATAGTGCTATCAGGCAAGCCGGAGCAGCCGATTTGCGCGGTCTTTGGTTCAGTTTCATAAACGTCTCCTCGACTGAAGATATGGTGAAGCAGCAACATATGCTGCGCTTGAAATTTATGTGCAGAGAGCGATCTCTGAATCGCGAACGCACCAACGAATAACTGAAGGTAACTTCCGTAAGAAAGCAGCCGACAACGCGGGCTTCGCCGGTTATCCGCTCTGAAGGCCCTTCGTAAACAATCAAGCCCCACTTCCGCGTTTCCGGCCGTAAAACAAAGCCTGGAGTCGAACGGGAAAGGGCGCTTAACTCATTTTTTGATCATTGGCGCCGCTGTTGTAGTGGAAATTCTGAGGGGATGCAACAGTCGCTGCGCCACGGGTCTGTACGTTACGAACACAATGGACCAACTGGGGAATCTGAGATATCTGCTATCTCGGTCGTACTCTTTTCCGATGTCAGAATGAATCTCAGTTGAATAGTGTCTAAATCTTCGCGAGCGTTTCACAAAACTTATTGAAAAGCTCAAGCTGTAGCCGATGTAAACAGGACAAACGCCGGGTACCGCGCGAAGGTGCACGCACCCCGCATTCCTTTCACTTTTATTTTCCGTTTCAACGCCGGAGCACCTGAAGTGCATCTGAACCACCGGGAACGACAGACGCTTACTCTTGCTGCGCCGTTCCGCTTTCATCAGGTTGGTCAGGATGCTTTTGATGCGGGTCCTCTTGCACGACGATTTCAAAAACTGACCCACGACGCGAGAGGATTATGCGTTGACATGCCAACCGCTCTCGTATTTAATGTGATGAGGCTCACAAGCGGCTTCCCTTATTCTTGTCAGCGCTGATCCTCCCCACCGCGAGTGCGTAGCAAACCAGACTATATGTGAAAGGGGTCTTGCCTTGAGGCGAGTCATCTTTTTGTGCGTGGCTATGTCCGCGCTGATCGGCGCGAGCCCATTCGCCAGCGCCACATCGTTTACCTATACCGGAAGTATTCAGACGTTCCACGTGACCGCCACGGGCGTGTATCTGCTTAGCGCGGCAGGCGCGCAAGGCGGCAAAGGCGACACGTCCGGCGGCGATGGAGCCCTGCTCAGCGGCGATTTCGATCTGACTGCCGGCACGGTTCTCGACATCGTCGTCGGTGGCCAAGGGGGATCCGCTGCCCTCGACGCCGGTGCAGGCGGAGGAGGAACGTTCATCTATATCAACGGGACAGACACCCTGCTTCTGGCGGCTGGCGGAGGCGGAGGCGGAGGGTTTGATACCTCTGGACTCCCGGGCCAGACGACGACGTCCGGCCAGAATGCGGTCCATGGCGGCAATGGAGGTACCGGCGGCAACGGTGGCGCCGGAGGGGGGACGAGTGCAGCCGCTGGCGGAGGTGGCGCTGGCTGGTCCAGTCCAGGATCGTCCGCGACAGGCACTTTCCCAGGTCTCGGTGGCTCCAGCTTGTCCGGCTCATTCGCCGGCGGCGTCAGCGACTTTAACTCAGCTGAGCGCGGCGGCTACGGTGGCGGAGGTGGAGGAGGCACAGGTGGAGGAGGAGGCGGCGGCTACTCCGGCGGCGGCGGTGGAGACGGCAACGTCAACAGCCTCTCGAGCTACGCCGGCGGTGGCGGCGGCGGGTCGTATCTTGCCCCTGGGTTCTTCAATGTCAAAGAGACCGCTGGCGAAAATGCCGGTAACGGAGTCGCGTCGGTCGCGAGAGACCTAAGCCCCGCCCCCGAACCAGCCTCGCTGAGCCTGCTAGCCCTTGGGCTGCTGGCGATGCTCGTATGGCGCAGCCGCGCGGCTCGAGCCGCCTAGCACTGCAGTTGCAGATAGGTTTTTGCGGAGGGAGCAGGGGCCTTTAGGCCCGGACTTTTGTCCTTTCGCGGCATCCCAGCGAAGTACAACTGTTCCGTCCCAAAAGTTCGCAGCATAAATGACCTGTCATCCTGAGCAATCAAAAACCGGATGTCATCCTGAGCAACGCTTGGCCCGAATCCGGGCCAAGTAGAGTCGAAGGACCTGCATTTTGGGGCTCCGATTTATAGTACGAATTTCTGGATCACCACACTGGAACCTGTTTCATAACTCCGTTTTGAAAGGGCACGGCTTCAGCCGTGCCGCAACCCGCCCACCCATCTTTCGAGAAATCAAGTCCGCGGCGAAGCCGCGCGCCGAATCGCAAACGCCCTCGCATTCGCTCACTTCCCGGAGCCTTGACCCGAGCAAAGATCACCACAAGCCGACATTTGGGGAGTACTATTTTCCCGACGAAAGATTTCGCGCTTCCCGACTCTCAAGCACGAGCCGAGTGCACCTCAGTGGGTTGTGGATTTTACTGGTTTTCAGATGCGGACCACCCGCCGAAGAGCAAATGAGATACTTCACGAGCGAGTGAATTATGGCGAAAAAAAAGGCCTCTGAACTAACGGGGAAGCAAAGATGTTTGGTTGCCGAAATTAAGGATATCGCTGAGCTCTGCGTCCTCGATTACGAAAACATTCGCGGCTATCCTCCCGAAGATCGGACTGTTCGGCTCGAGCTAATGATTCGCCAATTCGTGCTCAGTAAGGTCGTGTGGGAATACACCTACGTCGATGAGATGTTGGGTTCAGTGATTTGTCACTTTTTCTTTGGCACGAAGAGAGATTTCCCCAAGCTCTGGCGAACCAAGAAATTCCGAACGTTCAACCACTACATTCTTGAGATCCTGAGCCTCAGTGAAAAGCTGAGGCTGGTCAAAAGCATCCAGACACTGCCGAAATCCATCGCTGCTGACATTGAAACACTCAACGCCTTGCGTAACGGTTTGGCTCATGCCTATTTTCCCGAAAACCTGCGTTCCTACAAGCCGATCTACAAAGGCATGGACATCTACTCTCGCGAGGGTCTCCAACGCTTCATCGAGGATATGCGAAAGGTGACACGGTATTTTTGGGATGTGAATTTTAAGCAAATTGCATTTCCTCTCACGGCTGCAGAATTGGCGGCTGCTCTGGCCGAGAGGGATCAACCGCAAGCAAAGGATGAACCGAATGCCCGCGAACAACCCTGAATGGATAAAGATTCTCATATCGGCTGTTGTTGGCATGTTCACCGGCCTAATAGCTGACCCGATTCGATCTCTGATACAGAACCGCATTGAGGCAAGGAAACTCAAGAACGCAGTCATATGGGACATCGGGAACCTCTCCACAAGTGCCATGAGCGTCCATGATGGGAAGCTCGAAGCGTGGAAGTTCTGGCTTGGTGTAGAGCTACCGGGATTCGACTACTACTGGGGTAAAAATCGCGAACTGTTTTACATCAACGCCAAACTGGTTCTGCTGAGAGTCCAGTGTCAGGTAATCCTTCGGCTGCGTGACCTTGTGAAGAACAAACAGAAGACCCCCGATGGAGCGATGGAGCAGCTTTGGGAAACTCTCGCCGCCGTGAAAATCATCCACGAGATGTCTTGGCGCGAACGGCGGCGTCTTGCGCGGTCCGTCGGGACGAAGCCGGGTGCCACGGTCACAGGCAGCGAAGCTGCGCATTAGAGTGCCCGCTCAGACCCACATTAGGCGGGAAGCCCAATGCCTCGCGGTCGGGGAGCCGGGGAGACACTGAGCGCACAGCCGACACTATATCACTCCCTGAAAAACGCCGTAGCCGACACCGACCTCCCGCCCGATCCGCACCCGAAAAGACCACCCGCCGCCCCGCAAGCCCACCAAGCCGATTTTCCCCGCAACCCGCTGAAAACACTCCGCAAAATTCGCCCGCCGATTTGCATAGAATTATCCCCATTCGGAGCACAATGAAACCAGAGATAAGGGACCAGAGCGAGTGCAAGTGGGAGCGTGAGTGGTCAATGGTCGGCGGTCGGTGTCCACTCACACTTCACACTGTCCACTGGCGGCTCCGCCGCTTATTCCCTGCCTCCTAGTTACCACTTTCTAACCCCACCCCCTCCCCCCCATCTCCTCCCCCGCCTACCCACCCCCTATACCCCCAGGATCCTGAAACCTGAAAACCTGAAACCCGCCCCCCATATAAATCGCAAAAAAAACGAACTGTGAAACTGTGAAGCCTATAAATCACAGAAAAATAAACAGCTTAAGCGCAAAAACGTCAAGGCCCACAGTTTCTGTGAAACTGTGACGCAACTTTGCTTTGATTTTCGGGCAGAGGTTTTGGCTTTGACTGACAGCTCAGAGCTGGCCTTTTACGGCCCAAGATACAGGCTCACTCCAGGCGGAGCGAAGCTGAGCTGGCCGTTTCTCGGATCGTAGGAGAGATCGAGGGCGTCGGATTTGCGGCCGTTCATGAGCACGGCAATGAGCAAGTTGTTGCCGTAGCGCGCGGCGAGGGCAACTTTGTGGCTACGGATTGCGCCGTATTCGTTGTCGGGGCTGGTGGAGCTCCAATCGCCTTGAAAGCGCGCGTAGGTGTAGCTGTACTTGGACGGATGCTGCTGCCAGTTCTTGTCGTTGACCCAGATACCGTAAGCGCGGGGCAGATCGTCGGCTTCGACGGCGCCGAGGAACTTGTTGACCGTAATGCGGCCGAAGAGATAGCGGTTCCAGTTCCACGGCCAGTCCACGGGGCGGCTGGCGACGAGCCACCAAGTAATGAAAAGCAGCACGATGGCGCCGGCGGCGCACTCGAGAATCAGGGTGCGACGTCGTTCGCGCCGAACATCGAACTGAGGAGCATCGAGCAGGGTCATGGGAGTCGTTCCTCGCTATCAAGAATACAGCGGACAGTTCGTAGTTCACAGCTTGCAGCGGGCAGAGAGCGATTCCCCAGGACGAGCTTCGCTGGCTTGATTGATTAGACACCGCCAATGAGGCCGGTGTTCCCTCAGTCCTGTAATCCCGCAGTCCCGCTCTCTTGCTCCGTAGTTATTCCTCACGCTCTCTCGGTTTGATGCCGATAAAAGAGAAGCACAGGTAAAACTGTTCGCAATCGCGAGGCGTTCCGGACTGGTTCTTGACACCTCGAACGGAGAAACAGCATGTCTTTGATCTGGACCCAGAATATGAGCGTCAGGATCGAGCAATTCGACGACGATCATAAAAAGCTAATACGGTACGTCAACGAATTGCAGAGCCAGATTCAGGACGCGAAGGCCACAGGAACCATCGATCCGGTGGAGATTGAGGTGATCTTTCACCGCATGGAGAATTACGCCAAATTCCATTTTTCTTCAGAAGAGAAGGCCATGGAGAAAACCGGCTTCCCTGGATTGGAAGAACACCGGGCCGACCATCGGAATTTCATCGCCACCGTCGCGAAGATGTCAGAGCGATTCCTGGGTAGCAACGACCTGAAGCATGCCGACGAGATCATGCAGTTCCTCCACGCCTGGATTACCGATCATGTGTACCGGGTCGACGGGAAATATGTCGATCATCTGCACAAGCACGAATACGACTAGAAGCAGGTTTCATCGCTGGCCTGACCGTCACCCCGAATCCCTCAGAGCTGTTCCCTGCGTCTCTCACTCTTCGCGAGAGTACGAAGTCTTGTCCTTTTCCGCCTTGCGCTCGAGAGCGAGTTCGATGAGGCGCGTGATGAGATCCGTGTAGCCAAGGCCTGACGCCTCCCACAACTTGGGGTACATGCTGATCTGCGTGAAGCCGGGCATGGTGTTTACTTCGTTGACATAGATGCGGCGCTTGCCGGCGGGGTCCATAAGGAAGTCGACGCGGGCGAGGCCGGAAAGATCGCAGGCGCGGAAGGCGGCGACGGCCATGTCGCGGATTTTTTTGGATTCGGCGCGGCTTAATTTGGCAGGGATCACGGGCACGGAGCCTTCGGCGAGATACTTCGCCTCGTAGTCGTAGAACTCCTTGCCGGGAACGATTTCGCCGACGACGCTCGCCTGGGGATCGTCGTTGCCGAGCACGGCGACTTCGAACTCGCGGGCGCGCGCCTTTTTGCCGCCGACACCCTGTTCAACGACGAGCTTGCGATCGAATTTTGCGGCGAGCGTGAGCGCGGGACCGAGTTCCTTGCGGTCGTGTGCCTTGCTGATGCCGACGGACGAGCCAAGGTTCGCCGGCTTCACAAACACTGGATACTTGAGCACGCGCTCGACTTGGGCGATGATCTTGCGCGGATTTTTCTCCCAGTCGGCGCGAAGCAGCGTGACGTGCTTGACGATGGGCAGACCCGCTTCGACGAAGAGGCGCTTCATCACGTCTTTGTCCATGCCGGCAGCCGAGCCCAGCACGCCGGAGCCGACATAAGCGATGCCGGCGAGCTCGAAGAGCCCCTGGATGGTGCCGTCCTCGCCGAAGGTGCCATGCAGCACAGGAAAGACAACATCGAGGGATTTCCCCTGGGTTTGGTTGAGAGCAGTGGACGAGTGAGGCTCCGGCGCGAGCAGCGTGGGAATGCCCTCCTGGAGGAGCTTCGCACCAGGCGTGGATTTGGGGTCACCGGCACGGAGCTGCCGCGCCACCGCGCTCATGTCGCCGTTGAGCAGATGATTTGCGTCGGCCGCGGCCAGCCAGCGGCCCTCCTTGGTGATGCCGATGGGGGTTACGTCGAATTTGCCGCGGTCAATTGCCCCGAGAACCGACGCCGCTGAGAGCAGAGAAACCTCGTGCTCGCCACTGCGTCCGCCAAAAAGAATGCCAACGCGAAGTTTGTTTGTCATGATTTGGTCGATCACCGCACTTCATATCGAGACAGCTATTTCCCAGTGTAAAACCGCGAGCAGCCGTTCTTTTCTTCGCGGCCAGGGCGGTCGGCATCTGTGCCGAGTTGCGGCATCGCGGGCGAGTACAAAGCAATCGTTTGCCCTACTCCGTATGTTGTTGCCATCAAAGGCAATAGCCTGACAGGGACACGTAGCCAAGGGCCGAGAGCCATATCTGCAAAAAGCATTAATTGGACCAAAAAGTGCTATTTTCAAACACTCTTTAGTAATTAAATATATAGGAAGGTGTATTGCCCGGTGTTGTTACCACTCGCTAGACGACTCCGCCCACCGGCACGCAAGCTTGCAAGGGCTGAGGAAATGGGTTGGGTTTTTCCGTAGACGCGGACCTATCACGGCAAGGGGGCAATGATCGAGTTGACGAAGCGTTTTGTTTCCGCGGCTGTCGTTTTTCTCGCAAGCGCCTTGGCTGCCGGTGCGGCGCCGCCGGCGACATTGACCGCGCCCGACAGCATCCATCGCCTGAGCAATGCCGAGGCTGCGAAGGGAATTCCCGTCGTTGTGGAAGCGACGGTGACGTATTTCCGCTCGTATCGCAAATGTATGTTCGTCCAGGACGGCTCGGCGGGTTTTTTTGTGAAGGCCACGACGGACGTCGAACTTGCGCCAGGAGATCGCGTTCTGATCAAGGGCGCGACGCACGAGGGATACCTTCCCTACGTGGTGAGCAGCGATCTCACGCTGCTGGGACATGAAGCAGTGCCCCAGCCGATCCTTGCCAACTATGAGGACCTCATCGGACCACGCGTGGATTCGAAGCTGGTGAGTGTCCGCGGCGTGGTGCGCGCCGCCAACGTGGATGCGCCGTCGGCCGAGCACCGGCAGGGCGCCACGCTGAAAATGCTCACCGATGGCGGGACGGTGGACGTGGAAGTGGACAACTTCAGCGCCGCCAAGTTGGACGATCTGCTGGATGCCGAGGTGACGGTGACGGGCGTAGCGGGCGGCCGGTTCGATGGAAAGATTCAAAAGACCGGCATCGTACTGCATGCATCGAACCTCGACGATGTCGATGTCCTGGAGCGCGCGGAAACGGACCCGTGGTCGCTGCCGGTCACGCCGATGGACGAAATTCAGAATGCATATCGGGTGAGCGACCTCACACATCGCGTGAGAGTGAGCGGGGTGGTGACTTACTACGAACCCGGGTCTACCGTGGTGTTACAGAACGGATCACGCAGCTTGTGGATGACCACGCGCAACTTCCTGCCGTTGCGCATTGGCGACCAGGCCGATGCTACGGGCTTCCCCGCAGCCAACGACGGTTTTCTGGAACTGACGGCAAGCGGGATCCGGGACAGCGGCATTGCTTCGCCGATTGCGCCGGTGCCTGTGACTTGGCAGGAACTGGCTTCGAACCGGCACACCTTCGATCTGGTTTCAATTGAAGGCCGGGTGGCGGCAACGGTGCGGGAGGCCGCGCAGGACGAGTACGTTCTGGTATCGGACGGCTATGAGTTCTCGGCCATCTACCGCCATCCCGAAGGCGCAGGGTTCTCATCGCTGGCTCCGCTGAAGGCGATTTCCGTAGGTACGCGAATTCGCGTAACCGGTATCTGCGCGCCTCTGAACTCGAATTCCTTCGGCCACGATATGCACTTCAACATTCTGCTGCGTTCGCCCGAAGACATTGCAGTACTTTCCGCGCCAGGTTTTCTGAACGCGCACAACGTCGCATTGTTCTTCGCAGGTCTGCTGCTGGTGGCGCTGGTGGTAGGGATGCGCGGGTGGTACCTGGAGTACAAGAACCGGCGCAGCATTGCCTCTCTGGCGTATCTGGAGCAGCGGCGAGCGCGGATACTCGAAGACATCAACCACTCCGAGCCGCTGGCTGGGATTCTGGAGCGGATCACCGAGCTGGTTTCGATGCGGCTGAACGGAGCCGCGTGCTGGTTCCATGTTGCCGAAGGCGCGACCTTGGGCAACCCTCCGGCCGAGCTCTCCGCTGCGTCGTTGCGGACCGTTGAATTTCCCATCGCCTCGCGCACCGGGCCGCCGCTGGGCTCGTTGTTTGCCGCTTTTGACGCGCGCACATGGCCTGGCCCCGAGGAACAGGAGACCCTGGGTGTGGCCGCGGCACTTGCCATGTTGGCTATCGAAACTTCGCGCCTCTACGCCGATCTGGTGCACCGCTCGGAGTTCGACCCGCTGACCGACGTCGAGAATCGCTTCGTTATGGAGAAGAAGCTGATAGCGACGATCGACGCCGCGCGGCAATCGGCCAACATCTTTGGCTTGATTTATATCGATCTCAATCGATTCAAGCGCGTGAACGACGTCTACGGGCACATGGTTGGCGATCTCTATCTGCAGGAAATGGCGCAGCGCATGAAAAAGCAACTGCGTCCCAGGGATACACTGGCGCGGCTGGGCGGAGACGAGTTCGCGGTTCTGGTTCCCGTGGTTCACAACCGCGAAGAGGTCGAAAGGATTGCGTCCCGGCTGGAATCCTGCTTCCACGAGCCCTTTGTGAACGATGGACATGTATTGCACGGCTCGGCCAGCGTAGGCATCGCTCTGTATCCGGAGGACGCGGAGACTGTGGAAACGCTGCTGCACGCCGCCGACGCCTCGATGTACGTCGCCAAGTGCACCCGCCTGGGGAAGAGACGTGCGACAAGCATTTTGGACGAAGACGAGTTTACGGACAACGACCGCTCGTAGACGGTCACGCAGAGCCTCAATCAACGAGGCCCGGCTTTGGGCCGGGCCTCGTTGATTGATTCATTGATTGAAACGTCTGGAAACGTTGTCCGGACGGCCAGTCCTACTCGGCGGCCATCTCTTCGGCTTCGCCTTCCTGGCGCATCAGTTCCAGTTCGCGCTCGGCGGCCTCGATTTCGGCCGTCACTTCCTGCTGCACGCGTGCCGCCGCTTCCTCTAGCTCCGGTGAGAGCTGGACGTTGCGGTAATATTCGAGACCCGTGCCGGCCGGAATCAAGCGCCCGACGATCACATTCTCCTTGAGTCCGCGCAGGTTGTCGATTGCGCCATTGATGCTGGCTTCGGTAAGTACGCGCGTCGTCTCCTGGAAGCTGGCCGCGGAGATGAAGCTGTCGGTCGAGAGCGATGCCTTGGTGATGCCGAGGAGCAGCGGACGCCCGATGGCCGGACGGCCTCCGTTCTGCAGCACCTTCTCGTTCTCCTCGCTGAAGCGGAAGCGATCCACCTGCTGCTCGAGCAGGAAGCTGGTGTCGCCCACTTCGTCGATCCTCACCCAGCGCAGCATTTGACGGACAATCACTTCGATGTGCTTGTCGCTGATGGCCACGCCCTGCAGGCGGTAGACCTCCTGGATTTCGTTCACCAGGTAAGCCTGCAGTTCCTTTTCGCCCAGCACGGCAAGAATGTCGTGCGGGTTCAAGGGGCCGTCCATCAGTGGATCGCCGGCGCGGAGGCGTTCGCCTTCCTGCACGTTCACGTGAATGCCGCGCGGCACCGAGTATTCCTTCTCGTCGCCATTGTCGGCCGTGACGTAGATCTTGCGCTGGCCCTTACTGACTTCGCCGAAGCGGACGACACCGTCGATTTCCGAAATGATCGCAGTCTCGCGCGGCTTGCGGGCTTCGAATAGCTCGACCACGCGGGGCAGACCGCCGGTGATGTCCTTGGTGCGCGTCGACTCCTTGGGGATCTTCGCGAGCACATCGCCGGGACCGACTTCGTCGCCATCCTGCACCATGAGGTGTGCGCCGCGCGGCAACAGGTAGCGCTTG
Source organism: Occallatibacter sp. (assembly GCA_049521075.1). Lineage (GTDB taxonomy): Bacteria > Acidobacteriota > Terriglobia > Terriglobales > Acidobacteriaceae > Telmatobacter. The sequence continues at coordinate 25,367 of JBEKPD010000082.1, forward strand.
CTGCCCTTGGGACCCTTCATGGAGATGGCCGGCTGCCGCTTCTCATCGGGCGAGTCGGCAACCACCCAGCGCGAGAGGCCGGTGACTTCGTCCACTTCTTCGTTGAGCGTGATGCCTTCCTGCAGGTCCTTGAACTGCACCGCGCCGCCGATCTCAGTGAGAATGGCGTAGGTGTAAGGATCCCACTCGGCCAGCAGTTCGCCCAGCTTGACGGCGGAGCCTTCCTTAACGCGAAGGCGCGCGCCGTAGACCACCTGGTAGCGCTCCTTTTCACGGCCACGCTCGTCCACGATGGCCAGCGAACCGGAGCGGTTCATGGCTACCAGCTCGCCTTCCTTGCTCTCGACCGTGTTCAGGTTGATAAAGCGCACGAAGCCGTTGTTCTTGGCATCGAGACGCGATTTGTCCTGCACGCGGCTGGCGGTGCCGCCCACGTGGAAGGTACGCATGGTGAGCTGCGTGCCCGGCTCGCCGATGGACTGCGCCGCGATGACGCCGCAGGTTTCGCCGAGCTCCACCAAGCGACCGGAACCAAGGTTGCGGCCGTAGCACAGCGCGCACACGCCGCGGCGCGACTCGCAGGTGAGCACGGAGCGGATCTTGACCTTCTCCACGCCCGCGCCCTGAATGGCCGAGGCGATCTCTTCGTCGATAGGCTGGTTGACCTCAACGACGACGTTGCCGTCGTAGTCCTTGATGCGCTCGAGCGATACGCGGCCGATGATGCGGTCGCGCAGCGGTTCGATGATCTCACCGGACTCGACAATCGATCCGACGTAGATGCCTTCCAGCGTACCGCAATCGTTCTCGGTTACGATGACGTCCTGCGCCACGTCGACAAGGCGGCGGGTCAGATAGCCGGAATCGGCGGTCTTGAGCGCCGTATCGGCCAGGCCCTTGCGCGCGCCGTGCGTGGAGATGAAGTACTCGAGCACGGTGAGGCCTTCACGGAAGTTCGAGGTGATGGGCGTTTCAATAACCTCACCCGAAGGCTTGGCCATTAGTCCGCGCATGCCGCTCAACTGGCGAATCTGCTGTTTCGAACCGCGAGCGCCGGAGTCAGCCATGATGTAGATCGGGTTCATGGCGCCGTCGTCGTCGGCCCGCTTCATGTTCGAGAACATCTCGTCGGCCACCTGATCGGTTACAGCGGACCACATCTGGATGACTTTGTTCGAGCGCTCGCCGTTGGTGATCGCGCCGTCCATGTACTGCTTCTGGACCTCGATCACCTTCTTGTCCGCATCGTCCACCGTCGTGTACTTGCTCGCCGGAATCACCATGTCATCAAGTCCGACAGACAGCCCCGACCGAGTCGCATATGTAAAGCCAAGCGACTTGATCCGATCCAGCATTCCAACAGTAACTTCAAGGCCAAGGTTCTGGTTGCAGTAGTTCACCAGTTGCCCAATTCCCTTTTTCTTCAGCAGGCCATTCACAAACGGCATCCCCGCCGGCAGCGAGTCGTTTAGAATCACGCGGCCCACCGTCGTCGAGATGTACTCCTTGTTGAAGTCGACAGCCTCCGTATGCGTCAGATCCTGGTCGTCATAGGCAGTGGTCATATCCAGCACCTTGCCCGTGTAGCGCAGACGGATCGGCGAAAGTGTCTCCACTTCCTTCGCTTCCAGGGCCATCAGGATCTCTT
>JBEKPD010000083.1:0-26623 GCA_049521075.1 Occallatibacter sp.
GTCGTCTCGCGCAGCAGCAGATCGCGCAGCGCCGGCAGCCTTTCAGGACTAGCAAGCACCGTCACCTGCACGCCCGTCCGTCCCTTCTTCATCTGCACTGGTGCGCGGTAGACATCCCACGCGCCGGCTTCGAGCAGCAACTCGCTTACGTAGGCCAGCAGTTGCGGCGTGGAATCGTCGATCACCGTTTCAATAACGGCGATCCGCTCTGCTCCAACAGCTGTGTCGTCTGCTTCGCCTACCAGCAGCCGCAGCAGGTTCGGCTCTCCGGGCGTATCGCGCCCGCCGGCTCCGTAGCCGCGGGCCGAAACGCGCATCCCCGGCAGCGGCCCATACTCGACTTCCAACATGCGTAGCAGTGCAGCGCCCGTCGGCGTCACCCGCTCCATCGGCGACCCGGCCGCGTACACCGGCGCGTCGCCCAGTAACGACAACGTGGCCGGCGCAGGTACCGGCAACGTGCCGTGCTGGCACTTCACGGTCCCGCTGCCCACATTCAACGGCGAAGCCATCCAGCGGTTCACATTCAGCGCTTCACATCCCGCCGCCGTGCACACGATATCGACAATCGTGTCCACCGCGCCCACTTCGTGAAAATGCACCTTCTCGATGGAGATGGAGTGAATCGCCGCCTCCACTTCGCCTAGCAGTTGAAAGGCGCGCGAGGCGCGACGTTTCACCGTGTCCTTCAGCGGCGCCGACTGAATGATCGAGAGAATCGTCGACAACGACCGATGCGGCGCATGTTCGTAATGCTCGTGCTCATGCGGGTGGTGTTCATGAGCGTGATGCTCGTGGTCGTCAGGCTCGTGTGAATGTGAGTGCGAGTGTGAATGTGAGTGCTCGAACGCGGGTTCTGCTCCCTTGCTCCCCTGCTCCCTCGCTCCCTGGTCTTCCACCACGTCGACCTTAGTGCCCGCCAACCCGCCGCGGTCCACTTTGCGCATCTCGAGGCGCGCGCCCACACCAAGCGCCACCGCCGTGCCGGCAAGCAGGTCGAAGGGCACGCCCGCATCCACAAGCGCGCCCAGCAGCATGTCGCCGCTGATCCCGGAAAAACACTCCAGATAACCGATACGCATCGCTTTGTGATTGTAAATGGCTGCTAGCAGCCCGCGAAAACCTCAGTGCCTCATAGCTGCGGCCTGTAGCATTCCAGTGCGGCCGGCAACATGAGGTACTACTTCCTTTCTCGCATCCACTGAGTAAAGGTGATCCCGACCAAAATGCCTTCCGGCGACAAGAACCGACTCACAGTTTGACCCAAGGCTCTGTCCTGTTTTTCACAAGCATTCGGTAGCCTTGCGATTCAAGCTCCGCCGTTGCCTTCTCCACATCGTCTACATCGAACTCAAGCCAGGCCTGTGGCGCAGGAATTTCCTCGGGCCAGGAATCTTTGCCAAAGCAGGACTGCGCTGCATGAGCAAGAGGCCACAGCGCAAAACTATTCGCGCCTTTCAAGGCCTCCGTATGAAGATATCCGCCATCCTCTTCTTTGAATGCGACACCGAGGGTTCCGCTGTAGAGCTTACGAGTTGACGCCGCATCACGGACAATCGGGCCGAAGCCCGCGATGAACAGCACCTTGATGTTGTCGAAGCGCTCCATGCATCCGCCTACGCACCCTTTCGCATCAGCACTTCCGCTGGCAATACCGCATTCATCGACCCGGACCGAAATCCCGCGCAATCGAGCGTCACGTACTTGAACCCGGCTTGCTTCAACGCCGCCGTGATCGCATCCATCATCTCCAAGCTCAGCGCGCGGGGCAGTTCATCGCGCGCAATCTCCACACGCACCAACTCGCCATGGTGCCGCACGCGCAACTCGCGAAATCCCAACTGCCGCAGGCTCTCCTCGCCGCGCTCCACTTGTTCAAGTACCTCGCGCGTCACCGTGCGCCCGTACTCCACGCGCGACGAAAGGCACGGCGCCGCGGGACGATCCCACACCGGGTAGCCCGCAGCCCTGGCCAGCGCGCGCACTTCAAGTTTGGTTAGACCAGCCTCGGCCAGGGGCGCCAGCACCGCGTGCTGCTCTGCGGCGCGCTGCCCGGGCCGGTAATCCCGCGTGTCGTCGGCATTCATTCCGTACGCGATATGCGCGAACCCTCGTCCTCCACCCAGCTTCCCCATCGCCGCGAACAGTTCGTCTTTGCAATGGAAGCAGCGGTTAGCGTCGTTGCGCGCATACTCCAGCCGGTCGAGCTCTTCGGTCGCAATCACTTCAAGCGGCATGCCCAGCGATTCCGCAAAGGCGCACGCCTGCTCCATGTCGCGCCGCGCGAGGGATGGCGAATCGGCCAGCACGGCCAGCATCCGAGAGCCGAGCACGCGATGCGCCGTGGCAGCGAGAAACGCCGAATCCACGCCGCCCGAATAGGCCACCATCACGCTGCCCAACTCCGCGAGCCGCGCTTCGAGCGCGCGCAATTTCGTCTCGACGTCCGCCGCTTCTGCAACCTTCGAGATACTCGTCTCCGCGCTCGCCATGGCTTCGATTATACCGATCCGCTAATTCCTTCGATGTCGATCACGGCTCAGCCGCCCATGCTCGCTGGTCAATGCCAATCGTTCAGGGCGCGGAGGCTCCGGAAAGGATGTGCGACTCGGAACGGAACTGATGATAGTTGGTAAACATAACGTCATTGAGGGAAATCTGAAACGGAACCGGTGTGTGCGCCGTGTTCGCATATTCAAAAGTATCGAAATATCGGATCATCGCCACGCTGTGCACTGGACAAATGTACCTCGCTTCGGCAATTTCGGTCGGAGCGAAATCCACCACCAGCGAGGACTCGGCGAAGAAACCGGATTCGCTGCCGCCCGTCAGAAGCGTGATCCGCCAAATGGCCCCGCTCTCCGGATCGATGGCAACCTCGCCATGGTAAGCCGGGTGTTCGGATCTCTCATTCGCGTAGTGCAGCCAAAAATGAGATCTCTCGGCAGGAACCGAGTAATGGAAGACAGCCAGCGGCCCTCTCGATCCCTGCTCCCAATGATCCCAGACCATCTGGTCCTGGGAAACATCGACAAGAATCACTGAAAGCACCGACCCGAACTCGCCGGAGGTAGTCAACACATAAGGCGATTCATGCTGCCGGCCATTCGCTCCCGGAGCCGTATTCACCACCTCGTCTTGGCCGTGGTAGGTCACTTCCTGCGCGTATGACCCTAGCCAGAAATACTGCTGCTCGGGCGAATCGCTCGATTTTGCCGGGCCCAGCGCGTTGTAGTTTAGCTTTGGCGCGTGCTTCTTCTGAAATAACTCATTCGCGTCTTGCATCGATTCGAGTCTATCCGCCGTTGTAATTGCAAAGGCCGTCGTAGTACGCAGCGCAAAGTAGTCGGGCAGCCTAGGCAGCCTTTGCTTCACATAATCCATGCACCGCGTCAGAATCTGCTGCAGGGTATCCGCGTCAGGCGGCGGCAATTTGGGCGTGTCCGCCGCAGGGGGTGCGAGGAATGCGGAGGCATCGGCCACCGCCATGAGTGCTTGCCGCGAGCGCTCGCCGGCGAGTTCGGCCTCCCACTGTGCCAGCCGCGCCAGGCTGACCCGTTCCGTCAGCTTGATGTTTGTAATCTGACGCGCAACCTTGACATCGCCTTGCCCACGCATCTGCTTCAGCAACTGCTCCAGTTGATCGACCGTTACGTCTTTTGCAGCCGGCAGCGGAGCCCCAAAAATCGCGGGAGTAGACGCTGCGGCCAGGAGCAGACACAGCCCTGCGCACGCCCATCGCTCCAGCAACTCCCGCATCCGGCTCATGGCGCATCATTATATAGATTCGGTAAATCTCTTTTCTGCCGCCATTCCCCGACCGCCCCGCGAGCGAATCAAAACAAGCCGCATTCCGGCGATTCGCTATTCTCTTTCCGTTTGACGGCCCGGCCTACGGGAAATAGCTTGGAAGAGAGCGGTTTATCGTGAACTCGATTTCCTCGCTGAAGGAGGTTGGATGCTTTTTTCCTGGTTTCGGACGAGATTTCTCCGGGCGACCCTGGTCGTCATCGTCGCATGGAGCGGCGCTCACGCGCAGGATCTCAAAAGTTTTGAGCAGCGCACCACCGTCAAGGTGCTTCCCAACGGGCTCACGCTCATCGTCTGCGAGCGGCACGAGGCGCCCGTCTTCAGCTACACCACGTTTATCGACGCGGGCGACGTGAACGACCCCTCCGGCGAGAGCGGCCTGGCGCATATGTTCGAGCATCTGGCCTTCAAGGGAACCACGCAGATCGGCACCAAAGATTACGCCGCCGAAAAAGTGGCTCTCGACAAAGTGGAGGCGGCCAACAACGCCTACGAGGCCGAGTATCTCAAGCCCATCGGCCGCAGCGAAGAAAAGCTGAAGGCGCTGCACCAGGCCTTTCTCGATGCGCAGGCCGGAGCCGAGAAATACGTCATCCCCAACCAGTTCACCGAGGTTGCCGAAGCCAACGGCGCGCACGACTTGAACGCCGAGACAGCGCTTGACGACACGCAATACTTCTGGTCGATGCCGGAAAACCGCCTGGAGCTGTGGGCGTGGATGGAGTCGAGCCGTCTGTCCGACGTGGTGCCCCGCGAGTTCTACAAGGAGCGCAACGTGGTGATGGAAGAGCGGCGCATGCGCACCGACTCCGACCCCATCGGACGGCTGGTTGAGCAACTCCTGGCAACGGCCTATGTGGCACACAATTACGGGCGCAGCGGCATCGGTTGGCCCAGCGAGGTCAGCCAGATCAACGCCACTGAGGCCATGGAGTTCCACAAAAAATATTACGTCGGCGGCAACATCGTCGAAGTCGTGGTGGGCGACGTGGACACCAAAACCGCGATGCCCCTGCTGGAAAAATATTTCAGCCGCGTGCCCGGCGGATCCAAGCCGGAGGAGATGACCACCGTCGAGCCGCAGCAGTTTGCTGAGAAGTCGGTCGTGGTCCGCGAACAGACTCAGCCGTTCTATCTCGAGGGCTATCACCGGCCCAGCTATCGCGATCCCGACGACGCGGTTTACGACGCCATCAGCGACATCATGTCGAACGGCCGCGTCTCGCGCCTCTATCGCAGCCTGGTGGAGCAGCAGCAAATCGCCGCCGAAGCTGAGGGCTTCAGTCCTTTCCCCGGCGAAAAATATCCGAGCCTCTTCGCTTTTTATGCCGTTCCGCTCCCGGGCCACACGCCTACGGAGATGCGCGACGCCATCCACAAGGAGATTGAGAAGCTCAAGACCACCGACGTCACCGATGCGGAACTCCAGATGTACAAGACCCGCACCCGCGCCGATCTGCTTCGCGGACTGGCCGACAATCAGGGGCTCGCCAACTCGCTGGCCGCCTATCAGGCCCGCTACGGCGACTGGCGCGAGCTTTTCCTCCAGCTCGACAAGGTCGATAAGGTCACCAAGGCCGACATCCGCCGCGTCGCCAATCAGGTGTTTGTGGATTCCAACCGGACCAGCGCCGAAATTGACACCGTACCCCCGGCCGCGGACGAGAAGAAGGATGGAGGCGCGCAATGAGAAAAGCAGGGAACCAGAGAACAAGGGAGCACGGGAGCAAGAAAACAGGGACCAGTGGTCAGGTCCTGGCTACACGCGCCGGAGGCGCGAAGGTTGATAGCCCCGCGCTTCAGCGTGGGGACAAAGACGCAAAACGGCTAACGGAGTCCCGTAGGGACGGCGCTTCATTTTTGTGCGGGGTGTTCTTCACCGCGACTCTGGCTCTTCTTCCATATGCGCTCCCCGCCCAGCAATCCAAACCCTGGGAGAAGATTCCCATCCCCACGCTTCACGAGTTTCATCCGCAGCAGCCCAAACGCATCGAGCTCAAGAACGGCATTGTGATTTTCCTTCAGGAAGACCACGAGCTGCCCTTCGTATCCGGAGCGGTACTCATTCCCGGCGGCTCGCGCGACGTAGATCCCTCCAAGGCCGGCCTCATCGGAATCTACCAACAGGCGTGGCGCACCAGCGGCACCGAGAAGATGGATGGCGACGCCATGGACGATCTGCTCGAAGCCAAAGCCGCACACATTGAAACCGTAGGCGACGACGACTCGACTGCACTCTCATGGGATTCGCTCAAGGGCGACTCCGACCAGGTGTTTTCGCTGGCCATGGACCTCTTGTTCCATCCCAAGTTCAGCGCGGAAAAACTGCAGTTGGCCCAGCAGCAGGAGGCCACCGGCATCGTGCGCCGCAACGACGACGAAGGTCAGATTGCCGAGCGCGAAGCGGCCAAGCTGGTCTACGGCGTCAGCAGTCCATACACGCGCCAGCCGGAACTCGCCACCATCGGCAAAATCACGCTCGCCGATCTTGAGGCTTGGCACGATCGCACCCTCAAGGGCAAGCTCATCGTCGGCATCAGCGGCGACTTCGACGCCGCCGCAATGGAAGCCAAGGTGCGCGCAGTCTTCGAACCGATGCCGGCCGTCACGCCCGAGCCGCCGCGTCACGATGAGTTCGCCGGTCCCAAGCCCGGCGCATATTTCATCGACAAGGAAGACGTGAATCAGTCGAACGTGCAGATCGTGGCCCTCGGCATCGACCGTCACAATCCCGACGTGCCCGCCATCGTCATCATGGACGAGATCCTGAGCGGCGGATTCGGCAGCCGGCTCTTTCAAAAAGTCCGCACCGAGCTGGGGCTGGCCTACGCAGTCGGCGGTGGCTTCGACCTGCCGTACGACCACCCCGGAACCTTCCGCGTGGAAGTACTTACCAAGAGCGTTTCCACCATCGACGCCACCAAGGCAGCCATCGCGGAGATTGCCGGCCTTAACACGCATCCGTTTACCGAGGTCGAGTTACAACGCGCCAAGGACGACATTCTCAACTCGTTCCTCTTCCGCTACGACACGCGCGAAAAGATTCTCGCCGAGAGCGAGCGGCTCGAGTTCTACGGCTACCCGGCCGATTATCTTGAGACCTATCGCGCCGGCCTTGAGAAAGTCACACTCGAAGACGTAAGCACGGTTGCGAAAAAATACATTCATCCTGAGAAGCTCGCAGTGCTGGTCGTCGGCAACGGTCCGGAGATCAAGCCGCCGGTGAGCGACCTCGGCATGGGAACGCCGCAGCCCATCGACATCACGATTCCGCGCCCGCCACGCCCGCAACACGCGCCCGGCGGCCAGCAGTAAATGTAGCGCCGGACTCCACCGCGGCTATGCGCGGGTCTCCCGACCCGTGCATAGCCGCGGCCACCCGGCGCAGCAAAGTAAGACAGGAGCTCATCAATGTTCGAGCGGTATACGGAAAAAGCGCGGCGCGTAATCTTCTTTGGGCGATACGAGGCTAGCCAGCTAGGCTCACCCTATATCGAAACCGAGCACCTGCTGCTGGGACTACTGCGCGAAGACATAGCGTTGACTAACCGATTCCTCCACTCGCATGCCTCCGTGGAGTCGATCAGGAAACAGATCGACGAACACACCGCCCCACGCGAAAAGGTCGCAACGAGCGTCAATCTGCCATTCTCTAACGAATCCAAACGTGTGCTGGCCTACTCCGCGGAGGAGGCGGAGAAGCTGGGGCACAAACACATCGGAACCGAACATCTGCTCCTGGGGTTGCTGCGCGAGGAAAAGTGTTTTGCCACCAAGATTCTTGAGGAGCGCGGCCTGAAGCTGGATCAGACTCGCGACGAACTGGCGCGCGAGCCGCACAAAAGTGAATTCCGATCCATCCTTGGGGCAACGGCGGCTGTCATTCCCGCTTTTAGTCTTCGAACCGCAGGCGTCACAATAACCCGCCCCGAAACCTGCGTAATCGACCCCGACGTTGAGGTCGCACCCGGCACGGTAATCGAACCCTTTGTCCAATTGCTGGGCCGCACGCGCGTCGGCGCCGGTTGCCGCATCCGCTCCTTCTCCGTCATTGAAAACTGCACCCTCGGCAACGGCGTTCTCATTCGCCAAAGCTGCGTTCTCGAGGATTCCACCATCGCCGACGGCGCGCAGATCGGCCCCTTCGCGCATCTGCGGCCCGGCTCCGAGATCGGCGAGAACGCGCACGTCGGCAACTTTGTCGAGACGAAAAAAACGCGCCTGGGCAAGGGCGCCAAGGCCAGCCATCTTACCTATCTCGGCGACGCGGAGATCGGCGAAGGCACGAACATCGGCGCCGGCACCATCACCTGCAACTACGACGGCGTGAACAAGAACATCACGCGCATCGGCAAAGGCGCATTCATCGGCAGCGACTCCACACTCGTCGCGCCGGTCAACGTGGGCGACGGCGCTTACATCGGCGCTGGCTCCTGCATCACGAAAAATGTGCCCGCCGATGCGCTCGCCATCGGCCGCGCCAAACAGGCCAACATCGAAGGCTGGGCTGCCGCACGCCGCGCCAAGCGTCCCCCGAAGCAGCCATGATCGCTCGCAGCATCGCGGCTGTCACTCTGCTCGCGCTTTCCATGTCCGTGCCCCATCCATTCGCCGGCTCTTTGGCGAATGGGTCGGAGACCATGAACACGCCGCCTGAGGCGTCCTCTGGCAACCGTATCAATTCGCAAAAAATTGCTGACGGCGTCTGGTTTCTCCCCGGCGACGCCTCCAAGGGCTACTGCAACAATATAGTGATCGAAATGAGCGACTACCTCATCGTGATCGATGCCAATTATCCCGGCCGCGCGCGCGAGCTCGTCCAGCAAATCTCTCAACTTTCGCCCAAGCCGGTGCGCTTTGTTTTCGACACGCACGCGCATCGCGATCACGCCTACGGCAACATCGTGTGGACCGAGGCCGGCGCCACCACCTTCGCCTACCAGGGCGTGGCCGACGAGATGGACCGCTATGAGCCGAAGCGCTGGCGCTCGACCGCCGCCGAGCGCGACGACGTGCGCTCCCTCAATCTTGACGACGCGCCACGTCCCCAGCTCCTCTTTCGCCAAAGCCCCTTCATCCTCAAAGACGCGACGCGCGAGGTCCGCTTTTACTTTCTCGGCTGGGCGCACACTCGCGGCGACGGCTTCGTCTGGCTCCCCAAAGAGCGCATCCTCTGCACCGGTGACGCCGCCGTGAACGGCCCGCGCAACAAACTCTGGGACGCGAACATCGAAAACTGGCCCCGCGTTCTCGCCAAGGCCCTCGTCTTTGAGCCCCTTCATGTTTTGCCTGGCCACGGTGACGCCGGCGGGCCGGAGATTTTAACTGGACAGCAGGCCTTTCTCCAGGACCTTTACGCGACAGTTAAAAAGCAAGTGGAAACCGGCAAGTCTCTCCAGCAAATTGTTCCCGCTCTTCCCGAGCGCGACCGTAACTGGATTCCCCGCGATCTAAGCACCGATGTCGCGATCACCTATGCGGAAATCACGCAGCACAAGCCCGCCGGCGCCCTGCCCCACGAATGGCGGTGACGGAGTTGATTCCCGCTTCGGCAGGTTACACTCCGAACTTTGAGAATACGTAGCGGAGATGCTACCCTAGGTCAGCAAAAAATTACTTGGCCAGCCTCCCCCCTTGCAATCACAGCAGTGTACGGACGTAATTCAGACGGTGGCAAGATACCGATCTTGAGCCTGTTATCACCTGGCAGAAGTCTCTTACGAGCTGCGCAATTGTGTCGGCTTCTTAGCGACTCAGAATTCCACGGAACACGAGGAATGCATAGCGCGTAAGCGAAAGGGACGGGGCAGGCGCCTGCGTCCCTAGGCCAGCAAAGCGCAGCCGGGTGAAATTGCCGGTGCTCAAGCAAGCTGATTCGAGGGCAAAAGGTGCGTAATAAAGACAATGGCAGGCGTTTGGAACCGGGGTTGGCGGACACCAAGAGCTGCGACCCCGCAGCCGTTTCTCGCGTCGAACGCGCCCGAGAGCAGCCCGCGCACATTCTTATCGTTGACGACGAACCCCCTGTCCGCGTCATGATTGCCGCAGTGCTCGAGAGTCATGGATGCACCATCGAGCTGGCCTGCGGTGGACGCGAGGCGCTGCGGGCTCTTCAGCTCAACAACTTCAATCTGGTGCTCACCGACATCTTGATGCAGGACATCAGCGGCATCGCGTTGCTGGAGCGCATTCACACTCTCGATCCTAATCTTCCCGTAGTCATGGTCACTGCTGTCCACGACATTAAGGTGGCCATCGACGCCATGCGCCGCGGCGCCTACGACTATCTCCTCAAGCCCTTCGATCAGGAGCAATTGCTCACCACCGTGGATAGAGCGCTCAATCACCACCGCGCTCTTGAGGCATCGCAAAGCTACCACCAGAGCCTGGAAGAAATGGTTCGCGCCCGAACCGAATTGCTGAGCCACGCCATGGAGGATCTGGAACACTCCTACGACGTGACGCTCGAAGCGCTCGGCGATGCCCTTGACCTCAAGGATTCCGAGACCAAAGGCCACTCCAAGCGCGTCACAGCCTATGCCATCGCCCTGGCCCGCGCCATGGGCATTCCGCCTGAGGAAATCAAGATCATTGCCCGCGGCGCCTTTCTGCACGACGTCGGCAAAATGGCCATCCCCGACGAGATTCTGCGCAAGCCCGGTGCGCTGACCCCGCAGGAACGGGAACTGATGCGCGAACACTGCACCCGCGGTTACCAGATGCTGCGCAAAATTCCCTTTCTTGCGGGCGCCGCAGAAATCGTTTTCTGCCACCAGGAACATTTCGACGGTACCGGCTATCCCAACGGCCTTCGCGGACGCCAAATCCCGCTCGGAGCCCGCATGTTTGCGGTCGCCGACACCCTCGACGCCATCACCAGCGACCGCCCCTACCGCCGGGCCAGCGATTTCGATTTTGCCCGCGAAGAGATTCTGCGCTGCTCCGGAACGCAATTCGATCCCGACGTCGTCGAGGTTTTCTTGAAGCTCCCCAACGAACTCTGGCAGGAGCTGCGCTCCGAGATCGGTGGCGAGAACACGCGCTATTCCCTCGACACAGCCGAGCTCTCCGACGCGTAGGGGATAATCGGTTTTTAGGCTCTAAGTCTGGCGCACTCCCCGCGGCTCTTCCGCCGCCTTCAGAGCCTCCCGCGCCAGCTCCCGGAATGTCTTCCGCAGTTCCGGCGGGTTGCGCACCACAATGCGTCGGCCCATGCTCAACAGCATCGCGGCAATCATCTCCAGCCGGTCTCGCCCGCAGCGCACGCGCGTTCCGCCATTCTCCTCCTCAAGCGCCACGCGCAACGGCATAAAACTCTGCCGCGCCTGCTCGATAGGCAAGTCGATCCACACATCGATTTGATATTGCGATTGAACGAACGGCATGCTGGCGCGCAGGTGTTGCCGTGCATCAAAATCGGCGGGCCGACGAAACTTCCCGGCGCCCGACTCAAGGTTCGCCGCGCGATCCAGCCGGAACGTGCGCAGCGCCCGCCGCGAAAGACAATATCCAATCAGATACCAGCGCCCGTCGGTGTGCACTACTCCGTAGGGTTCAATGTGGCGGCGCGTGGCAGCCCCGTCATGCGACCGGTAGTCAAACCGAATGCGCCGGCCCGTGCGGATGGCCGAAGCGGCGCGAATCAGATACTCCACCGACGTGGTCACAACCCATGGTCCGGGCTCGATGGCAACCACGTCCTCGACCGTGTGGATGCTCTCGCGCAGTGCTTCGGGCAGCACGCGTTCCAGTTTTTTGAGCGCGCCCTCGGTGGCGGGGGCAAACGCCGAAAGCCCCACTTGGCGCAGCGAATGCAGCCCCAGCGAGAGCGCAAACGCCTCCTCATTGGTCAGCAGCAGCGGAGGCAGCCGATAGCCGGGCCGCAAGCGATACGCGCCGCCCACGCCTCGCGAAGATTCAACGGGAATCTTCAGATCCTTCAGCCGTACGATGTAGCGCTGCACCGTGCGTAGATCCACTTCAAGCCGCTCCGCCAACTCGGCTCCGGTCACATGGTCGCGCGCCTGCAGCAGCTCCAGCACGGTCAGCACGCGCATGATCGGGTCATACATGGCAATTCCTGCCCATCGCAAATTTTATCCTCTATTCAATTTACGACAGATACTGTCGGGAATTGTGGCTAGCTTCACAGTTGAGCCCTGAAGGGCCACATGGAGGTTTGATATGACAACCGCGACAGCAACCGTAAACGTGATCTCCGCCGAGGATGTGCTCCGAAACTGGCAGGGCCACCGCGCGCTGACCCGCCGAACCATTGATGCATTCCCTGAAGACGATCTCTTCAACTTTTCACTGGGTGAAATGCGGCCCTTAGCCGCGATGGCCTCGGAGTTCATTGGCATGGCGGTGCCCATCGTCGATGGCGTCGCCACCGGCAAGTGGATTAAGTACGGGGACGGTCCCAAGCCCGTCACAAAGAGCGAGATTCTTGCGCTCTGGGATCAGCAGACAAAGGAGCTCAACGAAAAGTTCCCCACCATTCCACCGCATCGCTTTGCCGAGGTTGATACGGCTTTCGGCCAGTGGACGATGCCGGGAATCGCAATGATTCAGTACGCGATCGACAACGAAATCCATCATCGTGGCCAGGGATATGTTTACCTGCGCGCCCTCGGCATCGAGCCGCCACATTTCTGGGAGCGCTAGGCCTCAGACCGCATGACGATGTCCCATATTCCTGGGTGACCCAGGTTCGGCGCGTATTTGTTTTTGCGCCTAACCTGGGATACCACAGACCTCGAATAGGTACGGGCTCATCCGGTCAGAGACTCAGTGGGCACTTCTCTCGCACCCCAAAGGCTTGTACCGCCGGTCTCCTCATCGGGATCCCCAAGAAACGGTCATTGTTTCTTAGGGTGGCCGACCAGCTTAAATGGGGGTCTCCGGCCCCCCGGCCTGCTCAAAAGATACGCAAGAGCAGAAAAGTATTGACGCTATAACGGGCGCTGGACAATCAAAAAGGTGAAGTTCAGCCAAGCCTTGAGGGTACTTCGATGGCAGCTGCCGAAATGAGTTTCCTGCACGGCCAACTGGAGGAGCGCAAGAGCCGCCTTGAGACGGTTGTTGCAGCGACACCGGGCGATGCGAGTCTTCAAGCCTTGTTGCGCGAAGTAGATTCCGCACTCGATCGTTTTGCGGCCGGCACCTACGGCCTGTGCGAAACGTGCCATGACACTGTGGAACGGGACCGGTTGTTGGCCGACCCGCTGATTCGCTATTGCCTCGACCATCTCACCAAGCCCGAGCGTGCTTCCCTTCAGCGCGATCTGGACCTCGCCTCCGAATTGCAAAGGGGCCTGTTGCCGCCTCTGGATCTAAGAGTTGACGGTTGGGACACAAGCTATCACTACGCACCTCTAGGACCGGTGAGCGGCGACTATTGTGACCTCTATCCCTTTGATGGACAGCTCTTCTTTATGCTGGGCGATGTCTCTGGAAAGGGCGTGGCGGCATCGATGCGAATGACGCAACTCCACGCGCTGTTCCGCAGCTTGATCGGCATGGGCCTCGGGCTTGCGGAGATTGTTGCGCACATCAACCGTTTTCTCTGTGACAGCGGGCTGGCCGGACAATATGCAACGCTCGTCTGCGGGCGCGCCAAAGCAGGCGGCGACGGCGCGCTCGGCAACATTGAACTCTTCAACGCAGGCCATTTACCCGTGATCGTTATTGAGCAGGGCTGTGCGCGGCTTGTCGAGTCCACCGGATTTCCGCTGGGAATGTTTCGCGAAGCGTCGTTTACTTCCGCCCACCTGCAACTATGCGGCGGCGACCTGCTGTTTCTCTATACGGACGGACTCTCTGAAGCTCAAGGCGAGAGCGGCGAATACGGTATCGATCGCGTAACCAACCTGGTTGGCCGGCATACATCGTCCTGTGCGGCAGCGGTTATCTCGGCTTGTCTTGAGGATCTGCGCGGATTTGCCGGCGCAAACCCGGGGATGGACGACGTGACGCTGCTGGCGATTCGGCATGAAGCATAAATGCGCGTTCCAAATACTCGGGCCTGGGGCAATCGGCGGCTTCGATTGAAATGGTTTGACAGGCGTATATATCGATTGCATAATCTGTATATACAAAGGAGCGAATATGGCTGCCACTCTCACATCGATTCGGTTGGATACCAAACTGGCGGATGAGGCCGTGCGCGCACTTGGGGTCAAGTCGCGGACTGAGGCTGTCCACATAGCGCTTAAAGAAATTGTTGGTCTGAAGCGGTTCAAGGAACTGATGAAAGAGAATGGCGGCAAGGGTTCGTTCGCCGGAAGCGATGAGTGAACTTGTCGTCTTCGACACCTCGATCGTGGTCGATCAGATCCGCACCAATCGCCACCTGGACCGGATCCTCAGGGTCCAGGGACTTATCCGCAACTCCTCCGTGGTGCTGGCGGAGCTTTGGCGAGGGGCTGCGTCTGCAGTAGATCGCAAAACCATTGAAGGCCTCGAACGCAGCCACGCGACTTTGACGCCGACCGCAAACAACTGGCTGGAATCTGGCCATCTACTGGCAAAGATCAGAGACGACAAGGGCTTCGAGCCGCACAAACTGCGCGACCTTCACTTCGACGTGCTCATCGCATTAACGGCGCGTTCCCATGGGGCGCGGCTGATCACGTCAAACCGCGCCGACTTCGAACTGATCCGCAAGTATCGGAATTTCAAGCTGGAAGTTTGGTAGCCACCTGCGGTGGGGCGGACGCCTTCGGCTGAGTGGGTTTGGGTCCGTAGTTTCGCGCCGTTCGAAGAATCGGCAGACCATCAATGTCCGCAGCCGCACATTCCGCCGCAACCCATCTCCGGTGCAGGACACGGCTCGCCAGACATGCATGCGCCGCGAGCGCCCCGTGTGCTCTTCGCCGCGCTCGCACCGCCCCTGGCGATTACGCCCGCTCCGCCCGAGATCAACCTTCGTACCGCGCCTCCGCAATCCGGACAAGCGGCGATCTCTGGATCGGACATCTTCTGGCGCCGCTCAAAATGGTTGTCGCAGGCATCGCAAAGGTACTCGTAGGCAGGCATCAAAACTCCTCAACCGAAAAGACTGTCAAAGCCAGTATAGGCGAATCGGCAATCTGCTGAAGCACGGGATTCGAAGTTGGGCAGCGTCGAGCTTCTGGCCCTGGCGTTCCACTTCAAAATTCCGCTCTGGTCGAACGACAACGACTTCGACGGATGCGGCGTGGAGCAGTTCACAACCGCGGAGTTGCTGCGGAAGCTGGGTATTTGACTTATTTAAGTCACCCGGCTGATAATCGCATCATGAAGCCGGGCGCCGTCCGCACCTCCATCGATCTTCCCACCGATCTGCATCGCCGTCTGCATGAAGCGGCCGCGCGTAAGGGATGTTCCGCGCGCAAGTTGATTCTGATTGGAATTGAACGCGCTGTGGACGAGACGAAACCGGCGCGACCCAGGCGCAGGCTCAGTCTCGAAAAGTCCCTGATCCGCCCCGCCGGACGCCGCATTGCCCTCACGAACGAAGAGGCCTATGAGCTCGCCGAACTTCCCTGAATTAAGCTTCCCTGATCTAAATGTCTGGCTCGCGCTGGCATCGGTGGAGCACGTTCACTCGGCGCTGGCCAGGAGCTGGTGGAAGAGCGGGGAAGGCTCAATCGCGTTCTGCCGCCTGACGCAGATGGGATTTCTTCGCCTCATGACCACGGCTGCCGTGATGGACTCGAAACCGCTGACCATTGCCGAGGCGTGGCGAGTCTACGACCGCATGTACGACGACGATCGCGTCACCTTCGTCGCGGAACCCGCCGATGTCGAGAAGCGCTTCCGCGAGAAGGCAGTGGGCCGCACCGCATCTCCAAAAATCTGGGCCAATGCCTGGCTCCTGGCGATGGCCGAGGAAGCCGGCGGCGTACTGGTGACCTTCGATAAAGCGCTCGCCGGGCGCGGCGCTCATTGTCTGCTCGGCAAAAGAGGTTGAGGCCGGTGGGAGTTTGCGATCCCCCAGCTCCCCAAACGCGAGGAATCCGAGACGTCAGATGGATCCCACTTATCAAGCACGAATCGGAATCCCGGAGACTCGCACACGGTCATCGGAATTGGCGACTCCAGCCGTCGTCAATTCATCCACAAACGCGTTGTAAATGGGCCATGGATAGGACGTGGGTCCAATGATTAAGTGATCGAATATCTGCTTGAAATCCAAGTCTGCGATCTGATCCGAAACCGACGCGTCCAATGGAATGTTGTAAACGACCTGCGGCACCCCCGAGGGGACCTCGACCGATGACTTCATGAGTTGAGATGTCCCAAGCGCCGGTACATAGGGCGCGAGCTTTGGTGCATAGATAGCTCGCCACTCCTTCTCCTCGTGAAAGCCCTCGTGTTTCAGACAAACCACGCGAAAAAGAAACGATAGGAAGACTAACTTGACAAGTGCATCATGGCCGATCGCCTGAAGACAGTCGCGATTGGCGCGGACATTTGCGATGACCTCTTCCAAGTCCTTGTGTGCCGCGGACTCCGATAAGTATGCAACGGGACTGAATATGATCTTCAGGGGGAGAATTGAAAGAGAATCGTATGGGACACTGAGCACAATCCCGATTCGAGTCATATTGCCGCCAAAAGCACGCCACATCGAAAGTCGCCCGTTTGTGTCTTCACTATCCTGATGCTCCGACATGCACGCGATGTACGAGTTCAACCAAATGTCGCTCCAAGAGTTGCTGAACGCATTAATTGCTTCGGCGGCAACACCGGGGATGCAGGCGTCCAGAGCCTCAGTGAATAATGCAAGTTTTGCGGAGTCAGAAAAGAAGCTATTGAGGATGTCGTGGCCATGCTGCACTTCGCGGAAGTCCGACATGCAGTTGGTGTTGCGCATCCAGAAACGCTTGGTCCGGATTATGTTGAGCGCGGCCTCTGCTGTTGTGTAGTGAACGAGCCGTCCATGTGTCTGGCCAGATTCCCGCTGGAAGAAGTCTCGCGCTTGCTTCATGAAACGCGGCATCGTGATATTTGCGAGCCGTAATCCTTGTTCTCGCATCTCTGGTGTGAAAGCAGCTGTGAGGGGCGTGTTTTCCATGGTGGTGTCTCCCAACAGGTAGACTATATTCCTTTCCAGACCCGGACATCTTTCCACACTATCTCGTTTGGGATGATCGGCACGTAACGTGCGCAAACACGAAGGCCGTCCGCGATGCGGACGGCCTTTGGTGTTTATGCGCCGAAGGCGCGGCTGCCTGGACGGCTAGTCGCCGGCGACCAGTTCGCTTTCCTCCCGATGCCTGTTGATGGGCGAAGCGGCGTTGTTCGATGCGGGCTTGATGGAACCGAGCGAAACCAGTCCCTCGACCGGCTTCTCGCCCAGCACATGTTCGCGATAGAGCGCGGCCATGCGCGCGTTCTCAGCTTCTGCCTTGACCTTCTCGTCGCGCGCGCGGATCTTCTCTTCGCGTGCGTTCTTGGCGATGCCGAGATTATCGAGCGTGTGGTTGGCTTCGGAGTTCACGTGCTCCATGTTGAGCTTCAGTTCGTGGCCCACGTAGTTCATGCCAACCTTCTTGCCGCCGGCGAAGATCTCGTGGCGGCCGTGCTCTTCGTACCACTTGGTCAGCGTGGCCGTCATGTGCATCTTCTCGATGATGTTGCGCCAGCCCACGCCGGTGTTATACGCGCAGAAGCTGATCTCGCCTTCCTGCGTGGCGTAGGGAATGATGCACTGCTCGGTGCGCCGGAAGTCGTAGTTGAACAGATCCTGGAACCACATGCCGGCGATGAACAAGAAGTTCCAGCGGTCCTGGCGGCGCTTCTTGATATCGTCCATAGTGCGGTCGCCCTTGACCGAGCCGTAGTTCTTGCCCGTGGCGTTGAAGGTCTTGTCCATCTTCTTCATCATGTCGCTGATCTTGAAGTGCGTGGGCGCCATGAAGGGATCGTAGTTGCGCAAGAGCGCCAGGCCGAAGCCGATCACCGACATCCACTTGCCGCGCGCGGCGTCGTTCACCTTGGCCAAGTCCTTGGCCACCTGGTCCATGTGCAGGAACGCGGTCACGGGCGCGCATTCCTTGGTTTCCTTGTCGATCATCACAGCCATGCCGATGCCGCAGTTGGGATGGCATCCGCAGGAAAGCTGGCCCCACTCGGCGGTGGGCCCGTGCACCAGGTCGGCCCAATCGGAGAAGGTGGACATGAAAGAAATCGGGAACCAGTCGCGCGCCGGCTCGCCCATGCCGACCTGCGCTTTCACATCGTGCGCCATGTGCGAGAGCGTGTAGCGCTGAGCCACGCGGCGCTCGTCGGTAATCTCTTCGTCGCGACCCGTGAAGCTCACCGGCTGGAACGAGAGGAAGCTGATTTTCTTGGGATTGTCGAGGGCGAACTCGATGATACGGCCCACCTGCTCGTTGTTAATGCCGTTCACGATGGTGGTCACGGGCACGATCTCGACACCGGCTTCATGCAGATTATTGATGGCCTGCAGCTTCACATCGAAGAGGTTGCCCACCTTGCGATGCGAGTTAGCAGCGTTGCCGATGCCGTCGAACTGGAGATAAACGTAACGGAGACCAGCCTCGGCAGCAGCGCGGCACAGCTCCTTCGACTTCGCAAATTCAATGCCGTTCGACGCGGCCTGCACTGAGTTGAAGCCGACCTTGCGCGAGTAGGCAACCGCGTCAAGGAAGTAAGGCGAGAGCGTGGGCTCGCCGCCCGAGAACTGAACGCTCATCTGCCGCTTGGGCTTCATGGTGATGGCGTTGTCGAGCATGGTCTTGATTTCTTCCCACGTGAGCTCGTGCACAAAGCCGACTTGATTGGCGTCCATGAAGCAGGGGTCGCACATCATATTACAGCGGTTGGTCAGGTCGATGGTGAGCACCGAGCCGCGGCCGTGGGTCACAGTTGAAGTCCCGTGATGGTGCAGATTCTTGTCGCCGTCGCCGTGCGCGCGGATATCGCGGCCGGGGAAACTCTCTTCCAGATGCTTGAAGAACGCCGGGTCGATCGACATCACGTCTTCAAAGTGGCCGTGCTTGGGGCAATCCTTCACCATCAGGATTTTGCCGTCGCGCTCGATGATCTGCGCCTTGATCTCGCCCACTTTTTCGTTGAGCAGGACTTCGTGAGGCAGCTTGCCGTCCAAAATCTGTTTGCGGATCTCGGGAACGCACTTTGGGCAGAGCGAGTCCGTGGTGCGCGGCCAGCCGAGCGGGGGCTTTTCCTTCTGCCAGCTCTTCTGCAGGGGCTTGTCGGACCACTTTGGGGTGAACCCGGGGTTGGGGCTGATGCGGTTCAAGCGCTCATAGACAACCCACGCTCCCTTGGCGGCGTAGACGGCGGCCTTCTCGGCGTACTTGACGGCTTTAGACATCGTTGCGCTCTCCTTGATTCAGAAATATCCGTGAATGAATAGCCCGTGGTGAAAGTCGGACTGTGAAAGGGCACGACTCAGTCGCGCCGTAAGTGCCTGAAAGATCAAAGGGCTTTAGCCCATAAAACACGTTCTCTCAAGCAAAGTTGCTTCTACGCAGACTGTTACGGCCACTCGGCCCTAAACCCCGATTTCCGGCAACGGAAAACGGAGGCTGAAAACTCATTACGAGGTTAATGCAGTAGGCTAGGTACCCC
Organism: Occallatibacter sp.; assembly: GCA_049521075.1. Classification (GTDB taxonomy): domain Bacteria; phylum Acidobacteriota; class Terriglobia; order Terriglobales; family Acidobacteriaceae; genus Telmatobacter. The sequence goes on from JBEKPD010000083.1 coordinate 19,417, forward strand.
AAGGCGCTTGCAGCGAATGGGGAACCATGGGTCCAAATGGGGCATTTGCGCGCTTGACTGGCGTTCCTTACGGGCCTCGAACGGGGCGGACAAACGGCGGCAAAGCCAATCACATCAATGAAATTTTATGACCGATAGTCCCCGTTTCCGACTCATACATGCTTCCGGACTCCAGCTCGGGATGCCGCGGCGAAATCAGCGCACGGTGTAGTTCTGAGCGTAAGTATCGCGCGGCAGGCCCAGGCGGCGTGCCTTGTGCGCCAGCGCATACGCCGCGTCGCGATCGAGCACGCCGCCGACCGTGACCAGCCAAGGCGCTTGGCCGGTTGGCGAGAATATCTCCGGCCCAAGGTCGGGATGCTGGTGCGCGAGCGACGAAACTTTTTTCTCCGCCTGGTCCTGGCGGTTGTAGGTAAAGGCCACAACGCGCCACTCGACCTTGGGTTGCGAGCCAGTATTGCCCGCGGGCGTGGCAGGAGCAGAGCTCGGGGCCGGCGGCGCGGCTAAGCTGGCTGGAGCCGGTTCTGCGGAAACCGGCTGCGTTGCGGCGCCAGCACCCTGGCCGGACCAATGGTGCAGCAATATCCCGCCCACGAGAACCAGGGCGAGCAGGAGAGCTCCGGCGACCGCCAATCTGCGCAAATCGCGCTCTGAGATGTCGAAGATGATCCGCAATTCCAGCGGTGCCGGCTTCTTCCGCGGAATGTCGGCGCGAGTTGCAGTACCAGCGTCAGTTGCAGCATTGGATAAAAGTACTAATCGCTCGGGCTGCGATTCGGGCCGCGGTTCGGGCTGCGGTTCAAGTTTGTCAGGCTCATCGGACGAGAATGCCCAGGCCTCCAAGCCTCGGGCGCTGGCCGAATCACCCAGAGAAGTGGCTTCTGTCGCGGAAGGCGCGTCCTTCGTGAGAGCGGGATCCTGCGTGAAAACGGGATCCGGTGGCGTGGCGCTTTCGGGAAGATCGTGCCCGCTCAGCACCGCTTCGATCTCCGCCAGTCCCCAACTCCCGTTCATCGCATTGCGCACAATTCTATCGAACGGCGCCGGCAGCAAAGGCTCGCGCGGCGCCGACGCGCCGCTGGGCGTTCCGATCAGCACCTGCATGAGCACCGCCGCGAGCTCGCGCACATCGCGCCGCCGCGCTTCCATGCCGGCTTCGCCTTCGGGGATGTTGCGAATGCAGTCGCTCCGCAACTTAACATCGTCGCCCACCGCGTAAATGTTCCGTGCCTCGATGTGTTCGTGGACGAACCCATTGGCGTGCAGAGCTTCAAGAGCCGAAGCCACGCTGAGACCGATCTGGGTGGCCTCGGCCGCGGATAGGCATCCCTGCTCCAGCACGTCGCCCAGGTTCTCATCCACACGTTCAAACACCGCATAGACCGCGGTAATGTCGTCTTCCTCGATGAGGAATTGTCCAAAGCGGTCGATGCGCAGAAAGTTGGGATGGCCGAGGGCCTGAACGCCGCGCCACCGCGCCAGGATCTCGTCCTCGTCGAAGTGGCATTCGATAATACGGATGAGAACGGATTCGCCGTTAGCGTTGAGGGTGGAGAAGAACGCGCTGCGTCCCTCGCTTTGCAGCAGCTTTGTCAGGGCAAAGTCGCTATCGACGGTGACGCCTTCAAATTCGGTCCATAGATCCATGGGATTCCTGCTCTAACTCTTGAATTCATTCCAAGGCAGGAATCCAGGCGGAGAGAAAACTGCAGTGTCGTGCGGAGTGAGACGTGCGTGCCCGCACGGCAGCTCAATCTAGTGAATCCATTATAACGATCCGCAGCCTGCCGAACCGATTCTTCGGCAAGCCGTGTTACTAAGGTATTCCAAAGGTTCGTTCCATAAGTCGAGGCCCCGAAACTCAGGTCCCCATTCGACTCCGATTGCTTTGCAATCTCCGCTCAGTGCAGGCTTTCAACTTCGCTGGGCCCGGATTCGAGCCAAGCATCGTTCAGAATGACAGCCGTGTTTTGTTGTGCGTTGACCGGTAAAGTGAAAGTGCCACACAGGTAAAATCAACGAATTGCGACCCGGGTGCGCCAGAAAAATCAAAGCGCGAGCCCCCATCGATTCAAAGTTTCGCCTCCGATTTACGGATTCAATGAAAGCCTCGCCGTTTGGGGCATTTGTGGAACCCAGAAGGCGCGCCGGGGTGTTGATCAGCCAGTAATCGACGAGTGGCCAGTTACTCGTGCTGAATCCCGAAATCTGTCGGCCCGATGCTCGATTGAGCTCCCACGACTCGCGCAATCCGGGGAGGCTGCGATCACGAACACCACGAATTGCAGATCTACAGCGCACCTCAACGGGCGGGTGCTTAAACGTTGGGTGAGTCAATACCCACTTCATCTTCGATGATTAGGACACTCTAGAAAGTGTCCCAATCGCACAGATACTCGAATCGGGTTGAATTAGAATTCACCGCATGATCAGGTGCACGGTACTCTGTCTACTTCTCGTACCTTCGTTGATCTGTTGCGTCCCTTCGCCGGCAGGTGCCCAAACCCAACTCGACTTGGCTGCGGAGATAAAGCTGCCTGCGCCATCATCTCCAGGCAAATTTGGAGAATGGGCAGCGAGAAGGTTGTTTTCAATGAAGGTCGGGCCAGATCAGAGCCTTCTGGTTTTGGAACCAGACGCGGGTGGTCAGTGGCTGCTTGTTCGCGTGAGAAATTGGTGGTCCAAAGAACCGGTTAGCGAAGTCATGAAAATTCCAGTCTGGAGTGCAAAAGATATTAAGAACGGCTCAGTTGATTCGGACCTTCAGATCTCGCTGGATGGACATTACGCGATTGCGTTTGCGCCCGCAATTTGGGGTGCGCCGCTTTTTGCACGTAAGGGTTACATTCCGCGCAAGCCCGATACCCTCATTACGCTTATTGATTTACAGCGGTGGCAGGTCGTTGGAAGCACTCACACCGTGAACCTAGATGATGCAAACTTCGAAGGTGCACGGGTACTGGGCAACGGTTGAATGGTGTTGCAGGGATGGGACGAGGAGCCGTCAACTCGCGAACACGAGCACCTCTACGATCGACGCAACCGATTAATCTCTATCCCCGATCTCAAGCCGGGCCCTGAATGCTTATCGACTAGGGACGTTCCACTTCTGCCAGTACAGACTCCTGCGGCGGAGTGGAGGAGCGTCCTGGACGCCGTACATAAAGAGAACGATCAATCCTGCGCTGAAGTCTTGAAAGCCGCAGGTATAGCGTCCGTCGAGACTCTCGAATCTATCATCTACAAAGGGCATGGTCTCGAACCGAACGTGATGTTGTTGCATAGCTTGGACTTCACAGAGCGAGACAGGCTGAATAACCCTCGGCTTCCGATGGACGCTGTCGAGGAGGAAGAGCATGTATATTACGACCACTGGAATCGGGACCGTTTCAACACGTACCTCCTTTCCCTTCCGGTTGAATCAGTCGCGTGGCCGAAAGGTGAAGGAAGAGGCGCCTGACCATTTGCTATGTGCAAAGAATGCCGAACGAGGGTTCGACCGGAATTGCGCTTGCCGTGTTTACGATGTGTCAGAGGAGCAGCACACGCTGCTGACCGATTGCCGGATCTTCAGTCACGATCTTGGCGGCGCAGAAAATCCGCACGAACACTGGTTCTCCGTCTTTCGTAGTGACGATCTCTCCGAGATTGGACTGGCATACCTCTCTAGAGACAAAGAGACTGGCGAAGCGATTGCCGTTGCCGAAGGCCATGCCTATGTCTTGGCCGTTGAGTTTGGAGAAACACTGCGAGTATTTGCAGTACCCAGCCGCCCTGAACACTAGGCCGTGAAGTACAGCCTTTAAGCGACGGACGTCACCAGCCCTGCATCGTCCAACCTTGTGGGCGGCGGTCGGATCGTCGCCCACCCGTCAGTAATATTTCGGCAAAGATCCCGGAGCGACAGCGTCCAATTTATCGACCTCCCAGCCGGTCCGTCTGAGAGGCCAAAACCGCGGCGGTGGCAGCAAAGCAGTATAAGCACCCTAACCACAAACGAGTCGTTTGGGTACTCCTTTGCGACCGGCACAAATGTTGACACTGGGTTACAAAAAGCCAATTTTGATCAAAAAACAAAGGCCGCAGCTCTCAATGCGTCCATAGCCCAGCCGGTCGAATGCAGCCGAGAAGGGATTTTGGTTTACGCGAATCTCCAGGATCGCCGGCTTCGGGGGAAGTTCGCCTCCGCTGAACCCGTCAATGTAGACCTCTCCGCCGTTGGGTCCGGCCGCCGGCCCGGCCAATGCGGATAACTCGTTTGCAAGCTCGTCCGGGTCGTCGGCAAGTGCGTCGAGACCTTCGCCCTTGAGCACTACGGCGCTCGTGTTGCCACCCGCTTCGACGCTGACATCTGCATTTTCGTCCGAAACCGTAACGCTTTGCTGAGCTACTTCAATAGCCATCACAATGTCGATGCGCTTTACCTGTTTGTCAGCCAGTGTGATGATACCGGATCGGAATGGGACGAAGCCGGCAAAAGTTGCTCGGATCATATAGTCGCCAGGATTTAGGCCCCTGAACAGAAAGCTGCCAGATGCGTCCGAGATGACAGAGGCCACGCCCGCTCCGGATGTCGTGGTGATAGTGATCTTCGCACCGGGTATCAACGCACCTGAGGGATCGGCGACTTGTCCGCGGACAGTGATTTCCAACGGAGAAGCGGTTGGCTGCGCAACTGCGCTGCCGCCGGGCACATGAGCCTGTGCCGATGTTTGCAGGGCGCACGAAAAACTGAACAACCCCAAAAGCAGAGGGGGAAAAAGGCCTGAACAACAAGATTGCATATAGTACAGAATAACCGTGATTCAATCGAGAACAGATTTTGGGAGCTAGCCATTCCGATGCGACATAAATGCGACGTGTAACAGGCCTTTAACAAGTTGAGACTAGTAGTGATACTAGAGACGACAGTCCATGAACGTTCTGGTGATTGAAGACGACCGAAAGATCGCGGGCCTGCTGGAACGCGGACTCAGCGAGAATGGGCATCGTGTGTCTGTTTCCTGGGATGGAAAGAAAGGCGCGGAAATGATGCTAAGCGGAAGCTACAACGCAGTCCTGCTTGACATTCTGCTGCCTGGGATCGACGGTCTGGCAGTGCTGGAACGGGTTCGCGCCAGACGCTGCAGAACACCGATTATGATGCTGACCGCCGTCGATACCGTTCAAAGAATTGTGGAAGCTTTCGATTTGGGCGCGGACGATTATCTTGTAAAACCATTCATGTTTGAGATTCTGTTGGCGCGGTTGGGCGCTATCTCCAGAAGACAGCAATCCACGGAGCCGGCAACCTTTCGCGCCGGCAACCTGATCCTTAACCGGAACCATAGAATGGTCACACAAAACGGCAGAGCGATTCATCTGACGCGGAAGCAGTGTGAATTGCTTGACCTACTGATGCGCCGCCGCGGGCTTGTGACTTCGCGCGAGGAGTTGATTGAAGCTGGCTGGGGACAACAGGCGAACGTCAAGGACAACACGCTCGACGTCTACGTCCATGGCCTGCGCGTTAAGTTGGAGTCGGGTGCCGCAGGCCCACAGGAACTGATACGCACCATTCACGGCACGGGTTATATCCTCGTGGATCAATGAGCGAATTATGATGCACACCCTCTCTATACGTGCCAAGCTCACTCTCTGGTACCTTGCGGTCACGTTTATTGCGTTCCTTCTATTCGGGCTGTTATCTCTTGGGGCTTTGCGCTATACACTCCTCCAATTGAAGCACGCAAGCGTAATCCGGCGGGAGCAGCGGCTAAACGAATTTCTCGAACAGAATCGGCTTAAACAATCATCGGCTTCACTCGCTGACCAACTGCAGGACTATGCGCTCCTTGCCGACGAGAGAAATCTCTTCCAGATTAGGGATCTGAGAGGCAACCTGGTCTTTCCTTTGGATCCGGCGTCCGCGCAGTGGCTTCCCCAAAAGGCGTGGCCATGCGGCCGCCCAACCTTCGTGGACTTGACCGTGGAGGGGAGTCGTGTAACCGTCATGTGCCATTCCACCTCGCTCGATGGCCGCCAGGTGCAGCTCTATATCGGCTCTTCCCTTGAGAACAGCGATCATATCCTGAGTTCATTCCGCAATGCATTGCTTCTTCTGCTGCCTTGTCTGCTTGGACTTGCTGCAGTAACTGGTTATTTTCTAAGCAAACAAGCGATGCGCCCCGTGGACCGTATGACAAAGGTCGCGCTAAGCATTGGGATCGGCAACCTGTCATCTCGGATTCCAACCCCTCCGGCCCGCGATGAGCTGCAGGCACTCGCGATCGCGTGGAACCAACTACTCGACCGTCTCGAAGGGGCTGTCGCCCGCTTGAGCAAGTTCTCCGCCGATTCCTCGCACGACCTTCGGACATCGATCACAGTGATTTTGGCGACGGCACAACTATCCTTGCGCCGTCGCAGATCGGAAGAAGAGTACCGCAGCGATCTGGACAGGATCGTAAGCGAGTGCCGGACTGCATCCACTCTACTTGACGCGCTACTTTCGCTGGCGCATAGCGATAATTTTGTACATGAAGTGGCATTCAAAAAGATCAACGTTGGAGAACTCGTCGTTGCAGGATGCAGGCGCGTCGAAGATCTGGCTGAGTCAAGCGGACTTATGCTCGACTGGCTACTTCCGGCTGACGAGTTATACGTGCAAGGCGATGAGTCGTTACTACAACGGCTTTTCGGAATTCTCCTCGATAATGCAATTAAGTTCACGCCGGAGAATGGCAAAATTACAGTCGAAGTCTCATCGGATCGGAACGAGGTGCTGGTTTTTGTACGCGACACGGGCGTTGGGATGTCAGAAGATGTTCGCTCGCGCGTCTTCGATCGCTTTTATCAGGCAGACTTACGAGAGCGGAAGACTCAGGCTGGAAATGGTCTCGGCTTGGCGATCGCGCGCTGGATTGCAGAAGCGCACCGCGCCGAACTCTCTGTACAGAGCTCACCCATGCAAGGCTCAGAATTTCAGATTCGCTTCCCGGCATCCACTGAAGAGATGTCTGCCAAACAATTCCGTGCCGCGTGACACCAGAGACGTCCGATTCAATCTCAATTCACGCCAATTTCACGCTGCGCGAGAGTCGTAACCCCCTAGCAGGCTGCTGAAAAAGTAAGTTGTTGGCTGACAGTATCCCGCTTTCGGCTGATTCTCACCTGATTTGGCGCTTTGTCACGGTTGAATTCTGTGCTCTGCGAGCCATTTTGCGGC
>JBEKPD010000084.1:0-26532 GCA_049521075.1 Occallatibacter sp.
CACACCAACTCATCTATCCCGAAGCCAGGTTCAAGATATTTGGAGCCAATTCGGCTTCCTCTCTTCAGCTGGCCCCTCGTCCACAACGCCCGATTCGGATTGCGGTGATCGGGAACCACCTACCGAGGCAGTGTGGAATTGCGACATTCACGACAGATTTGTGCAATGCGGTTGCTGCCGAATACGGAGCCGCACAACTATCAGTAGTAGCAATCAACGACGGGCAATCATCCTACTCATACCCCGAGCGGGTGCGATTTGAGATCAGCGAAGGCGATCTCGCCTCCTACAGAGCGGCCGCAAAATTCTTGAATGCGGAAAATGTCGATCTCGTGTGTTTACAGCATGAATACGGCATTTTCGGCGGCAAATCCGGGAACTACATTATCGAGTTACTAAAGCACCTTAAGATGCCGGTCATCACAACGCTGCATACGGTGCTTCGCGAACCGAGTCTGGACCAACGGGTTGTAATGCACAAGATTGCTGCACGATCCGACCGCCTTATCGTCATGAGCCAACACTCCTCGCATATCCTGCAGGAGGTCTTCAGGGTCCCGGCCGAGAAGATCGAGCTGATTCCTCATGGCATCCCCGACCTGCCTTTTGAGCAGCCGGACCTCAATAAGAATCGCTTCGCTTGCGAGGGCAAGCGCGTCCTTCTCACGTTTGGGTTGCTTTCCCCTAACAAAGGATTCGAAAGCGTGATCCAGGCGATGCCCAGCATCCTCGCCAGTCACAGCAATGCTGTCTATATGATTGCGGGCGCCACTCACCCGCAAGTCCGAGCCCGTGAAGGGGACCGCTACAGGCTCGAGTTACAGGCTCTCGCGAAGAAGCTCGGAGTGGAACGGCAGGTCCTGTTCGTTAATAGGTTTGTCGCTCCCGAAGAGATGGCTGCGTTGGTCGGCTCGGCCGACATTTATATCACGCCCTACTGCCACGAGGCGCAGGCGGTGTCGGGAACTCTGGCATACGCCCTAGGTGCCGGCAAAGCCATCATCTCGACTCCATATTGGCACGCTGCAGAAGTGCTCGACCATGGACGCGGAATGCTGGTGCCGTTTGAGAGCCCCGCCGCCATCGCAACAGCCACCATCGCACTCCTGGCCAACAATGAGGCACGCCAGGCGATGCGCGAACGTGCCTACCTTTACGCTCGGCCTATGATCTGGAAGCGGGTGGCGCAGTCCTATATGGCCACGTTCCTTCGAACTCGCGCCTGTGGCGCGGAACCGGTTCATGTGAGGTTTGCTGTCCAAGCTAGTGCAAGGGGAACCGAACAGCGCGTCGCTAATGCCTGAATCATTCCAGGCTGTAGGTTCTTGCGCAATCCTCAAATTGTGAGCAATTCGGAACAGATTCCCCCTCCTTAATTTAGGACACTGGTGCTGCAAGCGCCGCAGGATGCTCGGACAAAGAGCATTCTTCCACTTCCTGGGTCCGTTCTTCGATTTGCAATGTGGCCTCGATTGGCGTGATGGGTGCTAAATCCATTCTTGGCGTTCACGCGACCATCGCACCATGATGCAGCAGCCGATTTCCTTGCGCTACGCAGGGCCGAGCACACAATCCAGAAGGAGGCCATCCTCATGGCTCACACCGGCGTTCACACGCTCGACTTGGTGCCGACATTCGACCCTGCTCACTTTCTTGCATGCGCCGGGGCCGGCAGAAGAATTGTCCACTTCGATCCAAAAGGCGCCTTGTTCTCCCAGGGTGACTCAGCCGATTCTGATTTCTATCTCCAGAACGGCCGACTGAAGGTCACCGTCGTCTCGGCGAACGGCAAGGAAGCTACGATTACACTCCTCTCTGCCGGAGACTTTATTGGAGAGGATTCGCTCGCCGGAACGGATGAACACCGAACGGTCACGGTCACCGCAATCACGTCGTCGGATGCGATGAAGATCACTCGAAGTGAGATGATCCGGGTGATGCATGACGAGCACGCATTCTCCGATCTGTTCTTGTCGCACCTCTTGGCTCGCAGCATGCGAATCCAGGCAGATCTTGTCGATCAGCTCTTCAACTCCAGCGAAAATCGCCTGGCAAGGCTCCTGCTTCTAATGGCCGATTACGGGGAGCCTGGTGAGCCGACGACGTTCATTCCTCCCATCAGCCAGGAGACCTTGGCGGAGATGATCGGCACCACCCGCTCCCGAGTCAGCTTCTTTATGAACCGTTTTCGCAAGCTGGGGCTCATTGACTACAACGGCCGCATCCAGGTTCACAAATCGCTCCTCAAAGCAGTGCTCCTCGATCATCTTCCTGAGCACGGCTCTCAAGCACCCCGCCTTGCCCCTAAATCAGCGGACTCTCTTGACCGCTTCATGCCGAGGCTTTGTGCTCGAGAACGTCTCATGACGCCTACTTGTGTACCGCGCCCGTTGCAACAAAAGCTGGCCCATATTAAAGGACCTATGGGCCCCAGATGGTCATTGCGTCATTTCAGGAATGAGTTTCAGAGCCCGCACGAATGAATCCCGGCTGATCGTTCGGAGCAAGGGCCAAGAGAATGAGCGCCGCACCCACATAAGCGAGTGGATCGCGAGCCGGGCCAATAGCGCATAGGTTCGCCTTCGTCTCTGCGCCATCTACTCCGTCTGCGACTAGGCGAAAGCAGCGCTTCAATACAAAACACCCGACAGCTGAAAGAAATAGGTCCCACACAATTGCTCTAGCTGTCCGAATGCGGCTTGCAATTGAAGTCTTCATCGCCTGACCTTACTCCGATCTACACTGCCGTCGCCCGTTCCAAGCGAGGTCTAATACCCATGCGCTCTTTCAGCGAGCAAGAATGTACATTCATCCCTGCTTGGTCCCGCCTGTTCCCCTGTATCCAGACAGGCTCGGGCGTTTCGAAATACTCCCTATTTGTAAAAGGAAGGCTTCCACCTCCCAGCTGGCGAACATGTTCGGCACAAAAAAATGGCCCATCCTTGTGGAAGGGTGGGCCAAATTCCCCAGATCTGCGTTGTTTCCGCGTCAAAACATATCTGTAGCCAGCGAAACCTTCTGTGACCGCAGTCACCGCCGCACGTTTCTGAGAAGCAACGAAGTAATAGGACGCTACACAAATTCGGGACTCGGGACACGTGACTAAGGTTTCGGAGAGCACACAGTCCGCCAGATTTCCGACCGCTTTCGCGCTTCGGAGAGCCTTGTACCCAGGGTCCATGCCGGCAACGCGTTAATAAACTTTAACGATCTGCCGATAGTCATTTCAGAGGAGCAAAGATGGTGTCACGCATCGAAACGCTTGCCAGCCTAGTAGTGGAACCGGGAGTGGCGATCGGCGTGCGCTATGCGGCGCGCCAGCCCATTCTGGATGTGCGCGGCAAGGTGCACGGGTACGAGTTGCTCTTTCGCGAAGGACCCCGGGCGGTGTTTAGCGGCGATGGCGTTTTGGCCACACGCACGATGATCGATAACACGGTGCTTTTCGGGCTGGGAAGGCTCACAGGCAACCTTCCGGTTTTTCTGAACTGCACGGAAGAGGCGCTGACCAGCCAGTTGGTGCACGTGCTGCCGGCCGGCATGACGGTTTTGGAAATCCTTGAGACTCTCGAACCCTCGCCGCCGTTGATCGCCGCCTGCCAGGAATTGAAAGCCAGCGGGTTCCGCCTGGCGCTGGACGATTTCACGTGGAAGGCTGGCATTGAGCCGCTGGTAGAGATTGCCGACTACGTCAAGGTGGATTTTGTCGTTTCGGACGCGCGGGAGCGGGGAGAGATCCTGCGGCGGCTACGGGGCAATACGGTCGCGCTGGTTGCGGAGAAAGTGGAGACTCCGGAGCAGTACCTGATAGCGCGCGATGAAGGTTTCACACTGATGCAGGGTTACCACTTCTGCCGCCCTGTTCTGCTGGAAGGCCATAAGGTTCCTGCCAACCGGCTGGTTCACGTCGAGATTCTACGTTTGTTGCAGGACGATTGTTTGAATATGCGCAAGCTGGCGGAACTGGTGAAGCGCGATACCTGCCTGACCTACCGCCTGCTGCGACTGATCAATTCGCCTGTGGCCGCCATGCGGCAAGAGGTGAAATCCGTGCAGGCGGCACTCCTCGCCGTGGGCGAGGAAACGTTTCGCCGCATAGCAACACTGGCCATCGCCAGCGAGCTGAACGCAGGCCAACCCATAGAACTGCTGCGTATGGCTTTTGTCCGGGGGCGTTTTTGCGAACTCGCTTCGGCGTTTTGCAATCTGGATCACCAAGAACAATATCTGCTGGGGCTGCTGAGCCTTCTGCCGGCGATGCTGCGCGTACCCATGAAAGACCTCTCGCCGCACTTGCCGTTGCGCGAGGAGATGCGCCGGGCATTGGAAGGCGAGAAGCTTCCGGAGCGGACGCTGCTCGGCTGGCTTGAGGGACACGAACGAGGCGACTGGGCCGCCAGTGATATGGCCGTGGATAACACGGGACTGAACACCGGCGATTTAGTGGTCTGCTACGAAGATGCATTGCAGTGGGCTGAAGCTACGCTGCAGTTTATGTGATTATCAAAGGCACGATCACAGTTGAATCTTCGAACGCCGAAATCTCAACTGGTGAATCGAATACGATTTGATGATCATCATTCCGACGAATTAATAATGGAGTGTCGGCCAGCGCCCTGCGATCTCATGACCGAGTTGGGGTTGGAAGATGAGAGACACTGGGACGTTTGGGGGAGTAATCCTTACACCGGGATATACCTTTCAGCTTTCAGTCGGTGGGTCGATTTCAGCTCGATCACGAATCGTCTCTCGTTGCCGTTTTAACCCGAATCTTCCAAATAATTCGCTGCTAGACCGCTCAAGCCGGAAACCAACTTCTGAAAGGCTGGACCGGACGCGAGCCTAGCTGAGTCGATAAGAAAAGGCACAAGAGAACCGAACGGATATGCTGGCCGCTTGCGGGAGACGGTTGAGAGAGGCGCAACGTGCAGAGGAAACCAGGATGCGCACGCGCTCCGCATAGGTCGGCTCTGGAAGTTGGGCTGTGCCAACATCTGTGCATGCGTGCTTGCGGAATGGATTCATTTCTGCAGCAGACATTCGTCCCCGGCTCCCTAAGACCATGGTACGGCGATCTTGGCCCTGGAATTCCGGGTCCGCTGGGTACGATCTATTTTTGGTGTTCGGCCAAGCGCACCATCGCCGACGCAGAGGGTCCAAGCTCGAGGGTGACGGACTGCCTCACATCGCTCACGTTTCCCGTCCACAAATCGGTCATGCTATATTCTTTTGCCGCATTGAGTCCCAATCGCGATGGATCGAGACGCAAATTTTCCACTGAATCACGACTGTAGTTGAAGGCCGCGACCAGCATACTGCCATCCGGCTCGCTGCGGGTAAACACTTGCGCAGCGTGCACTCCCGCATCCCCCTCGACCGGACGGAAGCTACGGCCCGCTTTGGCGACGTTCAGGATGTTGGAATTTGTCAACAGCTCTTTTGCTCTTTGCTGAGCGCGCGGGTCCATCAGATCGTCACTATCCAGCAGCACGGTTCCGGCGATCACTGAAGCATTGAGCCGGCTGCGCGCCTCGTCCAATGTCTGCACGCTGCCCAGGGGAGCCTGTCCATGATACGGATCCTTGTCCAGCGAAATCACCGTGTGATCGGGGTCGTTAAAGCGGTACAAAGCACCGTTGGTCCACCATCCGAACGTTGCCGCGTTCAACATATACTCTGTGTCCTCAATCCGGCCGAAGGCATCGCAGGATATGCGCCGGCTGTGTCCGTAGGCCGGGAACAATGGGGCAATGGAAAGACTCAGGAAGAAGGGGCGCCCAATCTTCTTCGGCGACAGATCGTCCTCGATCCGCTGCATTCCGTAGGCATACGCGGCTACGCCGGTGGTAATCGCGGGGTTAAAGTGGTGGCCCTCGAGCGAAGCACAGTTGAGAAAGTCGAATTTCACGCTGCCATAACCCCACGCCACGAAACGCGCCAGCTCGTAGTCAATGAAAGCGATGGTCCCAGGATGTGTCGGATCGAGCGGCCTGGCCCCATCGATCTTCGGCAGAGGATCGCCCTTTGCATCGCGCAGCAGAATGTCGCCGTAGGTATACCTGCCGTTGGTTCCCTCTACCGGTTTCTTCAGATCGTCTGACCAGTAAGAAAAGGGGGTGAAATAAATGCCCGCGTTCTGTCCTTGCGCGTGAAGATGCTTTGCTGCCGCAATTAGCTCCTCTTCTTTCACATTCGTCCAGCCGGCATCCCAGTTCACGTACGTCGTGCCCTGGTTATTGAAGCCGCGCGGTTCAAGTTCGTTGTGAATGAAATCTGCGGCGGCCAGATATTTTCCGGCGTCAACTTTTAGCATGTAGGCCGCCCAGCTGTTCCAGCCGAAAGGAACGCCTCCGCTCCATGCGAGCGGAGGATGAATTTGCGCATTCACCTTCCCGAAGGTTTCCAGTCCTTCGCGCCAATCCGCGAAATACCCCACCATGACGAGCGGCGATCGTATGGTTTTTCCGGTCACTACGCCGTGCGGATCCACATCGTGCGTCCTATGCCCGGTCACGCCGCCAAACACTTCCAGCTTGCCTACCGTGCCATCTCCCAGATCGCGCGCCAGAATGCCTGTCCGCCACAAATCGTGCGTCACCGAACCAAGCACCATGTCTTTGCGGTTCGCGTTGTCGAAGATTGCGGTCACCTCGTAGCTGTCAGGATCCTTGGCGGGATCGATCGGCTCGTTGTAGTGCACCCACATATCGTTGTCGCTGGGAACAAAGAGGACCGTCGGCTTCTTCCCAACCGCAAAATGAGCGGTTCCATTCGCCGCCAGCAGCACCGGCGCAATTCTGCGCGAGCTCAACGGGCGCGGCGATCGAGCTTCCACATCGGTAAGTACAAAGGCCTGCCCCGGTTCCAGATAGATTCTCTGCCGTAACTCCGGCGCGTTCGGCAGGCCGTAGGAACGGACCTCCCACGCGCGGGTTCTTGCCACATTCATTCCAGGCGGCGAAGCCATCAGGGTCTTGATTATGTGCTTCGGAAAATCCGCAGTCGTCCAATGGTCTCCATCGATCAATTGAACGGACGCAACGATGGGGCCGATCCTCGTTCCGTCGGACCATGCAAGCGAAAAGGTCCCGGACCGGTTGTCGACCTGTATCTGCGGCGGCACAGAATCCTTGGCAGATCTGGATTCTGAAGCCTGCCCCATGGACAGCAGAGCAAACAGACAACCGGCCGACGACAAAATCAACGTGTTTCTTAGCATAGGCGCCATCTTGCGCTCCCCTCGTCACGTCGTGCAATCGCGAAGACAAAGCACTAAAAGCGGCCCATGGTGACGTGAACGATCTCCGGTTTCTGGTGGAAGCAGAGACCGCGGTCGGTCTCGTCTCCATTCCAGAGGCGCAGTGGCTTCCACACGCCACCTTCGTATGTCCCTTGCTGGGCAGTCACAACCTGGCTGCGAATCCACGGCAGTTTCCCCGGCAGGTGGAAGCTGACGCTGGCATCGACGCCGGTAACGAGAAACTCATTCGGCCCAAGCTCGGCGACGAGCGCCGCACCGTGTGCATCCTTGGTGCCCGGAGCGGGGCGTCCATCCGGCTGCGGAAACCCGAAGGAAACCGTGGCCTGCCACTCGCCGAAATCAAGTTCCTGCGTAGCCTGACCCGGTTCCTCGACGGCTGTTTTCAGTTTTCCGTCAAACTCCAACTGTGCAATCTCACGGCTCATGGGACCGATAAGAGCAAAGTTGGCGCTGTGGCTCTTCCAGGGCTGGTCGCCCAGAATGTTCCAACCCGTTTGGTCCACACCGAAAGGCGAAAACCCGATGGCCCCGTCCCCCAGTGCATAGAAAAAGAATTTGCCGAAGTTATCGCCGCGCCCGGTTTCAGGAATCCAGAGCGGGTTGTCAGCTTGTTGATAAGTCGCCATCGTCGCGCGGAAGAATTGCGAATTGTCCGTATAAAGATCGGGTCCGATCATATCAATGGAAGGTGCCATGGCGCGCCAGAGCCAAATCATTTTCTGTACCGCTCCACCGCTTGGGTAACCTATGCCGGGCGTGTCTAACTGGCGCTGCGGCAACTCTGCGGGCGGGTAATCGATCCACACGTTGATGTAATAAGGAATATTGAATTCCTGCTTGCCCGCTGCGGCGATTTCGTTGATGTATTTTGCCTGATAGTACGCCTGAAAGGTTTCATCGGCATCAGCGCCAAAAACCTTTTGCCAGCTTCCCGGCTGCTTATGCGCGGCAGCCCGCAAATCGTCCGGCACCAGGCCTGCGAACTCCTGGTTTGCTGCTTCGGAGTTGTCACGCACACTGCCGATGTTGCCGGATTCGTTTTCTATCTGGATCAGCAGGACCGTGTGCTGCTCGCCATCGATTTTTTTTAGATGGCGCATCAGGGCAACAAACGCGGCCTTGTCGGCCTCAAGCGTATTGCGTGAATTGGCAGAGAGCACATCGATCGGTTCACCGTCTGGCCGAATGACGTGAGGGAAACGTTGGGGATCGTTCTTGACCCACACAGGAACGTAATGCATGTTGCCGTTCTTCCACGTTCCGAACCAGAGAAGCACGACGTGCAGGTTGTGTGCGCGTGCACCCTCCGCCAATTGGTCCACGTTGGTGTAGTCGAACTTTCCCTCGCTGGGTTCGAACTGCTCCCAATAAACCGGCGCCTCAACGGTATTTGCGTGCAACGCCGCCAGCGAATCCCAAACCTGCGGCAGTTCGCTCGGCCAGGCACTCGAGTTGTGAATCTGCCCGCCCAGGATCAGAAAGGGGTGGCCATCGACAAGTAATGTGTAGCGTCCATCCTTTTGCTCGAGCCGGGGGGCATCAGCGGCCCGCGCGGCAATGCAAGTTGTGAAGGCCGCAAAAAGACAGAGGGAGAAACAAAGCATTCCCATGAAGACGCGAAAAGAGAATCTCATCATGATGGTTTACCCTAGTAGCACACTGTATCCGGTTACATTGATTCATGCAACACCTTTGTGCAACCGCCATCCCTTTGCCCTCGCCTGCATACTTGACCTGGGTGGCGGCGATCAATGACAGTGGACTCTCCAAGGAAGAACGAAGCGGAAGATGAGATGGAGTCCGATTTACGTCGCACTTGCCGCGGTCTATCTTGCTGGGCTGATGGTGGTAGGCATCCGGTCGGCGCGCCATAAGGGCGACTCGAATCAATATTTGAATGCCACGTCTTCTTTGCCGCTGTGGGTTTGCGCCACAGCCTGCATCGCAGCCAATTGCGGATCGCTCGATCTCTTTGCCATGATGGCGCTCGGCGCGCAATATGGCATACTGGCCTGTCACTTTTACTGGATTGGCGCCATTCCGGCACTGTTGGCAGTCGCCTTCTGGCTGCTACCAGCCTATAAACGCAGCCGCAATCCCACGATTCTCAATTTCATCGGCCGCCATTACGGCAGGGCAACCCGATCCATCGTCGCGCTCTGCATGGCTGCCATGATGCTCTTGATTGCGGGAGTTAGTCTTTACGCCGTCGCCCAGACCATCACCGTGTTTTTGGGCTGGACGTTTCTGCAGGGCATCCTGATTACCGCGGCTGTTGTGTTGTCTTACACCTGGATCGGGGGATTTCGCGCGACCGTTTATACCGAGCTTCTTCATTTTGCTTTGGTGTTGGCAGCAGTGATTCCGCTGTTGTTTTTTGTCGTGCGTGAACTGGGCGGCTTAGGCAAGTTGATGGCGAGCATTCCCGCCAGCCGCATTCACGCATGGCAGGGAGTACCGTTTTTCGCGCCTCATGCCGTCATGGATCGCTTCGGCCTTGTTTTCGGCCTCGGTCTCGCACTCGGCTTCGGGTTCTGGAGTACCGATTTTGTGCAGCTTCAGCGAGCTCTTGCGGTCCGTCGCGAGCAGGATGCGGCCTTCGTTCCATTAAGCATCGGATTTGCCAAGCTGGCTTTCGCCTTGCTGGTTGCGATGACCGGAGTCGCTGCGCCTTTGGTGCTTTCGCAGGGCCGCCTGGGCAAAAACTGGAATCCCACGCTACCCGCACTTATGCAGCACTATTACGGGTCCATCTGGCTGGTGGTCGGCTTTATGGGCCTTGCGGCGAGCCTGATCTCCACCTTCTCGAACAACGTTGCGGGATTCACCTCCGCGTGGGTGCAGGGAGTCTACCAGCAGTGGATCCGCCCACACGCCAGCGATCGGCACTACACCAGAATGAGCCGCTTGACGAACGCCGCTGCGGTGCTGTTGGCCATGGGCGCGGCGTACTTTGCGCTCGGTTTTCAGAGCCTCATGGAATACATCCAGCTGATTCTCTCCACGTTCAACGCGCCCTTGTTCGCGCTGGTTGCATTGGCTGCGACCATGCCACGCAGAGCCGCAGCCGGGGGCCGCGCCGGCTTCTTGTTCGGTTTGGCCTGTACCGTTATTCATCAATTCCTCGCATTGACCCACGTGCTTCACTACGGCAGCCAGATGGCGGCGAACTTCTATGGAGCCATCGTCGGATTTAGCGCTGCTTTTGCGGCTACGCTCTGGATTGGATCGTTGCGCGCCTCGACGAAACGCGCGACCGGCTTACGGCTAACCTCCGGCCGGCGGTCTGCTTCGATCGCCTGGCCCCCGCTGCTTGCCGGTATTGGCCTAGCCGGCCTCTTTGTCGTCTTTAACGTGATCTTCTGGTAGCCCCATCAGGGCTGATCAGGGCGGAGCCTTTGCGAACTCGTTTTGGAGCGGGGCCAGTCGATTCACGCACCACAAGTTTCATGGGCAAGGTGAAGACTTTTCCGATTTGCGTCACATCCTGCGCACTGACTTGAAGCGCATCAAAAAGCATCTGCGCGTATTGCCTGCGCGAGATGCGCAATGTGGTCAATGGCGGGTATACGATGTCGGCCATCTCAATGTCATCGCAGCCGGTGATAGAGATATCTTCGGGAATTCTGAGCCCGATCTGGCGCGCCATGCGCAAGGCTCCAATTGCAGTGAGATCGTTTGCGGTGACTATGGCGGTCGGTATTTCTTTGTGCTCCAAGATGGCCTTTAGGCCAGACGCGCCGCCGCTGATCTTGTAGTCTCCCGCCACGATCCATCCGTCCTGCGACGACATGCCACACTTCACAACCGCATCCATGAACGATTCGCGGCGAGTGCGCGAAGTAGCAAGTCCTTCCGTGCCTCCGATGAAGCCTACGTATTGATGTCCCAGGCCTCTCAGGTGCTCGATGAGCTGCCACATCCCATTGCGGAAATCCACCACGATATCGCTGATCCCCAGTGCTGTCCGGTAGTGGTCCGTCGTTACCACCGGAATCCGGTTCTGCACCAGGGATTCCAGTGACGCTGCCTCGTGCTCCGAAGTGAGAAATGCCACTCCGTCGACGCGGCGAAGCAACATGCGGTGAATCGACCGCTGCACGCGCGAGGGATGGAAATCAGTATTGGCTACAAGCAGTTCAAGATCGTTCTCGACCAGCAGTTCCTCGAAGTTCTTGACCATCTCCATAAAAAACGGATTGGTAAGATCGGGGACGATGATTCCATAAATCTGGCTTTTGCCATGCTTAAAGTGCGCTGCACTTCGATTGGGGACGAAGTTGAGTTCCTGAATAATCTTCTGGATTCGCTGGGTCGTTTCCGGCGTGACCAGATCGGACCCGTTGATGACCCGCGAAATGGTGGCGTTGGAAACTCCGGCAAGTTTGGCGATTTGACGGATATTGAGCGGCATTGGCTTTCGCAGATCCAGGATCGGGGCTACCCGTTCCCCGTTGATCCTGTTTTATCCCAATTGATTCTCAGTACACACTAACACGCAGCAACAAAGCGTCTTTATTGTCAAAGAGCGCGAGTAGGGTATGTTTTATGGGCATTTCAGAAATTAAATCCTTAAAATGTGCAATTTGCGGCGCAATTTCGACCCGACTTGAGGGTCAAAAAAGCTCACGTGAAAACTGCTTGACATCGTTTTCATGCGCGGAGTATTGTTGCTGCCGGATCGCAAACAGGTGAATTTAACCGTTTACATTGGCCTGTTATGAGCGTGCGGCGTCGGCCATTCGGCGCCGCATCCGTTCTCATACGCTCTCGCTGTTGCGTTCCGGAATTGACGTAAAACTCTCAAGGAATTTCTAGGAGGCGAATATGATAATCCAACGCAATTGGTTGCTTGCATTGCTTGCGTTCGCTCTGCTTTGTATGCCGGCGCAAATGATGTTCGGGCAGCTCGATCAGGGGACGATCACGGGCATCGTCCAGGATCCATCCGGCGCGGTGATCGCAAACGCCGCCGTGACTCTAACCAATGTTGACGAAGGGCAGGTCTTCAAGGCGAAAACCGATGGCGCCGGCGTCTATGTATTTTCTCCCATCAAGATCGGCAACTACAC
This sequence comes from Occallatibacter sp., assembly GCA_049521075.1. GTDB lineage: Bacteria > Acidobacteriota > Terriglobia > Terriglobales > Acidobacteriaceae > Telmatobacter. The sequence goes on from JBEKPD010000084.1 coordinate 12,334, forward strand.
GGTTTCGGCAAGCGCGACGAACTTTGAGACCACCACGCAAACCAATCTGCACCTCGACATTCAGCAGCGGCTCAACGTTGTTATTACTCTCAAGCCAGGTGCGACCAGCGTGACGCTCGTCGTCACCACGGAAGTGCCGCTCATGCAGACCCAGGACAGTTCCGTGGGTCAAACCGTGTCCACGGAAGAAATCAATGACATACCGCTCAGCGGCCGCAATTGGGTCTATATTGCGCAGTTAGCTCCCGGAACGGCTCTGCCGACAGGCGCGCGCGGCGGCGGCGAGGGCGACTTCAACGCCAACGGCCAGCGCGCAGAAGAGAATAACTTCATCCTCGACGGCGTGGATAACAACGCCAACGTGGTGGACTTTACCAACGGCGCCAGCTACGTGGTCAATCCTGTGCCTGACGCCCTGGCCGAGTTCAAGGTGCAAACCTCGGACTACTCGGCTGAATTCGGCCATTCTGCCGGCGCGGTAATTAACGCCAGCATCAAGTCCGGAACCAATGACATTCACGGCAGCGCATGGGAGTATGTGCGCAATAACGACCTGGGAGAAGCTCCCGCCCCAGCTTGGTCGACCGGAGGCACTGTTCAACCGGTTGCCCCTTATCACCAGAACATGTTTGGCGCCACGCTGGGCGGCCCCATCATCAAGAACAAGCTCTTCTTTTTCGCCGACACGCAGGCCAACCGCATTGTCTTTAACTCCAACCAGACCTTTAATGTGCCCAGCTTGCTGGAGCGCCAGGGCGACTTCTCCGAAATACTGAAGCTGAACGCAGCAGGCGGTGCAGGCAACACCCTTGCCGGCGCCGCCCCGATCCAGCTTTACAAGCAGGATCCGACGAATGCAACCGCGCCGGTGGCCTTTCCAAACAACTGCCTGGCGGTCATTGCTGGCGACTCCAATTGCTCGAGTATTACCCTACCCAAAGGCACGCCCGCGCTGGATGCGGTCGCGTTGAAGGTTCTGAGCCAGTATCCGAAGCCAAACAACCAGAACTCAACCTTGTATAACAACTACTCCGGGACCTTTCCCGTTATCGACAACTTATTCCAGTGGGATGCGCGCCTGGACTATATGATCGGCGCCAAGGACTCGGCCTACTCCCGCTATAGCTACTACAACGAGGTCGGCTCGGGTTGGGGAGGTCAAAGTGTTCTTGGCCCCATCCTTGACGGCGGCGGCCAAGCCACCAACAAGAACTACGGCGCGAACTATATGGCTTCGGAAAGCCACACCTTCAGCCAAACACTGGTCAATGAAGCGCGCTTTGGCTTCAATTATCTGCACACCGGCTTCTATCCGGCGGGCGCCAACAATCCCACCCTGGCGTCGAATGAGGGTTTCGGCGGCATTCCAGGCGGAAATCTGAATGGCGGTTTGCCATGGTCCTATTTTGACGGCGCCGCTTCGCCGCATAGCTTTGGCGCCTCGGAATGGGCGGCCACCGACGAGCACGAGAACGTCTATCAAATCATCGACAACCTGACCAAGATCGCCGGCAATCACTCATTGAAGGCTGGTGTCGCCTACCAGAGCATCCGCTTTGCCACGCTGCAGCCGCAGGAACCGCGCGGCACTTATGATTTCAACACCAGAGGTACCTCGAACGCAGGCGCAGGCAATTCGGGCTACGGCGTGGCTGACTTCCTGTTCGATCAAATCAAGTACGGAGAACTCTCCAACGCTGTCAACGACAGAGACGAGCGCGCGAACTTCTCAATGTACATCGAGGACGATTGGCGGCTGAAGCGGAATCTGACCGTCAACATCGGCCTCCGTTACGAATACTTCCAGCCCTACAAGGAGATTGACGGCCAGCAGGCCAACTTCTTCTTCAACTCGACGCCCGCGCTCAATATCGCCACCAGCGGCGGCGTTGAGACCGGTGCTACCCCCAGCGTGACCGGGACTTACTTGATTCCAGCTATATCCGCGGCCGCCGCTTACTCGACCATCCATACGAACGGCTTTGACATTGCGCTGACCAAGGACGGCATGTCCATCCTGACCGACCAAAATCCGCGTCTGCAAACCGCTCCGCTCGTCAATTTGGCTCCGCGGTTGGGCGTATCCTGGTCACTTGATCCGAAGACCGTGGTCCGCGCCGGCTACGGCATCTTCTATGGCGGCTTGGAGAGCCTCGGATACTGGGGTAACCTGGGCGAGAACTATCCCTATCAGGTCACCGCGAGCTGGGACTCACCGGCCTGCCTGACCAATTTCTGTCCTGAACCTTCACAGCCTGTCGGAGCATGGTCGTCGGGAGGCCTCTCAGCGCAAGGCATCACCATTGAGAACGGCTACGGTACCATACTGAGCCAGCCAGCTGGCATCAACAGCGTCGTGACCGGCCTGGCCCTGCGCGGTACCTATGCGAAATCAAAGAACACCTATACCCAGGACTGGAACCTCGCGGTCGAACGCACCATCCTGCAAAATTTTGTGGGTACGGTCGCCTATGTTGGGGATACTTCGCGCCACCTCATCGACAATATCGATGTCAACGCGCAACTGGCTATCATAAGCCCCAGCGGCAATGGCCAGGCTACGCGCCCCATGCCCGACTACGGCGGTTCAGCCTACACCGGCTTTGAAGGCATGAGCGATTACCACAGCTTGCAAGCCAAGCTGGAGAAGCGCATGTCGCACGGCTACAACCTGCTGGCCAGTTATACCTGGTCGCATGCCTTTGACAACTCGCCCACGCCGCTTGGTTCCACTGGCTACGACACTGGCAACCCCATACAGACCAACCTGGTGCCCTTCAAGTACGACTACTCCCAGTCTCCGTGGGACGTCCGCCAGCGCTTCACCTTCAACGCGCTCTACGAGCTTCCTTTTGGCAAGGGACGCTCTTACTTGAACAACAATACAGTCACGAACGCAATCGTCGGCGGATGGTCCGTGAACGCCTTGTGGCAAGCGCAAACAGGCGAGCACTTCACGGTTGGCACGTCTAGTTTCAGCGGTGCCCAAGGCTACGCTTCCGGTCCCTATGCAAAAGAGATCGCGGGTGAATACGCCGCGGGCGGCAGCAGCTCGAACTGCGCCTCGAAGGTAAAGACCATCTCGGCATGGTACAACCCCTGTTCTTATTCGAATCCGTGGGATGCGGGTGACAAACTTATCACCATCAATCCCAATGGTTCGCCTACGAGCGGCGGTACGACGCCCAATCCTCACTACATTCCCAACGGCGCTAGCGACACACCCCCTGCCGGCGACACGACGCCGGTTTACGTCACCGATCTACCTTCGGTCCTGAACTACGCCGGTGGCCCCCGCACCAATGCGGCCGGCCCCGGTTTCGAGCGTGTCAACGCGTCTATCTTTAAGGACTTCAGCGTCTATCGTGAGCAGAAGCTGACCTTTCGCGCGGACATCTTCAACGTCATGAACACGCCCGCGTGGGGAGAACCTGGCGGGAATAACAGCAGCACCGGTGCTCAAATTACCAGTACACGTGGCCTGCAAAAAGATTCGCCGGACGAGCGTTTCTTCCAGCTTTCACTCAAGTACGCGTTCTAAAACAACGCGACTGCACGATGTGAGAGCTTCACTCGCTAAGGGGATCCGCTTCACGGTGGATTCCCTTAGCCGTTTCAGGACTGCACCAGTCAAGTATTCCGCTAGTACTGCGCGAATAACTCGCCGCATGACCGTGGGTACTAATGTCTATAGGTGCCAGTTCAATTGAAATTCGTGTACGATAAGCCGTATTTCAACAAAAGTTGCTGGGAGTCCTCCGGTGAGAAAGCGGTTGAACAAACTGCTTTGGAATTTTGGTTTGCTTGCCTTTCTTGGATCCGTTCCAGGAATAGTCGCCCAGACTTCTCCGGCCTCCCATGTGAGCAAGATGGAGCGCGATTTCCAGGCGGCGATGGCCGCCGAGGATCGCGGCGATTTAGAGCAGGCTGAGACTCTGTTGTCCACGCTCCACAAAGAGCATCCGGGCATCTTCGCTGTGGACGAGTCGCTGGGCCTGATTTATGCCGGCCGCGAGGATTTCTTGCGAGCGCTGCCCTTGCTCCAATCTGCCGTTCGCGAGCAGCCTTCCTCCGATGTGGCGCATGCCAACCTGGGCGCTACATTTTACAGGCTGCATCGCGACGCGCCCGCGCGAGAAGAGTTTGAGTACGCCGTGCGTATCAATCCCCGCAATTTCTCCGCGCAAGAGAGTCTCGGCCGCTTATCGATGGATGCTCACCGGCCGGATGAGGCCGCAGGAGCGCTTCTAGCGGCGCAGCGATTGAAGCCTGACGATGCGGATCTGAAATTGGATTGCGTAACGGCACTGCTGGCAGCAAATCGGGTGGACGAAGCGCGAATGATGCTCTCCTCGTTTCCAGATTCCGATCGATCCGCACGGGCGCAGTCGCTGCTGGGAGAGGCCGATGAGAAGCAGGGGAAATTCCAGGAGGCTGGCAAGCGCCTTGCGCGTGCCGTTGAACTGGAACCCAGCGAAGAGAACGCGTGGCAGTTGGGTTACGATTTCCTGCGGCATTGGGCATTCGACGCTGCCATAACCGAGTTTCAGACCGCGTCCGCCAAATTCCCAGGCAGCAAGCGCCTCAAGCTGGGATTAGGCATTGCTCTTTTTGGCGACGCCAAATACTCGGAGACGATTCCTGTCTTTGCCGATCTGTTGGCCAGCGAACCGGATAACGCAATGTATGCTGAGCTGCTGGGAATTGCGTGCAATGGGCCGCTCGAAACCACGAGTCCGCGCTGTGCGGCGCTGGTGAACTATGCGCAGGCGCATCCGGCTGATGCTAACGCCGCAACCTATGCAGCATCTTCGCTGATGAAACACAGCGATAGCGAACCGAATGTGGATCTGGCCCGAAAACTTCTGGAACGCGCCCTCGCCGCCAACCCGAATCTGCCCGAAGCGCAGTTTGAAATGGGTGTGGTGTTGCAGGATAGCTCTGATTGGAAAGGCAGCATTCCCTACCTGGAGCGGGCGTTGAAGCTGAAGCCCGATTACGCGCAGGCGCACTATCGTCTAGCTCGCGCCTATTGGAGAACCGGCCGCAAGGCGGAAGGGCAGGCCCAGATGGAGTTGCAGAAGAAGTTTGCCCGCCAGGAGCAAGAGGACCTGCGACGCCGCCTGGACCGGATTACCTCGCTGGCGGTAACGGTCCAGCCCTGATTGAGGTGCCAAATATGGAACTCACGCGCCGCGAACTGCTAACATCCGCCGCCGCTCTGCTCGTCGAGCAGTGGGCCGCGAGCCGAGCCCTGGCAGCTATGCCGCAGTTGCGCCCACGGCACCGTGGCCTAGCCCAAGAAATACAGGCCATGGATTTGCGGCTCTCGAGTTCGGAACGAGCAAAGACCGCTCGTCCCATAAACCCACAGCCTCTGCGACGACTATAAATAACTTCTTATCTTTCATTCAAATGGCCCGCTACTCGGCAAGATTTGCCTTGAACTTGGCAAAAATGAGCGGCCACGTCTGTGTGACTATCCAGCGCACGCGCCTCTTGTCTATGTTTCTTTTGGGAGTTGAAGGACATTTGCCCTCTTTTAGGTCTGTCGGTAGAGAGAGGTCTCCGACGTGTATAGATAACGTATGCAGAGCCAGAACAGGTAGAGCAATTAGGGGGAGAGTTCCAATGTCGTAGGGGGAGAGTTCCAATGTCGAGCATTTCAGGATTAGGCAGCAACGCGGATTACGTAACGAATGCACAAAGTCGTTCGACTGCGGCAAGCGTAACAACTTCAAGCGCAATAAATCTGAACGCAGGCTACATCCAGTCTGTTGATAATGGCATGGTGAAAGTGCCAGATCCATCGAACGCCGGCAGTCTCTTCTCTTTCCTCAATCTGAATATACTGGACGAGAACAGTCTGGCCGGCGTGGGGAGTGCGATCGATACGTATACCTCGAGTCTATCGAGTTCGAACGTATACGACAGTTCTTACACTACCCCTTCTGCCAAGTACCTGACGGATCTCACCAGTCTAAAGACCTCGGCCGCTTCAGGCAATATAAATGAGGCACAGGCAGATCTCGCCACAGCAAAGCTTGCTGCACCGGATTCCGTGGCAGGTGGAATATCCACGGCGATAAGTGAAGGAGATACTGCCGGCGAAGCAGGCCTTATAGTAGAAGGCACAGCAAATTTCAGCGGCTATCTAGCCACGCAAGGCTACAGCTCAAAGGGGGCCTCAGCGGAGGCTAGCGCCATCACGATAAATGGCCTTTCCGAAGATGCTATGAACACACCTTCTTCCTCAGCCCAGACTCGGTCCCAGCAAATCACCAATCTAGCGCTCTACACTGCGGATAATCCAGGAACGACCTCAAGCAGCCCCCTGCTCAATGTCATCTCGGCTCTTCTGGTCGCAGACGGAAATCCGGTGAACGGATTTAGGGACCCATCAGGAACCGCTATCGACCAAAGCCTGACCAACTTGGTTGCCTTATACGGAGGCAGCCCGTCGAACATCCCAGCCAACAGTGCTTGAGTATTGGGCATTGAGCGTTTGATCGCGGCACGGCTCGATGAACAAAGGTGGCCAAAGCACAAACATGCTTGGCCACCTGCTTGCTGATGTGATTCTTCTTTGCTTGCAGCGAGTCCGCCTTGTGAGCAGACGTTTTAAGTCTGAACCTAATTCACCATTCTTATGCGTGCATTCTGTTGATCTGCGATGTAGATATTTCCCGAGCCGTCAACCGCGGCTCACGCATCTGCGCCGCCGCTCGTCTTGCGTCCTCGCCTCATCGTCGCCATACTACCCGAGACCTTGCCCTACGAGCGTGCGGCGCTCTGGAAGAAGTGGAAGGACCGCGGCGTGGCACTGTCGATCAATGGAGATCCAACGCGCGTTGCCGAGGTTCTCTTGCAAGGATCAACCTCAATTCCCAGTCTCCTTGCGCAACAGAGCAGCGGCGAGAGTTCCGATCTATGGCTGATTGACGCCGGGTCCAGGCTCCAGTCCATCTCTGCCCCTGCGGGCGAGGCTTCGTGCCTCAGTTGTACCGCGCTGAACGCGCTGCGCGAACGTATTCTTGCTCAGGTCAACACCATTCCCAAAAGCATCGACGCTACCGACCGGACACTTGCCGCCATTCGCAACCAAAACTGGGGCCCCTGGTGGCCGACGGAACTCGACGGTCAGGAGCCCCTGCGCAGGTTCGTCATCGACCTCCACCTGAGCGGCAACGGAGCTCTCATCTTCTCCAATGCATTCGTGGAGTGGGCGTCGAGCGAGGCGGTCCGTCGTGCGCATCTCCGTGTCCTGTTCGCCCGCTTTGGCCTGCGCATCAGACCCAAGCCCTTCACCAGTATCGCCATCTTCGAGAACCAGCAACACATCAGCGCGCTTCCCGACGTGGACGATCCGCAAGGAAGCGCCGTCGATGCTCTCGTGCTCGCCCGTTACCTTTTCCTGGCCGCACAGCGGTATCCCGAAGCTCCGCAAGCAGCTTTTCTCTGCATTGCCGAATCCGCCGGGAGCGCGTACCTCATCCTGCCGCGAGCCTCCCAGGATAGCTGGACAACTGCGAACCGGGCGACACCGGAGCAGATTGCCCGATGGGAGATCGAACATCTCTCCACGTAATCAAGTGTTCTCGCCATCCAGACAGGCAGCTTGATCACAGCCGTGCGTGGATATTAAACCAGATGGAAAACCGGTCAGTAGGGACCAGAAGCTGGTGTCAAACCAGTCTCATTTGGTCGCTTCCCATCCACAACCGCGTTGATCAGCCTCTTTGCGCCAGTGCTCACGGAACTTATGGGATTTTCGTCCTCGTCTTCGTCGAGCATCTGATGGAGTAAGAACATGAACTCACAGCTCCGGTCAGAGCGGAGGCGCAGTGATTCTTCAAGTTTCTCCTCAGTCAGATCCCAGAAGGTTCCAGCATCACATTCGTGGCGCTCGGTCTCTGTTCACGGCGATTCTTAAGTTTGTGGCTAACTCTATAAAACTATGAAAAATAAGAGGAAATTGACCGTAATCTAGCGACCATGCCACTGCCTCAATAACAAGAGCTCAGCGTAACTATGCGTATTCGAGCCAAACTGACAGGTTGTACCCCTACTGCACCTCGCGATCATTTGCGGCAGAGAGGCCCCGCACCTCCGAAACTGCGTTCGTCGCCATTTCCCACACTGCACATTCGCGCTAGTGCTCTTATCGTCTTACGAGAAGAGTGAAAATTGCAAATCTCACTGTTTTCAGACGTGAGGATGATCATACCTACCCCACTCCTGGCCACCAGTTGCCGCAAGGCGGCTACTCGGCATTCGTGCCCGCTACTCTGCCTCCGGCCATACAGTGGACGCTCCGGCTGCCTACGGTGGAGAGTTCATCGATACGTGAGCGTCGGAGCTGAAATTTTGGTGACGCCCGTCCTCCGGCCGTCCGTCAGCCCTTTACAACCGAGCGGTACTGGCTGGGCGAAATACCCTGAACAGCGCGGAACACGCGCGATAAATAGAGCGGATCTGAAAACCCTACCGCCGCCGCGATCTCCTTCAACGAGGAGCCGCTCGTATCGAGCAGCTCACATGCGCGTCGAATGCGCGTACGGGTCAGATAATCGAGGGCAGAAAAGCCGAACTCCTTGCGGAAGATTGCGGAGAAATGCGAGATAGAGAGATTGGCCATTCGCGCCAGCTCTTCGAGCCGAGCCGGCCGTTCGAGGTGTTGACGCATGTAAGCGGCGACGGAACGAGCGCGCATCGCCGCGGTGGGAACGCCGGCTGTGTGCCGCCCGCTTTCCGAGTAGATGCAGCCCATTAAGTGTCCAAGAGTTAGAGACGCGGCTAACAGATGCGGCAGGCCATAGCCATGGGCTAATTCGTCCACGATCTCACGAAAGAGACCGGCCAATCGCGCGTGATCGGCTACTTGAACCACGGGAGAACCGTTCCGGTCTAATGTCAGCGCGGCGATCCGCGCGGCTGCGCGGCCGGCTGCGTGGCACCAGTAAATGCTCCATGCCTGTTCCTCCGATGATCCGTACACATGCGGTTGATCTGGAAGGACCAAGGCCACTTGCCCGGACTCAATGATGTATTCCAGGTCTCCGAGACGAAGCCATCCTCTGCCACCTACGCAGAAGATGAGGATGATCTGAGGCGAGCCTGCGGTGCGCTCTACGTAATGAAAGACCGCGTTGGGAAAATAGCCTGCATCCGACGGGACGAATGGGACGGGCAGAGCGCCGCTCAGCGCGTCCTTCAAAAGCGGGCGCGGCAAAGCAAACATGGTCTGACCTGAGAAGCCTTCGCTAATTCGAGGCATTGCCTCAGGGTATCAGAAGATCGTCCATATAGTTCGGCGAATTGGATCTGTCGTGAGATGAACGAAATGACCTAAGATCGGTGCCGTGAATCGATTTCAACTTCCTGCCGCACCCATGGAACAGACTGGACCTGTAAAGGCATGGGCCCAGCCTGTCGTAATTCCTACCTATCTTCCCGGCACTCCAGACCCGAATCCAATGTTTCTGGAAAGCCGTGTTTACCAAGGCAGCAGCGGAGCTGTCTACCCGCTTCCGTTCATCGACCGCGTCGCCATGGAGCCCACGGAGCGATCGTGGCAGGCGCTGCATATTGAGAACGAATATCTGCGCGTGATGGTGCTTCCCGAGATTGGCGGGCGCATTCACGTTGGACTCGATAAAACCAATGGCTACGATTTCTTTTACCGGCAGAACGTGATTAAGCCGGCACTGGTGGGCCTGGCCGGACCATGGGCGTCGGGCGGCGTCGAGTTCAATTGGCCGCAGCACCATCGCCCGGCCACGTATATGCCGATGGATTTTTCAGTCGAGACGCACCCTGACGGTTCGCAGACGCTGTGGTGCAGCGATCACGATCCAATGAATCGATTGAAAGGAATGCACGGACTCTGCCTGCATCCGGGCCGTGCCTACATCGAATTGAAGGTGAGGCTCTACAATCGCACGCCCTTCGTGCAGACGTTCCTGTGGTGGGCGAACGCTGGGGTGCATGTTCACGATCAATATCAATCGTTCTTCCCGCTCGACGTTCACTATGTGGCCGACCATGCACGGCGCGCCATCAGCACATATCCGCGGTGCGAGGGCAGTTACTACGGCATCGACTATGGCGCCAGGCGTAAGCAACATGCGGGCAGCCGCGCCGCTAACGATCTGTCGTGGTACGCGAACATTCCCGTGCCGACGAGTTACATGGCGTTGGGTTCACGCCGCGACTTTGTTGGTGGGTATGACCATCGACGGCGCGCGGGGATGATTCACATCGCCGATCATCACATTGCGCCAGGTAAGAAACAGTGGACATGGGGCAACGACAAATTTGGCCGGGCATGGGATCTGAATCTGACGGACAACGACGGCCCCTACATCGAAATTATGGCGGGCGTTTATACGGACAATCAGCCCGACTTCTCGTTTCTGGCGCCGTATGAGACTAGAACCTTCAGCCAGTATTGGTATCCCATCCGCGAAATCGGGCCCGCGCAGATGGCGAATCTTGAGGGCGCCATTAGCCTGCGTGTAAAAAAAGGCGTTGCACGCATAGGCGTAGCGGTCTCGCGGCCGCATACTCGCGCTCAAGTCCGGCTGGAGGAAAAGAACAAGAAGATTGCGCAATGGCAGATCGACGTGGCTCCCAATGCGCCGTTTGTCCAGGAGATCCAACTTCCAGTTCGAACGGGCGCCGCAGAATTGACCGTGATTGTGGAAGAAAGCAACGGAGCTGAACTGATTCGGTGCGAACCGGAGCCCACCGCCCATAGCAAGCCGCCAGTCAGCGCTACCGAGCCGCCTTTGCCTGCGAATGCATCGAGCACCGACCAGCTCTATTGGATTGGTGTGCATCTGGAGCAGTATCGTCACGCAACGCGCGCTCCCGAGGATTACTGGCGAGAGGCTCTGAGGAGAGATCCGGATGACTCGCGCTGCAACAATGCGATGGGGCGCTGGCATCTGCGGCGCGGTGAACTTATTGAGGCGGAGAGCAGGTTTCGTGCGGCAATCGCCACCATTACCACGCGCAATCCGAATCCGTACGACGGCGAACCGCACTATAACCTCGGTATAACTCTTCGCTACCAGGGCAAGAATACAGAGGCCTATGACGCTCTGTACAAAGCGACGTGGAACCAGGCCTGGCGCTCCGCGGCATTTTTGGCTTTGGCGGAGCTGGACGCTTGTGCGCAGCGCTGGAGCAAGGCGCTCGATCATGTGCAAAGGGCGCTGCGAACCGACGCCGATAATACCAATGCGCGCGCGCTCGGCGTCATCGCCCTACGCGCACTTGGGAGGCACGAAGAAGCAGCGGGCCTTCTAAGTGAGGCGCTCGAACTCGATCCACTTCACGGATGGAGCCGGTATTTGGCCAACGGAACGGTTCCTGCGGGCGAGCAGATGCGGCTGGATCTTGGCTTCGATTTGATTCGTGCGGGGCTGACGAGCGAAGCGGCGACGATTTTGAAAAACGGCGGAGAGTCGCCGATGATCTTCTACACGCTGGCGTATGTTACCGGCTCCGCGACAGCGTATCGGCGCGCGCGCAAGGCACGTCCCGACTACTGCTTCCCGAACCGGTTGGAAGAGATGCTCGTGCTCGAAGCTGCGATACGAGCCAATCCCGAAGATCCCAGGGCTCCGTACTACCTCGGCAATTTTCTTTATGCACGGCGTCGTTATCGGGAGGCAATCGCAGGCTGGGAATGTTCAGTTCGGCTTAATCCGTCTTTTGCGATTCCATGGCGCAACCTGGGAATCGCCTATTTCAATGTGCTCGGCAAGAAGGAGAAAGCACTGGCGGCATTCGACCGCGCGGTGGCGCTGCAGCCCAAGGATGCGCGGTTGGTGTATGAGCGCGATCAGCTTTGGAAGCGTCTTGGACGCACGCCGCAGCGGCGGCTGGCAGAGCTTGAGAAACGGCTAGAAATGGTGGGCACGAGAGACGATCTCTCGGTAGAGCTGGCCGCGATTTACAACCAGGTGGGCCAGCCGCAGAAGGCGCAGAACCTGCTTGCTGGCCGTCGTTTTACTCCGTGGGAAGGTGGCGAGGGACTGGTACTGGGTGAGTATGTGCGCGCGCAGCTATCGCTGGCCCGGCGTGCCCTTGCTGCGGGCGACAGCGGTGAGGCGAAGCACCTGCTGAAAGCTGCGCTTGCTCCGCCTGAATCGCTTGGCGAGGCCCGGCACCCGCTGTCAAACCAGAGCGATGTTTATTATTGGCTTGGAGTGGCTTCTGAACCCGACCCTTCCGGGCGCGAGTGGTTCGAACAGGCGGCGGAGAACCGCAGCGATTTTCAAGAGATGAGCGTGCGCACCGTGTCAGAGATGACCTACTACAGCGCTATGGCTTTAAAGAAAATTGGCCGTGTCGCAGAAAGCCGCAACCTGCTGCGCGAGCTGCAGGCCTATGCTGTCGGGCTGCGCCATGAAACTCCGCGGGTGGATTATTTTGCCACATCGTTGCCGGCTATGCTCCTGTTTCACGACGACCTGGCGTTGAGGAACCGAATTACATCGCTGTTCCTTGAAGCACAGGCCCGGCTCGGTCTCGGCCAGAAGACACAGGCCCGGCGGCTGTTGAAAGAGGTGCTGGCGCTGGACCGCAATCATCCCATGGCCTCGGATCTATGGTCGGAAGTGAAGCCGTGAGATATAACACGCGTTATCTTGTCGCTATCTCCCTGGTGGCTGCGCTTGGCGGCCTCTTGTTCGGTTATGACTGGGTTGTTATCGGCGGGGCGAAACCCTTCTACGAAAGATTTTTTTACCTGACCACCGAGCAGCAGATCGGTTGGGCGAATAGTTGCGCGTTGCTCGGATGCCTTCTGGGCTCCATCGCGGCAGGTGGCGCAGCTGATCGCTGCGGACGGAAGAAGTTGCTGATTGCGGCGGCAGCGATCTTCGCGGTCTCGTCGGTTCTGACCGGATGGTCTTATACATTCACCGAGTTCGTATGCTGGCGCATCGCCGGCGGCGTGGCTATCGGAATTGCCTCGAATATTTCGCCGGTTTACATTGCAGAGGTCAGTCCCGCCAAGTGGCGTGGCCGCTTGGTCGCGCTGAATCAGCTGACGATCGTTATCGGAATTCTCGCTGCGCAGCTTGTGAACTGGTGGATTGCGCAGCCAGTTCCTGAAAATGCGACGGCAGAGATGATCCGGCAATCTTGGAACGGGCAGGTTGGCTGGCGTTGGATGTTTACTGCCGTCGCTGTCCCTTCGCTGGTCTTTCTGGCCGGCGCATTCGCGGTTCCCGAGAGCCCACGCTGGCTTTTGGGACGTGGAGTGAGAGAAAGTGCGCGGCGCACTCTGGAGCGCATCGGAGGCGAAGTGTATGCCGACCGCGAGATCCATGAGATCGAGCAGGCCCTGCATGAACAGCCGGCAATCGATTGGCGCGAGCTGCTGAATCCCCGTGTCCTCCGCATTCTCACTACCGGCGTCATCCTGGCAGTTCTGCAACAGGGGAGCGGCATCAACGTCATCTTCAATTACGCCGAGGAGATTTATCGTGCGGCCGGGTACGGAGTGAGCGACATTCTGTTCAACATCGTCATTACCGGCACAATCAATCTGGTGTTTACGCTCGTGGCACTTGGTTTCGTTGATCGGCTTGGGCGGCGGGTGCTAATGTTGGCGGGATGCGCAGGAATTGCGCTGTCGCATCTCCTGCTTGGGATTGCCTACTCAAGCGGCATGAAAGGACTGCCAGTGCTGATCCTAACCCTCGCCACCATCGCCTGCTACGCCATGTCGCTTGCGCCGGTCACCTGGGTGCTGATCGCGGAGATCTTCCCCAATCGGATTCGTGGCGCAGCCGTTTCCATCGCGGTCTCCGCGTTATGGATCGCATGTTTCCTGGTCACCTTCACCTTTCCCGTGCTGAACCGGACGCTCGGGTCCGCGGGAACATTCTGGCTGTATTCGGGAATCTGTGCGGCCGGATTTGTATTCGTCGCTCTGCGTGTTCCTGAGACGAAGGGCAAAACGCTGGAAGAGATTGAACGTGATACCACCGGACAGAAGCATCTTCACGCGTAGATTGAAAACCATCTTCGCCCAGATGCTTGGCTGTGCCAAAACTTTATCGCTGTCGCAGCGATGCCACTTCTGAGCCGGCAAGAAGAAAGGCTCCAGTCCCAAAGACGTAACTCGCAGACGGAGCGTAGGCTCCCGGCTCCTGTCCAACCGGCTGGATGCAGCCTAGC
>JBEKPD010000085.1:0-25787 GCA_049521075.1 Occallatibacter sp.
CCGCCGCGCAGATCATCGTGGCTGCCGATCTGACGCAGTCGTCTACAGACAGCAAGCAACTGCTGCCGATGCTGGCGCAGGTGGCGATGCATCTTGAACAGAAACCCCAGATAGCCAGCGCCGATGCAGGCTACTTCAGTGAAGCCAATATCAACGATGCGGCTGTAACCGGGATCGACTTATACGTCGCGACGGGCCGCGATCAACATGGCGCACCGGCAGAGACGGCCACTGGCGATGGGCCTGCTGGGGCGACTCCGCGAGAACGGATGCGACATAAGCTGAGGACCGAGGCAGGACGTGCGGTTTATAAAATGCGCAAGGCGATCGTCGAGCCGGTCTTCGGACAGATCAAGGAACGACGCGGCTTCCGCCGCTTCAGCCTGCGCGGCAAACAGAATGTCGGCGGTGAGTGGAGACTGGTGTGCGCGGTCAGCAATCTGCTCAAGCTGTTCCGATCTGGGTGGACGCCGGAAACCGCATAAATCGGCGAAAAACCAACCCTTCAAACCCAAATCGCGGCTCAAAGGCATGCCATCGTAAAACACGCCCCACTCCGACAAACAGATCCCATAGCGCGCTGCCGGGCAGATAGACACTGCAGTTCTTCCACAATCGCTATGAGCGACACACAGCTAGGGCTACCAGAAGATCGGTTAGCCGACCGCGACCTGTCCGCGTGGCTACCTGATCGACCGAAACTCAATCAGAAAACCCCATTTGCCAATCTGCAAAGCGGCCCTCCCCTGTCTGGGAAGGCCTGCTGTTCATATGGCGCGCACAATTCTTCGAGACTCCGAAATTCTCCACGAGAGCCATCGACCCCAGCAGCATTGGGACCTTTCGCAGCCATCTTCTATCGTGTGGATCGGCTCACTGCGCTGAGCATTTGAAGGTGATTGGGTGGTAGTAACGACAAAGTACACACGGTGGTTACTGAGTCGTGATTTGCATTACATGGACAAATTTTGTCTTGACCTGCCGTGACAGACGTGAGATAAAGATGACGCAGCCGAACATCTTCAATCCTGGTTTTCTGAGTGGCAGGAATCGAGTCCATTCGTTGACCTGTCACCCTCTCGTTGTTCTCATGGGCTCCAAAACAAGGTAATGAGGTTAACGTGAGATTTCACCTCGGCGTCTCTGTTGCATCCTCGATTCTTTCTTCCTTCATTCTCCAATCTACAAAGCACATTGCCAGTCTACCGCCGGTGCCTCCATGCGCATGTCTTTAATGTCCTCGATTCGATGGCCGACCGCGCATTTCAGATCGCCGGAGCACGATCTGTGTATACAGCATGTCACATGAATTCGAAGCCGGCGAACAACACCGACAATACGGCCGTTATCTAGAGCATTCCTCCATTGAGGGTGGGAAACATTAGTTCATACGGTCGTCACATCGGTCCTTTCTCAATCGCAGCGCAGCAAACTGTCACCGTACCAGCCACCCGTCGAGCCGACAAAAAGAGAGATT
Source organism: Occallatibacter sp. (assembly GCA_049521075.1). Classification (GTDB taxonomy): domain Bacteria; phylum Acidobacteriota; class Terriglobia; order Terriglobales; family Acidobacteriaceae; genus Telmatobacter. Next base: position 1,478 of record JBEKPD010000085.1, read on the forward strand.
GCCGCTGATGACGTGCGTGCAAGGAGATATTTGTGAAACATCCCTTTAGGCTAACTCACTTGCTTGTGACAGCAGCATCCCTAGTTTTTCTACAGATTGCCATCGCCGCTGCGCAAGGACAGAAAGAGCCGGAGAGCCTCGATTTCGGCACAGTGAGTGTGGGAAGTGCCAGCACATCCAGGGTCGTGAGTCTGACCTTCAAGACCGCAGTAACCCTCGGCCACGTCGCCGTGGTGTCGCGAAGCATCGCAGGGGCCGAGTTCGCCGACTCCGGCACAGGAAGCTGCAAGGCAGGAGCGCAATATCGCGCCGGAGACAGCTGTACTGTGAACGTAACGTTCATCCCCAAGCTAGGCGGAATGCGTTACGGCGCAGTAGTTCTTGAAGGCGGCATGGGGCATGTGCTGGCAACCGGACTGGTTCAGGGCAATGGTTCAGTAGCGCAAGGCAAGCCGCTGTCAGCACTGGCAAGTAGTTCGTCTTTAAGTGTCCAAGCATCAAGCGCTGGAATCAGCGCCACCCCGGCCGATGGCTCGGGCTCGAGTTCCTCCGCGAACTGTACTGTGACGTCTTCGAACTCTTCATTGATCTCAGGAGTCTGCACGTTTCAAAACTCGACGCAGATTCCGAGCGGCTCGCAGCCCAATGTGAACTTCGGTTCAATGAATGTGGGCAGCTCAAGTTCCGCGACTGCAGTCACTCTCAATTTTGCCGCTGCGGGCACTCTGGGCAGCACCACTGTGCTCACGCAGGGAGCGCCGGGTCTCGATTTCGCCATTGCCGGAGCAGGAAGCTGCGCCGTGGGAACAAGCTACTCCGTCGGTTCCAGTTGCCAAGTGAACGTGACTTTTAGTCCGAAGCTGGCGGGAAGCCGTTATGGAGCCGTCGTGTTGGCAGATGGCTCAGGCAACGTACTTGCCACTGGTTACATGCAGGGAACAGGCACCGGGCCGCAGGTAGACTTCCTTCCTGGCACTGAAATCGCAGTGCCGACCAGCTCTCTGATGTTTCCATTCGCTGTTGCGGCGGATGCGGCCGGCGATATCTACATCGCCGACTCCGGCAACAATCGCGTGTTAAAGGAGACATTCACCGGGGGCAGTTATACCGAAAGTACAGTCGCCACCAGTGCGCTATCGTACCCGACAGGGGTCGCGCTCGATGCGGCAGGCAACGTCTACATCGCCGATACCGGCAACAATCGTGTGTTGAGGGAGACGTTCTTCCGGGGCAGTTATATCGAGAGCACGGTGACGACCAGCACGCTGTCCTCTCCCTCAGGGGTTGCGGTGGATGCGGCGGGCAACGTGTACATCGCCGACACCGGCAATAACCGCATTCTTATCGAGGCCTTGGCTCAAGGCACATATACCGAGACCACGGTAACTACGAGCACGCTGAACAGTCCCACGAGTGTTGCCGTAGATACCAACGGTAATATCTACATTGCAGATACCGACAACAACCGCGTGTTGATTGAGACAGTTTCGTCTAGCGGGACCACGGAAAGCACATTGGCAACCAGCACCCTTAGTTCCCCCAGCGCTGTGACGGTTGACGGTTTCGGCAATGTCTATATTGCCGACACGTGGAACAACCGCGTGATTGAAGAATCGTTAGTGCGCGGCAATACTGTGGAGAGCACGATCGCCACCAGCGCGCTTTCGGGGCCAGCGGGAGTGGCTGTGACCGGCAGCGGCAGCATCTACATTGCGAATACGTACAACAACACTGTGCTTGAAGAGGATATTGCGGACCCGCCCAGCCTGAGCTTTTCACCGACGGCTCCCGGGTCAACCAGCAGCGACAGTCCGCAGACCGTGACAGTGGTGGACGTGGGCAATGCGGCGCTGATATTCCCAGTTCTAAGCAGCGGAAGTAATCCGAGCATCGCGGCGAACTTCACACTCGCCAGTGGCGGAGCGCCCGCCTGCCCTGTGGTCAACGCCGGAGCGTCCAACGTGGGAACGCTGGCAGCTGGTCAGTCGTGCTTGCTGCTGATCAGCTTTGTGCCCGCGCAGGCAGGCACAATCACCGGCGAGGTGGTGTTAAGTGACAATGCCCTGAACGTGGCTGCGACCCAGAGTCTGACGCTGAGCGGTGTTGGAACCGGTAGCACACAGCAAACCATCACGTTTGTTGCTATCCCGGCACAGCAGGCCGGCACAATCCTCCCGCTAACTGCAGCGGCCAGCTCGGGATTGCCGGTGACATTCACGAGCGCCACGCCGACCGTTTGCACGGTATCCGGCGCAGTGGTGACGGTGGCCGTCGTGGGAACATGCACGATCGTTGCGAGCCAGACAGGGTCTCCCGTCTATGCAGCAGCAGCGCCAGTCACGCAGAGCTTCACAGTCAGCCTTGTTCAGCAGACCATTACCTTTGCCTTTATTTCGGCACAGCCAATTAACACGGCGGTTCCTGTGATCCTGTCGGCCACGGCCAGTTCCCAGTATCCGGTAACTTTCACATCGATCACACCGACCGTTTGCAGCGTCTCAAACGATACCTCGACGGCGTCGCTTCTCGCCGTGGGAACCTGCTCGATCCAGGCCAGTCAAGCAGGAGACGGGTTGGTCTATGGACCAGCGCCGACGGTAGCGCAGAGTTTCGCTGTCCTCCAGCTCAATGCGCCGGCGGCAATCGGCTTTGGAACGGTTAGCATCGGAAGCACCAGCGCTCCGATTGCCGTTTCGCTCACTCTCGTAAACGCCGCCGCACTGGGCAGCGTTTCAGTGCTGACCGAAGGCGCGAGCGGGCTCGACTTTGCCAATGCGGGGGGTGGGGGCTGCGCTACGGGCGTGAGTTACAACGCCAGTGCGAGCTGCACGGTGAATGTGACATTCGCTCCAAAAGTGTCCGGAACACGCTATGGCGCTGTGGTCTTGCAGGATGGTTCCGGTAACACGCTCGCAACAGCGTATCTCGATGGAACCGGTGTTGGGCCTCAGGTGAATTTCCCTCCCGGCATTGAGGCCGTGTTGCCAAGCAGTACTTTGGCAAGCCCGTTTGCAGTCGCAGTCGACGGGAGCGGGAATGTCTACATTGCAGACGCGAACAACAATCGCGTACTTAAGGAGACGCTCTCAGGTGCCACGTACACCGAAAGCGCGGTGCCCACCAGCTCGCTTTCATTCCCATCGGGCATTGCGGTCGACGGGGCGGGCAACATATACATCGCCGACGCCGGCAACAACCGCGTGCTCGAAGAAAGCACGTCTGCAAACGTGTACGCCGAAACCACGGTGCAGACCAGCGCGCTCAATTACCCGTTTGCGGTTGCCGTCGATGGCGGCGGTAATGTGTATATCGCCGACTCGGGGAACAATCGCGTGCTCCTTGAGTCTCCGGCGCCTGGCGGATACAGCGAGACCACCATGCCCACGAGCCAACTGGCCGGACCATCGGGAGTGGCTGTGGACCGCAGCGGCAACGTATATATCGCCGACACAGAGAACAACCGCGTTCTAATGGAGACGCTCGCTTCGGGGCGCTATACCGAGAGCGTGCTGACAACCAGCCAGTTGAATGGGCCCAATGGAATTTCGGTTGATGGGAATGGAAACATCTACATCGCGGACACGTACAACAACCGCGTACTCAAAGAGCAACTCACATCGGGTACGGATGTCGAGAGCATTGTTGCGACCAGCGCCATATCCGGTCCGGCTGACGTGACTGTGTCGGGGAGCGGCAACATCTATGTCGTTGATACCGGAAACAACCGCGTGCTGGAAGAGAATCTCTCCGCGTCGCCAGCACTGAGCTTTGCCTCGACCGCGCCTGGATCTACCAGCAGCGACAGCCCACAGACGATCGTGCTCGAAAACATTGGCAACTCGCCGCTCACGTTCCCAGCGCCGGGTAGTGGTAGCAATCCGTCGGTGCCAGTCAACTACAGCCTGGGCAGCGGTGGGTCAGCATGCCCGGTGATCGGCACCGGTTCAACGGCAAATTCGCTGCGTGCGGGCCAGTCGTGCCAGCTGGCTGTCAGCTTTGCGCCAACGGCTCCGGGTGTTTTCAACTCCGCACTCGGTGTGACGGACACGGCTTTGAACGCGAGTGCCCCGCAATACGCGACCCAAAACATACTGGTAGCCGGCGTTGGGACCGGTACCACATCTCAGACCATTAACTTTGCGGCGATACCGACGCAGACTGCAGGAACCACGCTGGCATTGACGGCGACTGCCAGTTCGGGCCTTGCCGTGAGCTTTACGTCCGCCACGCCAAACGTCTGCACGGTGGCTGGCTCGATCGCTCCGCTGGCCGCTGCTGGTACGTGCGCGATTGTTGCCAGCCAGACTGGAAACCCCGTTTACGCACCTGCACCCAGCGTGACACAGAGCTTCACCGTGAATCTTGCGGCGCAGACAATTTCATTTTCCGCAATTTCCACTCAGGTTATCAACGCGACGGCCCCGGTGACTTTGAATGCCACCGCCAGTTCCGAGTTGCCCGTCAATTTGACTTCAACCACGCCAGCGGTCTGCACAGTCAACGCGTCAGCTTCCACGGCAACACTGTTCTCTCTCGGGAGCTGCACCATCCAGGCGAGCCAGCCTGGAGATGGAGTGGCATGGGCTGCGGCGCCCACGGTCATACAAACCTTCGCGGTGGTGTCGATCAACCCTCAACCAGTGGCGGACTTTGGTGCAGTAAATATTGGCAGCACCAGCGCCCCTGTCTCGGTGACGCTCAATTTCAGTTCGGCAGCGACACTTAGCTCGGTCACGGTACTTACCCAGGGCGCAAGCGGCCTCGACTTTGCCAGTGCAGCGGGAGGAAGCTGCACACTCGGCACGAATTATTCCGCCGCATCCACCTGTACCGTAAACGTGGCCTTTGCCCCGACGCAACCGGGAAGCCGCTTCGGAGCCGTGGTGCTTTACGGCGGCTCTGGAAATCCCGTGAGCACCACTTACTTTGTGGGAACCGGCATAGGGTCGCAATCGATCTTCGTGCCGGGCATTGAAACGGCGGTTTCCACCACTACGCTTTCCTATCCCTTTGGGGTCGCGGCGGACGGGGCCGGCAACATCTACATCGCCGACACAGGCAACAACCGTATCGTCAAGGAAACGCTGGGGCAGGGTGCATACACGCAGAGCACCGTGGTCACGAGTCCGCTGTCGGGGCCTGAAGGAGTTGCAGTGGATGCGAGCGGCACGCTCTACATCGCCGATACTGCCAACAATCGCGTGCTGATGGAGCAGTTATCCTCTCTGGGTTATGTGGAGAGTTTGGTGCCCACGAGCGCGCTTTACAATCCGAGCTCGGTCGCAGTTGACCGCAGCGGCAATCTCTACATCTCCGACACCGACAATAACCGTGTCCTGCTCGAAGTGCCGACGGCAGGCGGCTTTGCTGAAACCCAACTGCCCACCAGTCCGCTTTCCAGCCCATATGGCCTTGCAATCGATGGGAATGGTGATGTGTATATTGCCGACTCGGGCAACAACCGTGTCCTGATGGAGACATTCGCGTCCGGTGGCTACACCGAAAGCATGGTCGCCACCAGCCCTCTGAATAATCCAGTCGCTGTGGATTTGGATGGCAGAGGCAATATCTACATCGTCGACAACGGTAACAATCGTGCGTTGCTCGAAACGCTTTCCTCGGGAACCTATTCTGAGACGGTCCTTCCAACTAGTCCGATGAACGCGCCAACTGGAATTGCGGTGGCTAACGGTAGCGTCTTTATCGCCGACAATGACAACCAACGCATGCTCTGGGAAAACCTGTCGGCGCCGCCCAGTCTGATCTTCACGCCCACCCGGCCCGGACAGACCAGCATCGACAGTCCACAAACGGTCGTCGTGGCCAATATTGGCAATGCTTCCCTCGCGTTCCCTGTTCCAGTGAGCGGCAGCAATCCGACGATCTCAGGAAGCTTTTCGCTGAATAGCAACGTTCCAGGGGCTTGCCCCGTGGTGAATGCAGGAGCTTCCACTCCGGCAACGCTGGCTGCAGGAGTGACCTGCCTGTTGTCGATCAGCTTTACGCCGCCAACCTCGGGCAGCTTCAGCGAGTCCCTATCGCTCACTGATAACTCGCTCAATGCCACTGGAATACAGACGATTCAGCTCAGCGGCACCGGCACGGGCAGTACGCACCAGACGATCAGCTTTGCCACCGTTGGTCCTCAGCCCGTGAATTCCACCGTTGCCCTTTCAGCGACAGCGAATTCCGGTCTGCCGGTCAGCCTCGTGCCCACCACGCCTGCGGTCTGCACGCTCTCCGGGGCGAGTGCTTCGCTGATCGCTGGCGGAACCTGCACCATCGTCGCCAGTCAAGCAGGAAGTTCAATGTACGCGCCCGCCACGAGCGCCTCCCAGAGCTTCTCGGTTACCCTGCTGCCGCAGAACATCAGCTTCCCACAGATTCCGACGCAAATCATCAATACGGCGGGACCGCTGACACTTTCCGCCGTAGCTAGTTCGGGGCTCACAGTCGGCTTTGCGTCCATTACCCCAACCATCTGCTCGGTCAATTCGGTTGCGGCAACGGCGACACTGTTGGCTGACGGAAGCTGCACTATTCAGGCTACGCAGCCCGGAGACGGCGTGATCTACGCTAGCGCGCAAACAGTGACGCAAACATTCATCGTCCAGTCGTCCAATCCGCTCACGGCCACGGTCTTCGCGCCGACGACAATTGGCAACACCAGTCCGGCCATCACCGTAACGCTAAATCTGAACGCGGCAACCAAATTGGGCAATGTAGCAGTGCTCACCAGTGGTGCAAGTGGACTTGACTTCGCAAATACTGGAACCGGCACCTGCAGTGCGGGGACGAGCTTCGCCGCTGGTTCGAGTTGCACAGTGAGCGTAACTTTTTCTCCGCGGTTTGCGGGAATCAGTAATGGCGCGGTGGTGCTCTCAGATGCCTTCGGCGCGGTGGTCGCGACTACCTATCTTGAAGGACCCGGCAGGGGACCGCAGCTGAACTTTCTGCCAGGCAATGAGATCACGATCCCAACCACGGGTGTCTCGTGTGTGAATGGAATTGCTCTGGACGGTGCTGGTGCGATCTATATCGTCGACTGCGACGCCGGCACAGTTGTGAAAGAGACTCCTTCCGCTAGTGGCTACACGCAGGGCACGTTTATCACCAGCAGCCTCGCTTGGCCTGCAGGTGGTATCGCGGTGGATGGGAGTGGCAATGTTTACGTTGCCGACTCGAACAACGAGCGGATACTTAAGGAAACGCTCACGGCGGGCAATTACACCGAGAGCACTGTGCCCACAAGCACGCTCAATTACCCGTCCGGACTGGCTGTCGATGGCAGCGGCAACATCTATATTGCGGATACAAGCAACAACCGCATTCTCGAGGAGACTCCCACTGCGAGCGGCTACCAGGAGAGCACGATCCCCACCAGTCCCTTAAACGGGCCTTACAGCGTCGCAGTGGATTCAAGAGGCAACGTTTACATCTCCGATGGCGGCAACAACCGACTTTTGAAGGAGACCTACGCCTCGGGCAGCTACACAGAGAGCGTTGTGCCAGCAAGCGGGATAGGCGGCATGTTTGTTGACGCGAACGATAACCTATATATCGTCGCTTACTCGGGAATTCTGAAAGAGACGCCCTCCACGGGTGGATACACCGAGACGGCGCTGCCCTCGGCCTCTGCGATCAATTCAGGAGCGGTTGCGGTGGATCTCAGTGGCAGCATCTATATTGCCGATTCTCCCAACGATAGAGTGTTGAAGGAAGATTACGCAGACGCTCCAAGCATCACGTTTGCGATGACGGCTCCGGGATCTACCAGTAGCGACAGCCCGAAGACAGTAACTCTCGAAAACATCGGCACATCGCCGCTCAATTTCGCAATACCCTCAAGCGGCAGCAATCCAGGAGTGACTGGAAACTTTACGCTATCAAGCAGCGGACAAAACCTCTGCCCCGAAGTAAGCACAGGAGCTGCCGCCGGGTGGTCGATCGCTGCGGGCCAATCATGCCAGTTACCCATAAGCTTTACCGCTCCCGCGTCAGGCACTTTTACCGGCACCGTGGCGCTGCTTGACAACTCGCTCAACACGTCTGCGTCACAAAGCATTCAATTGACCGGTCTGGGCGCAGGCAACACACAGCAGACCATCACCTTTGCACCGATCTCTGCGCCTGCCATCTTCTCCAGCGTTTCTGTGATTGCGACGGCCAGTTCTGGTCTGCCAGTAACCATCAGTGTAGCCATGCCCAATAATTGTGTGTTGTACGGTACATCTCTCTACTTTTCTGCCGCGGGTGACTGTACCGTTCAGGCGTATCAGGCGGGCAATACGGTCTATGCTCCCGCGATCGCTTCGACGAGCGTAGTCGTTGGCCTGCTTTCGCAAACAATCACGTTCCCTACGATACCAACGCAGGTTATCAACACCACGGTGGGTTTGCCGCTGCAGGCCACCGCAAGTTCGGGTCTGCCAATCGTCTACGCCTCATTAACGCCGTCCATGTGTGCAATTGTGGGAAGTACAGCCACCATGCTTGCCGATGGAACGTGCACCATCCAGGCTAGCCAACCCGGAGACGGTGTCTCCTATTTGCCGGCGGTTTCGCTTACGCAGAGCTTCGTGATCCAGTCCATCAGCCTTGTTTCGAACACCAACTTTGGTAGTGTCAACATCGGCTCGGCAAGCTCGGCCATGGGGGTAAATTTCACCTTTGGCTCAGCGGCAACTCTCGGAACCGTGACAGTGTTTACGCAGGGCGCCACAGGTCTCGACTTCACCAATGCGGGTCAGGGAAGTTGCGCTGCCGGATCAAGCTACACGACCGGCTCAAGTTGCACGGTGAATGTGTTATTTACTCCAACGTTTGCCGGAACTCGCTACGGTGCAATTGAACTCGCGGATGGTTCCGGGAACATCGTCGCGACCAGCTACATCCAGGGCATTGGAGTGGGACCGCAGTTAAACTTCCTGCCTAGCGCGGAATTCACCGTGCCAAGTAGCACTCTTGCCAATCCATCCGGCGTCACCGTGGATGCAAACGGCAACGTCTACATTGTCGACACCTACAACCAAAGGGTCCTCGAAGAGACGCCCGGCGTCAACGGTTATACGGAGAGCACTGTGCCGACCAGCGCTCTCAGTTATCCGTATGCCATTGCAATCGACGGTGCAGGCAGCCTCTACATTGCCGACACCGGTGACAACCGCATTCTGAAAGAGACACCTGGTCCGAACGGCTACACGGAGAGCACCATTTCGAGCAGCGCACTCAACAACCCGTACGGCGTTGCAGTGGATGGCGGCGGTAATGTCTACATCTCTGATACCAATAACCAGCGGGTGTTGATCGAGACTCTCAGCGGAGGCTCATACACCGAAAGCGTGATTCCGACCAGCCAGCTGAGGGGTCCGTATGGGGTTGCTGTGGACGGCAACGGAAACGTCTATATTGCCGACCCCTACAACAACCGCATCCTCAAAGAATCTCTCTCGCTGGGAGCTTACCGGGAGAGCGTCGTGCCGTCGAGCGCATCGGGACCAATTGGAATTGTGGTGGATGGCAGAAACAACATTTATATCTCCAACTACTACGGCTGGAGCTCCGGCAACTCAAATGTACTCAAGGAGACCTACTCCGGCGGCAGCTACGCCGAGAGCGTTATCCAGACGAGCCAGTTGTATGGTCCTTTCGCAGTTGCGGTGGATGGAAGCGGCAACGTCTACATCGCAGATACCCTTAACAACCGCGTACTGAAGGAGGACTTCGTCGATCCACCGTCTTTGAACTTCGCACTTACGGCTCCGGGTGCCACGAGCAGTGACAGCCCGCAGAGTGTCGTGGTGGAGAACGTGGGCAACGGCCCGCTTAGCTTCCCGGCATTGAATGTTGGATCCAATCCAGCGATACCATCCGGGTTCTCGCTCAACAGCAGTGTGGCTTCTACCTGTCCACTCGTCACTGCGGGGATTTCGTTGCCGGCGACTTTACCTGGTGGGGAATCTTGCATGCTGCCGATCAGTTTTGTGCCATCATCAGCGCAAGTGTACAGCGCCTCGCTCAGCCTTACTGACAACGCGCTAAATGCGCCCGCTCCGGGTTATGCGAGCCAGAATATTCAATTGAATGGCACCGGCACTGGCAGCACTCAGCAGACAATTTCCTTCCCAGGTATGTTGCCGCAGATACTCAACTCAACCGTTGCAGTCACAGCCACAGCGAGTTCGGGACTGCCCGTTAGTTTTACATCCCTGACGCCCGCCATCTGCACAGTGTCGGGCTCAACAGCCACGTTGAATACGATCGGAATGTGCACCGTGCAGGCGACGCAGCAAGGAAACGTTGTTTACGCCACTGCGCCACCTACAACGCAGAGTTTCCTCGTAAACCTCATTCCGCAGACCATCACCTTCTCACCGATTTCGTCGCAGATTCTGAATACTGCCGTTCCCATTCCTCTTACTGCTTACGCAACGTCCGGGTATACGGTCATCTTCACTTCGCTTACGCCAACCGTCTGTGGAGTTTCCAACTATACTGCGACGCTGTCTGCCCCAGGAATCTGCACCATTCAGGCCAGCCAAGCAGGAGACGGCGTCACATTCGCGCCTGCGCCGGTGGCTACGCAGAACTTCACCGTGGTGTCGGTGAGCCCGCGAACGGCAACTAGCTTTGGTTCGGTGAGCATCGGGAGCACTAGCGCTCCGGTCAGTCTCACTCTTACGTTCAGCGCCGCTGCAACGTTGGGAAGCGTGTCAGTGCTCACCGAGGGAGGAAGTGGCCTTGATTTTGCTGATGCTGGCGCGGGTAGTTGCACCCCGGGAAGTAACTACAATACCGGCGACACGTGCACGGTCAGTGTGGCGTTTGCTCCGATAGCCGCGGGGACGCGCAGCGGTTCCGTAGTCCTGGCCGACGGGTCCGGAAATGTGTTGGCAACCGCTTACCTCGAAGGGAGTGGAATCGGCCCGCAGATTACCTTCCTCCCCGGTAATGAGAGCGCGGTCGCTTCTGGCAATCTGTCGTACTTTACCGGACTTGCCGTGGATGGCGGCGGCAACGTCTACATCGCCGATTACTGGAACAACGACATCCTGAAAGAGACATTCTCCGGCGGCGCCTACACGCAAATCGTTTTACCCACCAGCCCACTCAGTGGTCCGTACGGCGTGGCCGTGGATGGTGCGGGCAACGTGTACATCGCCGATACCTACAACAATAGGATTCTCAAAGAGACTCCGATGGCCGGCAGCTATACAGAGAGCACGATGCAAACCGGCGCTCTCAGCGGTCCGCAAGCGGTCGCAGTCGATAGTAGTGGCAATGTCTACATTGCTGACACATCCAACGAGCGAATCCTGATGGAGAGCCCGGCCGCCGGCTCGTATACCGAAACTGTGATTCCAACCAGCCAGTTAAGCTGGCCAACCGGAGTTGCCGCCGACGGAAGCGGAAATGTCTATATAGTCGATTCCAATACCGTAAGCTACAGTATTCCGAGAATTCTGAAAGAGACGCTCTCAGGCGGCGGCTACACGGAAAGCATCTTACCGATTAGCGATCTCAGTTTACCAAGGTCCGTCGCCGTCGACGGAACCGGAGACGTGTACGTCGCGCAGTGGGGCCCTGATCAAGCGGGGCAAGTGGCGGTTCTGAAGTTGACTCCGCGCGCGGGGACCTATCTCCAGACGATTATTCCCAGCAGCGCCTTGAACCAACCGTCGGGTGTCGCGGTGGATGCACTCGGCAACGTGTACATCTCTACCGTTTCTACCGTATTGAAAGAAGATCTAGCCGCCCCTCCGAGCCTCAACTTTGACCTCACAGCTCCGGGCTCTACCAGCAGCGACAGCCCGCAGACTGTGACGCTGGCAAACATTGGCAACGCGCCGCTGCTCATTCCATCGCTGGCTAGCGGCAACAACCCTGCCATCACGGCAAACTTCAGCCTGGGCAGCAACGCGGCATTTGACTGTCCATTGGTGAGCGCAGTCGGCTCGACAGCTGGCAGTATTGACCCCGGCCAGATCTGCCTATTGCCCGTCAGCTTTACCGCGCCGTCGGCAGGCACCACCATCGGCTCGCTGACCCTTACTGACAACACTCTGAACGCTGCGGCGCCCGGCTATGCAACACAGACACTGCAGTTGACAGGTCTTGGCCAAGGCAGCACGCAGCAGACCATCAGCTTCGCGCCCATTCCACCTCAGCCTCTGTTTTCAACTTTCCAACTCGCGGCCACAGCGACCTCGGGTCTTGCAGTCGTATTCACCTCCACCACGCCCGCCGTCTGCTCCCTCCACGGCGCTATCTATGTATCGCTTAGCGCAGGGGGAACCTGCACCATCCAGGCCAGCCAGCCGGGAACTACGGTGTATGCAGCAGCGCCTCCTGTAACGCAAAGCTTCCCGGTCAGTCTGCTCACTCAATCCATCAACTTTGGACCGATACCCGAGCAGATGTTCAACCCGTCAGTTCCAATAACGCTGGTGGCCAACGCCAGCTCGAACCTCCCCGTGAGCTTTGCCTCGACTACGCCCTCAGTGTGCGCGCTTTCAGGCTCTACGGCCACGCTCCTCACCACGGGACAATGCACTATCCAGGCCACCCAGGCAGGCAGCAGCAATTACGCACCGGCAGCTCCGGTAACGCAGAGCTTCGCCATCGAATCGGCAGGCCTCGCTGCAGCTGTCAACATCGGCTCGGTGAACATCGGCTCCTCCGGTTCGCCGACTCCGGTTACGCTCACCTTCAACTCGGCTTCCACGCTCGGCAGCGTCTCTGTGCTCACAGAAGGCGTACCTGGTCTCGATTTCGCCAATACCGACAGCGGAACCTGCACCTTAGGCGCTAACTATAATGCCGGTGAAACCTGCACTGTCGCGGTTATCTTTACGCCCACACTCTCCGGAAGCCGCCCCGGAGCCGTCGTGCTCCAGGATGGTTCTGGAAACACGCTGGCAACAGCCTATATCGACGGTATTGGCCTTGGATCGCAGATCGATTTCCTGCCCGGAACTGAGACTGCCGTACCAAACAGCGCAAGGGGCCCCGATGGTGTTGCGGTCGATGGTGGCGGTAACGTATACGTCGTTGATCGATACAACAACCAGGTTCTCAAAGAAACCTTGTCGGCTGGCGTGTATACCGAGAGCGCTATCCCGACCAGCCCGCTGAACGGTCCGTTGGCAGTCGCAGTGGATGGCGCCGGCAAGGTCTATATCGCAGACACATACAACAACCGGGTTCTCGAAGAGACGCCGGCTGCTGGAAGTTACACAGAGACCGTGCTGCCCACAAGCACTCTCAGCCATCCGAACTCGGTTGCCGTTGATGGCGCCGGTAACGTCTACATCGCCGATACCCTCAACTACCGAGTCCTCATCGAGATTCCCTCCGCGGGAAGCTATATCGAGAGCCCGGTCCCGAATAGTGCCACTTCGCCCTCGCAGGTGGCAGTGGATGGCAGCGGAAACGTCTACATCGTTGAGGATGGCAGCAGTAGCGTTCTGCTTGAATCGTTTCGGCCGGGCGGTTATACCGAAAGCCATCTGCCCTCCATCAAGAATTATTCAATCACGAGCCTCGCCGTGGATGGCAATGGCAACGTCTATCTCGCCCTCAAGGGATACCCGTCTGACAGCGTTGCGGTTCTGATCGCGAATTCGGGAACCTATGCCGAAAAAATCATTCCTACAAGCTCGCTCGAATACCCATCCAGTATTGCGGTCGATGGCAGCGGAAACGTCTACGTCATCGACCTCTATCGCAGAGTCGTGCTACGAGAGGACCTCGCAGACGCGCCGACGTTCAACTTTGCATTGACTAGTGTCGGCTCTACCAGCACCGACAGCCCGCAAACAATCACGGTGGAGAATCTCGGTAATGCCTCGCTGAGCTTCCCGGTTCCTGCGAGCGGGGAGAACCCAAGCGTTCCGACGAACTTCACAAACAGCTCAATTCAGCCCTTCTCCTGCCAGATCGTGACTGCCAGCTCCTCCTCGCCGGCGACTCTTCCGGCCGGGCAGTTGTGCTTTATGTCCATCAGCTTTACACCCACCGCGGGGGGAACATTCAGCAGCCCTCTCGTGTTCACGGATAGCATGCACAACGCAGCCGCCCCAGGATATGCGACACAGAGCATTCTGTTAAACGGCTCAACTCCGCCGCCCACGATCAGCACCCTGTCACCGACCTCGGGACCCATAGGCACCGCGGTTACGCTCATGGGCACGAACTTCGGCGCGACCCAAGGCACGGGCACGGTAACGTTCAATGGCGTGTCGGCGACATCGATCACGAGCTGGAGCGACACCTCGATTGTGGCGCTAGTGCCTGTGGGAGCGACTACCGGAAATGTGGTGGTCACCGTGGACGGGCAGGCGAGCAATGGTGTGACGTACACGTGCCCGCCGCCCACGATCAGCAGCCTGTCGCCGACCTCGGGAGCCATAGGAGACTCGGTTACGCTCACGGGCACAGGCTTCGGAGCAACCCAAGGCACGAGCGCGATGATGTTCAATGGCGTTGCGGCGACTTCGATCACGAGCTGGAGCGACACTTCAATTGTGACGACAGTGCCCGGGGGAGCGACTACCGGAAATGTGGTGGTCACGGTGAGCAGCGGGCAGGCGAGCAACGGTGTGGCGTTTACGGTTCTGGCACCCACGATCAGCAGCCTATCGCCAACCTCAGGCGCGGTGGGCACCTCGGTTACGCTCACAGGGGCGAACTTCGGCGCGGCGCAAGGCACGAGCGTGGTTACGTTCAACGGCACGGCAGCTACATCGATCACGAGCTGGAGCAATACCTCGATCGTGGTGACGGTGCCTGGGGGAGCGACCACCGGAAACGTAGTGGTCACGGTGGGCGGGCAGACAAGCATCGGAGTCGTGTTCACGGTCGTGCCAGGAATCGGCCTGTCACCGACCTCAGGCGCCATAGGCACCTCGGTTACGATCACGGGAACAAACTTCGGTCCGGTCTGGAGCCAATACAGCACGGTGACGTTCAATGGCGTCTCGGCGACATCGATCACAAGCTGGAGCGACACCTCGATCGTGGCGACGGTGCCTGCGGGAGCGACTACCGGAAATGTGGTGGTCAATCAGGGTGGGCAGGTAAGCAATGGAGAGGCGTTCGCGGTCTTAGCGATCAACAGTCTGTCACCGACCTCAGGCGCCATAGGCACCTCGGTCACGCTCACGGGCACGAACTTCGGCTCGGCCCAAGGCGCGAGCACGGTGATGTTCAACGGCGTGTCAGCGGCGGTCACGAGCTGGAGCAACACCTCGATCGTGGCGCTAGTGCCTGCGGCAGCGACTACCGGAAACGTAGTGGTCACGGTGGGCGGGCAGACAAGCAACGGAGTGACGTTCACAGTCGTACCTACGATCGGTAGCCTGTCACCGACCTCAGGCGCCATAGGCACCTCGGTGACGATCACGGGCACGAACTTCGGCTCGAGCGATATCCAGTACATTAACGGGGTGCTGTACCAAAGCACGGTGACGTTCAACGGCGTGCCGGCGACATCGATCACGAGCTGGAGCAATACCTCGATCGTGGTGACGGTGCCTGCGAGAGCGACCACCGGTAACGTAGTGGTCACGGTGGGCGGGCAGGCGAGCAATGGGGCGGCGTTCACGGTCCTTGCGCCTACGATCGGTAGCCTGTCACCGACCTCAGGCGCCATAGGCACCTCGGTTACGATCACGGGAACAAACTTCGGTCCGGTCTGGAGCCAATACAGCACGGTGACGTTCAATGGCGTGTCGGCGACATCGATCACAAGCTGGAGCGACACCTCGATCGTGGCGACGGTGCCTGCGGGAGCGACTACCGGAAACGTAGTGGTCACGGTGGGCGGGCAGGCGAGCAATGGGGCGGCGTTCACGGTCCTTGCGCCTACGATCGGTAGCCTGTCACCGACCTCGGGAGTCTCGGATACCTCAGTGACGATCGCGAAAACGAATTCCGGTCCGACCCGGAGCACCAGTACGGTGAAGTTCAAGGGCGCGGCCTGGAACGCGATCTGGAGCACAGCACCGCTGAACGCTGCACCTAACGAGTTAAGTTCCGACGGCGGGAGCAAGCTTCGCGCTACGCTCCCTATCAATGCGAGCGGCCATGCCAGCTATTCAATCGCGGGCTTGTCTGCGAAACCGCAAACCATCGCGGCGGCTTACGCCAACGGAACCGACTACGCAGCGGGTTCGGCCAGTGTCACCATCAACCCGGTTCTCTAATCGGCATTACAGGCGGATTGTGAGTTCGCTGGTGTTTTTGAGGGAAAGGAAATGCAGACTTTTCGAGTTCGGCGCTGTCGTAACACTGCGGAAAACTATCGCCTCGCGGCGAATTTACTTCGATGCGCGTGTCTGTTCATTGAGAGGGTTCTACCTATGTTTATGCGACCCAAGATCCAGTTACGATCAATTGCAACGCGTGTAGCTCTCGGTCTGGCAACCGTGTGCGTGGCCGGCACATCCGTATCCCATGCGCAGTTCATTGTTTATGGGTGCATGCCCGGAAATACCCTGCAGATAGAAAACCAGGGGATATTAACCACTGACCCCGTGATATGGTCGCCCGGGCATAGTTACACCGTTTTTATCTCGGGAACTTATCCAATAGCGGGTAGTGCTTGCCCGAACACTGACCTCTCGGTAACGGAGTGGCCGAAATATCCCGACCTCTTCGAATTTGGCCCTTCGCCCCAATATATCCACCTCAGCAAACTCACTTGGGTCAATTCGACTACAACCACTTTTGATGTCTCTGTCGACAGCGGCGCTCCTACGGGAATGATCATTCTTTATCTCACCGGAGCGTTCGGGTACTGGGATTACTGGGGTGTTTCCATTCAGCCCTCGCCGCCTCCTAATCCACCCTCCCCTTCTCCTCCTCCGCCACAGGCCTGCCCCACGCCGGCGCTCGACCCCAACACCCCGGTAACCCCTGACACCTGGATACCCGGCAAGACATACCAAATCAAGGTGAAGGGAACAGGGTTCACGACGCAGGCCGCGTCCTCGTTACCCAACTGCCCGGCTACAACCATCACCCTCAGTGTAAAGACCGGCTCTGTGAACCTTTCGAACATCGTTGTTGTCGACCCAACCACGATTACTGCTACCGTGGCTCCAGCAGGCACCGATCCGGGCGAGACGGTCGACATCATGCTGTGGGGCCCGCCGCCGTCTGTGAATTGATTCCAGTCTCTGCTAATGGAAACTGCAATGACATACCGTGCATGGGTAAGAATCACCGAAACGTACACCGTAGGATCGTTCTCGGCCGGTATTCACCCCACGCTGCCGAGACAGCTTGGATTTTCAGCATTTAAGTCAACATTTCGGGAGAAGTGAAATGCAGGATTCTCAATTTCGGCGTCGTCACTACATCGCAGAAAACTATCGCACCGTCGGGACTACATTTTGCTGGATATCCCTGCCGATATCCGTACGGCCCATAATCCGATTAAGATCGTTGGCATCGCGCGTAGTCCTCGGTCTGGCAATCTCATGCGCGACGTGTGGGTTCGTGTCCCAAACCGTCGCGGCACAGGCGCCTCAATGCACTTCCCCCGGTCCTAATGGAATGGCCTGCGCCGGCCAGACCACTGCACAACTTGCCCGACTCTACGTCATCGATCCCTATCGTCCCCCCTTCCTCGGTTTGAAGAACATCAGCCAGAATGCCGTCATCTCGAGCCTCTCGAATTACACAAGTGTACGGGCGTCGGGCATGATTACGGATGGGACTGCGACTGCAATTGTGGTCTGCCAACTAGGCATAAACACCCCTGTGACATTTACAGGGACAAACGGACTTACATTTGCTCCATGGGATGGTTCTTTCCTCAACTCGACTCCTGCAACTGGGCTAAACCCCCTCCCTTCTGTGCAACCGATCCAACAAGGAAACAGCTATTATGCATTCGCATTAGTTCAGGCACCACAGCAGTCTCGAAATGTCAATTACGCACCACAGCCAGGAGGTGGAATGGTGACAGCGAGCCTCACGATCAACAACGTAACTACCACGACCAATGAGGCTCTTGGCATGGGGCCAACACCTGTGATCCTTGTCCACGGCATTTGGGGGAATATTGACAGCCTAGCTCGTACGGAAGACGATTTGCAGATCTCTTATCCGTGGTTTGAGAACGGCTCTTATCCTACGGTGTCAGCCGTCTGCTACTCACAGATTTTGGCATTTGATGCGCCAGGGGACGGAGGAACCGGATGTCAACAAACGTCTCAAAAGGCCCTGGATGATGCTGTCACCAATTTGCAGGGCACACTAAAGCAAAATCATTATGTTGGCGGCCGTGTCGATTTGGTTGTACACAGCATGGGAGGATTGGTGGCTCGTCACTATTCCGCGGTAAGCCGCAACTACACGACCACCTTCAGTCGTATGCAGGGACTATTTCGTAGCGTCGTCACAATCGATACCCCGGAAAAGGGTTCACTCCTTGCTACAGCGCTGATGAATCCCGTATTCTCTAACGGAACGTGCAATAACCCGCAATGCACGGGGAAGAGCAAAACCGAGGCGGGGCGCATATGGCTTACAGGTTGTGGAAAGAACCCCTCGACGACATTAGCTCAATGCATGGCGAAGAACGGCCAGCCACTTGGTCCTGCTGTTGCTTCGCTTGAGCCCACCAGCCCGAACATAGCGAGTCTTCCGCCTACCAATAACATACCCAATGTGAACTGGTTTGCAATCGGATCGGATTGGGAGGACAATGTCGGGGGTCCAACATCAGAACTTAGGGCATACTTTAACTTTCTCCTCTCTGCGATGTCTATCAACGCAATTCCGCCAGGTTTCTCCTGTAGCCAACCGCCGCCTATGCTGTCGTGTCTCCTGGGTGACAACAATAACGACGTAATCGTCACTACGACGAGTCAATTTGATAATACTAACCCGAGTCAGGTTGCAAAATACTCCAATCTTGCGCATGCGCCGATGCCTACCCTGGCGGGCCTGTTGCCTTCCTTCTGGTTTACATCGAACGCTAATGTCACCGACGGCTCAGTCGATCCCTGTGTAATTCAACTTCTCCTCACATCATCGAATTCTGGCCCTGCATGCCCGGTCCCGCAATCACCCCAGGCGAACGAGGCTGTAGCGTTCGCGCAGGAAAGCGAGTCCGAGGTAATGGTTTACAAGGGTGAAACACAGCAGGACGCGGAGGCTAGGAGCATTTATCCCGAGACCGAAGAACCCCAAAGGATATCGGTGGAGGTGCCTGATGGCGATGTGCCACTCGGGGCCTCCGTCTATCTGAAAGTAAATCTGGCGCCCGGAAAGATATCCGCCCCCTTAGCCTATGTTCAATCGAATCTCTCTGGGGCCTTCGATAGCGGTCTAGCGAGCGTTGTGAATGGTGATGACCTGACAAAAACAATAAAGGTAGTTCCGCTAAAGCTCGGTCCCGTAAACTTTCAGCTTCAGACAGTTTACTCCGACAATGCCGTCGTGCAGCAAACAGTGCATCTGAACGTGGTCCCATCGTCGAATCAACTTAGAAGATTCGTTCTGAACCAAGGTTTCTCGGCGATGGAGTTGACGATCGATGATCAGAAGTTGGGCAGCAACCAATCATTGATGCCCATGGTAGTTTATGAAGGAGTGAAGTATCCGATTTATCTCGATGACTGCTCGCAGATTAAGTTGTCGGTCGAACAGGACGAGAGCAACCCAGTGATTAGCGTTGATCGCAGTGGAGCGGTCCACGCCATTCGCGAAGGCACCGCTTTGCTGACGGGAGAATTTGCCGGCCAAGTAGACACAATTTATGTCACAGTTGTTTCTCGAGCTGGCGGCCTATCGCAATAACGTGGAGGAAATACGGCTGTGACGATGAAGTCGTATCCGCAGTTGAAACTCGTGAGGTGGTCTATGCAAACGGGCACCGAGTCGCGCACCGCGATGATCTCTGGGAGTATTAAAGTCATCGGAGCCGGGTTCGCAGCATTCTTTGTCGTTGGAGGAGGTGTACTGGGGACAACATACATCGCATTGGTCTATCTTCTGCCGCGACCAAGCCAATGGGCGGAGCTGGAACTGAATGTTAGCGGCATGTTGGGGGTTTTGCTCGCTGTTGCGGTGGGAGCGGGCGCTGCGGGCTACATGGTCGCAAGAACAGCACATTGCGCGCCGTTCAGACATTCTGCGTTATTAGCTATACTCCTCGCCGCAATGCACTTTGTATGTCTCTATCGGGAATTTGGTACATTCTGGGACATGTTTGCCGACCTCTCTTGGACGCCTATTCCGATGCTGAACAAGTTTATTGGCGCTATTGCGAGCCTTTTTATATATTCACCAGTCATTGTGCTCGGCACTTTGATTGGCCTTCGCAAACATCGAGGAAGGATGGAGAGAAGACGGCCGAGGTGACGCATCGTAGCTTCGCCCGCTCGATATTTGGGTTATGGCGCTTTATGGCGATAATGCCGCCTCGGAACAGACAATTCGTCTGAATATAGTCCCATCGAGCGCAGGGCTCAGGAAGTTCGATCTGGATGAAGGTGTTCATTCAATGAGACTGACCCTGGGTGGCGAAGAGTGACGACGTGAACACTGGCTGGTGCCTATTGCGACCTACGATGGTGCGAAATATCCGATTCGCTTGAAAGATTCTTCCCAGGTCGCCTTATCAATCGAGCAAGATGCTGTCAATCCAGTGATTAGCGTCGACAAAAACGGCATGGTTCACGCGCTGCGGGAGGGGAATGCAGTGTTAGTCGGCGAATATGCCGGGGTGAAGGATGAGGTTCGAGTTACGGTTGAATCTAGATAGTGAACTTCAGGTATTGTGAGCGAGGTGAATGTGAAAGCATCAATGGTTTTGATCATCGGTTGGGCATTGCTGGTCTTAGGCTGCTGTGCCCTTGCGTTTGCCTGTCTCCTCGCATGGGTGGAGTGGGGGGTGAGGGCTCCAGGAGGATGGCTCTCCCCCGACTCGGATCTTCATGGTCTCGGCCGGGAGGTGGAAATTGCTATGGCAATTTCGGCGTTGGTGGGTGCGGGAGGAATTGTTTTTGGATGGCGTATGAGACGCGTGAAGCGAGGCTTAATTGGCGTCTGCGAGGCGGCAGTTCCTAAGAATGAGAAGTGCCAGGAACGGGGATGCAGACAGTCCCGTGATTAGTGTCGACAAGGAAGGTTTAGTCCGCGCGTTGCGAGAGAGGAATGCGGTCCTGATAGGGAGTTTTGACGGGGCAATAGACAAGATTCAAGTCAGAATCTCCACCAAAGAGAACGCCCCGCCACGTTAGCCAGGGGCAGTAAGTTTCATACATCGACGAGAGGAGCCCGCATGTTTTCGAGACTTGATGCCGCAAGTGCGCAAATGCATCCGAGATACCTCACAGCCAGTATTGCTAAGCGCCACGAATTCGTTCACTCCGCCGTGGTCCTCGCCGCTGCTGAGCGCGCTTGACCTGGGGTACATCCTTTGGGGTCCTGTCACCCAGTGGAATCTTCCCTTCGATCCTCTCTTGCCGACGATTCTTGGCTTCGCTCCATTTTTCGCGTTGGGCACCTGGATGGGCTCTCGTAAGCATAGGGAAGTCGGGAAGTTGAAATAGAGTTATACGTCAGCCACACCAACCTGCAAGTTTGGCTGTCTTCGGATACCGCGGAGGTGAATGTATTGACGCCAAAACAGACCGTTGGGCGAAGGCTCCAACAAGTGTCCTTCTGTCAGCAGAATTCCCTGGCGCAGTCGGAGAATCATCGCAAATACGAGGCGACCTCGTTTGTCCATCAATCAGCATCAGCTTAAGGTGCGGTTGGTTCATCATCGGATTCCGTCCTTGGACTTCCCGATGCGTCCCGAGCGCGCTGGTCGCTCTCGGGTGAATCCGGGATCTCTCAACTTCCGTGCAAGATGTGTCCCAACGTGCCAGGGTCACAGACCGCGCAGGACCCCGGTGAAGCTCGCATTTACGCTTCATCGAATGTTGCCTTCCGCGTCGCATGAGGGCGTCGGCGTCCTGAAATTCGGGGCATTTCGCGGCTCAACAATCTGGCCCGCAGTTCCTTTGTCAACTCTTCGTATTGCTGGATTGCCCGATGCGGTCTGCCTCGCGCTCCTTGAAGCTGGTTGCTACTGCCCTCAAAGAACGCGCTGCTGACGCAGCGGAAGCAAGGTGGTCGCGGTAGGGATACGGCTTTCGCCATACCCCCCGCACAGATCCGGACAGGCGGATTTCCCGCATCCGGCTCTTACCTCAGGTAGTGACGCGCAGACGGCGCGAGGGATAAGGATGGCAGATATGGGCCGGAGGAAGCCATCGGCGGATGAGTCGTTGCATACGCTCCCACTGGACGCGTCCCTTCTGGCTCCGCCGTTCAAGCGCGTGATGCCAGAGGTGACTGACTGTGAAGCGGAAGTGAGCCAAAGCATACCGGTTTCCCGGCACTCCGAAGTATCGGAAGTGCCCACTCACAACGGACTTCAACCACTTGCCGACTTCGGGAACAGGGTCATGCATACGCCGCCGCAACTCGATCTTGACCCGTTGCAACGTCGCCTGCATGCGCTTGCGAATCGTCTGCCGAAGCACCATGAACCTGCCCTTCCTCGTCTTGCCACAGATGTGCTTGAAGCCGAGGAAATCGAAGGTCTCCGGCTTGCCCAGACCAACGCACTTTCGGTTCTTTGCCGCATGGCGTCCGAACTCGATCAGCCGCGTCTTCTCTGGGTGCAGCTCCAGTTGGAACTTCTGCATTCGTTCTGTAAGTTCCTTCCAGAACCGTTCGGCATCGTCTTTGAACTCGAATCCAACCAAGGCGTCGTCGGCATAACGCACCACGATTACATCGCCGTGCGCACACTTCTTACGCCATGCCTGAACCCAGAGATCGAGGACGTAGTAGAGGTAGATATTCGCCAGCAGCGGCGATGCACTTCCGCCCTGCGGCGAGCCTGCCTCCGCAAACGTTCGCACTCCCTTTTCCAGCACGCCTGCGTTCAGCCATTTCTGGATGAGCCGCACGACGCGCCGGTCCGCTATCCGATGCTGGAGAAACTGGACCAGCCACTCATGCGAAAGCCTGTCGAAAAAGCTGCGCACGTCCAGGTCCAGCACCCAGTTCACACGTCGCTCATGGAGTCCACAGTACAGGGCGTCCAGCGCTTTATGCTGGCTGCGTCCTGGCCGAAACCCATAAGAGAAGCCGAGGAAGTCGGTCTCGTAGATGTTATTGAGTACTTCCACCGTCGCTCTCTGAACGAGCTTGTCTTCGAGCGCCGGGACGCCGAGCGGTCGCTGCCGCCCGTCCGCCTTCGGAATGTACACCCTACGCACCGGCTTGGCCCGGTACGCTCCGCGTTTCAGCCTATGGGAGAGGTTCTGGAGATTCTCCTCAAGAGCCTCGCCGTAGTGCCGCCACGTCTCACCGTCCACACCGGCTGCCGCGTGCCTCTTCAACTGCGAGTAAGCAAACCGCAGAGTGTCGATCCGGTAGATGTGATGCATCAGAGCGGTGAACTTTACATCCTTGTTCGATTTTGTCGTTTGTCGTATCTGCGCCAGCTCACTCGGCGCGACTACCCGGCTCTGAGTCCGGATCGCGTTTTGCTGGCCCAGATTTCCCTTGGCCAGACCCCTTCCCTCCATCTCCTCCGCCACCGATACGCTGGCTTTGTTCGGAGACTTCCTCGGTACTACGGGTCTGTCCGACTTCCCGTGTTCGTTCATCATCGGCTCCTGTCCTTGGACTTCCCGATGCGTCCCGCGAGCGCTGGCCGCTCACGGGTGAACCCGGGATCTCCCAACTTCAGTGCAAGATGTGTCCCTACGTGCCAGGTTCAGAGGCGCAGTCCCCGATGAATCTCGCATGTACGCTCTACCGAATGTTGCCTTCCGCGTCGTGTCAGGGCGTCGGCATCCTGAAGTTCGGGGTATTTCGCTGTTCAATAACCTGGCCCACAGTTCCTCCTGTCAACGCTTCGTATCCGGCCTCGCGACCGTGCCCGCATGACTCGGAGCAGGTGTGGCTTGCTGGGCCTTCACCGTACGACTCTTTCATTCGCTACGTCTTGCCGACTTGCCCGGTGCGGTCTGCATCGCGCTCCTTGAAGTTGGTTGCTACTGCCCTCAAAGAACACGGTGCTTACGCACCGGATGTTAGCGCTGCGACACGTCATCCCCAACGGGGTGCTGATGCATAGACGCTTGTTTGCGTATGTTAACGTATGCCGTTTCAACCATTTACAGCTTTGAGTTTTCGCGCGAAAACATTGGCGTTTACATTTGCAAACGACAAAGTTAGCAGATGTGAACATGATGATTCAGAATGCTTTACGGAAACCGCCCTCAAT
>JBEKPD010000086.1:0-25568 GCA_049521075.1 Occallatibacter sp.
GCTTGTAGTCGAAGGTATCCACTTGCGACATGCCGCCGTTCATGAACAGGAAAATGACATGCTTGGCCTTCGGCTTGTCGGTGATCATCCACGGCGCACGGACGCCGTCCGTCGTGGCCGCGCGGGCTAGCGATTGGCCCACCAAGCCAGCAAGACTGATGTAGCCAAAGCCGCAGCCCATTTTGCGCAGTGCCTCGCGGCGCGTTATCGGGCGACTTGCAGGTGTATGCACCATGTTTTTTCCTCTGCGCGCCTCACATGCAGACGCGCCTCAGTTTTCAGTTCACGAACTGGAATTCGTTTGAGCTCATCAACACGTGCGCATACTCGCTCCACGCAGTGATGGGCTGGTCCGCTACTTCGTAGCCCGGTTTGTCCGGGGTTGTGCTCAGGAATTTCAGCCCCAGTTGCAGCTCCTGGGCGGTGGGTTTGCGCTGAAGCACATACTCGTATGCCTCTTCGATCCGCGCTTCGTCTGTAGGTGCATTGTGCACGCGGTCAGCCAGAACGCCAGCCTGCTTGTAAACGAACGGATTGTTCATGTAATAGAGCTGTTGCAGCGGCACATTGCTGGAAAACCTCTGCTCAGAGGTAAAGCTGGGATTGGGGAAGTCGAAGATCATCAGGTAATTGTTGAGGCGGAACCGGCTCACCTTGCAGAAAACTGTGCGCCGCAGGTTGTCCGCGGTAAAGTCCTCCGAGGGGCCGGACGTGTTTTTCAGATCCAGATCGCCAGCCACGAACAGCAGCGAGTCCCGAATTTCCTCGGCGTCCAGCCGCTGCCGGTTGAAGTGCGAGTACAGCCGGTTGCCGCCGTCCTTGTCGTGCGCCTCCGGAGATTCATCCACACTGGTCTGGTACACCGCAGACATCATGATCTCCTTCTGCAGCCACTTGATCGACCGGCCATGTTGCACGAACTGCCAGGCGAGCCATTCGAGGAGCTCCGGATTCGAGGGCTTATCCCCCATCACTCCGAAGTTGTCTGGTGTGTTCACAATACCCGTGCCGAAATGCCACTCCCATATCCGGTTCACGATCACGCGTGCGGCGAGCGGATGGTTGGCGATGTCCTGCGCGAACTCCAGGCGCCCGCTGCCATCCGTGTACGGCTTGGCCTCGGGCGGGCTCAGCACCGTCAGGAAGCCGCGCTGGACCACCGGCCCCAGCGAGTGCGGGTTGCCGCGGATGTTCAGGTTCACGTCCACCGGTTTTGGCTTGTCGGTTTCGCCATTTACGTAGGGATAGGTGGTGTCTTTCAGGTTCTTGTCGAGATCGGCGATCTTCTTCTGCTGCGCCGTAATGTAGCTTTGGAAGGGCTCACCCAGCCTGCGCGTCAGCGACCAGCCGGTAAACACCAGGACGCCGGGCTTGAATTTCTCT
The DNA here is from genome assembly GCA_049521075.1 of Occallatibacter sp. GTDB lineage: Bacteria > Acidobacteriota > Terriglobia > Terriglobales > Acidobacteriaceae > Telmatobacter. Next base: position 1,384 of record JBEKPD010000086.1, read on the forward strand.
TCCTGCTCGCCTGACTGGGTGACGAAGATCTCCTGGTAGAGCTTGGCATCGTTTGTGGGCAGGGCTTTCAGCTCGAGTTGGCAACCGGGGCAAAACTCATCGAAGGTATCAAACTTGCCGGGGTTGGTGTCGAGCACGACCCGCCGCTCGGGCACGTCGCCCTTGGCCTTGATGATGTCGTTCTGGCGCTTGATGTCGTCCGCTGCCGAGAATACGCGCAACAGTTCCTTCTGGAACGCTTCGCCGAGCACGCGAGCTTGCTCTTCGGTGTTGTCCGGCGCGGCCGTCATCGCATTCCAGTCCTTTAGATAGGGAAACACGTGCTCCTTCGGCAGGTAATCGACCCAGCGCTGCAGCACCTCGGGATCGAGCTTGGCGTTCGACGAGGCTTCTTCCACCGTCTTTTTCTCTTTGCCAAGCACGCTCCAGGCAGCGGTCAGGTAATCCGTGGTCTGGGCAGCCAGGGCCCCTGCAAGCTGCTTGCTCAGGTCGGTCGTATAATCTCTCAGGTCTGCCCGCAGCGTGGCTTCTTGCAGCACCTTCTTGTTGTAAAAGTCCTCAGAGGCCGGCGAAACCACCGGGTACACCTTGTAGGTCGAGCTGGCGAAGATGCTGACGATCTTGTAGTAGTCTTTCTGCGCGATCGCGTCGTACTTGTGGTTGTGGCAGCGCGCGCATGCCACAGTCAGGCCCAGCATCCCGCGGGTCACTGCATCCACCCGCTCGTTGCGCTCGTCGGCGCGGCCCTGCACCGGCTCGGCTTGGTCCCACACCCACGGCCCCGCGCCCAGGTAAGTCGTCGCAATCAGGTTGTCGTTGCGCTCGGCCGCGGTCTTGGCAGGCAACCGATCGCCAGCCAACTGCATAATCTGGAACTTGTCGTACGGCAGGTCGTCATTGAAGGCCTTAATCACCCAGTCGCGAAAGCGGTATGCGCCATCGAACGGCATATACCCGCGCCCCTTAGGATCGAGGCCGCGCACGTCATCCTCCGAGTAGCGCGCCACGTCCAGCCAGTGCCTTCCCCAGCGTTCTCCGTAACGCGGCGAGGCCAGCAGCCGGTCAATCACCTTCTCCCAGGCGTTCGGAGAGCGGTCGTGCTCGAAGACCTCCACCTCTTCCTGGGTCGGCGGCAGGCCGGTCAGATTGTAGGTTGCGCGGCGGATCAGCGCGCGCCGGTCGGCCTGAGGCGCCGGCGCCAGGCCGTTCTTCTGCAGGTTGGCCAGGATGAAGTTGTCGATCGGCGTCTTCACCCAGTGTGCGTAATGCCGGTCCGTCACCGGCGGCGTGTCCACCGGCTTCAGCGGCAGAAACGGCCAGAATTTGCGCTGTTGGTCGGTGATGATGCCGGTCGTCGCCGTTGTGCCGAAAGTGGTGTTGGTCTCCTTCGCCGGCCACTTCGCGCCGGCCTTCACCCATGCTGCCAGTGTGGCGATGTCCGTTTCGCTCAGCTTCGGTCCGCCACGCGGCATCTTCAGTGAGCCGGTCTGCTCCACGGCCTGGACCAGACGGCTCTTGTCTGGATCGCCCGGAACTACCTCGGCGCCGCGGCTGCCCCCCTTCTCGAAATGGTCCTTAGTATCCAGCTGGAAGCCGCCCGACGCCTGATCGGTGTGGCAACTGTAGCAACTATTGGCGAAGATGGGCCGCACCTTGTTCTCGAAGAAGTCCGGATCTTCGGACATCGAGACGTTCTTCAGGCTTGCGTCCGGACCCGCAGGCGCAGCCGCGTTCTTGTCCGCCTGCGCTGGCGCCGCATTGGAAGCCGCTGGTGTTTCGCCGCCCGCCGCGCCCGCCTTCACCCACGCCGCCAGCGTGGCCACATCGGCCGGATCGAGCACGCTCTTCGGCGGCATCGCCAAGTCTCCCGTGCGCTCGACCGCCTGGATCAGCATGCTGCTGTTGGGATCGCCTTTCACGATGACTGCGCCGTCGTCGCCGCCTTGCAGGATTCCGGCGTACGAATCCAGATGCAGCCCCGCCTTGGCGGGATCGGAGTGACAGCGGAGGCAGTTCTTCTGCAAAATGGGCATTACCTGCGTTGTATAAAACTCCTGTGAGCCCGGCTCGGGCGAGGCCGGGCCAGAGGCCGAAACAGGATCGCCGAGCAGCATGATCATCCCCAGTATGATGGCGCAAAACACTGCGAAGAGTGTGGTGGTTTTCATTCCCGATTGCCTTCTGCTGTCATAGTGGTTGACAGGTCCCGCCAACGCTCGACGGCGAGACGCTTATCGACGAGACGTTCATCGACGAGCATTGATATGCAAGGCGCTTGACGTGCTCGTGCAGATCCTGAAATTCCGCAGCGTGCAGCCGGCGGGACCAGGGCAGATGCGCCGTGGGCAGTTCGATATCCAACCGCACATTGCTGCGCTGCGCATCGTCGTCGTGGTGGCGTCCCAGTAGGATCAGCCGCGTTCCCAGCAGCAATGCCTCCTGCGTGTTGTGTGTGACGAACACGACCGTGGGCCGCGACTCCAGCCACACCGCGTGCAATTGCTGTTGCAGGCTGGCTCGCGTCGAGGGATCGAGCGCGCTGAACGCCTCGTCCATCAGCAGCACCGGGGGCTTCATCAGCAGAGCCTGCGCAATGGCCACGCGCTGCTGCATGCCGCCTGAAAGCTGGTGCGGATACTTGTTCATGTCCTGCGCGCGCAGTCCCATCCGCTCCAGGTACGAGACCGCCTCCGCGCGCAGCGCCTTGCGGAAGCGGAAATACGAAGGCCGCAGCCGGCCCATCATGCGGCTGTGCGCGTTCTCAGGGCCGAACATCACGTTGCCCAGCACGGTGCGGTCAGGGAACAACGAGTACTTCTGCGGAACATAGCCGCAGCGCGCGTCGATGCGCCGCACTGGCTTGCCGTCCACCTCCACGCAGCCTGACGCCGGAAACTCTTGTCCCAGGATCAGCCGCAACATCGTGCTCTTGCCGCATCCAGTCTCGCCCAGCACCACCACAAATTCACCGGCCGCGATTTCGAGATCGATGCGGGAGAGGACCGTCCTCTTTTCCTGCCGGTCTGTGCCGTAGGCCACGGTCACGCCGCGCAGCGCAATCTCCGTGCGCACCGGCACGGGCTGCGCGGCTGGATAGCCGTCGAGTTCGAGATTCAGAGCGGCTGATACCACGGATGCAGTCTCCGGTTGACTAGGTTAAGCAACGCGTCTGCCACAAACAGCAGCAGGGCGACCCAAAGCACATAGGGCAAGATGATATCCATGCCCATGTGCCTGCGCATGATGGCAATGCGATAGGCCAGCCCATCGGACGAGGCGATCATCTCGCCTGCAAACAGAAACAGTGCGAGCGGCTTCAGATTCAGTCGCACGCTGTTGATGATCTGCGGCAGCACCTGTTTCAGCACCACGCGGTAGACCACGTCGAGGCTGGTTGACTTGAGCGTGAACGCCTTGACCACCTGCTCGCGAGGCACGCCTCGCACGATGTTGCGCGTGTCCAGGATCAGCGTAGGGCCCACGCCGATGACCATCAGCATGATCTTTGACCACTCCTCAATGCCGAACGCGATAAACAGAATGGGCAACAGCGATAGCGCGACTATCTTGTCGAAGAACAGAACGAAGCGCTGGCAGAGCGCGCCGAAGTAGGGAAAGATGCCCATGTGCAGTCCGAGAACGATGCAGGGAACAAGCAGCCCCAGCGCGATGAGGAATCGCCTCGCGCTCGCAAAGGTGTCTTTCCACAGCATGCTCGCGTGGATGCGCTGCCACAGCGTCGCATCCGGACCGAGCGGATCGTCCTCCTCGGCCGGTTCGAGCGCTGCGGTTTTCATCCCGGCCCAAAGCTGCCGCGCCGTCGGCGCCACGCGGTCATCCGGATTCTCCTGGTGCCGCACGATCGCCATGTGCGTATACAGCATGATGCCTGCTGCAAACAACACCCAGCTCAGCGACTGCGTCCACAGCCGCGATGGCTGCACCTGGATGCCCACGAGATCGGCCGGCCGGAAGGGGTTCTTCATCGCTCAGAGCCCTCCTTGCGCGGCGATCTTCATGTAGGTCGCATCCATGCGCAAGCGTATTCGCTCGCGATTGCCCTGCACGCTGCCATCGGGATAAAGAATAGCTACGTCGTCCGCTGAGCCCGTGCCCTTACCCAGAAGGCCGTGATGGAAACAGAACTGGCGAACCAGATCCATCTTCTGCCTGAGATCCGCGCTTGTTGCAAACTGCGTCGCCATTTGCGCCGACGAGAACAGGTAGGTCGTCCTTAGCTGGTCTCTGTAAGAATCTACCGTGTCATCGCTGGCCGCCGCGCTTCCGCTGAGCGCGCGCAATGCAGCCGGCCCGCTGCCGGTGAGCTCGGCCATCGTCTGATACCACGCCCCGGCAACGGCCTTGGCAAAGCGCTTGCCTGAGCCGTCCGGACGGTTCAGCACATCCGTGCGAACCACCAGCAGATCCAGAATTTCGCCGGGAACCTTCGAGGAATCGAACAATTCGTGCACGCCAGGATCCTGAGACAGGATTGCCGAAACCAGCGGCTTCCATGTGACTGTAACCTGGTTGCGCTTGTCACCCAGGTACGCGCCCACAATGTCGGAGTCGCTGGTGTTGATCAGCTTCAGCCGGTCCAGGTCGCCGCCCAAGCCGTTGAGCACCATCGCTCGCTCCAGCAGGTACTCTGAGACCGTCTTCTGCACCAGTAGGATGGGCCGGCCCGGCAACTGAGCGAGCGTCAGGTTGTTCCGCGCCAGCACTGCGTCGTTGCCGTTCGAGTAGTCGCCGATGATGATGGCCGTGGAGTCCACGCCTGCAGCCGCCGGCATGTCCAGCGCCTCCATGTTCGTCATGGTGCAGGCGTCGATGTTTTTGGCGACGAAGGCATCCAGCGAGGCAGCATAATCGAAGCGCTGGACCTTGATGTTAACCCCATACTTTTGCGCCCAGTACTTCAGGATCCCCGAGCGCTCCATGTAGTAGTACGGGTTCCATCCCGCGTAAACCGACCAGCCAATGGTGAACGTTGGGGTCTCAGCCCGCGCCTGCGGTGTGAACCCACAGGCCAGTAACGCGATCGCGGCGATCAAACTTTGAAGAAGCAAGTCGCGAAGAAAGCTCACCCGCTGTGAAAGAATCCGATGCAAATCCTTCCATCCTTTTAGCTGCGTTGAGTTTGGTTGCGGGCTGGTGTTGCACGGGAGCTGCCCTCGCTTACTCAAACTTTACCGCTCCGGAACGTGCCCATCCGGGGGCATTCAAGTTATTTATGCGGAGCATAAAGCGGAATGGTTCCTGGTAAAAACAGGGGCCCTTCGCTTACTTTGCCGTATAACAACACGGATCAAAAGCACCTTAAAAACGACCCTACGGACCGAGTTAACTAACCAGCAATCCAGCCAGTAGCAAAATTACTGATTCATAAACAGGAAAAGTGTCCGCGCCCCTCACTGCGCCGGGGGTGTCAGCCGCATTACCTTCGCGCCTTTGTAGCTGCTGAGCCAGATCGTCCCCAGCCCGTAGCGGATGCTGTCACCGCCCGCTCCGCGCCACTGACCGGTGATGGCTCCGGTTGCGGCATCGATTCGCGTGATGGGAAAATCGAAGACTGTCGCCCATACTGCGCCGCCGCCGAAAGCAATCTCCCCGCCGAATCCGGGAATCCCTGCCGCGATTACGGCGGTGCGCCGGGCGTTGGTCTCATCCACGCGCGCAATGGTTCCATCTCCCTGATTCAGCACCCAGATCGACCCCGCGCCGGCAACGAGGAAGCGCGGCATCGGACCCACCGGCGTCTGACTCACCACCGTGTTCTCCTTCGGGTCCACGCGGATCAAATTTCCGCCCGCGTTCGAACTCACCCACAGCGAGTCATGATCGAAAATCGGGTTGAACGATCCCGCCGGTATCGAAATATGCGCCGTGACCGTGTTCGTCCTGGGATCGATCCGCGCCAGGTCGCCGTCCTTGGTGGTCACAATCCACACGCTGCCGGCACCGGCCGCAATCCCGCCCTCGGAGTCCGCCGGCCCGGCCTGGATCGTCGCCTCTACCGCGCCCGTCTCCGCGTTCACCCGCACTACCGTGTGGTCGCCGCAGCTCGGAATCCACAGGCTTCCGAAGCTCAGCACCAGTCCCGAGCACGGCTCGGACACAGTAACAATCGTTCCCGCCTTGTCGGTGCCGGCGTCGAGCCAGACCACGTGATTTACATTTGAGCTGGTCACCCAAACACCATTCTCCGCCACGGCCATCCAGTCCGGATGACCCTCAACCGGGATAGTCGCCATCGGCATCAGTTCCGCGATGTCGTGCTGAATGTCAGGCGCCGCGACTCCGGTTTTGGGCGGAAAACTCGGCCTCGGCCCCGCTCCCTGGTTGGGCGCAGGTGTCTGCGCATGGGTCGTCCATGCGCACCAGCCGGCCACGAACAGGATCGCTGCCCGCGGCATCCATGGTTGCATCATCCTCTTCCTCCTGATTGGGTCATCTTTTCCGCCGCCGGCCGCACCAGCTGCATCGCGCGCGGGGGATACGCAATTTGCGGGGCGTCGCTCGTCGCGGTCTCAAGAAATGCGTTGGCCGCCCGGGTCAGCGTGCGATCCTTGCGGTAGACCAACGCCAGTTCGCGTCGCAGCCGCATGCCCTCCACTTTCACGATCTTCAGCAGTCCCGCGCGCACCTCGTCCAGAACGTTGGCGCGCGGCAGGAAGCCCATGCCAAGTTCAGCGCAGATCAGCCGCTTCAACAGCTCGCTGGAGTCCACTTCCATCGTGATCCGCGGATGCGCGTCGTGCACGTGGAACATATTGTTGATCTGGTTGCGCTGCCGTCCCTGTTTCAGCAACAGCAGCGGACATTGCAGCAGCTCGTCGAAGCGGATGGTCTCCTGCCGCGCCAACGGATGGGTTGGCGGCGCCGCCAGCACGATGTCGTCCCGGTGGATCGTATGCACCGTCAGCCGCGGATCCTTCACCGGCATCGACACAACGGCAAAGTCCACGATCCGGCTCAGCACCGATTCCAGCGATCGGGTGTGCTCCGCGCGGATGATGTTCAGGCTGACGCGTGTGTAGTTTCGTTTGTACTGCGCCAGCACCGGCGGCAGCACGTACAAACTGGTCGCCTCGCTCGCGCTCACTGACACTTCTCCGCGCGCCGAGCGGTACAGCTCGTTCACCGCCAATGCTGTGTGGCTCTGACATTGCAGGCAGTGCTCGGCAAACGGCTCGAACAGCCGTCCCGCCGCGGTAAATGTCACCTTACCGCCCTCACGTTCGAACAGCCGCGCCCCCATCTCTTTTTCAAGCGACCGAATCTGTGCCGAGATGGCCGGCTGCGTCATCTCCATTTTTTCCGCCGCCCGCGAGAAGCTCTTCAGCCTCGCTACCTGCAGAAATGTCCTTAGCTGTTCAAAATCCATGCTGACCACCCGCATTGCGTTGCCTCGCTGCGGCCATGCACCGCGAGATGCGAAGCGGTTGAGAAGTTGGTCGTTGCGGGTCTCGGGACGCATTTGGGTATGCGCTAGAGCATATCCCGAACTCTGCGGCTCTCCCGCCTTGAAAAACAAATCGAATCCCGCGGAAAAAAGAATTCACTTGGAGCGATTTCTCCATGCGCTTGGCCCGCTTGAATGGCACAATGCAGTTATTCATGTTTCCCCTTGATCACCATGACGATGCCTCCGAAATGACTCACCGCGGTTCAATCCTCCTGCTTCTCACTGCCTTGCTTTTTTTTTCTCCGGCTGCGCCCGCTGCGCAACATCGGCCCAAACCGGATGCGGCTGAAAGCTCGAAGCCGGATGCGTCTCAGCCCACCAATCCCAAGCACACCGTCTACGACTTCTCGCTGGTCGATCGCGATGGCAAGGTCGTCTCCCTTTCCGACTACAAAGGCAAGGTGCTGCTCATCGTCAACCTCGCCAGCCAGTCAACGTTCAACACCCAGATCGCCGCACTCAACGATCTCGAGAAAACCTACGGCCCCCTGGGCCTCCAGGTCATTGGCATTCCCTCTGCCGACTTCGGCAACGAAGAACTGAAAGACCCGGCTGCCATGCGCAAGTACTACTCCGATACCGCTCAAGTCGACTTCCCAGTTTTCTCGAGCGCCAAACTCACCGGCATCGACGCCATCCCGCTTTATCAGTTCCTCTGCGATCCCAAACAGAGCGTTCCCGGCGGCGCCATCAGCTGGAGTTACACGAAGTTCCTCATCGACCGCACTGGCAAACCCATCGCCCGCTACGAAGTTGATACCGACCCCGCCGATTCCGGCTTCCACGTCGACATCGAGTCCGCTATCTCCGGTACATTCAAAGAGCCCAGCGCAGGCGGCAAGAAACGTCCCGGCGGCGACGACAGTAGTAAACCCGACAGCGACGACGACTCCGGGGTATAGGTTCAGCAGCGCAACAAAGACAAATCAGGCGCTTGCCATCCCGGTCAAGCGCCCTTTCGTTCCACATAATTCCTCCAGCCGCCCAGATGCGTAATCTCATGCGCACCTTCGATGCAACACGGCTCGCAGACAAATCCCTTCACCGCGGCGCCATCGGCCAGGCGCACCGTGCCCAGCGCCAGCGGAGGCGGAATCGCATTCAGAAAACTGCCCACCGTCTGCTCTGGCATGGCCCACACCTCCACTTCGATACCTTGTCCGCCAAAACCTGGCGCATACACCAATCCCGGCTTGGGCGGCGTAGTGTTGGCCAGCGCATACAGCCGGTAGTCACCGTCGGTGCGTGTCGCGGCTGTTAGCCGTGCGCTGCGCTGCGTCAGTTGCCAGTTCAGCGGTTGCCCACTCAGGTGCGCGCCCACCACCGCAATCGAAATGCATCCCGGCGCCGTCTCCGGCGGCGCTACCCTCGGTGTCGCGGCCAGTGGTCGCGGCGACCCACCCAGCTTCATCGCCAGCTGACGGTGCAGCCGGTCGGCAATCAGCAACAGGCCCTCGTCACTGAACGCCGGCCCCACCAGTGAAACCCCGAACGGAAGTCCATTGGTCTTGAATCCCGCCGGCACCGCAACTGCGGCCAAGTCCAGCAGGTTCACAAAATTCGTATAGTAGCCAAGGTTCGCGTTCAGCTCCACAGGCTCGGCCCGCACCTCAGCGATTGTGTACTGCGTTGGCGCTGTCGGCAGCAGCAGGAAGTCCACCTCCCGCCACACTGCTTTGCATTGGCCTTCCAATTCCTTCAGCGCGTATGCGCCCTCGAACGCATCCACCGCGCTCAGCGTCTCCGCGCGCCGCAGAATGCCCTTCACCGTCGGGTCGAGGCTGTCTGGATCGCCGGCCAGGAACTCCCGAATCGCTGCCACCCGCTCGGCCACCCATGGCCCTTTGTAGAGCAGTGCCGCGGCCTTCTGAAACGGCTCGAAGTCGAACTCCACCACCGAGCCGCCCAGTTCCGTCAGCTTCTCGACCGCAGCCCTGTAGCAATTTGCCGCGTCTTGATCGCCAAAGAACTCCAGCGTCTTCAGCGCGGGCACTCCAAAGCGGAAACTCGCTGCGGCGCTCCATGGCGTCGCGCCCTGCCCCGGAGCAGGTGTGCGCGAATACGCATCGGCAGCATCGTATCCGCGCGCAATCGCAAACACCCGGCTCGCGTCCGCGCACGTTTCCGCAAAGATCGACGCGCAATCGAGCGTCCGGCAAGCCGGGAGCAATCCATGCGTGCTCAGCCAACCCCGCGTGGGCTTCAGTCCAACCAGTTGATTGAACGCCGCGGGCACTCGCCCCGATCCTGCCGTGTCGCTGCCCAACGCAAAGCTTACCTGCCCGCGCGCCACCGCTACTGCAGAGCCCGAGCTCGACCCGCCGGAGATGTACCGCTCGTCGAAGACGCTGGAGCACACTCCGTAAGGCGAGCGCGTGCCCACTAGCCCCGTGGCGAACTGGTCCATATTCGTCTTCCCAATCAGAATGGCTCCCGCATCCAGCAGCCGCTGGACTACCGTCGCCGTCTCCAGGGCCACGCGCGCAAAAGCCGGGCACGCCGCCGTCGTCGTCGTTCCGGCCACATCGAAGTTGTCCTTCACTGCAAACGGGATTCCGTACAGCGGCAGCGCTCGCGCCGCCGGATCGGACTCGAGCGCCTGCGCCCGCGCCAAGTTGCCGGCTCGATCCAGCAGTGAGATCCACACCGGCTGGCATCCCAATCTTTCGATTTCGTCGTAGATCGCCGTCACCACCGCGCTTGGCGTAAGCGTCCGAGCCTCGTACGCGGCCTCGAGGGAAGCGATGTCCATGTCTCTCACTCCTTCCCGTTCGGTTCGGTCTCAACGATGACCAGCTGCTGCCCCGCGCTCACAATCTGTCCTGCATGGCACAACAGTTCCCGCACCACGCCGTCGGCCGGCGCGGAAATCACCATCTCGATCTTCATCGCGTCCAGCACCAGGAGCTTGTCGCCTTCTGCCACACGCTGGCCCGGCTGCGCCGCCACCTGGAAGATGCTGGCCGTCATAGGCGCCACCACGGCCTCGCATCGATCCGGAACCGTGCGTCCTTCTGGCTCCGGCGCCGGCATCTCGACCAGGGCCGCGGCGGAGTCGAGCTGCCCGTTGATCCGCCATCTCTCGCGCTCTTCGTTGAAGGCCCCCGTCTGCCGCTCCTTGAAGGCTGCTATCCCGGGACGGATGGCATTGAGCATCTCTTCATGGTGCGCGAGGTTAAACTCAGTCTCTTCGATCTGCAGATCGAAGGCGCCGTGCAAAATGTTTCGCCGCACCTCATTGAGTTCGTCCGTCGAGACTGGATAAAAACGAATCTGGTCGAAGCACCGCAGTGCCCACGGCATGCCTTCCACAAACGTGCGCGTCACGCGGTTCGTGTTCCACACCTGCACCGTGCGCCCGATAAGTTGATAGCCTCCCGGGCCCTCCATGCCGTAGACGCACATGTAGGCGCCGCCAATACCCACGGCGTTCTCTGGCGTCCACGTCCGTGCCGGGTTGTACTTGGTGGTCACCATCCGGTGCCGCGGATCCATCGGCGTCGCAACCGGAGCACCCAGGTATACGTCGCCCAGCCCAAGCACCAAGTAGCTAGCCTCGTGCACAATGCGATGCACCTCATCCACGCTTTCCAGCCCGTTGATGCGCCGGATGAACTCGATGTTGTCCGGGCACCACGGCGCGTCCGGCCGCACCGCCTGCACGTACTTCGCCTGCGCCAGCCGCGTCGCCGGATCGTTCCACGAAAGCGGCATGTGCACAATGCGCGATGGCACCGCGATCTGCGGCCGCTCTGGTAGCTCCGCGTCGAAGGCCTCCAGCGCCTCCAGCAGGGCCTCGCGCCGCAGCCGCCGGTTGTCATAGTGAATCTGCAGGCTGCGCACGCCCGGTGTGATGTCCACAATTCCGGGCAGCCGCGCCGCGCGCAGCCGTCCTTCCAGCAGATGCACGCGGAAGCGCAAACCCAGGTCGAGCATGCGCGGCCCGTACTCCACCAGCAGGTACTTGTCGCCGTCAGCGCGGTACACTTTGGCCGGCTCGTGTCCGTCGTTCGAGTGCAGCACAGCCGGCTCGAGCGGCGCGGCCTTCGCGGGCAGTTGCGGCGGCTCGCCTTCCAGCGTGGCCACAAAGCGGTCCAGCTCCGCCTCCATCGTCTCTGACTGCTCCAGCGTTACCCGCCGGAATCGCACTTGGTCGCCCGCCTTCAGTTGGCCCAGCTTCCACCGCTCCGCTTCCACCACGACCGCAGGGCAAACAAACCCGCCCAGGCTCGGTCCGTCCGGACCCAGCAGGATCGGCATATCGCCGGTGAAATCGATCGACCCGATCGCGTACGCATTGTCGTGAATGTTCGAGGGATGCAGTCCAGCTTCGCCTCCGTCTTTGCGCGCCCACTCCGGCTTCGGCCCTACCAGCCGCACGCCTGTGCGGTCCGAGTGGTAATGCACGCGCCATTCGGTCGAGAAAATCATTTCTATATCCGCAGGCGTAAAAAACTCCGGCGCGCCGTGCGGCCCGTAAAGCACGCCGATCTCCCACTGTCTCGTGTAGCGCGGCTGCTGCGTTTCCTCAAGTTGCGCCATTCGGTCTGCGGCAGTCTCACTTTGCTTCTCGTGCTGAGGCAGGTGAATCACGTCGCCGGCGCGCAGGGCTCGTCCCGCGTGTCCACCAAATCCGCCCAGCATGAACGTCGCGCGACTGCCAAGAAACGACGGCGCATCGATGCTACCGGCGATCGCCAGATACGCGCGAGATCCTCCGTTGCGCACGGCGCTCATCTTCAGCACCGATCCCGCCTTCACGCGGAATGCCTTCCATCGCTGCACCGGCTCGCCGTCCAGCAGTGCGCCCATGTCGGCGCCGGTCAGCGCCACGACAACATCTGCATCGAACCGCAGCCGCGGCCCCACCGTCGTGATCTCCAGCCCCGGCGTTCCCTCCGCGTTGCCGACCAGCCGGTTTGCCAACCGGAACGCCAGCGTGTCCATCGGCCCCGACGGCGGCACGCCGACGTGCCAGTAGCCCAGTCGCCCCGGATAATCCTGAATCGTGGTCTGCGTTCCGCCCTCGAGCACTTCGATGGCCCGCCGTGGCGCTTCGAAATTCTCGAGAAACGCCGTCGTCATCTTTCCGGCGCTAAATGTCTCGCTGGCCGCAATCGAGCGCAGGTAGCGCAGATTGGTTTCTGTCCCGTAAAGCGTCGTCTCTTCGAGTGCCCGCTCCAGGCGCCGCACCGCATCTACGCGATCTTCTCCTGTCACAATGATCTTGGCGATCATCGGATCGTAAAACGGCGTGATCTCCGTGCCGTTCTCCACCCACGTTTCCACGCGCGCCAGTCCCGGCGGCGGAAAGCTCACCCGCGCGAGCTTGCCCGGCGAGGGCTGAAAATTCTTCGCTGGGTCCTCCGCGTAAACGCGCGCCTCGATCGACCATCCGCGAGGCCCTACGCGCAGGCTCTCTAGCGTGGGCAGCTCGCCCGCCGCCTCGCGGATCATAAGTTCCACCAGGTCCAGCCCTGTCACCTGTTCGGTCACGCCGTGTTCCACTTGCAGCCTTGTGTTCACTTCCAGAAAGTAGTACGCGCCCGTGTCTGCATCGCTCAGAAACTCCACCGTTCCCGCGGACGCGTAGTTCACTGCTTTGCCCAGCAGCTCCGCCGAGCCGCGCATTGCCTCGGCAGTTGCGGCGTCCAGTCCCGGCACCGGTGTTTCCTCGATCACTTTCTGGTGCCGCCGTTGCGCGGAGCAGTCGCGTAGCCCCAGCGTCAGGATCCCGCCCCGGCCGTCGCCGAAGATCTGCGCCTCCACGTGTCGCGCGCGCGCCACAAACTTCTCCAGGTACACGCTGCCATCGCCGAAGCTGTTGCGGCTCAGCCGCACCACCGACTCGTACGCGTCGTCCAGCTCTGCCACCGTGTGACATACGCGCATGCCGATACCGCCGCCGCCCGCCGAACTCTTCAGCATCACCGGGTAGCCCAGCATCTCCGCGCGCTCCAGCGCCTCGGCGCGGCAGCTTAGGATGCCGGTGCCCGGCAGCAGCGGCACGCCGCATTGCTCGGCGATGGCGCGCGCCGTGTGCTTCAGCGCGAAGGCCTCGATCTGCTCCACGCGCGGCCCGATAAACGCGATGCCCCGCCCTGTGCACTCCCGCGCGAAGCCGGCGTTCTCACTCAGGAAGCCGTAGCCCGGATGAATTGCCTTCGCGCCCGACCGCTCTGCCGCGTCCAGGATGCGCTCCGCAACCAAGTAGCTCTCGCTGGCCGGGCCCGGTCCCACCAGGTAGGCCTCGTCGGCCTCCAGCACGTGCCGCGACTCACGGTCCGCCTCCGAATACACGGCCACCGAGAGAATGCCCATGCACCGCAACGTGCGCTCGATCCGGCACGCGATGGCTCCCCGATTGGCAATGAGCACCTTAGCGAACATGTTCATCCCAGATGAGGATCTCCACCGGTGTCGGGTCGTAAGCGTTGCATGGATTGTTCAGTTGCGGGCAGTTGCTTACCACCATCAGCACATCCATCTCGGCTGCCAGTTCCACGTACTTACCCGCTTCGGACACTCCGTCCTCAAACGTCAGTCCGCCCTCCGGCGTAACGGGAACATTCATGAAGAAGTTGATGTTGCTCGCGATGTCACGCTTCTCAAGCCCGTGTTTCCAGTTCTGGATGGCTTTCACAAAGCTCTGCCGGCAGGCGTGCATCGAGCGCTTTTCGATCGCGTAGCGCACCATGTTGCTTTCCTGCGCGCAAGCGCCGCCCAGTGTATCGTGCCGTCCGCAGGTGTCGGCCACGATCGTCAACAGCACATTCCCTTCGGTCGAAATCAATTGTGTCCCGGTGGTCAGGTAGATACATCCCTGCTCGCGGATGGTGTCCTGCGCACTGTAGCGGTCGCCGTAGTCGTGCGCGTTGTAGAACAGCGTGTCCACCGCTTGGTTGCCTTCCAGGTCGACAATGCGAACCGTTTGCCCGCGGAGGATCTCATGTACGAATGAGTCGCCCGCTTCCACTACAAACTTTTTCAGCGCCTCTTCCGGGCGCAAGGAACTCATCTGCAAATTTACTGTTGCCACGTCATTCCTCGCAGCGATACATCACAGAAAATAGAATTCGGTCAGCAAAAAGCCGCGCAGGTTCTCGCGGCAGTGCATCCGGCAAAAGTCGTCGGTGCGCGGAGCAGGAACCCTGGAGATGCTCAGTGTCACCGGCCTGGGCGCGTACTCCGATCCCGGTTCCATGGGATGAGGACAGCTGTTGAGCAGCACCAGCACATTCATCTCCGCGCGCAGTTCCACGTAGCCGCCCGCAGGCGAGTTGCCCGGACAGTATCGCAGGTCGCCGGCCGCATCCGCTGTCACTTTGCTGAAAAAATTCACCGTGGCGTGCAGGTCGCGCGCACCTAGGCCGTACTTGCCCAGCTCGACTGACAGGCCGTCGCGCGCGTTTTGGTGCCATGCGTTGCGCAACTGCTGGTAGCTGCCCTGCCCGTACTTCTTCTCCACCAGCGACGCGTTGGAGATTCCTGCGATCGGATCGTGCCACCCCACCGTGTCCTCGGTGATCGAACACAGGATCCTTCCCATGTCCGAGTACAGAACGTGGCCTTTGGTCAGACGCGCAGTATGTTGCGCCTTCAGCGTATCGGGCAGGTTAAATCGCTCCGCGGGGATCTCGAAATTTAGAAAGTACGCCGCCACATTAGCGCCGCCTTCCACATCGGTAATGCGCAGCGCAGTGCCTCGTTTCAGCACGTGTGACCATGTGGCTCCGCCGGGCAGAACTTCTCTCAAAAGCACACTGGATTCCATCGACACGACCTTGCTGGCATTGCTATCCCGCGTGTAAAGCCCGTCGGGTCTCGCAGTTCGCCGGTTGCGATGAGTCAGCGCGTCCGACGGATGCGGATATACGCTCATGCCTGGCTTCATGCTGGCGATTCATGCGTGGCTTTTCTTGAGGAAGCAAGCCCGGCGCCACGCCTCGTATAGTCGAAGCCGCGCCAGTATTAGATAGCGTTAAGGTTGTAAGCGCTCAGTTAGCGGCGTCGTACCTGCGGGAGGGTGTTGGGGATGGGGGACCGCAGCACACATCCATGTGGTTGATGCGCAACTGCACCTTGATGGATGTGAGTTTACTTGTGCGCCGCTTTGCCATGTGAGCAAAGCGTAGCATGAATTCCGATGGCCAAGCCAGACATTTATTTCTGCGATTCTTTGGATCATCTTTACGCATGATCGGTTAACGTCTAACTTAACGTGTGCTCTCAATGCACGGCTGGCACGCTCGTGCTGTCGTCATCGCTGTTGTAAGGAACTGGGCTCAAATGGCCGCGATGGCACGTGCTGCACGAAATCGGAATCCCCGAATTCGGAACCTTGGAGAGAAATTGCGCGTTGATCTCTTGGGTCATCGCGTACATCACCCGCGCCGTTTTCTTTTCCTGCCTCGAATCATCTGCATAGTTAAACCGCGGCTTCCCTTTCGGGTCCAGGTTGGCCGCATCGCGCACGTGGCACGTGCTGCAGTCTACACCCAGCGCGTCGGTCCATCCATTCATAATCTCCTTTACTTGCCGCGCAGTTAGGCCTTTGGGAAGCACTTGCAAATTCTGCGGGGCCGTCTCCGCTTGAACGGGTACGGCACTCTGCACTGCGTGTATGGCGGGCACAATAACGAAAACCGCCATAGCCAGAATGACGACTGCAATGAAGACGAGAGCATAACTAAATTTCAAGATGAGTAATCTCCTGGTGGAATGGGAATGACGCCGGCGTGCGTAATATTGCGTCATTCTACTCGATCGCTTGCCAGCCGATCATAAAAGCCCATTCTCTCCGTCATCGAAATTCTTTATCTCTATGGACTCGCTATCTTGCCTATGCAAGCCTAAATTACATAACGTTTGCGGTTAATTTCCCAAGCCGCGGTCCAGCACGCGAATTCTCTCTAGCTGTCGCAGCCTCTTGGCTCCATCTGATTTTTCCCCGCGGGAGGCGCGGCACATCCGGACTTCGAAGCGTCGGCAAAATTAGACCTGGCGCTCGCTGCATTACCCGCGCTCCCGTTTTGGGGGCGACGCTGCAACTGTATTTCAACGGAGGCTCGCCCCAAATGAAGCAATTCCGACTCTTCCTCTTTCCTATTGCCGTATATCTGCTGGGTCTTCTCGCCCTGCCTGCGCAAACTGCTCTCACCTCACTGCATGGCACCGTGACCGACCAGTCGGGCGCGGTCCTTGCGGGCGCTCAGGTCGCCATCTTCAATTCCGACACGGGCGTGAAAGCGCAGGCCATCACGGACGCGCGCGGCAACTACAATTTCGAGCAGATCACGCCCGGCAAGTATACGATCCGCGTGGACGCGGCCGGCTTCACCTCAGAGGAGCAGAAACGGGTTGAGTTGCTGGTCAATCAGCCGGCTACGGCTAACTTCAAGCTGCCCGTCGCGTCCACGTCGCAAACCGTTCAGGTGGTCGATATCGCTTCGTCGATAAACACCGAGGACGCCACGGTGGGCACGCCGTTCGGCACCGAACAGATTCAGTCCCTGCCCTTCGAAGGCAACAATGTTCTCGACCTGCTCAGCCTTCAGTCCGGCGTGCTCTTCCTCGGCGATCAAAGCACGCAGCATCAGGACACCGACAGCCGCAGCGGCGCCGTCGATGGCGCCCGCTCCGACCAGAGCAACGTCTCGCTCGACGGCGTGGACGACAACGACCAGAACAAGGGCTACGCCTTCAGCGGCGTTCTGCGCTCCACGCGCGACTCGGTCGAAGAGTTCCGCGTTGTCACCACCAACTCCAATGCCGACGCCGGGGTTTCCTCCGGAGCGCAGGTTTCGCTGGTCACGCGCAGCGGAACCAATAGCTACCACGGCAGCATCTACGAGTACTACCGTCCCACCAACACTGTTGCCAACGACTGGTTCAACAAGCAGGCGGAGATTACTGAGGGCCAGCCCAACGTGCCGCCCAAGCTCCTGCGCAATACCTTCGGCGGCTCCTTCGGCGCTCCCATTGTCAAGGACAAGCTCTTCTATTTTGTCGCCTATGAAGGCCAGCACACGGCAGAAGATCTGCAGCAGACCCGCGAGGTTCCTACGCAGAACTTCCGCAATGGCTACGTCGACTACTACACCCCTTCCTGCATTGCCTCCGCCGCTTACGCCTGCAACAACGGACTCGTGACTCTTTCTCCCGCCAATATCGCCTCGATGGATCCCAATTGCAGCGCCGCCGGCACCTGTCCGCTCGGTCCCGGCGTCAATCCGGCCGCGGAGGCGTACTACGCCAAACTACCGCTGCCCAATGGCAGCCAGTTGGGCGACGTGAACAACCTCGCTTCCTATACCTTCGCCTCGCCCAATCCCATCAATCTCAATACGCTCATCGCCAGAATCGACTACAACCTCGGCGCCAAGCATCGTCTCTTCGTCCGCGCCAATCTGCAGGACGACCACACCTCCGGCCCCGTCCAGTTCCCCGGCCAGCCGCCCAACTACCGCATCATCGATAATTCCAAGGGCATTGCGGCTGGCGATGTGTGGACGATTTCCAACTCGATGGTCAACAACATTCGCTACGGTTTGGTGCGCCAGGGCTATGCGAATCGCGGCGTGGCGGATAGCAACTACGTAAAGTTCCAGGACATTTCCACCTTGACCGGCGTCTCCACCTTGACCGGCGGCGGAAATACCTCATCGGTCGTCGACGTGCCCACCAACGATTTCGCTGACGACCTCACCCTGGTCAAGGGCAATCACACCTTGCAGTTCGGCGCCAACTATCGCCTCATCTTCAACAATCGTTCGTCAGACGCGACGCTCTTCAGCAACGCAACGGTGACTTACCAAGATCTTGGCTACGGTGCCATTGCCGGCACTGGTTCCAGTCTCGACCCCGATGCCTTCGGCTTTCCCACTGTTTCCTCTATCTCCGCATACGATGTCGCTATTGCCGATGTCGTGGGCATGATCACTCAGGCCACGCAGTATTACAACAACCAGTACGCCAGCGGCCAGTTGACCCCGTTGCCGCAGGACCAGTGGGTCAACCATCAATACATTACTAATGAGTTCGAATATTACGGGCAAGATAGCTGGAAGATTCGGCGCAACCTAACGCTGACCTTTGGTCTGCGCCACACGCTGCTCCAGGTTCCCTACGAGCGCAACGGCCAGGAGGTGGTGCCCACCGTCAACCTCGGCCAGTGGCTCGACGCCCGCTGGCAGGGCGCGGCAAAGGGCCAGGTCGTGGATCCGTCGTTCGGTTTTATCCAGGGCGGCAGAGCCAATGGCAAACCAGGCTTCTGGAATATGGATAAGCTCAACCTTGCGCCGCGGTTCGCCGTCTCCTGGCAGCCGATGCAAAACACCACCATCCGCGCCGGATTCGGCCAGTATTACGACCACTTTGGCCAAGGCATTGTCGATTCGTTCGACCAGTCCGGCGAGTTTGGGTTGGTTACTTCCAACCAGGCCCCGGTGGGCGCCGCCAACGCCGATACTGCGCCGCGGTTTTCTTCAGCAACGGCTGTTCCCACCAGCATTCTTCCGTCCGTCAACGTCACAGGCGCAACACCGGTGATTCCACCCGACGCGCTGGCTCTGGCCTGGGGCGCGGATCAAAACATCCATAGCCCCTACTCCTACGCCTTCAACTTCGGCATCCAGCAGCAACTACACCACGGGATGCTCATCGAGGCAACCTACACAGGACGCCTCGGCCGTCATCTGCTCCAAATGCGCGATATGACGGAGATGCCTGACCTGGTCGACTCGCAAAGCGGTACCGATTATTACGCCGCCGAGAAACGACTCGACCAGTTGAATGACGCCAGTACTTCCGTCGCGAGCGTACCCAAAATCCAGTACTGGGAAGATATGTTCCCCTTCATGGCCGGTGGGGGCATGTCTGCTACGCAGAACATCTATAACCTCTACTTCGGCAACAATCCTGGCCCGGAAGCGGGCTTCCGCGGAAATGAGTCTTCGGCGCTCTTCTTGCTCGACGTTCCTGGCTTCCTTAGTCCCGACTGCACGAGCAACAACACCTGCTACCGCTTCTTCGACCCACAGTATTCCTCGCTCTATGCCTGGTCGTCGATGGGCACAAGCAGCTATAACGGCGCACAGTTGGCGCTCCACCAACAAACCGTTCACGGTGTTCAGTTCGATGCCTATTACACTTTCTCAAAATCCATCGATCTCGGCTCCGATACTGAGCGCACCGGCCCCACCGCCACCAGCTTCGGCGGCTTTTCCAGCCAGATCATCAACGTCTACAACCCCAGAGGCAACCGTGGTCCATCGGATTTCGACGTCCACCATGCTGTCACCATCAACGCCATCGGCGCATTGCCCTTCGGCAGGGGCAGCCTCATCGGCGGCAACGCCAACCGTCTCGTCGATGCCTTCATTGGCGGCTGGGGCCTGTCCGGCCTCACCCACTGGACCAGCGGTCTGCCATTCAGCGGCATTGACGGCCTGGGCTGGAATACAGACTGGGCGGACCAGAGCTGGAACGTCACCACCGGTCCCATTCCGTCCGGCGGTCACCATCCCGATTCGCTCGGCCAGCCCAATGCCTTCCCCAATCAGACCGGGATCGCTTCCAGCAGCGCGGCCCTTGGCAATATTCGTCCGCCCTACGCTGCAGAAACCGGCAATCGCAACAACTATCGGGGCGACGGCTACTTCAGCATCGATACGGGCCTGTCGAAGGTTTTTTCCATCACCGAACGCCAGCAAGTCAAGTTCGCCGCGGAAATGTTCAACACCACCAACTCCGTCCGCTTCGATCCCGCGACCATTAACAACGATCCGTGGTTCGGCGGCTCCACCTACGGCGAGTATTCGGCCTTACTCACCCAAGGTCGCCGCATGCAGATGTCTCTGAGATATAGCTTCTAACGCCAGTTATTAACTTTGGCTGCACGAGCCAAAGTTAATAACAGGCGCTAGCTACGGATGGTGGTGCAGGATCTTTTGCGGCGCGCAAACGTCCGGGAAACGCTCGACATCGACGCGCGCATCTCCGGCCTAAACAATGCCGATGAAGGCCAAGAGCAACCCACGTTATCAATGGCTCGCCGATGAGGCTGCGGCCCAGGCACCTGTCTACGAGCAACTCGATAACAAATCCTTTCTCGCGTCACGCGAAGAACTGCTTTCGGCCTTTCGCGACCTCAGAGCGATCCCTGCTTCACAGCGAGAGATCTTCGATCGCGACAAGTGCGTTCAGTGCAGGCTTTTGGAAATCGACAATCTGCTGACAGAGTTCGCTATAGGCAGATGAGCGAGTCCTGGCAGTACATCGGGCAGATATTGGCGGACCGGAATATTGAGCCGGCGGCAGCTTTCGATAACGGAGAGAATGGCGGCCACGCGCGGTCCGTCTTGAGGGCTGCGATGTGGATCCAATTTCGGCGGCTTGTGGCTACAGGACGCATTTGAGTTCTCGGCCAGGTTGTTCGATAGCTCCAGTTGCGGGAATTCGAGAAAGAGCGTCAGCTTCTTCCACAATGCGAGCGTGTAGTTGCACGCTTGGCCCGTCATGTTTCGGGGCTGAACTATTTTGCTCGTGGTCAGGATGTGTTCCCGGATTTCGTCGAGCAGTGGAGGAGCTTTCTCCCGGCGCAGAAGATGACGTGCGGCGTGATTCATTTTTCTTCGCGTGTCTGGGCGTCGATCAGAAACAACTTGTCTATCAGCTCCACCGCGCGAATCGAGCCGGCGTCCTGCTTATTGAGCTTGACCGCATCCACAAAGTTTCTTCTGGCGTGGCTCTAGCAGCAGGCGTGCACCATCCAAGGCCGCCGAGACCGTGCTCGTAAGTCATGTAATCGTCTGTTTGGAGAGACCGTGTTTCTGTCCTGTTTTCTGGTCGTTTGGCATGTTCGAGAAAAAGCCCGGACGTATCACGCGGAAGACAGGCGATACCAGATCCCGGCCCTGCGGGTGGCTGGGTGCGGCAAGCAACTCTCGATCCTGGCGCTTCAGCTCCTTTCGCGGAATGAATTCCACGCTCAAACAGTAAATTGAAGCGAGAACCTCGCCGGGGTCGGTGAGATCTTCGGCCGCGATCGAGCGAAACAGGCGCAGACCCTCCTCGCCGCGATAGGCCTGCATCGAGTAGACCTCGCGCATCGAACCCATCACCGAGCGGTACCACAGCTCACCGCTCTTGCTGTCGCGCGCGACGACCAACTCGCTTTCGCTGAGTATCTGCCAGGGGCGGAAACCGAAGAGATCGCTGGCGCGTTCATAAAGCGTCTTCATGGCGCCGAACGAAGGCGGCTCCTCGCCCGCTAGTTCTTTAGCGAAGAACAGATCGGGGGAAGCAGGAGTTGCATTGGCTCGCTTCTTCGGGATCGGTGGAATTAACTTTTCGTGGAGGACGAGCAATTCACACGACGATATGCGATTCTGGCTTGCGCCATGCGCAGAACGACGGCTGCAAGCGCGGATGCCAGCATGATCGTTTTCGAATTCCAGTGTACATGGCGTCGCGGGCGATAGGATGGTCATTGAAATGAAGACCACTGACCCGAGGCAGCGATGAGCGGCGGCGAACTCGATCTGCAACAAATTCGCTGGGCGATCCGCGGGAGCGGTAACGAAACCATCTTCTTTTTGCTCGATGACGCCCTTTCGCTTCTTCCTCCAGCCAAGCTCCGCCAGTTGCTCGCGCAATATATGAAACCGGAGCAGTTCGTCTCCGACGTCGCAGTGAAGCGTGACCTCCTTGCCGAGGTCCAGGCATTTCAGAGGGCCTGCGTGGCTGGCGATTACTACGAGGCTTTTGACGTCAGCTGGAAGAATTGCACGCAAAGTTCTTTGGGAGCGCTTGCTTGGATTGCCGATTTTCGGCGGCTGCTCTTCCGCTGTGCGGCGGAGACGAAGAAGCGGAATGTAGCCGACGTACGCCGCGCGTTCGATATTCTGTTCGAACTTCTGGACCGTTTCGACGATGCCGACAACAGGATGGTTTTCTTTGCCGACGAGGGCGGGTCGTGGATGGTTGGCGTCGATTGGAAACGAGTGCTGCCCGCATGGTTCTGGGTTTTATCGGTTACGGCGGATCCGGCCGAATATGTGCGACGCTTCGAAGCATTTGTCGGCCGTCACTGCAACTACCAACGTGCTGAGTTGCTTGCAGGAGCACGCAACGTTGCGACTCCCGCACAACAGAAGAAACTTGCGGAATTGTAGTGCCGCGAGAATCATACGATCACCTGTCTGGGAAGACAAGCAATGGTTATGCTTTTTCGGCAATTCTACATAAATTCTACATATTTGAGAGATGCATTGGCCCCCGCCTCCAGTTCCACATCTAGGACGAATTGAAGTAGGGGCTGATTCCACACGATCAGCCCGTTGGCCAGCTCGGGTAAAATTTGGCAGCAATTTGGCAGCAAGCAGTGCCAATTGTGCCGTTTTTGCCGACTCTGCCAACTGATAAATGCTGTGCCGTCTGTTATTTACAGATTGCAGTACACCTTGACACGGAAGAGGTCGCTGGTTCGAATCCAGTCGTGCTATCAAGATTTGGTTTAGAGACGTCCGAAGATATCCAACAAGTAACGATAAGCCGCTGATAAAACAGCGGCTTTTGTGTTTTTACGTGCAGAGGCGTATCTTGGACGCCATGTTCCCGTGGGGGCATGATTTTCGAGGCTGGGGTCATTTTCTACCCCCAACCGCTGGATGCGTCCTTCATGGCTCTGACTGATACTGAGATTCGCCGTTCCAAACCTGGAGATAAGGCGTACAAACTCTTCGATGGCGGCGGACTGCATCTGCTGGTTACGCCAGCCGGGGGCCGACTGTGGCGCTGGAAGTATCGCTTTGAAGGCACGGAAAGGCAGTTTGCGCTGGGCAGCTACCCGGAATTGACGCTGGCCGAAGCTCGCGAGCGTCATGTGCTGGCTCGGAAGATGCTTGCTGCCGGCGTTGACCCAATGGCTGAGCGAAAAGCTGAAAAGACCGCCATCAAGGTTGCCACCGAGCACACCTTCGAAAAGATCGCAGAGCAATGGCTGGAACACTGGCGCGGTAACAAGAGCGTCCGCCACTCGGCGACGACTCGGAACCGGCTCCGGGCGAACGTCTACCCCATTCTTGGATCGCGCCCGGTTGCCGAAATCGAGCCAATGGAGCTGGTCGCTCTGGCCAAAGGGATTGAAGCCCGTGGGGCCTCAGACATGGCCAAGCGAATTCTCCAGATAGTCGGCATGGTCCTGCGCTACGCCGTCGCCCACGGCTACTGCATGCGGAACCCGGTCTCCGAAATTCGCCCCTCGGACATCCTCAAGCCGACCCGCAAAAAGAATATGGCCCGCATCGACGCCAAGGAATTGCCCGCTCTGCTCCGCTCCATCGAGCTGTATCAAGGGACGCATCTGACTCGGCTGGCCATGAAACTGATGTCGCTGACCTTTGTCCGGACCAGCGAATTGATTTGCGCCCGTTGGGATGAGTTCGACCTTGAGGCGCGGCGCTGGACGATCCCGGCCGAGCGGATGAAGATGAAGACGCCGCACATCGTTTTTCTTTCCCGGCAGACGGTGGAGGTTCTCGAACTCCTTCGGGAACTCTCCGGCTCGGAGGAACTGCTCTTCCCCGGCGAGCAGAACCGGAAAAAGCCCATGTCGAATATGACGATCCTGAAAGCGCTGGAGCGGATGGGTTACAAAGGCCGGATGACCGGCCACGGTTTCCGGGGTCTGGCCTCCATCATTCTCCATGAGCAG
>JBEKPD010000087.1:0-25538 GCA_049521075.1 Occallatibacter sp.
CGCGCCTATCGCGTCCAACAGCTCGCCGACGCCTTGCCCGTGCTCGGAGCTCACCGGAAACACATCGCCAATACCAAGCCGCCGAAAATTCTCCGCCTCGTTCGCGAGCGTGTCAGTTTCAACTTTATTGACTGCAAGAAACAGCGGCTTGCCTCCGCGCTTGAGCAGGAGCGCCAGATCGTAGTCGGGCCGCGCCAGCTCCGTGCGCACGTCCACCACCATCACCAGTGCGTCGGCCTCTTCGAGCGCCACCTTCGCCTGCCGGAAGATCTCCGTCGCAATCAGTTCGGGATCGTCGGGCACAATGCCGCCCATATCCACGAGCCTGTAGTTCCGCCCCAGCCACTCGTACTCGCCGTAGATGCGGTCGCGCGTGATGCCGGGCTCGTCGCCCACAATGGAGCGGCGGCTCCCGGTGAGCCGGTTGAAGAGCGTGCTTTTGCCCACGTTGGGCCGCCCCACAATGGCCACCAGCGGTAGCTTCGCGGCCCCCGCGCGCTCAGGCACAACCGATCTGCGATACGTCGGCAAATTTCTTCTCCTGCAGGCTCTTGAAGTGCGTTTGACTGTGAGTTGTCCCGCGGGTTATCCCGCCAGCTAATCCATCCTCACCGGGACGCTGCTTCGCCAGCGTATCTCGCCGCACAAGCCCTGCTCTCTCAGTGTACGTTCCGGTTGTGCGTGAGACGGCGCGTGCGAGTCCCGGCACCATCGGATCGAGGGCGTTCGCGGGCAAATCAATAGATGAGGTTTTTCTCATCGTTGCGCGCAGTCCTTGGTTCTCGAATTGCCCTCCCTCTATGCAGGAGGACGCCATGCACGTTCACCCCGCTGCTGTCAGCCTTCACTCGATCAATACCTACGCAATGGCCAACGAACGCGCCGCTACCGCGCAACGTGCTGCGGAAGTTCGCAAGCGCCTGCTCAAATCCGCGCAATCAATTGAAACCGAATCCGATCCCGACGCGACGCTGCTCATCGGCCAATGGCTCGATTCCCGCCACAGCCAGGTTCTGCCCGACGACGAATACCGCACCGCCGCCGAAGGCAAGGACCAGGATTTCGGCTAATCCGCAGCCTTCCCGCTCGCCGCACTCTTAACCCCGTAGTCCCTGCCTTCTCGGTCCCCCGGTCCCTGCCGGGCCCCCAGAGGACGATTTCGTCCGCTGGGGTGGCTTGGTCCCAGTCTCTATCATGGAAGCAGCGCTCTCGATGCCCTCTTCCGACACCTCAATCCGCGCCCTGCCCACGCTGCACGAGTTCTTCGCGCCGGGCGGCATCCTAGCGCGCTCGCCGCTGCCTTATGAGTACAGGCCGGGCCAGTACGGGATGGCGAAAGCCGTCGAACGCGCACTGGCCGAGCGCCGTCATCTCATCGTCGAGGCCGGCACGGGCACGGGCAAAACCCTGGCCTATCTGCTGCCCGCCCTGCGCACCGGCCAGCGCGTCATTGTTTCCACGGGAACTAAGGCCCTGCAGGACCAGCTCTACTTCCGCGACGTGCCGTTCCTTGAGGCGCTGCTTGGCGAGTTGCGCGTCTGCTACATGAAGGGCCGCGCCAACTATCTCTGCCGCCACAAGCTCTACGCACTGCGCGACCAGCCCGTGTTGTCGGGATTGGACGAGATCGACGAGTATCAGCAGATCGCCGAGTGGGAGCGTACCACCGAGACCGGCGACCGCGCCGAGCTATCCGGCCTTCCTGAATCGAGCGCCCTGTGGCACAAGCTCGACGCGCGATCCGAGGCTTGTCTGGGCAGCACATGTCCCGACTACCGCCGCTGCTTCATCACCGAGATGCGGCGTCGCGCCACGGAGTCGGACCTGATCATCGTCAACCACCACCTCTTCTTTGCCGATGCCGCAGTGCGCGTCGCAGCCGCCGGCGCGCCCGACGCCGGCGTCCTGCCCGAGGCCGCAGCCGTCATCTTCGACGAGGCGCACGAGCTTGAAGAGGTGGCGTCGAACTACTTCGGGCGCTCGATCTCGAATGTGCGCTTCGAGGACTTCGCTCGCGACGCCGACGTTTTGCTGCGCGGCAAAGAAGGCTCCTCGCAGGTTCACTTGCTTACGCAGCAGTTGCGAGAACGGGCGCGCATGTTCTTTGCAGCGCTGCCGTATGAAGGCGATGGGCGCCATCCCTTCAGCAATCGCGAAGAGTTTCTCGAGTCATCTGGCGACCTCTATCTCGCGGTCATCACTACGCTCAAGCTGCTCGAAGCGGAATTCGACCGGTTGAGCGATACCGACGAAGCTCCCGGCCTCGAAGCCCGCGCCGCAGCGTTGCGCGCCGACCTCGCTTACATGCTCGAATCGAAGGCCGACAACATGGTCTTCTGGCTGGAGCGGCGAGGCGGCAACTTCGGCTCCAGTTCGGATCTGGTCCAAAAGTCTGCCCCACGCAGTGGTGCTCCGCGCGGTGGCGCACGCAGCACATTCATGCAGGCCACGCCCATCGATGTCTCCTCCATCCTGCACGAGCTGGTCTGGGACCAGGTGCCCACGGTGGTGCTTACCTCGGCCACGCTCACCGTGCAGGGCGGCTTTGAGCACCTGCGCCGCCGCCTCGGCCTCGGTTCGTTGGGCCAGGGCGGCCAGGCCGCGCGCGAGCTCGTCGTGCCCTCCCATTTCCGTTACGAAAAGCAGGCGCTGCTTTACCTGCCGCCGCAGATGCCCGACCCGCGCGCCGCGGAATTCTCCGAAGCCGCCGCCAAAACCATCGAACGCATCCTGCGCATCACGCAAGGCCGCGCCTTCTGCCTCTTCACCAGCTACGCGCAAATGCGCGCTCTCTACGAACGCCTCCTGCCTGTGCTCGACTTCCCCGTCCTGCTCCACGGCACGGCTCCGCGCAAAGCCCTTTTGGAGGAATTTCGTGTGACGCCCAACGCCGTTCTCTTCGGCACGGCCAGCTTCTGGCAGGGTGTTGACGTGCAGGGCGAGGCGCTGAGTTGCGTCATCATCGACCGGCTGCCCTTCGCTGTGCCCTCCGATCCCGTAGTGCAGGCGCGCATGAAGGCCATTGAGGAAGCCGGCGGGAAGCCCTTCTTCGAATACCAGGTGCCTGAAGCAGTTTTGACGCTCAAGCAGGGCTTCGGCCGCCTCATCCGCTCGCTCGAAGACCGCGGCCTGCTGGTCCTTCTCGACCCGCGCGTGCGCACCCAGCGCTACGGCCAGATCTTCCTGCAATCTCTGCCGCCCTACCGCGTCACGCAGAACATCGTGGATGTGGAAGCTTTCTTCTCAGAAACAGGGAACAAGAAGGCAGGGACGTAGGAACCAAGCGACAGAGAGTAACGGGCCGACTCGATTGATGTGCCGTTGCGCTCCTATACTGGAGAAGTTGGCCGCTCGCATACGGCCACAGGGAGATCGAAATGTCGAACGAAGCGAAGTGCCCGTTTACGGGCGGCATGTTGCAGCACACTACAGCAGGATCAAGAGGTAATGCGGACTGGTGGCCCAACCAGCTCAACCTCGCCATCCTGCATCAGCATTCTTCTTTATCCAATCCCATGGGCGAGGCGTTCGACTACGCCAAAGAGTTCAAGACCCTGGATCTCGATGCCGTGATCAAGGATCTGCGCGCTCTGATGACCGATTCCCAGGAGTGGTGGCCCGCGGACTTTGGCCACTACGGAGGGCTGTTCATTCGCATGGCATGGCACGCGGCGGGCACCTACCGCATCGCGGACGGGCGCGGCGGCGCGGGCCGCGGCGCGCAGCGTTTTGCGCCGCTCAATAGCTGGCCCGACAACGTAAATCTGGACAAAGCACGCCGCCTGATCTGGCCCATCAAGCAGAAGTACGGACGCAAGCTCTCCTGGGCGGATCTGCTGATCTTGACTGGAAATGTCGCGCTCGAGTCGATGGGCTTCAAGACCTTCGGCTTCGGCGGCGGCCGCGAAGACATCTGGGAGCCCGAGCTCGACGCCGACTGGGGTCCGGAATCGACGTGGCTAGGCGACAAGCGCTACAGCGGCGATCGCGAACTCTCCAACCCGCTAGCCGCCGTGCAGATGGGCCTGATCTACGTGAACCCCGAAGGCCCCAACGGCAATCCCGATCCCATAGCTGCAGCGCGCGACATCCGCGAGACCTTTGCGCGCATGGCCATGAACGACGAAGAAACGGTGGCGCTGATCGCCGGCGGCCACAGCTTCGGTAAAACCCACGGCGCAGGACCGGCGACCCACGTAGGTGCGGAGCCCGAGGCCGCCGGAATCGAGGAGCAAGGACTGGGCTGGAAGAGTAGCTTCCATAGCGGCGTGGGCGGAGACGCCATCGGCAGTGATCTCGAAGTCACGTGGACCAAGACGCCGACGAAGTGGAGTAATAACTTTTTCGAGAATCTATTTGGATTTGAATGGGAGCTGATGAAGAGCCCGGCGGGCGCGCACCAGTGGAAGCCCAAGGGCGATGCCGGCGCGGGATTGATTCCGGATGCTTTTGATCCGAAAAAGAGTCACACGCCCACCATGCTTACTACCGATCTTTCCTTGCGCTTCGATTCGGTGTATGAAAAAATCTCGCGCCGCTTCCTGGAACACCCCGACGAGTTTGCCGACGCCTTTGCGCGCGCCTGGTTCAAACTCACGCATCGCGATATGGGCCCGCGGGCGCGCTATCTGGGACCGCAGGTGCCGAAAGAAGAGCTGATCTGGCAAGATCCGATTCCAGCCGTCGACCACAAGCTAGTCGACCAGAAGGACGTCGAAGCGCTGATAGCCAAAGTGCTCGCGTCGGGTCTTTCGATCGGCCAACTCGTCACCACCGCATGGGCGGCGGCGGCTAGCTTCCGTGGCAGCGACAAGCGCGGCGGCGCTAACGGCGCGCGCATTCGCCTAGCTCCGCAGAAGGACTGGGAGGTGAACCAGCCGGCGGAATTGAAAGCAGTGCTGGCGAAGCTCGAAGCCATTCAGAAGGAATTCAACGCGGCCCAAAAGGGCGGAAAGAAGATTTCTCTCGCCGACCTGATTGTGCTCGCCGGTACGGCAGCCGTGGAAGCCGCGGCCAAGAAAGCTGGGCACAACGTGAAGGTCGGTTTTGCGCCGGGCCGCATGGACGCCTCGCAAGAGCAGACCGATGCGGCCACGTTCGAGCCGCTCGAGCCCAAGGCCGACGGCTTCCGCAACTACGTGCGCAAGGACCTCGAAGGATGCCAGGCCGAATTACTGCTCGACAAGGCGCAGTTGCTCACCCTCACCGCGCCGGAGATGACGGTGCTCATTGGCGGCTTGCGCGTGCTGGGCGCGAACTTCGGCGGGTCGAAGAATGGTGTCTTCACCAAGCGGCCTGAAACGCTGACGAATGACTTCTTCGCGAACCTGCTCGACATGGGTACGAAGTGGCAGAAGTCGGCGACGGATGGAGTGCTCGAAGGGCGCGACCGCAAAACCGGCGAGCTCAAGTGGACGGGCACCGTGGTCGATCTCGTCTTCGGTTCCAATTCGCAGCTCCGAGCTCTCGCCGAAGTCTACGCCAGCAAGGATGCCGAGACGAAGTTTGTTGAGGACTTTGCCGCCGCGTGGACGAAGGTGGTGAACCTGGATCGCTTCGACCTGGCGAACTAGCAAGCCAGCAAGTCATACCCAAGCTCTGCCCCGTGCCCCATTCTTTCGCTCTCAAAAAGGCGACAGGATGGGGCACGGGCTTCCTCATTCCCATCTGCATCCCGACCGCGATTGCTACGCGGTGGAGCGATTGCAACCGTCTGTAGGATCAGTGCCTCAATGCCCCAGGACTCTTTTGCGCATCTGCAAAAATGGATGTTCTACAAGGCAGAAGGTAACGAGCGCAATTGCGATCGACAGCGAAGTGAGCAGCAACAGGTCAACCATGTTCGCGAGGGCTGGCGTGTGGGCAAGAAAGGTGAATCGGGGCATGATCGACTGGGCCATCCACGGGCAGAAGTACTCGTGATTAAGGTACATGCCGAAAGAAAGCCGTGAAATCCAGTAAAAGATCTTGGCATTGAAGATTCCGCTGTTCTTGCGGATCCCGTACCAGGCCACCGCGGCAAAGACAATGGCAAGCGAGGAGAAGTCGAACACTTCGCGCTGCACGGCATAGATGCCGCCACCCAGGACGAGTGCGGCGGCCAGAATCCACAGCGGAGAAATCTTGTGAAAGATGGAAACGTTGCCGCGAGTCTTGGCTTCAGCGACCAGGTTTGAAATGATCAGCCCCGTGATCAGCCCATCGCAATGCGTAATCGAGGGGAAGTAAATGTAGCTGAAAACCAGCGGGCTATGAACAAAGAAATGGCCAAGCTTGGCCACCCAAACGGCCGCGCGAATTACCGGGAATATGGCAAGAACGATCCACAACCAGCGCCTGTACGAGGCGATGTGCGCCACGCGCGGCGCGAACAAGGCGAGGCACAAGGGAACAACAATATAGAACTGCTCCTCGGTACAGAGCGACCAGGAACCCATCACGATTCCGTGGCTGGAATAGTTGGTAAGGAAAACCAGGTCGGACCAACCGTACTCTTTGCCGGCAAGAGAATGCCCGGTGAGGAGCGAGAATGCCACGAAAGACAGGAAAATGAAAAAGTAAAGCGGCCAGATGCGGAACCCGCGACGCAGAATGAACCGCCCGACATCGACCTTGCTCGTTCTGTCGATTTCGCGCCAAAGCTGCCCTCCGATGAAAAAGCCGCTAAGCACAAAGAAAAGGTCGACGCCGATCCAGCCAGCCGTGCGAACCGGCAATTGCGAAAACCAGTTCGGCCCCCATCGAAGAGCAAACTGGCCGCTGCAATGCGCGTTCACGACCAGCATGACTGCGATGGTTCGCAATCCGTCGAGAAAGGGAATCTGCCCCGGCGGCGGGTGCAGCAAATCGTCCACTGCCCCGGAGAATAGACCGGTCGCCTTGTTCGGTTTGCTTTGGAGGGCGGTGTTCATGGGGAAGGCGCGCTGACACATCAAGTGTAGCAAGGGGGGCAAGAATTTTGTAAAGCAACGTCGTGGAGGACAAAGCGTATTCCAGCTTGCTCCCTCGCTCCCTTGCCGGGGTCCTCACCGGGCGATTTTTGCCCGCTGGGGTGGTTTACGGATGCTGCTCGATGGAGACGTTCACTGTCGAGGTGTTTCCCGAGGCGGCGAGACCGATGAGGTTGGTGGCCACTCCAGACAGCGATGCGGGCATGAAGACGACCGAGCCGTCGACGGCAGAAGTGGCCGTGGAGGCTTGGGTGGCCAGCAGTGCACCCTGCGTGCAGACTTCGTGCGGCGAACAGAGCGGCGTCCACGCGTAGAGCGCCTGGTAGAGGGAGACTGTCCCGCCAGCCATGGGGTTGCCGTCCATGTCGATGAGGCGCAGCGCGATCTGGCTCGGCGTGCCGGAGGCAGCAAGGTTCTGGTTGGTGCCGGAGATGACCTCAAGCGCGGCGTACTCGGGCCGCGCCCCGAATGCAGTGTAGGTGACGCATTGGCTGGTGCCGTTCACGCACGCATTGATGGTGGCGGTTTGGCCCTCGGCCAGCGGGCCCACCGTGAGCGTTTGCGCGGCGATGCCGGAGGAGTTGGTAGTGACCGACGCCGGACTTGGGGTTCCGATGCCGGAGGTCGGATTTTGCCAAGTCACGGATTGCCCGCTCAGAGGAACGCCGTTGTTCAGCACCAATCCCTGCACGGTCCACGTGAAGGTGGCCCCCGCCGCGAGCGAAAGCTGCGGCGTCAGTGAGGAAAGCACGGGCGGCGTTCCGCCAACGAACTGCGACTGCAGAGTAGAGCCGTTGGTGAGCGCGGCGGTGACGGTGGACCAGGTGTTGTTGGTTGCGGTCGCGTTCATCGTGGCGCGCCCGTCGCCCGTTGCCACGACTGAACAGACCGCGAGGCCACAGGCGAGCGTAGCCGTGCCGCTGGTGACGGTGTAAATTATGGTGACGCCGCCGGCGGGCGCGAGATCCGGGCCCAGCGCGGTAACGGAGAAGGGAATCGGCTCACCGATGGGCACTGTGTTCGCCGGCGCGGTGTCGATCGTGAGCGCGTCGCCGGAGCCGGAGTCGTAACTGACGCCGCCAGGAATGACGGCGGCTGCGTAAAAAGCGGGTTCATCGTCGACCTCGACGTCGACCGGACCGCTGACGCCCTTGATCGCCGACGGCACAATGGCGGTGATTTGATTCGGCGAGATGCTGGTGACGGTAGCCGCCTGCCCGCCGATCATGACCGTGTCGGCCAGGCGAAAGCCCATGCCCTGAATGGTGATGGGACCGCCCGATGCGGGCAAACGCGTGGGCGCAACCGTGTCGGCATAGAGCACCCAACCGCTGTAAGCGTAGTCCGGCCGGCCGTCGCCGCGCAGGTCGGCGACGCCGATGCGCACAATGTCGTCGCTGGCTGTGGCCACGCGCAGCCAGGTTTCGCCGGTGGCGTCGCCGTTCAGGCCAGGCCCTGCGCCCACCGGTGTCGTGCCCACGGGCTTGAATGCGTCCCACACGCCGATGGAGGGCAAAGCCTTGGTTTCGGTGGGCGCGCCGGTTTCATCGAGCGCCTGCGTCACCACGGTGAAGATGCGATTGCCGCGCACGGAAAAGATGAACCAGTCGCTCTGGCCCACCTGGCTCAACCGCCCATACCACATGCCGCCGGCGGGCATGGTGCGTGGCTGGGCCTGGGTTCCGATGGCGTCGGAGTAGCCGCCCACGGCGGAATCCTCTGCGGTGACGGCGAGCGTTTGCGCACTGCCTGCGGAGAGATTCGGGAGCGAGATTGCGTTGAGCGTTCCCGAGGGCGTGACTTGTCCCTGGTTGTACGGGCCGACGGAATTTTCGAGAATGTAAAGTGGATTGAGGGCCTCGAAAGTGACCTGGTAGTTGGCGGTGGTCATGCCGGGTGGCAACGGAATGCCGCTCAAATCGAAAAATCCTTGCAGGGTGGGATCGTTCGATCCCCAATTGGCGAGTGGGTAGCCGCTCGCGTCGTTCCAACCGGTAACGGGATTGCCGTGGTTGCCGCTGTAGAACACGCCGGTGACCGCAGTGACCGTGTACTGGTAGAGCGGATTGCCGTTGACATCGAGCGGGCGCGCGACGACGTTCACGCCTTGCATGCCGTAACCGGTACGGAAGTTGACCGTGCCCCGAATCGAGATAGTGTTCGCCGCTGTGAGCCCTTTGCCGGGAAAGTTGGCAAGGTTGGCGGCGGTGATGGGATAGAGGCGACTGAGCGCGGCGATGTCATCGTAGCGCAAGACTGCGGGGTTGGGGATGCAGGCGCCTCCGGTCGAGCCGCATGCGCCGCTCAGTGGCTGCATCACCGGCCAGCCCAGCGTGGCTGCGGTTTCGTCACCCGTGAGCGCCTGGGGATTCACCTGCGAATCATCGAGCCCGAGGATGCGGCCGAAGGCGCGCTCCAGCTCGAAGCTCATCATCTCGAGCATGTTGGCGTTGGTGGCGCAGAGGCCGTTCAGAATAATGATGCCGTGGGCCGCGGTCGCGTCGGTGTTGATGTTGTCGAGCCACACGTAAACGGCGTTGTTCTGGCAGGAGTCCGGCTGGCTCGTATCCGCACCGAAGAGGTCGTTGATCACCGAGCCGTCGGCATCGTAGATCACCGCGATGGGATAGTTCGTGGCCGAGGGTGCGATGTCGGAGGGCGCCGTAATCTGCCCGGAGGAGTTGACCTGAATATCGGCCCCGTTCACGTCCTCGTTCAACGGTCCCGCATCGCTGAGCGTGACCCCCGCCGTGGGAACCGCACTCCACAAGGCTGCGGCTGCGTCCACCATCGCCGTGGCTTGCGCATTCGTAACGGTGTTCGAGAGCGAGCCCTGGTCGACGTAGTAGTTCACCTGGCCTCCGGCCCAGTGCACCGGCTGGCCGAGGACGGCAGCGTTGAAGTAGGCGGTTCCCGCAATGTACTTGGGCCCGCCCGCGAACGCGATGGCAGGCGCGAGAAAAAAGAGAAAGCCGACGAGCCGAAACGAAAGACGCGGGAACACGCGCCGACCGGCCGAAGTGGCGCGTGCTGACGGTGCGGCAAAGATGGACACAAGTCTCTCCGGACGTAATACTGATCCGCACAGAAACCTCCACAAAACGTCGAGGAGTTTTGGAGATTTCTAATTAAGGAATATTCGCGAACAGTTCCGCAGCGTTCGGGAAAAACGGCGTAGTGCTTGTTGTTCAATGTGCTGCGAATCTGTAAGAGGCCGCTCAGCCCGAGTGTATGAATCTGAAACAGTGCGTCGGGAGCGGCGAAAAAATCTCTCATAAGACGGCCGAAAAATTAGAAAATGCTTAATATGCGCTCGGTCTGGCGTACGGATCAGCGCACGAGTCGAATGCCTCCTCTGTTTCATCGAATTCAAAGCGGGGTGGCGTGGGCAGGGCTCCAATGTCTGTCCGGTGCGAGGTCCTTCCGCTACAATCGACACGGGATAACTCATGACTGAGATTCGCGATACTGTGATCCTCGGCTCCGGCTGCGCCGGATTGACGGCAGCGCTCTACACCGCGCGCGCCGGGCTCAAACCGCTGGTTCTCGAGGGCCATGAGCCCGGAGGCCAGCTCTCCATCACCACTCTGGTCGAAAACTTTCCCGGCTGGCCCGAAGGCATTCAGGGGCCGGAGCTGATCGAGAACATCAAGAAGCAGGCGGCACGCTTTGGCGCGACCTACGAGCACGCCCAGGTAACGCACGTGGAGACAGATGCGCATCCCGTGCGGCTGCACACGTCGACTGGTGAGATACACACGCGCACGTTGATCGTTGCCTCGGGAGCGAGCGCGCGATGGCTGGGGCTGCCCAGCGAACAGGCTTTGATCGGCCATGGCGTTTCTAGTTGCGCGACGTGTGACGGCTTTTTTTTCCGCGACAAGGAGATCGCCGTGGTGGGCGGAGGTGATTCCGCGATGGAAGAGGCGATGTTCCTGAGCCGGTTCGCATCGAAGGTCACGCTGCTGCATCGCCGCGACGCCTTCCGCGCGTCGAAGATCATGCTGGAGCGCGCCATGGCGCATCCCAAGATCGAGCTGCGCACCAACACCGTAATCGAAGAAGTGCTAGGCGTTGAGGAAAAGGAAGTGAAGGGCCTGCGCCTGCGCGACGTGAGCAACGGAGAGCGCAGTGTGCTCAACGTGAGCGGCATGTTTCTGGGCATCGGCCACGAGCCGAATACGAAGATGCTGCACGGAGTGATCGATCTCGACGACGAGGGCTACATCAAGACCACGAATAACGTGTTTACCACGCGCAACGGAGCCATCGTTCCAGGCGTCTTTGCCTGCGGCGACGTGCAGGACCGCCGCTACCGTCAGGCGATTACCGCAGCCGGCTCCGGCTGCATGGCCGCGCTCGAAGCCGAGAAGTATTTGGAAGAGCACGCTCACTAAAACAGGGACCAAGACTGCCAAACGATCAAGAGACCGAGGGCCTACTGTGTTGGGATAAGAGAAGTGCACCGTGCCCCATCCATTCGCGTTCTTTGCGAATGGGGGGAGACCACAAATTTCGGTACATCCTTTCTCGAACTGCCTTAAGGAGAAATCCGATGGCCGCAATCTTTCCCGGCCGCTACACCGCCCAATCGAGTGAACCCTTTGTTGTCTTTCTCATCGGTATGAGGATCAACCGCGTCTTCGCGCTGCGCCGCTGGATGAGTGTCGCGGCCGCGATGCCGCGCATGCTCGCCGAGCTGAAGCGCCAGCCGGAGCTTGGCCTCTTGCACGCCGATTACTTCCTCTACTGGCGCGGCGTGGCCGTGGTGCAGTACTGGCGCAGCTTCGAGCAATTGCACGCCTACGCACACGCACGCAACGCACAGCATTTGCCGGCATGGGCAGAGTTCAACCGGAGCATCGGCGGCGACGGCTCCGTAGGCATCTGGCACGAAACCTACACCGTCGCGCCCGGCCAGTATGAGGCAATCTACGCCAACATGCCGCGTTTTGGATTGGCGCGTGCGGCGGAACACCTGAGCGCTACGGGAAGACTCGGCGACGCACGCTCACGCATCGGCAACGGAGCTACGATCGGCAGTTAGAATTTGTGAAAGATGAAAAACGCGGCGGCGACCAGGCAGAGACCGGCGGCTGCATGATTCCAGCGCAGATGTGAACCGAAGTAGTAGGTCGCGAATACGCCGAAGACCGTCAGCGTGATGATCTCCTGAATCACTTTGAGCTGCATGGGCGTGAAGCGGCCGTACCCGATGCGGTTGGCTGGAACCTGAAAGCAATACTCAAAGAAGGCGATCGACCAGCTGACGACGATGACCTTCCAGAGAGGTTGACTCTCGTACTTCAAATGACCGTACCAGGCGATGGTCATGAAGATGTTGGAGCAGATGAGAAGCAGAATGGTCCACATTGTGCACTTAGATTCGCACAGTTCGGAGCGAGTTGTGCGATGATTTTGCCGGGTTGCGAAAGCTGAGGGCAACGTGACGGCGCTTCAAGAAAATCTCGAACAGTTGGAAGACGCGATCGCCGCGGCATGCCGCGCGGCGGGGCGCGCGCGCGGCGAGGTCGAGCTGATGGCGGTGTCGAAGACTTTCCCCGCCGAAGAGATTGCCGAGGCCGTGGCGCTGGGGCTCACGCTCTTTGGCGAAAATCGCGTACAGGAATTTGGGGCCAAGGTTGTTGCTCTCGGTCCAAAGCGCAAAAGCATAAAATGCCATCTCATCGGACATTTGCAATCGAACAAAGCGTCGCGCGCGGCAGAGCTTTTTGACGGTATCGATTCGCTCGATTCTCTGCGCCTTGCCGAGCGATTGGACGAGGCTGCGGGCCGGTTCGGCAAACGGCTGCCGGTGCTGATTGAAGTCAAGCTTAGCGCTGAAGAGACAAAGATGGGCCTCGATCCGGAGTCGGACGAAGCCGCGCAACTGCTCGAGCGCTTGCCAGACCTGGTCAATCTCGAAGCGCGTGGCCTGATGACGATTGCCCCCTGGGGTGCGGCGGATGACGTGACGCGCGCCTGCTTCAGTAGTTTGCGCAAATGGCGCGATCGCTGGGCCGCGGCGCATCCCAATCTCAAGCTCGATGTGCTTTCCATGGGCATGAGCGGCGACTTCGACCTGGCAATTCAAGAGGGCGCGACGCGCATCCGCATCGGCACGGCACTGTTCGGCAGGCGCACGCCGCTCCCCGTGCCAACATCGGAGCGCGTCTGATGCTGCGTGCCGTTGCCAGCGGAGTCACGCTCGCCGTGCGCGCCCAGCCCGGCGCAAAGAAGACGACCATCGGTGGCATCTACGGCGAGGGCGCAACGGCGCAACTCAAAATTGCCGTGCAAGCGCCGCCGCTTGAGGGTCGCGCCAATGAAGCGTTGATCGCGTTTCTCGCACAAACCTTTGGCCTGCCCAAAAGCGCAGTGAAGTTGATTTCCGGCGATCTGTCGCGCAGTAAAGTTTTCCTGCTCGACGGAATCACGCTGGCACGGGCCAATGTCGTCTTGGCCCAGCATTTGGAAATTTAGGGCATTTTCGGATTTACTGTAGACTTGGGTGCCCCATCCATTCCGCGCTTTTCTGCGGAATGGGTGGGATACCTACAAAATTCCGGTCTGCACAGTTCCCGAGAATGCTCAAATCTATTTCGACGCCGCGGATTGGCGCTGCAACTCCGCCTGAAACGCCTGCTCCCGATCCGCCACGTATGCTTTGTATCCCGCAGGATCGATGAACGCGTCCTTGTCGCCGGCCTTCCATCGCGCGTACTTTTCCGCCATCCCAAAATAACTTCCGTGTGCACCGAGAAAGATGTCGCAGGGCAGCGCGCGCAAGACGTCAAATTGATGCCTGTAATCTGCAGCGATCTGCGGATAGACGGTGTTGCCCACCAGCTTGTATCCCGGATTCACATTGGGACTGCCCACGATCACCACGTGCAGCACGCGTCCGCTTTCCGTCTCATCCATCGTCCAGGTAGTGGTGCCGCGCGTGTGTCCGGCCGTCAGGTGCGCGGTGAGCACTGTACCGCCCAACCGCACAGTGTCGCCATCGTGCAGCACGCGATCGACGTGCGCCGGCGCATACTGCATCTCTTTCCTCGCTCCGTACGCAAAGTCGCTCTTGCCGCCCGACTCCACCACCGGCACGTCGGCGTCCATTACCTCATACTTTGCGCCGCTGAGCTTTAAGATTTCGGCGCTGCCGCCGTCATGATCGCTGTGCGCATGGCTGATGAGCAGGATCTTGATGTCGCTGAACCGGAAGCCGAGTTGTTCCACGCTGCGCTTGATGAGTGGCGGCGATGATTCGTGGTTGGAGTTGATGAGGATCAATCCGTCCGGAGTCGCAATCAGATAGGACGCCAGGTCTTCGCTGCCGACGTAATAAAGGTTGCCGGCGATGCGGAATGGCGGAAAGGGCGTGGTCCACTCGGGCGGAATCTGCGCCGCGATGCGGACAGCGAATGCGAGCGAGAAAAGCAGAGCGAAGCTACTGGCGAATTTGCGAATGTTCATTGGGCCTCAGACGGGGCAAAGTGGCGTTGCGCGGCCTCGATGGCGCGCTCGAGGTGAACGCCGCGCGAGCCTTTCACCAGCACCACATCGCCCGCGCGCAGGTTTTGCGCGAGCCACTGGCCCGCCGTCTCGGCGTCGCGGAGAAACACCGCGGGCACGCCCCCGGCGCAGGCAGCAGTGGCCAAATGTTCGGCGTTGCCCTGCACGGCGACTACCAGATCGAGACCTGCCTCGGCTGCGGCGCGCCCGCAGGCGATGTGCAGCGCGGGGCCGTGCTCGCCCATCTCCAGCATCTCGCCGGCAACCAGGATGCGGCGGCCTTTGGCGGGCTGCGCAGCGAGCGTGTGAATCATGGAGCGCAATGCCTCAGGGTTCGAGTTGTAGCTGTCGTTGAGAATCGTCGCCCCGGCGATTTCAATGATCTGGCCGCGCTTATCGCCTGCCGTGAGAGATGCGACGGCATGCACCGCGGCTTCAAGGTCGACGCCCGCTTCGAGCGCTACGGCGAGCCCCGCAATAGCGTTCGAAGCATTATGCGCGCCCAGCATGTGCAAAACGAACTCGCCCTCGCGATTGCATCCTTCGGACGAAGACCCATCTCCACCCCTGCGAGCAAAAGGCCGCTCGCTGGGGGCCCCGGTATCTGTGGAATCCCCGCGTTCTCGCGCACGATAGCCAATGTGCAAGCCGCCGGGATCTTCAACGACGGAGAGAATCTGCGGATCGGCGCACGGTCCGCCGCCGAAATAAACCACGCGTCCTTGAAAATCCCGGCCAAACTGCGCGGCGTACGCATCGTCGCAGTTCAGGAAGGCGACGCCGTTTGTGGGCAGCGCCGCAATCAACTCAAACTTGGCGCGCGCAATGCCGGCCTGGCCCTCTTTAAAGTTCTCAATGTGCGCTGTGCCCACATTCGTGATCACGCCCCAGTCGGGCGCGGCGATGCGCGTCAGCGCTGCAATCTCGCCCGAGTGATTCATGCCCATCTCGACGACAGCGATGTCGTGCTCTGGCGAAAGGCGCAGGAGCTGCAAGGGCAGGCCGAAACCATTGTTCAGATTGCCCTGGGACTTGAGCACGTTGAACTTTGCGGCCAGCGCGGCGGCCACAGCTTCCTTGGTGGTGGTTTTTCCCGCCGAGCCGGTAATGGCCACAACGAGCCGGCCCCACTGGCGGCGGACCTGCGCAGCCAGCGACTGCAAGGCGATAAGCGGGTCTTCTGCGATGAGGAGCGGGTGAGCGAGCGCCGCGTCGGGCAGGGAAGCGGCACGGGCGCGCGACACTACGGCGGCCACAGCGCCCCGCTCGAACGCGGCGGCAACAAAATCATGGCCGTCGAGGTGGTCGCCGCGCACCGCAAAAAAGAGCTCGCCCGCCGCCACGGTGCGCGAGTCGATGGAGTAGCCGGACGCGACGAGCGCACCCGCATTCTCGATGCTCGACGGCGCTTCAAGCACTGCTCCCGCGCCCATTGCGGCTTCAGCCAATGTCAGGTTCATTGCCCTCCACCATAGCCCAATTCGCGCAGGATGGAAAGTGCAACTTCTGAGTCATCGAAAGCAACCGTGCGGTCGGCGAGGATTTGCTCTTTCTCGTGACCCTTGCCTGCCAGCAGGACCACGTCGCCGGGTTGCGCAGCCTCAAGCGCAAGGCGAATAGCCGCCGTGCGGTCCACTTCTACAATGTATTGGATGCCGGTTGATTGCAATCCTGGCACGACTTCGGAAAGAATAGCGGCGGGATCCTCGGAGCGCGGGTTGTCGCTGGTGGCGACGACAAAATCGCTGCCTTCGCCGGCGGCCAGGCCCATCTTGGGGCGCTTCGTGCGGTCGCGGTCGCCGCCGCAGCCAAAAAGTGTGATCACGCGCGCGCCCGTGGCTGCGGTCATCTGGCGGGCCAGCGCGGTGAGATTACGCAGCGCATCGTCAGTGTGCGCGTAGTCCACAATCACCGTGAAAGGCTGGCCGGCGGCGACCGGCTGGAAGCGGCCGGGAACGGGCTGCAGCATGGGAACCGCGGCGGCGAGATACGAAAACGCCACGCCGCGCGCATGAGCGGCGGCAAAGGCCGCGAGCAAATTGAGGATGTTCACTTCGCCGGCGAGACGCGAGCTGAGGCAGGCCGATCCGGCGGGAGTTTCGAGTTCGATGGTCGCGCCGGAGGGCGTGAGCCGGTAACTTGCAGCGCGCCAATCTCCCATGCCAATCCCATATATGCGGATCTCCGCGCCAGCCTTGCGGGCCGCCGCAGCCAGTTCTTCGCATCGCGGGTCGTGCGCGTTCAGGACGGCGACGCGCGGCGCCGGATACATCGTGCCGTCAAAGAGCAGGCGCTTGGCGGCAAAATAATTCTCCATCGTGTGGTGATAGTCGAGGTGGTCGCGCGTGAGATTGGTGAAAACGGCCACGTCGAACGGGATGCCGATCATGCGGCCCTGGTCGAGCGCGTGACTCGAAACTTCGGTAACGAGTTCGGTGGCGCCTCGCGACACGCCCTCGGCCATCAGCTCGAAGACATCTCGTGACTCGGGCGTGGTGTGGATAGAGGGGCGCACCTCGCCAGCCACATGATACTCAATGGTCCCGACGAGAACCGTCGCGTGGGCTGCGGCATTGAGTAATGCTTCGGTAAGGAATGCAGTCGTGGTTTTGCCGTTCGTCCCGGTGATGCCGGTAGCGGCAAGTGCTCGTTCGGGATGGCCGAAAAACGCAGCCGAAGCCTCGGCAAGCGCGCGGCGGCCGTGCTCGACGTGCAGGATGGGCAGACCGGCCTGGTAGACGGTGAGGTGGTCGAAGGTCTGCGCAGAATCGGTAATGATGCCGAGCGCGCCGACGGCGAGCGCTTTCTCAACGTAGCGATTGCCGTCGGTTGAGCCGCCTTTCATAGCGACAAAGACGGTGCCGGGCTTTACGCGGCGCGAGTCATATTCGATGCCAGCGATGGGCGCGGTGGAGCTGCCTATGGAGCCGGCGGCAGTGATTTCCCTGATGAGGTCGTTCCAAATCATCTTGGGGTTGATTGTAGTTGGTTGCAGCCCGGCTGTTGCCTAACGAATCTTCTACCGTGCGCAGCGGACGACGATTTTGGTGCCGGGCGGGACCATGGCGCCGGCAGCGGGTACCTGTTCGCGCGCGCTGCCGCTGCCCGTGATCTCCACTTCAAGACCGGCGTTGGCGGCCGCCACAATCACCTGGCGAACTGAAAGACCGAGGAGCGATGGCACGCGCAATTGGCCGGCATCGGCAACAACCACCGTGTTGGCCGGCGGGTGTGATGCAGGCTGAGTTTGCTGCCCAGGCTGTTGCGCGGGCAGGGAAGTGGCGTTGCTGGTCTGCGCGCTGGAATTTCGAGTGCCGGCGGGCTGATTGGGTGCGGTCCCGGGGCGCGCGGTTGCGGCAGCTGGCGCATTCGGGGCCGGCCGCTGTGGATCGTCGCTGGGTAGATCGTTGGCGGCTTCGTAGAGTGCCTGCATGTCTTCGCTCGGAGCCGCGTCGTCGTCTTCCTTCACGGGCGTCTCTTTTTTCGTCTCCTTGGGAGCAGGACGCAGATCGATGTCGTGCGGCACGCCGAGATATTCAAGAACCTGCTGCGCGACATCGGCAAACACCGGCGCCGCAACATCGGCGCCATAGTACGCGCCTTTAGGCGAGTCGAGGATCACGGCCACGGCGATCACCGGATTGTTGACCGGCGCAAAGCCCGCGAATGAGCCTATGTGCATGGTCTTCGAATAAGTGTGCGTCGCGGGGTCGATTTTTTGCGCCGTTCCCGTTTTTCCTCCGGACGAGTAGCCGTTGAGCTGCGCGGCCCTGCCGGTGCCGAACAGCACCACTCCCTCCATCATCTTGCGCATTTCGGCCGCGGCCATCGTAGAGATAACGCGGTGCGCGTTGGACGGAAGCGGGTCGGGGAAGTCTTCGCCTGGCTTGACCGGTGTTGCAGCCACCTGCGGTGCGGCAGTTTTTGGGTTGGGAGTCGTGGAACCCGATTGCTCGGGCATCAGCACGTGCGGCGACAGATACACACCGCCATTGGCGATGGTCGAAACCATCGCGACCAGTTGCAGCGGCGTGACGGCAATCTCCTGGCCGATGGCGACGGAGCCGATGGACGAAGGCTGCCATCGGCTGACGGGACGCAGCAGGCCGCGGGTTTCACCCGGCAGCTCGACACCGGAACGCGTGCCGAAGCCGAAGTCGTGAATATATTGATAGAACTTGTCGGGGCCCATCTTCATCGCGAGCTTGATGGCGGCGACGTCGCTCGATTCTTCCAAAGCCTTATGCACAGGGATCACGCCGAAGTGTTCGCCCTGGTTATCGTGAATGGTGCGGCCAAAGATGGTGATCTTTCCGCCCTGGCAATCGATCGGATCGTCGGGCGTGGCCACATGTTGATCCATCGCCGCGGAGTAGGTGACAAGCTTGAAGGTCGAGCCCGGCTCGTAGACGTCGCTCACCGCATGATCGCGCAGCAGGCCGGGTGTAGTGTGGCGGAACTGGTTGGGATTGAAGGTGGGCCGGATGGCGAGTGCGAGAATCTGGCCCGTGTGCAAGTCCTCGACCACGACCGTGCCGCTGAGCGCCTGCGTCTTCTGCATGGCGCGGTCGAGGGCGCGCTCGGCCATGAACTGGATGTTTTCGTCGATTGTAAGAACCAGGTTGCGGCCGGATTCGGGTTCGCGCTCGGTCGAGCCGAGCACTTTGCGGCGCGCGTCCATGGCGGTGTACATCAGGCCCGGAGAGCCATGCAGCGCGCCGTCGAATTTTTCTTCCAGGCCACCCAGTCCGTTGTCGTCGACGCCCACGTAGCCCAGCACCTGCGCGGCAATCAGGTTGTCGGGATAGAAACGCTGGAACTCCTTCTGGAAATAGATGCCCTTCATGTTGAGGGCTTTCACTTGGGTTCCTACTTGCGGCTTAACGCGGCGCGCGATCCAGGCAAAGTTGTGCCCGGCGTTCAGGCGCGCGGCGATCTGGTCTTCGGTGGTTTGCTGGTCTTCCGGATCGGTGTGCACCAGTGCGGCGAGAGTGTGCGCGGCGGCGCGTTTGTCGGCAATCTCGCTGGGATCGGCGTAGATGGAGTCGGCCAGCACGGTCATCGCCAGCTCGCGGAGGTTCCGATCGTAAAGAATACCGCGGCGCGGAGCTACTTCAAAGGTGCGCTGCTGCTGCTTGGCGGCGCGCTCTACGTACTCGCGGTGCTCGACGATCTGCAGCCAAAAGAGGCGGCCCGCAATGGCGCAGGCCCACAGGAAAAAGAATAGGCAGATGATCCAGAAGCGCGACCGCTTGAGAGGCACTGCCTTGGTGGTTTGAGTGCGGCCGCGGATAGGTTGAACGGGTGCGGGCATTTCAGCTCCTGGATCGCTGACTGCTTGATCTCGCACGATCCTGGGGTGCCCCAGGTCTCGATTTTGAGACCC
The DNA here is from genome assembly GCA_049521075.1 of Occallatibacter sp. Classification (GTDB taxonomy): domain Bacteria; phylum Acidobacteriota; class Terriglobia; order Terriglobales; family Acidobacteriaceae; genus Telmatobacter. The sequence goes on from JBEKPD010000087.1 coordinate 19,849, forward strand.
GGGAAACCGAGATGCCCGAGTGAGAACTCATGAAGTCAGAGGCCTAAAAGCTAGAAGCACTTTTGGGAGGAGCCACCTGGGCCAGCGCTGGAGCGCCTGAATCGGGACGAGCGTTGGGATACACCACCTGGCCCGGCTGCGGCGCGGCAAGACCAAGCTGGTGTGCCATCTGGTCGATGCGTCCCGGCTGCGTGAGCTCGGCCTCGCTCAGCTGAAGCTGGCGGTTTTCCTCGCGCAACTGTTCGAGCGTTTGCTTCTCGCTCTCCACGCGATAGCTGCTCTCGATGGCGGAGAAGTGCTGCAAGCCGTAAATCATGATGAGCGAAAACAATACGACGACGGCGGCCGAAAAAACGCGCATCTCGCGCATGCGTACCGGATCGGAGGCCTTCACCAGGCGCGAATTGTCGAAGTGCCGGGCGACGAAATACTCCGGCGTGCGCACACGGCGGCGGCGCTGCGCCTGCTGCGCCATCAGCTCGGCATTACGCTCGGCGATGCGCGCTCCCCAGCCGCGGCCGGATTCGAAATAGGTTGTTGCAATTGCCGCCATATAAGTTCTCCCTACTGTCTTTCCGCCGCTCTCAGCTTGGCGCTGCGCGAACGCGGGTTACGATCCATTTCTTCTTCGCCGGCAGTTACGGGCTTTCTGGTCAAAACCTCCCAGATTCCCTTCTGCGCGCCTTCCCGGATGCTGTCTTTCGCGATGCGATCTTCCAAACTATGAAAACAAATGACCACGAGCCGTGCTGAGGGCTTAAGCAACTTTGGTGCGGCCTCGAATAATGCTCGGATTTCTTCCAACTCCTGATTGACGTAGATGCGAAGTGCCTGAAATGTGCGAGTCGCTCCGTGAATGTGTTTCATGCGCGGGACCACCGATGCTACGATCCGGGCAAGTTGCTCCGTAGTAGCGATCGGACGGCCCCGCACAATTGCTCTGGCGACTGTCCGCGACCTCCTTTCCTCACCGTATTCGTAAATGAGATTCGCAAGCTCGCGCTCATCCATCTCATTCACCACTTGTTCGGCGGTCGGCCCGGACCGAGTATCTAATCTCATGTCCAACGGCCCGTCCGCCTGAAAACTAAATCCTCTGCGCGCTTCGTCGAAGTGCAAGCTGCTTACTCCGAAGTCTGCCAGCAAACCATCCACCGATGCCGACCCAAAGTGCTCACCGATCCGGCTGAAAGCCTCGCCGACGAACGTGACCTGCGGCGCCTGGCTGCCCATTTCTTCCACGGCCTTCATCAGCCGCTCCTTCGCCAGTTCCAGCATCTCGGGATCGCGATCGAATCCGATCAGCCGTCCTTGAGGTCCGAGCCGCCGCAAAATCCCTTCGGCATGTCCCGCCAACCCCAGCGTGCAGTCCACGTAAGTCCCATCTGGGCTCACGCGGAGGAAATCCAACGCATCTTGAAAAAGAACCGGCACATGGCGTGCTTTCGAATCCGTCATGCGCGCCCCCCTGAGGGGCTTATGCTCCACTCTCCCTGGCCAGAATCCCGCCGACTGACTTGCGATCGTCCGCCGTGAGAGTCTTGGCAGGCAGATGCTGCTCAAAGAGCGTCTTGTTAAGCACCTCAAGGTGCGTGATCTTGCCCATTACCGCAAGATCGCCCTCGAGCTTCGCCGTGGACCGCAAAATCTGCGGCAGCATAATCCGCCCCTGCGCGTCCATCTTCACTTGCTGGCCGTAGTAGCTGGTCATATCCAGGTACTTCGTTACCGCATCGTTCATGGCGCTGTGTTTTGCCAGTTGCGCCTCAATCTTTTCCCACTCCGGCAGCGGCCAAATCTGGGCGCGCTCGCCGTCTTCGCTCGTTACGTAGAGGTCCGTCACGTTTGCGGCGTCCAGCAACTGCTTAAAGGGAACCGGCAGTTTAAGCCGCCCGCTCTCCTCGACCTTCGCTGGATGATTGCCGCGAAACATCTTTCTCTACCTCAACTGCCTCGGGGAAACCCTAGTCTCTTGCTTCTTCAGGTTCCCCGGCCCCTTTTGCTTCCGGAACCCGTTTAAAAGGGCTCCAACGGGGGTACACTTGCTGTGGCATTGAGTTGATTGGTTTCCAAAGATTTCCAATTAACTCCAAAAATTGCCAACTCCTGATGATAGTAACCCCGTTCTCTCTCTCCGCCAAGCGAAAAAACGGTGGAAAGTGTAGGAAAACTGGGCTTTTTCCTCAAAAATCCACTAATAGATAAAGAAATAGATGGTGCCACAATATATTGGGTTTACTGCTAAGATTCCCCCACTAGACAGATGCCCCAAGCTATGTTAGGTGAACAAAAGGCGAAGATCGGCGTTTTTATAGCGCTGGCCTCCCGGCCCGCACATACCTGGCACAGTTGTGAAATACCTCGGCAGATGTTATGTTGTATATGACAACACAGGGGGGTGGGGATGCAAACGTCTCTCGTTGAACGGGTCAGGAGCTTCAATCGCTTTTACACACGGGAGATTGGACTTCTAACCGAGCACCTGCCCCGGAGCGAATTCACGTTAGCTGAGGCAAGAGTCCTCTATGAGTTGGCGCAATCCCATGAGCCAACGGCTGCCGACATCATTCGCAGCCTGGGAACGGACAAGGCTCATATCAGTCGTATCGTCGCACGGTTCCAGAATGCTGGACTGGTAAAAAGCCGCATCAGTCCAGAGCATGGAAAGCACAAACTCTTGTCGTTAACCGCGAGGGGCAAGAAGGCGTTCAAACAATTGAACGATGGTACCGACTCTCAAATTGAGGCTCTTGTTGCCCCGCTCTCAACTGAGAATCGTAAGCGCCTCGCAAATGACATGCACGACATCCAGAACTTGCTTTTGACAAAGGCGCCGTCACCAGAAGATACACAGCTCCGATCATTGAAGGCGGGCGATCTGGGATGGATCACCCACAGGCAAGCCGTTCTGTATGAGCAGGAATACGGCTGGGATTGGACCTACGAGGGACTTGTAGCTCAGATCCTTGGTGACTTTGCCGCACATTTCGATGTAATGCGTGAGGATGCTTGGGTTGCTGAACTTAATGGAGATGTGGTCGGCTCAGTGTTCTTGATGAAGAGCAACGATGCGCAACTCGCGAAGCTGCGGCTGCTTTACGTTGATCCATCCGCCCGAGGGCTTGGAATCGGTTCACGCCTGGTGCGGAAATGCATTGAGCGGGCCCGCGAACTCGGATACAGCAAGCTGACGCTCTGGACTAACGACATCCTGGTGTCTGCTCGAAAGATCTATCAGGCAGCCGGTTTCACGCTGCTCGAAGAGAATCGACACCACTCATTCGGCAAAGACCTCGTCGGGCAGACGTGGGTGCTCGATCTGAAGCATGAGTAACGACAAATTCCCTTGGCATGCGATCACACGTTTCTACGGCGGTGAGCGCGGATGCGCCGGCCAGCAGTTCGAGAATCCCACGCCTGGAAGTTGTTATTACTGGCCTGCAGGGGCCGCCTTCTTGTGCTCCACGAAGATGTGTGCTTGATGACAGTTCACACACGTCCTGCCTGCCATGAATGGATCAGACTTCAGTTGTGCCACCTGATCGGTGTGACAGGTCTCGCATGTGCTTAACCCCGGCTTGCCCGCAAAATCCTTTGCTGTCGTCTCGCCATGGCACGTAGTGCATTCGACACCGTTGGTGGCATGCGGGCTGGCTTTCCATTGGTCGTAGATCGCCTTGTGGCAGGTGGCACAAGTATCCCCGGCCGGAATCAGCCGATGGAATATATGCGTGGCTTGAGCCTGCTGAGCAATAGCAGGTTGGGTGGCAGCAGCCAAAAAGAGAAAAAGGAGCAGAGCGGAGCCGAACATACAGGCGCGGAAACTATTCACGGGCAGATCTCCTGAATACGGTAATCAAGTATCGAACCGGCGATAACTGCAATCAGTGATACACATCACATCCCACCGGAATGCGATCTGCGCACTGGCTGCGAGGCCTTTTGCCAAAGGAATGTTCACAGACCTCGCTTGATTCCGCTGTCTGTCGCTGGCGCGTGGCCCTAATTTCAAGGCGAATTTCGGCCGGTGCCCCACTCACCAATCCACCCACTCGTCTGAGCCTCGCAAATAGATAAGGCAAATCGATAAGTCTGTGCCCCCATCCGAAAATAGACAAGTCTGTGCCCCATTCATCGCGGCCCTATCGCGATCAGCGGGCCACCTGCCACAGCGCATCTTCAAACAGCTCTATCGCCGCAGCGATCAAACCGTTGCGGTTTTCTACCAGCGCATGACCCAGATAACTCAACTTCGATTTCTTGCCGTAACTCTTCTTGTACAGCCGCGCATCGGCGTCGGTGGTCGATTCATGCGTCTTGTTCGATCGCTTCTGGCTATGAAAGTTCGTACCGTCGCCGTCATCGGAACCGTCTTTGGAGCGAAAGCTCTTCTGCGAGGCCCACGCCTGAATCAGCGTGCCATCGACAGTGAAATGCTCGTCGGGCATGAACCGCTTAGCATGCTTGTTCACTTCGGCAAAGAACTGCTGCGCCACATCGGAAGTTAGCAGTCGGTCACGATTCTTGGAAAACACCGCATGGTTCCACACCGCGTCGTCCATGCCAAGGCCCACAAACCAGCGAAACAGCAGGTTGTAGTCGATCTGCTCCACCAGCAGCCGCTCCGAACGCACAGAGTAAAACATCTGCAACAAAAGCGCACGCAGAATGTACTCCGGCGCAATCGACGGGCGGCCAGAGTCGGCATACAACGCATCGAACTGCGACCTCAACGTCTGCAACACCGCATCGGTCAACTTGCGAACTGCACGCAATGCATGATCCTGAGGCACACGCTGTTCCAACGATACATAGCTGAACATTCCGTCCTGAACTCGCTCGTCTCCACGCATGCCTGTTATGCGATCAAGCAAACCACACCGCAGCAGACAGGTACCCATTTCAGCAAGTTCATAGATTATGAGGTTGTCGGGCCGCACGAATAGGCCAGCTAATGACGCTGCCTGCGAGAAAGCGACTTAGCTCAAACGCTGCTTGCGACGAGATGCCCCGAATCAGGATTTCTCCACCCGGATTACTTCGCCGGCTGCGTTCGTGACGAAGCGACCTTTGGTTTGGTCAAGCATCACGATGGCGTTCCCAAATGGATCGCGAACGACGGCGCAGCGGCCAATCGGAATATCGAAGGGGCCGGTAATGGTCTCGCCCCCGGCTTCGTTGAAGCGCTTGAGCGCCTTATCAACATTGGCCACCAAAAGGTCCACTTCAGGGCCAAGGGTAGTGTGCAGGACAAGCTCTGCGTCTGTTCCAGGCATCCCCAGCCCAACCATTTCCGGCCTCCGCCAAAGAACGGGATGACCGAGAACTTCTGAGTAGAACCTTAAGGCCGCGTCCAGATCATCGACCTTGAGCATCAGGCAATCGACTTTCGTGAAGAGTGGATCGTTCATGGTAGTAAATGACGAAATAACTCAGCGCCCCAGAGGGCGTACCGAACGGACGAGTAATCGGAGTGTGTCAGAATACCGCACCCAGTCTTATCGTTTCTCAACTAGTTCCCAGTGGTCAGGGGTTAGGGGACAGTGGACAGTGATCAGTGACCAGAACTTTCTCTGACCGCTGACCACTGTCCACTGTTAACTGTCCACTGTTGGCTGCATTTAGTACCGGTAGTTTTCCGCCTTGTAGGGGCCTTCGACCGGCACGCCGAGGTAGTCTGCCTGCTTCGC
>JBEKPD010000088.1:0-25275 GCA_049521075.1 Occallatibacter sp.
AAGCCCTCCCGCGCAAGTGCCGAAACCCTCCCGAACACTGCTCCTGCCCGAATCAAGGCTTTTCCTACGCCTCAGCCCTGAACTTGGTCGGCAAAGCGATCTGTGTGAGAAAAGGCGGCTAGGGCAGCGATTGTCATACGTCTGGCCGAATCGGATGGAGTGCTGCGAACCAATGCTGCTGATTTTGCACTTAGATCCTGCGCTGTGCGGGCATAGTAAGGCAAACAACCTTACACGTAAATTTTCGTGTTCCAATCTGTGCATGTCTGCGAATAACTTTACAGGTATTGCTTGGCGTAAGTTCCGGCGCAGGAGTTTGAGGGGTAGATCTGCTACTTGCCGTGCAGGACGCTACCAAGCCGAATCGAGGCGAGTGGCATGGCCTGCTTCGAGTCCGAGGTAGCCCGCCGCTGCGCCCGCGAGAACTCGACAATCGTACGCGCTCGCGTCTCGCCTCAATTGATTCCCAACCATGGCAATTCCCGAGAAATTCGGGTAGCAAAATGTCAAAGGTGTGGCAATAGGATGCGAAGCTGACTCCGGGCGCGGAGTGACCCAAAAAGGTAGCCATCGCCCAGGAATGGTTGCTGTTCACTCTGTCATTGCCATAAAGTGCGCGCCGGAAGCGCTTCGACTGCTGCAGCCAACTCGTTGTCTCCGGCAAGTGCGGATAAAGGCCAGGAATCTCCGGCAGATCGGAGAGGAGGAGGCGCGTCGCGCGGCCGGATCGCGGAAACCGTTTCATTTGCGGGCACACTGTATCGCACGGTGGGGCGGGAGACATGGTTTCCGATTTGCAGTACGGAGGTGCACATTGTCGGGACAGCTTAGCAGCGCGCCGCTCGTGAGCAAGGAGCGAATTCCCGGCCATGTCGCCTCGCCTCTTCCTTTCCGCGGCCTTATCATGGAGTGGTTGAGGACATTTTCCCAAGGAGTTCCTAACCATCCTCGGAGAATGGTTCAAGAAGTGACTGATGGAACGCGCTACGATCAGATTTGACGGCCAATTGGACCCGCAAGGGCTTCGCGCCAAGACAGGAAATATGCCCAGCGGTCCGCACAAATTCAGTCATGAGATGCTACGGGAGATCTACGAGCAGCCTGCAGCGCTCGACCGCACGCTGGCCCTCTATCTGTCCGGAAAAGCTCTCAAGTCCGAGGTCGCCGTTATGCTGGCGGGCTGGCCCAACCCGGCCGGCGAGATTCTGATTGCCGCTAGCGGCTCCAGCCGCCACAGCGGCCTTTACGCGGAGATCCTGCTCGAAGACCTATGCGGGCTGGCCGTGGATGTGGAGTACGCCAGCGAATATAGTTGCCGGGGCGGCCCAAACTTCATCGACCTTCGCCATCCCAGCGTTCTCGTGCTTTCTCAATCCGGCGAGACATCCGACACTCTGGCTGCCCTGGGCGAAGCGCGCCGGCGCGGACAGAAGACCCTGGCCATCACCAATCACCCGGCATCCACCATGGCCCATCTGGCCGACGTTTCCATGCCGCTGGCCGCAGGTGTGGAGAAAGCGATTCCGGCCACCAAGAGCTTCACCTGCCAATTAGCAGTGCTCTATCTACTGGCGCTTTACGAAGGCGCGCGGCTGGGGCGCATGGATGCTGCCCGAATCGCCGGACACATTGAGGAGCTGCTGGCCGTACCGGGAAAGATCGAGGCCGCGCTTGACGGCTGGCGGCAGCAGACGGCCGAGCTGGCGAAGAAGTACAAACCCGCGGTCACGTTTCTCTACCTGGGCCGCGGCATCCACTATGCCATTGCGCGGGAGGGCGCGCTCAAGCTGAAGGAAGCCTCCTATGTCCACGCCGAGGGTTACCCGGCGGGCGAACTCAAGCACGGACCCAATGCACTGGTCAGCGACCGAGTGCCGCTGGTGGTGCTGGCCACGGTAGACCGCACGCTCGAGGCTTCAATCCTGCGCTACGAAAAGACGCTGCAACTGCTCGGCGACATGAAGGCGCAGGGAGCCAAAGTAATTGCCATCGCCAATCAGGACGATGAGCAGATAGCCGGGCTGGCGAGCGATTGTATTCGCGTGCCGGCGGCGTCAGAGTACCTGCTGCCCATCCTGGAGGTAGTTCCGCTGCAGTTGTTCTCTTATTTCATGGCTATCGAACACGGCGTAGACGTGGACCGGCCGAGAAATCTGTCGAAGGCAGTCGTCGAGAAGGCGCCCGTAGTATGACGGCCGATTCAGCCTCACCCGTCAACCATTACTTTGATAGCGTGCCGAAAAGGCATTAGCTATGCTGCGCAGTCAGGCCTAACCCAGGGCCAGTGGGCAACACGAGTCTGCCCCTCTCTACCTTGACTCCAAGCCAGGGATCGTTGGCCACCAGCAGGTTGCCATCGAGGTCAGCGAAATCGACTAATGGCGATAGGTGAGCGGCAGCCGTCACCGTGCAGGAGCTGGAAACCATGCAGCCGAGCATGATCTTAAGGTTCACCGCGCGGGCCACTTCGATCCAGCGCAGGGCTTCGAGAATACCTCCTGACTTATCAAGCTTCACATTGATTCCGTCATAGGCTTCGGTCAGGCGCGGGATCATGGCGACGTCGGTGCATGCCTCGTCGGCGAAGATAGGCAGATGGACTTTGCCGCGCACGTACTTTGTTTCTTCAATCATGTGCGCGGGCATGGGTTGCTCCACATACTCGATGCCTTGAGTTTCCAGCCAGTTTATCTTGCGGATGGCCTCCTCTTTATCTGTCCATCCTTCATTGGCATCCACGCGAATCGGTTTGTTCGTAACGCTACGCACGGCCTCGATGGTCGCCTCGTCTGTTTTGAGGCCCACCTTTACTTTCAGCACCGGAAAATCCGCTGCCTCTCGCGTCTTCTGGCGAGTGATCTCCGGCGTATCGATGCCAATGGAAAAGTCGGTAATGGGCGCAGCAGCAGGATCGAGTCCGAGAAACTGATAGAGCGGCAATCCCAGCTTCTTGCCAAGCCAGTCAAAGACAGCGATATCGACAGCGGCCATGGCGGCATGCTGATGCTCGCCGAGCGCGCTACGCACCTGGGCCAGGAATTTCCGGTACATCCAGGGATCACCCGATGCGATTTGGCTGCTGATCGCGTCAATGGCCTTCATGGCCTGCTCGGGAAATTCCTGATAACGAATGATGGGCGCGCCTTCGCCGAAACCGGTGATGCCGTCGCGCCGATACTGGAACTGCACCGTGTCCCGATATTCACTTGAAGACATCGTGGTCGTCCAGGTGTGACGGAGCGTCAGACGCTTAAGGCTGCATTCAACTTCGCTCTTCCCGGGCGAAGAAGGGGCCTGTGCGGCTAAAACCGGCAATGGAAGAACGCTGCCGGCGCTTGCCGCGCCTGCAATCTTCAACATCTGGCGGCGGTCGATCGCTTTAGGGTTGATCACTTTACTCTCCGTGCCGCGACCAGGAGCGTGGTCCAGGGCATGTCGTCAAGCCGGCTGATTTGAACGCCGGGGTGGCCGTGCGTTGTGTCATGAATGAACTGGCCGTTGCCAAGATACATTCCCGTGTGCGTGATTTTGGCGGCGCTGGTGCCGAAAAAGAGCAAGTCTCCGGGCTGCAGATCCTTGCGATCGACGGCGGCCACGCCGCTCCACGCGGCTTGCACGTCCGCATCGCGGGGCATGATGATTCCGCGCTGCCTTACCAGCATCTGTGTGAATCCAGAGCAGTCGAAGCCAAGGCTGGAGACGCCGCCCCAGGTATAGGTGACGCCGACGAATTCCCGCGCCAGTTGAAGGGTCTCTTCGATAGTCAGAGGTGAAGATTCCGCGCTGACATCGCCTTGCTGTACCCAGGCCGTCTGCCCATCGACAAGGCGGACCTGGAGCCAGCGCGCGGAATTGCCCGCTTTCCCTGAGAGCAATTCCAGACGTGCTTCCCAAGGCAATTCGAGCACAGGAGCATGACGAGTTACGTCCGGATCGCGATAGACATTGGCGTCCAGCCCGGTAATGCGAACCGCCTTACCCTCGGGAGCATACGGTCCCGCATCGAGGGGTTTCAAATCAGCCGCCGAGACCCAGCCCTTATATCCGTCCGCGGTGCGGATGTCGTACCAACGCGACTGCTTTTCCAGCGAGAGCACGCCTGTCCCGTAGAGAGCCTGTGAGATAACGTCGCTCTCAGTTGTTGGCTTGGAATACATATTGATGACGGGCTTTGCCACCACGAAGTCTGCATGGGGAACGGTCACTTGTGCTCGCGCCTGATTCGGTATCGAAAGCACCAATGGCAAAAGGCTCGCGTAGAGAAAACGGCGCGCAGTCTTGCCGGATCTCCGCGTGCTTCCCTTGAGTAGCAACAGAAATTGGTTACGAAAAAAACCATTCGAGAGGATCGCCATGTTCTACCTCGTGATGAATTCTACGCTCGCGGTTCAGCGCTCTGAATCTGCTTGCTGCCGCCGTCGGGCTGACCGGCGGTCTTACAAAATACTCTCCATCCGCAATCGCATAACTCAGTTGCGTGGAGGCCCCAATCGAGCCGTAATGGAAGCGCGATCGAAACCGGTTCCAAGCGATGCCATTCCTGGAATAGTTACCGGCAGATGGCCGTGAATGGCTATCTCGCCAAAGAGCGCGGCTGCCAGGCTCGACGCTGAAACCGGTGTGTCGGAGAAAGTGCAGAGATATGTTTGAATCCCGGCTATCCCGGAACCAATGTACGGATTGCCGAATGCCACAACCACCGTATTGGCTCCAGCAGTATTTACGATGTTTGCCAGTAGCTGGGAAGGGCCCATTTCCATCTCTGCCGATCCGCCTGCGCGGCCCTCCGTGGTTCGTCTGGGGCTGGGGACAGTCTCCGCCACCGCAATCACTCTAGAGGCACTTTTGACCGCAGCCAGCACATTCTTTGATACGAAACCTGAGTTGGTTCCATCCACATAGAAAATAGTTGCGTCTGGAACGCGTTCGCGCAGTTCGGCAGCGAATGCGCGTCCGCCTTCGCTGCCGCGCGCCGTATCGGTAAAGATTACTGCAACAATGCCCGACGGCTGCGAAGCCGGAGCGCCGGCAGATTGCGAAGCCGGAGTGACTGGGGCGCGCAGCGGAATCAGCTTGTTGTTATCGATCACCAGCGTAACCGCGCGGTCGGCGATCTGCTGCGCGACGGCCAGGCTCTGGGGCCGTGCCACCTCGCGAGCTACCGCGGAGAGATTTACAAGCCGGTTCTGGTTCAGACCTACCGAGGCTTTCATGCGCAGAATCTTCAGTACGCTCTCGTCGATGCGTTTCTGCGTAATCTTGCCTTGCTTCACGGCGTCGAGCAATCCGCTATAAGCGCCGCCGAGGTCCCCGGGAATAATCACCATGTCGTTCCCGGCACGAATGGCCTCGACGGCTTGGGCGGCGGAGATTTCGGCGTCCGATCCGGAGAACACGCGCGTAAGCGCGCCCATATCCAATGCGTCAGTAACCACCAATCCTTTGAAGCCGAGCTGCTTCTTCAACAAACCCGTAATTACCAGGGAAGAGATACTGGCGGGACGATTGGTGTCAGGCTCAATAGCCGGAACCGAGATATGGCCGATCATCACGGAGTCAACGCCCGCTGCGATCGCAGCGCGAAAGGGAACCAGCTCCAGAGAATTAAGGCGATCAAGGCTGGCGGTGGTGCGCGCCAGGCCGAGATGAGAGTCGGTGTCAGTATCGCCGTGGCCGGGAAAATGCTTGGCGGTGGTCAGCAATCCCGCGCTTCGCGCTCCGCCGATGTAAGCGGCCACCATCTCGCCCACAAGCGCCGGATCTGCTCCGAAAGAACGTGTATTGATGATGGGGTTGGCAGGATTGGAATTGACATCCGCCACAGGAAACCAGTTCCACTGAACTCCGATGGCGCGCGATTCCTCGGCCGAGATGCGGCCGAACTCGCGCGCGAGCTCCTTGTCTCCAGTTGCACCAAAGGCCATGGCCGCGGGGAAGTCGGTGGCGCCGGAGAGACGCATCGAGGGGCCGCGCTCAAAATCCGCGGCGAACAGAAGCGGATACTTCGAGTCCTTTTGCAGTTCATTGGTCAGCAGAGCAGCTTCCAGGGGCTGGCTCTTCGTCAGCAGCCCACCCTCGCCGCCAATCGTTACGCCGAATCCTCCCACGTGATAAGTGCGCATCTCATCCTGCATCTGAAGAAATTCAGGGCTATCTACATTCAGGAACCGAACGCGCGCCCAAACCATGATCATCTGCCCGATCTTCTCTTCGAGCGTCATCTTGCGTAGCGTTGTGGCAGCCCACTTTTCTCCCTTGCGATCCAGATGGACGGGCGGGGCCGCGAACGAGCAAACCGAGCCGAGCAGCATCAGCGCAAGCAACGGCGGCACCGTCAATTTTCTCCCGTTCATTAACACTCTTCTACACCTCATCGATTTAAAACTCTGCGCAAGTCCGCTGCATCAGTCTCTGCCATCAGTAGAGAAGATATTTCGAGCGCACGGTCTTGAAGCTTTCAAGCGCGTCCTGCCAATCTTCGGCAATCCGGCGCGGGTCTTCCCCTGTATCCAGCGCTTCCAGCGTGGCCTTGTTGCGCACGAGCCCATCGAGTGCGGCCAGTTTGAACTCGTCGGGATAAAGGCGATGCAGCGCCGAGGCGATCTCCAGGCCGAGCTCGGGCGCGTCAAGGTCATCGCGGTCGGTAACAACAATACTCACGCCGCCGCACTTTTGGCCGGCATAGATGGATGCGTTGGGCGTGAAACTGAGCGGGATAAAACGCACTCCACCGATTTCTCGCGCATTGAGATACTCGGCCAGAGCCGTGGGAACAATCCATGGCGCGCCGAGCAACTCAAAGGGCGTGCCAGTTCCGCGGCCGACAGAAATGTTGGCGCCTTCGATCATGCCCAGGCCCGGATAAAGAACGGCCTCGGTAAGGTTGCGCATATTCGGCGAGGGATCGATCCACATCATGCCGGTGGAGTCGTACCAATCGCCGCGCATCCAGCCTTCCATCTTGACTACGGTCAACTTTGCGCCGATTGCACGCTCGCTGTTGAACATCTGCGCAAGCTCTCCGACGGTCATGCCGTGGCGCACCGGAGTTTTCCAATAGCTGACAAAAGATTCGCGGCCCTCATCGGCTACGGGCCCTTGCAGATAGCTGCCGCCGATTGGGTTGGGACGATCGAGCACCACAATATCCTTGCCTGATTTTGCAGCTGCTTCAAGAAAATAGCCGAGCGTGCTTTCATATGTGTAGAAGCGGACGCCGATGTCCTGGATGTCGTAGACAATCGCATCCAGGCCGGCAAGTTGCTGCTGCGACGGACGCCGTTTAGCGTCCGTGTCGCCGTAGACGCTGTAAATTGGAACCCCGGTGGCCTCATCCCGCGAGTTGCCGATGTCGGTGGTGTCGAGGATACCAGCGACGCCATGCTCGGGGCTGAAAATTGCCGCCAGTTGTATGCCGGGAGCGTGTGCCAGCACGTCGGCTGTGCGCCGGCCGCGTGCATCGACAGCGGTCTGGTTAGTGACCAAGCCTATCCGGACAGGATGATTCGGCTCCGGATGAAGTTCGCGAAACTGATCTTCCTCGAGCACGTCGATCCCAGCATTTACTTCGCCGTTGCGCGCTCGTATTCTCCGCTCCGCCATCAACGATTCGTTGTATCCGGTAATGCGGGCGAGGCGCAGCATTTCGCTCTCGCTCGCGGTCAGGTCAAGAGAACTGACAACGGCGGTGGCAACCTTGGCGCGCAGCGAAATCGCCGAACCGTGACCGTTAGGATGCACGGCATTGGTGAGAATGATGATGTAGGTGTCCGTCACTGGGTCGATCCACATCGAGGTGCCCGTAAAGCCGGTATGCCCGAAAGAACCCACCGGCAGCAGCTCGCCGCGATTACTCGATAAAGGGGAATCTATATCCCAGCCCAGCCCACGCAAGCTGGTGGCGGTAGCAGGCTGCTGCGGCGTGGTCATCTTTTCTATATCGAGACGGCTGAGAAGCTTGTCGCCGCTCAGCAGGGCCTGCGCGAATATGGCGAGATCGTCCGCGGTGGAGAAGAGACCCGCATGACCAGCCACGCCGCCCATCCGTCGCGCCGTGGGATCGTGGACCACGCCGCGCAACATTTTGCCCTGTTCGTCGTATTGGGTGGGGGCAATGCGCGAAAGCCAATCGGCGGGAGGCAGGAAGCGCGTCGACTTCATGCCCAGGGGCGCAAAAATCTTCGCGTTCGCATAGTCGTTCAGCGTCATTCCGGTGACCTTCTCAACCAAAAAGCCGAGGGTCTCAAAATTGATGTCGCTGTAGAGAAAACGCGTGCCCGGCGGATAGATTGGCTTTGCCTGCATGGCCATGGCGAACGCGGAATTTCGGCCCTGCCAGGAAGACTTCAAATCCAGATCGGGAGGCAGGCCGGAAAAGTGAGTCAACAACTCGCGAACTGTAATATCCTCTTTGCCGTTCTGCGCAAACTCGGGCAGGTAAGTGGCAACCTGATCGTTAAGCCTGACCCTGCCTTCCGAAATGAGCTGCATTACCGAAGTGGCGGTCGCGATGCATTTTGTGAGCGAGGCCAGGTCGAAGATTGTGTCTGGCGTCATCGCCTCTCGCGTCGGCTCTAGCGAGCGCATCCCAAATGCCTTTCGGTAAACCACCTTGCCATTGTGTCCGATAAGCACTACACCGCCGGGGATATTTCCTTTGGCAATGGCTTGCCGCATGAGCGAGTCGATAGCGTCAAAGCCGGGCTGCCTTGGAGCGGCCTGAGCAGGCACGGGTTTTGGCGATTGCGCGGCAAGCCGGTTCTGACCATACACAACAAGAAGTACCGGCAAAATGCAGAACGGTCTGCTGCAAAACCGGAATACTTTCCCGGGATTTTTCATGTCAATCTTCAATCGCTTCAACCCTCAATCGCATTGCGAACATTTCCCTTTGCCTTGCGCAGCCGCTTCACAGCCGCGCTCTTGCTAACGTCGGCCTTTAGCATTACTAGTGCGAGAGGCACGCTCATGTTGGCTTTCTTCAGCGTCTCCAGGGCAATATCGCGATGGACGTGCGCCAAGGACTCCAGAATATAGATGCCGCGTTCGACTAACTTTTCATTGGTGAGATGCACGTTGACCATCAGGTTGCTGTAGACGTAGCCCAGCTTGACCATGGCGCCGGTTGTCAACATGTTGCAGATCAGCTTCTGCGCGGTGCCTGCCTTGAGCCTTGTCGAACCAGTCAATACCTCCGGCCCCACCTCAGTTTCAATTCTGATCTTGGCCGCCCTGCCGAGTACCGAACCCGGATTGCAGGTAATGGCAATCGTAGCCGCACCCCTGCGGGCTGCGAGTTCGAGCGCCCCTATGGTGTACGGAGTGCGCCCGCTGGCAGCGATTCCCGCGACAACGTCCAGCTTGTCGGGTTTCATCGCGGCCATGTCGCTGCGCCCCAATTCGGCGTTATCTTCGCTGGCCTCCGTTGCTTTTACCAGGGCGTCCTCGCCGCCTGCTATTACAAACTGGACCATCTTCGGACTGATGCCAAAAGTCGGCGGACACTCCGATGCATCCAGTGCACCGATCCGCCCGCTGGTTCCAGTGCCAACGTAGATCAGCCGTCCCCCTTTGGCGAAGCAAGCGGCAATCACATCGACCGCTTTAGCAATCTGCGGCAATGCACTCTTGATAGCCCGCGGCACAATGGCATCCTCGCGGTTCATCGCTCGAACCAGCTCGATAGTCTTCATGGTATCGAGATTCTCGGTCGCGCGATTACGGCGTTCGGTCCTCAACTCATTCAAATGCATTTCAATTCCTGAGCACGACGAGGTCGTGTTGGTTTTGCGGCATCATCCAGCTTGCACAATATCCGACAATGAACGTGGCGCCGCTGCCCAGCACCACGTACCAGGTGAACGGCACACCCGTACATAGCCAGAGGTAGAGATCGAGAACGAAGCCACAGACCATGCCTGCCATGGCGCCGCGCTCCGATGCCGTGCGCGTTAGAACGCCGAGAAGAAAAACGCCCAGCAACGCGCCGTAAGCCACCGATGCTATGGACAGGCCCACTTCAAGCACCTTACCGCCATGACGAGCAACCAGCGCCAACAGAAACAACAGCAGAGCCCAGCCAACCATCGCCACTCGAGAAAGCTGCATGCGGCGCTTCTCAGTCGAGGCGGGATAAATGTGCATGTAGAAGTCGACGATGGTGGTGGAGGAGAGCGAGTTGAGCGCGGCGCTAAGGTTAGACATGGCGGCAGCGAGGATTGCCGAAATGAGCAGGCCGCTGACGATGTGTGGCATGTGGGAGACGATAAACGAGGGAAAGATTGTATCGGTCCGGGAGAAAGCGGCGGCCGGCGGAAAAAGGCGATAAAACACAAATAGCATGGCGCCGATCATGAGATACAGCGAAAACTGAAAGAGGATGGCTACGCCGCTCAAGAGCAGAGCGATCTTCGATTGACGCTCGCTGCGCGCCGAAAGCAGCCTCTGCACGATTAACTGATCGGTACCATGGCTGGCGGTGGTAAGAAACGCGCCGCCGATCACACCCGACCACAATGTGTATGTCGTGGTGAAATTGAACGAAAAATCGAAGACACGAAACTTGCCGGCCTGCCCGGCCATGGTACGCACGGTCTCCCAACCGCCGGGTACCAGGTGCAGAATGGTGAAGAGACCGACTAAAGTTCCGGCCACGTAGATCGTCTGTTGCAGAACGTCAGTCCAGATTGCCGCCGCCATGCCGCCTTGAAATGTGTAGAGCAAGGTGAGCAAAGTAACAATGCCGATGGCGCAAAAATCGCGTTCAAAGTCGTTTAGCCCGGTGAGCACGGCGCCGAGCGCGACCCGCACCACAATCGCCACCGCAAACACGCGCACGCCCTCGGCCGCCGCCCGCGTCACCAGAAACATTCCCGCAGTAAGAGCCCGCAGTTTTTGACCGAAGCGGCGCTCCATCAGCTGGTACGCGGTAACCAATTCGCCGCGAAAGTACTGAGGGATGAAAACAAAACTTACCACCACGCGGCCAATCAAATAGCCGAATACCAGTTGCAGGAACCGAAAGTCCTTGTCGTATGCCATACCCGGCACGCTGATGACGGTAAGGGTGCTGGTCTCGGCGGCCACAATGGAGAGCGAGATGGCCCACCAGGGAATCACATTGCCGGCGAGAAAGTAGTTCTTCAGCGTTTGTTGCTTGCGCCGGAAGTGCAGGCCGAAGAGTGTTACTCCTCCGAGGTATGCAACGATGACTCCGAGATCCAGCGTGTTCAATCCCATCGCGGCATTCCTGCTTGGTCGGCACGGCTAGGAAAATCAGTCTTGCATGGAAGCAAACCCCTGCCCGACAGCCAACGGGTTCGAGCGGGCTGCGTCGACGGTGAGCCGGGAGGTAGCGCGCCACGGCGGGCTTCCGAGGGGGATAGCTGCCCCTCGGACCTCGGTGAGTGGCTTAGAACCCGTACTTCAATGAGTATTGAAGCTGACGAGCCGGAGACAGGGTCGACGTAATCAAGCCAAAGGTGGAAGGCGTTGAAGCCGTCGAGCCCGGTGCCGCGTAGGAGGCAATGTTGCCCACGTTGAACGCATCGATGCGGAGTTGAACGAACTGCTCCCTGAAGGTGCGGAACTGTTTGAACAACGAAGTATCGACGACTCGATATCCCGGTGCCCGCTCGGTGCCGACGTGCGCCGTTCCAAAGGAGTTGGCTAGCTCGGCACCGTAAGCGCAAGGCAGCACCACGCCGGCGACGACATTGGGGCCCGTGCACGGCGTGGCTGAAGGATCTGTACCGAACCAGTTCGCCACGCTGCGGCCCGTAACGACCAGCTTGCGGTACTGATTGGCACGTGCCCCTCCCCCATTGTTCGAGGCCGAGGCATTGCTGCTGCCGATGGTTATCGGGAAGCCGGAATACATAACGGCATCCAAGGACGTCTCCCAGCCGCCAATGGCCCAATCGACGAAACGGTTGACGCGGGAGCCGTAGTCACGACCGTGTCCGAACGGGATCGCATACGTGCCGACGAAGTTGGCTGCGTTCCTGGTATCGAAGCCGGACACGCCGTAATCGGCGTGCGGATTGTAGATATTCTGCGGGTAGACGCCGGGACCGTCGACGCCGCCGATGCCGAAGTAGCCGGGGTTGTTGGTCATGTTCTTCGACCACGTGTAGTTGAAGGTGGTCTCCAGGCCATGGAACTGGCGCTGGCGCAGTTGCACCTGCAAGGCGTTGTAGTTCGAGTAGCCTTCAGCCGTTGTCAGGTAGATCTGGCCGCCGACGCCGACAAGGGCAGCGAACGGCTGAGTCGCCGTATTGCCCGGAGTCGTTTCCTGGTTGATCGGTTCAGGAATGACGAGATGCTGTGCGACATTACCGACGTACCCATATTGGAACGTAAAGCGAGATGTGAGGAGTGTCTCGATGGTGAGGTTGTACTGCTGAATCAGCTCGGGTTTGATGTTCGGATCCCAGGCTTCGTATTTCGTGGAAGCTCCGTTCGTAATAACACCGGCCGTGAAGCCCTGGCTGACATGTATGGGTGTTCCGCCGCTCGTCGCCGAAGGCGGAGTGCTGCTGTACTGATACTGAGGGATGAAGGGAGGGTTCTGGGTGAGACGCTGTGCCGCACCCATGCCTTCGAAGTCATCCGTAATGCCGTAGCCGCCACGGATGACCATCTGCGAGTTCATCTGATAGGCAAACGAAACGCGAGGCATGAACTGTGTGTGGAACGGGTTGTACAGAGCGTTGCTTGCGCCATTCTTACCCGCAACAAGCAGGCAGTTGGGGCAGTTCTGCGGGTTCTTGACGTCAACGTTCACTTCCTTGTTGTTGACTTCGTAGAACGGCTGGTCGTAGCCGTAGCGCAGGCCGAGATTCACGGTGAGCTTAGGAGTGATTCTCCATTCATCTTCGCCAAAGAATGCCATCCGATACTGGCGTTGACCATCGCGTCCTGCCGTGCCGGCAATGCCCTGGAGCTCGGAAGCATCGAGAACGAAGTCCGCGAAGCCGTATCTCGTGGAGCCGTTCGCGGCGCTGAATTCGCCGTTGTACGCAAATTGACCCATGTTGCCGTTGTTGCTGGCGTAGTAGTAGTTTTCCTGGTAGCGCAGGATCTGAGCGCCGCCAGTGACGATGTGCTTACCGTGCTGCCAGGTCACCGTGTCGCCATAGTCGAAGATGTTGTCGATGGTATCCTGCACAATGCCCAAAGTTCCTATGTTCTTTTCGGCGCTGGAGATGTTCGACTCGGTGAAACCGGGGTAGGGGCTGGCATAGGGATAGCCAACCTTGGAATCGCTGCCCGTCGGGAAATTGCCGAAGCTATCGGACGGGATTCCGCCGAGATTCCAGATACGCGAGTAACCGGCTCGGAACTGGTTCTGCAGGTTCGAACTGAAGGTGTGTACTTCGTTGAGGACGCCGTTCCAGAATGGATAGTCGTCACCCCCCGGAAATTCGAACGCAAGTACGGATACGATGGGCTTGTCGTACGCACCCCCGTGGGTGAAGCGAGCCGAGAGGTTGTCCTTCGCTGAGACCACATAGTCGACTCGAATGTCGCCCTGGTTATTCACGACGGCAGACTTGTTGTACCCGCCATAGTCGTTGGTATCCGGCGAGTTGACGTTGGTGCTGGGGCGGTTCTGCACTGGATAGAATTGGGGGTTAGCGAAGACGTACTTGGCAACAGGGTTGATGACAGGAAGCTGATCGTTCACATAGGGAGTGGCTGCCGCGGTGCCGTTGCTGGTGTTGTAGAACTGGATGTACGCCGCAGTACCTTTGCCGTTCGAGCCCGTACCAATCACGTGGCCGTAGACGTCGGGCGTGCCGAGAAACTCAGAGAAATCGCCCTTGACCATTCTAGCCGTAGGCACCGAGATTACCTGGGTTCCTGCCGAGGTTTGGCGGAAGCCTAAGTAATCCGCGAAGAAGAACAGTTTGTTCTTAAACACGGGGCCGCCGACGGTGGCGCCGAACTGGTTCTGGTGGAAGACACCCTTAGCAATACCGTTGTACTTGTTGGCCCAGGTGTTCGCCGTGCCATCCTGGTTCTCGTAGAAGGTGTAAAGGCTGCCGTGGAACTGGTTGGTTCCGGCCTTGGTGACCATAAGAACCTCGCCGCCGTTCACGTTGCCGTACTCGGCTGAAGCGTTACCGGTGATGACGCGCATCTCGCCGATTGCTTCCGGAGCGGGGTTATAGGCGATGGTGTTCTGCAGCGGTTCGTTGATGTCCGTACCGTCGAAGATGTAGTTGTTGGTCTGCATACGGTTGCCGTTGAAGGACGGCTGCGTCGACGAGGCAAAGGATGTGTCACGCTCCGTACCCTGCGAGCTGCCCAGCGAACCGTAGGTCGGCAACACCGCGCCGGGGACGAACACCGTCGCGGCAGAGAAGTTCTGGCCACCGAGCGGCATGCTCTCGAGCGTGTTGGAGGTGACGGTGGTTCCGAGGGACGCGTCTTCCGTTTGCAAGATGGCGCCGGCCTCTGGAGCGATTTCGATGGTTGTGGCGACGTCACCGACTTCGAGTTTGAGGTCGATCTTGGCGATCTGGTCGATCTCCAGCGCGAAGGGGCGTTCGGCGGTGATTTTATAGCCTGACTTTTCCGCGGAGACGACATAGGTGCCGATGGGCAGCGACTGCAGGTTATAGGCGCCGCTGCTGTCGGTGACGGTGGTGGGAGAGACGCCGGTGTTGGCGTTCTTGGCTGTGACCCTGGCGTCGATCACCACTGCGCCGGAGGCGTCGGTAACTGTGCCACGAATGGAACCTGTGACGGTTTGCGCGCACGCGATGCTTGTAGTAAACACCAGCCCTATTGCGGCTAACAAGGCAAGAGCGCATTTTGCAAATCTGTAGGACATGCTGACGCCTCCTCAAATTGGATTTCGACCGAATCCCCATGTCATCTAGATGACTGGATGAGAAAGTATAGCGCGGAATTAGCGATGTCAACCTAAAAAATCACCGACCTGCAAGATTTTTGCGGATTGCCTTCGGCCTGTGAGGCGCAGCAATCCGATTGAATGCGCTTTCAATTCGAGCGCGGACGAGCCCCATCAACGTTTGCGGCTGGGCGGCAATCGGTGCTTCGTGCCCATGCGCGCACGGTCCGCGCGGCGTTCCCGCGTCTCCCGGCCGGCCCCATTGCTACCCCCAGGGCAGTGCAATTCCGCCAAAACGTCAGGCGCAGCCGCATTGGCTGCCGGCGCCCAGTGGGTCTGGAAGTGCGGAAAAAGTCTAGTGGTATAGATGACTTGACGTTCCATAGACTGAATTGATGAAATGCTCGCGCTTTTGCTTGACTATGCCTCCAACCCTGGTGTATCAGATATGCTGATGAACCAACAGGAAATGCAGAATCCACAGCCGCTCTATCGCAGGAACGGCATTCCCCTTTACCACCAGATTCAGCAATGTCTATTGGAGCAGATCCAGTCTGGAGCCTTTAAGCCGAGTGAACCCTTGCCATCGATTCAGAAAATCGCCGCCCGCATGGGAGTGAGTCAGATGACCGTCCGGCAGGCAATGAAGGCCCTGTGCGAGCTTGGGGTCATTTACAGCAGGCAGGGGGCGGGAACGTTCGTTTCCAGAATCAAGCTGGAGAGAGACTTTCGCCAAGTGCTTTCCTTCAGCGAGGAAACAAGGGGCCGGGGCGCGACACCTCATTCCAAGCTGCTCTCGTTCCGAATCCATAGTCCGAACAGGGAAATAAAGGAGGCATTGGGGCTGAGCCACAAGGAGAAGATCTTCCGTCTTCGCCGGGTTCGCTATGCCGATTCCGTGCCCATGGGGATCGAGTGCAGTTGCTTGCCGGTGCATCTCTGCCCGGACTTGCTCAAAAGCTTCGATCCGGAGACCTCGCTCTACCAGGAACTGGCGGAGCGGTACGGAATCCACCTGATGGTGACAAATGAAGTCATCGAAGTGGGCAAGGCTAGCGAGGAAGAGGGACCGCTGCTGCAGATTGCCCCGAAAAGTCCGGTATTCCTGTTTACCCGGCTCTCTTTTCTTGAGAGCGGCAATCCAATCGAGCACGTAAAATCGGTCTACCGGGGAGATCGCTATAAGATCGTCAATCGGCTGGTGCGCAACAAACGCGAACTGCTTGCTTCGCCATTAGTGATTTGAAGGCGTTCGGTACGGGAGTTCATTTTTCGACTCGCTTTTTTGTCAATGCCGCTTCGGAAGAGACGTCCAGATTCCCGGCTCTTCTTCGCCGAGAATCCAAGAACAGAATCCTTGCAGCTTGTTCCGTTCGGCGAGTTCGTAGCGGTCCTTGAAGGTGCGCAGATCCCTTATATCTCATCTCCGCCGCGATGAATTCGAGAATACGACGCATCTGGTCTTTTATGATTTTCGAATGCAGGATGAAACTCTTCACGCACTCCCGGGGACTCGATGACGCCTTCGGCCTCCAGCGCGCTCCATCCCGAACCGCAACTACGCAAGTCCATGGGCTTTTGGGATGTGTTGTTGTTCAACGTTGCCACCGTGCTCAGCATACGGTGGATCGCGACCGCCGGTCATAGCGGTACTTCGTCGATCGGCTTATGGGTGCTGGCCGCGGTCTTCTTTTTTGTGCCCAGTGCGCTGGTCATCAATGAGCTTTCCTCTCGATTTCCTGAAGAGGGCGGCTTGTACGTCTGGTCCAGAGAGGCCTTTGGACCCTTTCACGGATTCATCGCCGGCTGGACCTATTGGGTCAATATAGTCTTCTATTTTCCGGGCCTGCTTCTCGCCAGCGCTTCCATGAGTGCATACATTCTGGGCGAGCGCGGCGCCGCGCTCGCCCAGAACCGACCGTTTCTCCTCACGGTCTCTCTGGCCATGCTTCTGATTGCCGTGCTGCTGAACCTCGTCGGACTGAACGTTGGTAAGTGGCTCCAGAACGCGGGCGGGGTGGGAATGTACGTCCCTCTGCTGACGCTGGCGGGCGTTGCCACGGTGGTTTGGTGGCGGCACGGTTCCGTAACGCATTTTACCCTCTCCAACATGTTGCCAGTATGGAACTGGGATACAGTCAACTTCTGGTCGCAGATTACTTTTGCATTTGCGGGACTGGAACTTGTCTCCGCCATGAGCGGGGAGATTCGCGATCCGCGCCGTACGTTGCCGCGAGCCGTATTCGGCGCAGGAGCACTGATTGCCCTCATGTACATCGGCGGAACGTTTGCCGTTCTCTCGCTAGTGCCCGCCGGCGATCTGGATCCGCAGAGCGGTGTGTTTCACGCTATCTCCGTCGGCTCAGTCGGGTTGCGCATCGGCGCTCTCGGCGCACTGGCGGCCATTCTGGTCAGCGTGGGCAATGTAGGCCAGGTGGGCACCAACGTGGCGGGGTTTGCGCGCGTGCCCTTCGTGGTGGGGATCGACCGCTATCTGCCTGCCGCCTTCGGCAAGCTTCATCCCCGCTGGAAGACCCCTTATATCTCCATTCTCGTGCAGGCCTCGATCTCCGGCGCTCTCCTGCTGGTCAGCCAGATCAATGAGACGGCGCATGGCACCTATCAACTTCTGGTCGACGCCGCCATCATTCTTTACTTCATCCCATACCTGTACATGTTCGCGGCGGTCATCAAGCTATCGCGCCGCAAAGACCGTAGTGATAATCCCGAGGCCATTCTCGTACCAGGAGGAATTTTCGGCGTCTGGATTGCCGGTGGCCTTGGATTCATCGTCGTTCTGATCGGCATTTTTGCCTCGCTCGTGCCGCCGGGCGATTCCTCAAATAAGCTTGGATTTGTTCTAAAGTTGGTTGCGGGAACATCTGTATCGATCCTGATAGGTCTGATCTTGTATTGGCGGAGCGCCCGGGCGAAGCGAGCTGATTTGTGACGAACGAAAGGAAGCTGGACGGGTATCGATCGTATCCGCGCGCGTGGGCTGGACCTCAAGTTCCCCAATTGCAGATTGCCGACCAAATTGGCGTTCACAAATCTACGATTACAAGTTGGAAGGGAAGCGGCAGCGGTATGGTAGATTGCATTCATGTTCCGAACGCTGCAGTTCTGCCCCATGCTACTGATTTTGTCGCTTGTTCTTGCGGGCCCGGCTGCATCGGCGCAGAACGACCCGGCTCTCAGTGCAGCGCTTGGATCGATGATTGCGGACTTTCACGGCGATGTCTCCTTTTACGCGCATGATTTGTCCACCGGGAGGACCGTAGCCATCGATGCCGACCGGCCCGTCCCTACGGCATCGGTGATCAAACTCGGAATTCTTTATGAGGCGCTCGATCAGATTCGCGCCGGCCGCGTTCATTTCGACGACCGCATCGCCGTCCGTCGCGAAGATCAGGTCTCGGGCGCGGGCGTCCTGCTATTCCTCGATACCCCGACTGACATTACATTCAAAGATGCGCTGACCCTGATGATCGCCCTAAGCGACAATACAGCAGCCAATCTGTCGATGGATCACGTGGGGATCCAAAACGTGGACGACCGCCTCGTCTCCCTCGGCATGAAGAACACCTGGCTGTACAAGAAGATTTCTCAACCCGCCGAGGGCCCCATGCCTACCGATCAGAAGGTATTCGGCTTGGGCAAGACAACTGCGCGCGAGATGGCCGGGCTGATGGAGCGCTTCGCGACCTGTAACCTGGGGCCTGCGGCCGCCGTTGCAGCTTCCGCAGCCGGAATCCCTGACGATCGGGCGCTCTGTGCTGCCGCGCTCCACATGCTCGAGGTTCAGTTCTATCGCGACGGCATCCCCCGTTACCTGGAAGGCGCCGACGCGCCGAAAGGGATCACGGCCGTTGCCAATAAATCCGGCTCTCTCGACCATGTTCGCAACGATGTGGGCGCGGTATTCACCCGTCAGGGAACCATCGTCATCTCCGAATTCACCAACAACAATGCCGACACCAGCTGGACTGCCGACAACCAGGGCGAAGTGCTTATGGCCAAAATCGCCAAGGCTGTAGTTGCGGCATGGGCACCGGGGAATTAGGACTTCACAATCTCGTCCATCCTGACAACGCATGAAGATTTCTCCGCATGCGCCCAGCGAATTTTCCTCCGCCGGTCTACCCCGTGTTTTGGGCGCGGGTGAGGCTGTCGCGATCTCTGCATTGCGCGCGGCGCTATAGTTGAGACAATGCCTATGAATTCCCCGCGAAAGCTCTTCATTCTTCCGTCTGTTCTCCTCCTTGCTTTGTTGCCGCTCGGCTTCGCACAGCAGGTTAGCTTCCGTATCACGCCGCTTCGTCCCATTGAGGAGCTGCGCGCGGAAGCGCTGCAGGAGCAGCCTCCAAGCGAGCAGGGAGACTTTCTCAAATCCGATCTAGTGGAAGTCACCACGCTCGATCCCACAATCAAGCTCGACATCCGTTACGCTACCAGCAACAATTTCCTCGGGACGCCCGCCTATACCCAGGCGCGTGCCTTCCTTCAGCGACCAGCGGTGGAAGCTTTGCTTCGCGCTAATCGAGAGCTGAAGGCTTACGGGTACGGTTTAATCATCCATGATGGATATCGCCCGTGGTATGTCACAAAAATCTTCTGGGAAGCCACGCCCATCGATAAAAGAATCTTTGTCGCCGATCCGGCAATGGGCTCCAACCACAATCGCGGATGTGCTGTGGACCTGTCGTTATACCGTCTGACAACTGGAGCGGAAGTAACGATGCCCAGCGGCTACGACGAAATGTCCGAGCGTGCCTATGCAGACTTTCCCGGCGGCACGGCCGACGAACGCGCTCGCCGCGGCCTGCTGCGCAAGGTCATGGAGAAACAAGGATTCAAAGTCAACCCGGACGAATGGTGGCACTTTGACTATAAGGATTGGAAAGAGTATCCAATCCTGAATGTCAAATTCGAGGATATTGCACGGTAGAGAAACCGCAGCTGGTCAATGCTCCGGAACATTGGGCGCCGGAGCATTGCTCAACTTTGGCAACTTCCAGCGATTGCTCAACCGCTCATACGCCGGCTTCGGAAGTTGCACCAGGAGTGGCTTGCGCGCCGGATTGAGCCAGAGGAGCAGGGCCTCCACATCCGTTTGCGCCATAGCAGTGCATCCGGCGGTGCCTTCGTTGTGGTTATGCCAAATATGGAGAAAGATGCACGAGCCGCCTCCTGGCTCTGGCGGATCCTGATGGCGTCTTGCAATCGTTCTATTGTGATCCACAACGATCCCCCATCGATATGACACGCCGGTATCCCGCATGTGCTCTGAACTGTTCCAATCGGGAGCCACGGCGGAGCGATCCACGATCCGGTTATAGTGCTTTGAGTTGACATCGTCCACGCATTCGGTCGATTTGGTTAGCGTCAGATATGGAATCTTCTGCCCCGGCAGAGGCTGAGCACTGTATCCAAATGCAGGGCCTAGGTCGAAGATGCCGGCCGGCGACCTTCCGTCACCCTCTTCTTTAACAGGATCGGATGCAAGGCGGACATTGGGATCGTCGGCCGCAGCGAGGCCGATGCCCCACCCCAAGCCATTCTTGCCGACAACAACCGGAATTGGCTCGCCGAAAGGATGCCAGGGCTCATGCACGTTGATGCGCTCAAATCGCTGCAACTGCCCTTCGACCGCGCCCCAATTTGATGTGGCGACCACGATCAGCTGAGTAGAACCAACGAAAGAATCCCGATTGGCGATGCGGGCTTGAGCTGGGGAAAACACAAAGCTGCCTCCGGGCAGCAATAGAAATACGAGAACGCAAACAGATCTCATCATCAGCAGTGTATGTCATGTTGTTCTCTAAACGACAGAATCGAAAACAATGGCGCGGTTTTCTCGCGTTTGGTGCGCATCGCCATGCAACGGCAATACGATTCGGTTGAATTGGCGTGCGATCGGTTCGCAGGCCCGCGCGGCCGGACGGATTTCCGCTGCGCCCGGCACGAAGACCAGAATCTCACGGTCGGCTCTGCGCGCAGGACCTGTTCCACCGTATCCCTCACCTGATGATTCAGGGGCGTCGGCGCCGATGGGAAGCTGGTCCATCTGCATCAGCGCAGACTGACGAATGCGGCGCGCGACATTGCCCACGTAGTTGATTTGTGCGATGACTCTGCGGCCCATGTCCATCTGGATGCAGTGGTGTAGTTAGTGAAAGTCATCGGCCTCGACCCTTGCGGGTTGTTGACCGATACGCTCTGCAGGTTGGCCTCGGAGTTCACGTCGAAGCCCGCGCGGAAGACCGTTCGGGGGTTGGGATTGTAGGCAAAGCCGGCGCGAGGCAGAATTACGGCGAAATCGGAGTTTCCAAAGGTCTTCTTCTTCAATTGGCCCACAAAGACCAGCGCACCGGGAATGCGGTTAGCCGAGGTGTTCGAAACCGGCAGGTCAACACCGCTCCACTCGCTGTTGGTCTCATAGAACGCCCCGACGACTTCCCAGCGGCTCCCTCCTGCGCTGATAAGCCGCAACTTTCAGTTTATTGCCGCAAATGTTCATGCTGCACCAGCGTCGTGAGCCCTTCTTGCTGATATCGAGGAAATGAACGACACAGGACTCGCATTTACGGATACGAGATGTGTTCGACTCCGAAAGAAGATCTGCCGCTGAGTCAATAATCGGCGTCCAGAAGTCTGTAGGCTTGCGCGGCGCGAACTGGACTTCTCTCACGATCCTTCCGTCTTCTTTGCGGAGCGCCGTTTGCAGTGGATATTCTACGAGCCGCGAATTGAGCTCTTTGATAAAGTCCTCGGCCGGGGCATGGCCGCTTTCAATACGAAAGACAGCCTCTCTCAATCGTTCTCTGAAGCGAATTAGATCCTTCAGGAAGGCCGCCGCCTGGGCGGAACGCCGCCAACTTCGCACGAGGGCCTTGGTCTTGGGCGAAGAAGCTATCCCCGACGCTATCAACCATCTTTCGAGCGCGTGAACATCTGGAAGAAGCTCGGTGGGCCCGTTCTCAAGCACGGGTCTCGTGTTCAGGAAATCAAGGATTGGCTGGTTGGCAACGAAAAGAAATCCATCGATCCATTCGCCTGGCTCTCGAGCTGCTCGGCGCATAGTCCCTCTCTAAAAATATAACACCAAAGTATAACACCTGTATTTACAATTTTGTCGGTGTTACATAATCTCACTTTTATCGCTGCACGACGCCCGCGAGGCTACAGCAGAGAGAGGAGACATTCATGACCACCTATCAACACGCAACTGTTCGCGGTCTCAGTATTTTTTATCGCGAAGCTGGCTCGAAAACGTCGCCCACCATCGTGCTGCTGCACGGTTTTCCCAGCTCATCGCATATGTTTCGCGATCTTATTCCGCGACTGTCAGGCAGCTTTCACGTCATCGCCCCTGACTACTCTGGCTTCGGCTATAGCGACGCGCCCGATGTGGGCAAATTCGAATACACCTTCGACAACCTCGCCGCGCATATTGAGGAACTGCTCTTCGGTGTCCTCGGCCTCAAAAAGTTCAGCATCTACGTGCAGGATTACGGCGCTCCGGTCGGCTTTCGCATTGCCGCCAAACACTCAGATGCGATTGACGGGATCGTGGTGCAAGACGGAAACGCCTATGTGGAGGGCATCGGGCCAGCGTTTGATCCAATGAAACCTTTTGGGGCGAACCGGAACGTTGAAACCGAGAAACCGGTACGAGAATTGCTGACGAAGGAAACGACCATCTTCCAATACACGCATGGCGTCTGGAAGACCATGCCGTTAAACATCGGTACTGACTAACGCAAATGTAGCCCGCTTCTTGGTGGAGAAATCTCCTGAGCCATGATAAGTTCCGCGCGTGCTTGTCCTGGTAAATCGCACGGTCGTTTGAGACCATTTAGCGTGTCAGGTTTCAGGCCTGCCGTTTTGACTGTTCATTCGTCCTTGCTATTCCCCGATGCAGACGTGGTAATTAAACTTTGTCCGCCGTCGTCGTAGGGTGGGAAAGTAGAAAACGCGTAGCGTTTTCCAATCCTGCCATAGGAAATCGAGAATATTGCGCATCCTGACCTACAAGTTCTCATCGGCGTTCTCGAGGATCTCCGGCATCTATTTACGCAGGTTGGCCGGACCCTTGCGGAGAGTGACACCTCGTTCAAGCAAGAAGGCGCGCGGTTGGTTGATCACCGCCCTTCGTCGCGATACTAAGCGCTCACGAACTCTGTGAATCGCCTACAGATCCAACTGCTCGTCGGTCTTGATCGGCACAAAGCGCAGGTTTTTGCGTTCGACGGCTTCAGCAATCGCTTCAGCATCGATGAAGTCATTCTTATTTGATTTCACAAAGGGCTTCACGAATTGAGCTGGGATCAGCGGAGCGTCATGACGTTGCTGACGCAATGTGAGGCCCAGAAAATGTGCTCCCGAACAGGCCTCCAGGCCAATCAGCGATGTCTGCAGATTCGCCGTAAAAGCGACCAACTGCTTCTGGGTGAATTTCTTTCGCACTAGCATTTGCCGCGTTCTCCGAGCGCTACCAAGTGGAAGGTCGTCTTGCCCAGACCGATACTAACAGAATGGATTTGCATGCCGATGGTCCTCCTCAAACCTGCCAACAAGATCTACCAAGCTCACTACGGTGATCAATCGGCAGACCATCTCATTAATCGCCAATGCACGTTTCAAACTTCGTCGGTTTTGGAAATGTGGATCGGTTGGCAGACTTGACTGTATTCAATCCCCACCAAGGTTATGAACGATGAAGGCGACTCTCGCCAATTCCCACATCTTCGGTCAGGCAACCGGCCCTTGGCCTTATGTAACTCACCTCGTTGTCATTCTGGTCGTAGAACTTCGTGAGCGAGATGAAACGATTGTATTCTTTGGGTCACTATATGAGTGCGCGTCCAAGTTAGGTCAGGATGAAACGGCGCAGACAAAAAGCAATGAGGAGGCTCCATGGTTTTACAACTCACGCAATTGGCGCTGACGAATGTGAACGATACAGCCGGACGGTGGCAGTTTGAGGGCGGCCAGGTCCTTGAAAAGGAAGCGCACGTCGCCAACTTCGCAAGTATCAAGCGAGTCACCTTCAAGGGCACCGACCAGAACGGTCAAAACACCGCTTCGGTCACGACGACTCTTTTCTTCCTCGGGGCAACCGATCCGCCGCAGAACATCACGTTGGAGGGAGCCCACGATTTCACCACGGGCAATCAAACGGGTAGCGTCAGCGCAGCTTCGCCTGCGCTTGCCGCGAACATCGGCAAGCAGTACACCCTCGCAGGCGCCACAAACACACTCACGTTCTAACGATCCCGCATGAGCTTTCATGCAGACCAACTTCCCTGCTCCAGTATTCCATTTGCGGGTAGTGGACCGGGGTTTTTCCAGCGTGCGCTCGTCCAGTCAGCCCAGTCACTTGTTCAAGAGCCGGTTGTTCGCGCACGCGCGGTGAACACACTTGTAAACACTTGCCTACTCCGTCGAAAATCACCTCCACCAGAACTGGAACCGCGCGTTTTATGCGGGAGCACTGGCCGCAGGAGTGATTTGGACGTTGTAACCGAACTTGCGCAGTTGTTTGGCTAGAGATTTGGCTCGATGGAGGAGAAGCTTCTGTTTGGAGCCGATGCCTTCTTCGATGTAGCGGATTCCCTGTAGCATAAGCCGCCTGGTTCAGCACAGGGCGCAAGTATTTGTTGCCCTTTGCCGAACGGCTACTGGAGTTCTCTTAGCCGCTTGCTTCCTTGCCGGGACAGGTTCCTGCCCAGGAAGTGAACTCGGCCGTGGAAGAAAACGCGCTTGCCGTCACTCCTACTTCGACGATGATCTGCTGCGCCGAATCAATGCCCAGACCGGGCACTTCCGCCGGCCGGATCACCGTATCCTTGTGCGGCTTCATAGCCGATGCGATCAGACTGTTCAGCTTTGCGATTTGCTCATCGAGTAACCGCAGCCGCTCCAGTTCGAGCACGAGCATCTGTCTGTGCATGGGATGCGATCTTCCCGTGAGCGCTTCGATCAGTTGTTCTTCGCTGCACTTCAAGCGATGGTCTCCGAGCGACGCCAAGTTCTTCAAGCCAGTCCAGGTTTTGCTCCCCTCCATGCAAAAGAGAAACTCGCTGCAATCTCGATTAACTGTCACGGCCATTTCCAACTTGTTTTCGACGTCTCTCTTGTCCTTGATGAGCTGGTTCAGGTACGACTCCACGGTCACTGAACCCGGCGACAAAGGACTGACATCTACATCGGGATTCTTTCGGGCCGCCAGGAGATCGCCCTGCCGGACGGCGCTTTCCAGCGCCTCCTTGGAGCCGTAGTGCCTGCATGGTGACCTTGCCCTCAGAATGCGTATCTCTTAACCGGCCGGTTTTTGAGGATATTTAATTGATCCTCGTCATCGTCGTGGGGGTGGGAATGTGGGAATCGGTTTCATCGATTTCCAAGGTTTG
>JBEKPD010000089.1:0-24733 GCA_049521075.1 Occallatibacter sp.
GGTCATGCCGGAGCACGTGCATTTGCTGGTCAAAGTTGTCCGTGGGGGGAACCCAAGCGCGCTCTCTTATCGAAAGTGATTCAGGCCCTCAAGCTGTCGGTTTCAATGCGAGGCAGGGAACGGCCCTTTTGGCAGGCGCATTACTACGATTTCAACGTCTCGGCGCACGAGAAGTTTGTGGAGAAGCTGCGCTACATCCATCGCAACCCGGGGTCCCCGGCACACGAACTTTGTGCGCTGGGGTGGAAGCCGGTCAAGCGCGGCCTCGTTACCAAGCCCGAGGAGTGGCTTTGGTCGAGCTTTCTCCACTATCAAACGGGTATGCGCGGAACTGTGGAGATCGAATCGGAATGGACGGCCTGCGACAGGGGCTGGAAACTGCCGGAGTGGATGCGCGACAGGCAGCTCGATTCCCCTTCCCAGGTCCCCAAAAGCTAGGGATCCTTCGACTTCGCTCAGGACGGGCACCCTCAACTTGATAATGTTCGGTATGAGACCAGGGTCACCCGCCCCGGAGCACGTGGATCTGCGAGGGTCGTGGGTTGAGGGTCGTGCTATCCCACGTTAGCCAATTTGCAAGGGGCGCAAATCGCCGAAGGTGGGCACCCATTTTTTCGTGCTGGGTTGAGGGTTGTGCTATCCCACCTTAGCCGATTCGCAAAGGGCGTGAATCGCCGAAGGTGGGGCACCCGCTTTTTCGTGCTGGGTTGAGAATCGTAAAGACAAATGCAGGTCCTTCGACTCGTCGCTTAAGCGACTCGCTCAGGATGACCGGTCTCGCTCAGGATGACCGATCTCGCTCAGGATGACCGATCTCGCTCAGGATGAACGGTCTCGCTCAGGATGACCGGTCTCGCTCAGGATGACCGATCTGGAGATACAAGGATGCCAGGGCAGAGATGGCGACTGAGGCGCGGCTTTTCTTGTTCTCTACTTCCTGTTTCCTGCTCCCAGTCTTCTACAATCGGCTCATGAAGATTGGGTTTCTTGGGCTGGGCAAGATGGGAATGCCGATGGCGAAGCACTTGCTCGCCGCCGGTCACGAATTGCGGGTGTGGAACCGCAGCGAAGGGAAGACGGAGCCACTGCTGCGCGAGGGTGCGATTGCCGCTGGCACTCCGGCGGAGGCCGAACTTGGCGCCGATGCCGTATTTACCATGCTCTTTGACGATGCGGCAAACGAGGAAGTGATTTTCGGCGCGAATGGCTTGATGGACGCGATGAGCCCCGGCGCGCTGCACATCTCTTCGAGCACGATCAGTGTGGGGCTGAGCGAGCGGTTGACGGCCGAGCACGCCAAGCGCGGGCATGAGTTCGTGGCCGCGCCGGTGTTTGGCCGGCCGAATGTGGCTGAAGAAGGCCGCCTGTGGATCGTGGTGGCGGGCGCGGAGAAAGCAGTCGCCAAAGCCAGGCCGCTGCTCGAGCCGCTTTCGCGCGGCATCTCCGTGGTGGGCACGGAGCCGCGGCAGGCGCACGCCGTGAAGCTCGGCGGCAACTTTCTGATCAGCGTTATGATTCAGGCGCTGAGCGAGTCGTTTGTGTATGCGGAGAAGCAGGGCATCGATCCCGCGACGTTCTTTGAGGCCGTCAACAGCGCGCTCTTCCAGTCACCGTTTTACGCGGCGTACAGCAAGGTGATCCTGCATCCGCCTGAGCGGCCCGGCGCGACCATTGAACTGGGCGAGAAAGATTTGCGATTGCTGCGCGAGGCTGCTGCCAGCCGCGACACCCGACTGAGCTTGGCGGATTCGTTGGCGCAAGTGTTTGCCGAGGCGCGGGCCATGGGCCTTGCGCAGGAGGATTGGGCGGTGGGCCAGTACCGCGTGTCACAAATTCGCAGCGCCGTGAAACGGTAGGATGAAATTGAGTTGGAGGCTTATGCGGCTCCGACGATTTCTTCCTCAGGGGCTAAAGCCCCACTGATTTTGCGTGACAGCTTTACAGCCTGGTGAAAAAGTCTGTCTAGATATTTGGGAGAAAGACCCGTGGCTAAAGCCATACTGAATCGAGGTAATTTATTTGGGAGGCTGAAGTCTCCCGCTCCCTCCGACGGACGAAAAACAGAGTTCTTCACCGAGCTGTAAAGCCGTGCTTTTCAAAATACTGGGTTGTTCAGATTCTTCCTAGAGGTGCAGATGAAGCTAAAAGGTAAAACCGCCCTCATCACCGGAGCCAGCGCTGGGATTGGCGCGGCTACTGCCATGGCATTTGCCGCCGAAGGAGCGCGCCTATTGCTGGCCGCGCGCCGCGCCGGAAAACTGGCTGAGGTTGCCTCGCGCGCACTCGAACGCGGCGCTGCCGCCGTGCATTCCATCGACTTGGACGTGCGCAACCGCCATGCCGTGCAGCACACCATCGACGAGTTGCCGCAGGAGTGGGCAGAGATCGACATCCTGGTGAACAATGCCGGCCTCAGCCGCGGTTTGGAAAAACTCTATACCGGCAAGATTGAAGACTGGGAGGAGATGATCGACACCAACATCAAGGGAATGCTCTATGTGGCGCGCGCCGTGGTTCCCGGGATGGTGGTGCGCCGGCGTGGCCACGTGGTGACCCTTGGCTCGATGTCCGGCGAGCTGGTTTATCCCAACGGCGCGGTCTATTGCGCCACCAAGGCCGCGGCCCGGTTTATCAACGATGGACTGCGGGAGGACCTGCTGGGCACGCCAGTGCGCGTGACAAGCATCGATCCCGGTCTCGTGGAGACCGACTTCAGCATAGTTCGTTTTCACGGCGATGCGAAGAAGGCGGCCAATGTCTACAAGGGGATTGCACCGCTGACCGGCGAAGACATCGCGGATGCGATTCTGTGGGCCGTGACGCGGCCCGAGCACGTAAACATTGCGCGTGTGTCGCTGACGTCAGTGAATCAAGCCAACCCCTTACTCATCCATCGCGAGGCGTGAGTGAGGCGTTTGCCGCACAGTGGGATAGAGAGCGGGCGCGGGTCTGTAACGTGATCGGAAACAGCCCGAGGGGCGCGTCTTTTCCTTTACGGTCCTACCCCAGAGACTGAATCTGCGCATCGATCTGCGCCAATGCGGCTTCCAGGGCCGCGCGGCGGCCTGCATTCGATGTTTTCTGCGACAGGATGTTTTCGCGCTGCAGGGTTAGTCCCTGGCGCTGACGTTCTTGCGCGGCGCGTTGTTGGACGGCCGCGCGTCTTGCATCTTCTTTTGTCATTTGGTTACTCTGGTTGGCCAGGGGATTCTCCAAGGCGGTTGCCATCTGTTCCTCCACCGATTTACTTTCCCATCCACGAGCCATATCTTCATTTTACCGGGGAGTTTGCCGGTTGCGTCCCGCAAAATGGTCGATGGCGAACAGGAAAAGGAACGGGGTTCACATGCGCGCCTGGCAGGTTTCAGCGTTTGGTCTTGATTCTTTGGAGTTTGTGGAGCGGCCCACGCCCGTGCCGGGCCCCGGAGAAGTTTTGCTGGGCGTGCGTGCGGTTTCGCTGAATCGTCGCGACCTGATGGTGGCGAAGGGACTCTACAACCCCAAGATGAAGCTGCCGCGCATCCCGTGTTCCGATGCCGCCGGCGAAGTAGTGGCCGTGGGCGCGGGCGTTACGGCGTGGAAGCCGGGCGACCGCGCGATGGGCATCTTCATGCAGAATTGGCTGGAGGGGCCGCTGACCAAATCCAAAGCCCGCGGCGCTCTAGGCGGCGATATCGATGGCGTGCTCGCCGATTATGTGGTGCTCCGCGAGGAGGGATTGGTCGCGATTCCCGGCCATCTAAACTTTCAGGAAGCGGCAACCCTGCCCTGCGCCGCCGTCACGGCCTGGAACGCCCTCACCACCGGCGAAATCAAGGCGGGATCGACAGTTTTGATTCAAGGAACGGGCGGCGTGTCGATCTTTGCGTTACAACTTGCCCGGCTCAAGGGGGCGCGGGTGCTGGGCATCAGCTCTAGCGAGGAAAAGCTGCAGCGCGCCAGCGCCATGGGCCTCGACGCGGGACTGAACTACCGCCAGAATCCCGACTGGGATAGCTGGGCGCAGGATCAGACCGGCGGCGATGGCGTGGATCTGGTGGTGGAAGTGGGCGGGCTGGGAACGCTGACGCGCTCCCTGAAGGCTATTCGTATGGGTGGAACCATTGCCCAGATCGGCGTCCTCGCTTCAGGAACCGAAGCTCTTCCTCTCGGTCTCATTCTTCACAAATGGGCGCGCATTCATGGGATTTATGTGGGCTCGCGGAAGGATTTTGCGGAGATGAATCGCGCTATCAGTCTGGCTGAGCTCAGGCCCGTGAGCGAAGAATTCGACTGGAGCCAGACGCGCGAAATGTTCGAGAGGATGGAAGAGGGCAGCCACTTTGGCAAGATGGTGCTGATGGTGCCTCCGCGGATTTAAGAATTCGAAGACTTGTGATCCAAATCACCGAGTGCGATGCTCTGTTAGGGCATGCTGAATGTAAGGGTTGGGCTTAGACTGTGCTTATGGGCAGAAGAGGCGCGATTTTGATGCTGGCGGTTGTGGCCCTGTGGGTCGCGGCGCCGGCACTCGCCTGTTTTGCCCCTGCACCCTGCCACCAATGTTGCCGCGAGATGATGACCGATTGCGATTCAGCAACGATCGCGGCCCATGCCTGCTGCCGGTTGCAGTCTTCCAATATCGCTATTCTGCCCGGCCGGGCCGCGGCAACGGACTTTCCTTCTGGTCCAACGCAGACACTCGTCTCCGCAAATCTTCCGGACCTTTCCGTATTGACAGGACAAGGCTCAGGTCCGTCCAAGGCGCCTCCTCTACGATTGTTGTCCGGCGCAAATACCATCCTTCGAATCTGATCTTTCCCTCGATTCCTTAATGAGAATTCGTGTGTCCTTGTGTGCCTGACGCACAACGCACACGCGTCCATGCCACGAACCGGCCCGATTTTTGACTCGCCTTGATTCGAGGGAGAAATGAAAACTCTTTTCGCATTACTTTGCATCTTTGCCCTTTTTGCGCCTCAAAACCGTTGCTTCGCACAATCATCCGACGCGCGCGATCCGCTGAACGCCTTCGGCGCGATCATTGACACGTCAAAAGCACCCGAGATCTTAACGCCGGCGCTGACTCTCGACGAGATTGAGCGCACCGCGCTCGCTGAAAACCCTGAGATTCACGTTGCTGCGCGAAGGGTTTCGATGGCCGAGGCGCACGTGCCGACGACAGGCAAGCTCGACGATCCGCAGTTCATGCTTCGCAACTGGCAGGTGCCGCTCAGCAAGCCCTGGGACTTGAACGCCGCGCAGAATATGCTGATGCTGAGCCAGTCGCTGCCGGGCCCTGGAACGCGCCACCTCCAAACCAGCATCGCGCAATCGGACGTGACCGTAGCACAGGACGAACTTGAAGCCGTGCGCCTGCGAGTTCGGGTCGAAGTGCGCAAGGCCTTCTTCGATCTTCTCCTGGCGCAAGAAGAGATGCGCATTCACGACCAGCATGTGGACATCGCCCACCAGGCGATTGAAGCGGCGCGCATCAAGTACACGGTCGGCAAGGTTCCGCAGCAGGATGTGCTGAAAGCAGAACTGGCAATGACGCGCCTCGAAGAGCACATCATCCGCTTTGAGCGCGATGCCGACATTGCGCGCATTCGGATGAACACGCTGCTCGGCCGCGATACGATGACGCCGATCCGCGTCGAGGGCGACTTTGGAGTCGGCGCGGAATTGCCGGCCGGCAAGCAATTGCAGCAACTCTCGCTCCAGTCGCGCCCTGATCTGCTTGAAGCGCAGGCAGCCGCTGACAAAAGCCGCCGCGAGCAAGCGCTCGCCGGCAAAGCCTATGTGCCCGACTTTAGCGTTGCGGGTGGCTACATGCTGATGCCGACGGGAAATAATCCCCGCAATAACTACATGTTCGAGGGCTCGGTCACACTGCCGTGGCTGAATCGCCGCAAGCACGATGCGGAGATTAGCGAATCGACGGTCAAGGTCACGGAGCAGGACGCCGAAGTCGCGGCGATGCGCAACGAGGCATTTGGGCAGATCGACGAAGCACTGGCCGAGGCAAATTCGGCGCAGCGCCTGGCACGCATGTATCACGATTCGCTTGAGCCGCAGGCAGAGTCTACGCTTCACGCCGCGGTCATCGCCTACGAAAACAACCAGACCGATCTTCTCGACCTTATCGACAGCCAGATGGCCGTGATCGACGTGAACCTTGCGTGGTTCCAGTCGATGGGTGACTTTGCCGCGAGTATGTCCGACCTTGAACTCGCCGTTGGCGCACCAATCGACGCAACGACACAACAACCCAAAGCAGCAACGCCGGAGGAAAATCAATGAGCGACCGCGTGTATCGACAAGCATTCTTTATGGCTCTGACCGCCTGCGTTGCACTCGCCGCGGGAACTGGCTATCTGCTCCTGCATCGCAGCCATCCCACAGCCGCCGCACAAGAAGCTGGCGACCCGGTGGTGGCGCGTGGTCCAGCGGCTTCGAATGCGTCTGCAACGCAGGGCGCAGCTCCTGCCAGCGCAGAACCGCAACTCGGCCCCATCCAGATTTCGCCGCAGCGCTTGCAGCAGATTGGCGTAACGACGGCCGTCGCCCAGATGAAAACTGTCAGCGACGAGCTCAGCGTTCCCGGCAATGTCGACATCGATGAGGAACGCCTCTCCTACGTTCAGACGCGCTTCGCAGGATGGATTCAGAATGTCTTTGCTGACGCGACTTACCAATATGTAAAGAAGGGGCAGCGGCTGTTCACCATCTACAGCCCCGATCTCGTAAGTACCGAGCAGGAGTATCTTCTCGCCCGCCAGAACCAGAAGACTCTCGCCCCAGACGCGCATGGAATGGCCGCGCAGGAAGGCGGCTGGCTGCTGGATGCGGCCGAGGAGCGCCTGCGCCAGTTCGGTGTCCCGGCCACAGTCGTCACTTCGCTTGAGCAGACCGGCAAGGTCGAGCGTGAGATCGCAATCGACGCGCCCGCATCGGGTTACATCATCGAGCGCAATGCGCTGCCCAACGCATACGTTCAACCCGACACCAAGCTCTACACCATCGCCGATCTCTCCACCGTGTGGGTCTACGCAAACGTCTTTCAGGATGCGGTGGGCCGTTTGCGGCCAGGCGATCCGGCACAAGTCAAAGTCGATGCATATCCCGGCCGCGAGTTCAACGGCCGTGTCGACCAGATTCTTCCCCAGGTCGATCCAGCAACGCGCACCGTGCGCGTGCGTCTCATCTTCCGCAATCCCGGCGTTCAACTCAAACCGGGCATGTATGTGAACGTCGACATCAGCGTTGCGCTTGGCAAGCAGCTCGTGATCCCCGCGTCTGCCGTTCTCCAGTCCGGGTCGCGAGCCATTGCATTCATCGATCACGGTGACGGCAATCTCGAGCCGCGCGAGATCCAAACCGGCCTCGAAATCGACGACTCCGTTATCGTTCTCAAGGGGCTTCAGCCCGGCGATAGCGTCGTAAGCTCAGCCAACTTCCTGGTAGATTCCGAGGCTCAGTTGCAAGCGGCGATGGGATCGTTCACTCCTGCGCAGCAAAATACAAACTCCTCTTCGACCCGGCCGCCGGCATCCGGCTCGCAGCACGAACAGATCAAAATCGAAATAACGACAGAGCCTTCGACTCCGCAGAAGGGCAAGAACACAGTACGCATCAAGCTCATCGGCGCCGACGGGAAGCCTGTCGATGGGGTCCAGGTAGCGGCCATGTTCTTGATGCCTGCGATGCCGGCGATGGGTATGGCCGCCGAGCACGCGGCAGCCGCGCTCAGCGCCAAAGGTCAGGGCATTTACGAGGGATCGCTAGAGCTCGACTCCGGGGGCACGTGGCAGGTCACCGTCACTGTCGAGCGCGCCGGAGCCATCATCGCCACACAAAAGCTCACCGTCGATGTCACGGGAGGTATGTGATGATCTCACGAACGATTGCATGGTGCGCGCGCAACCCATTCCTCGTTTTCATGGCCGCAATTTTACTCGCAGTTGCAGGCGCGTGGTCGGTCGAGCGCGTGCCTCTCGATGCGTTGCCAGACATCAGCGATGTGCAGGTGGTCGTTCACACAAACTGGCCCGGCGAGCCGCCCGATGTTGTCGAGGACCAGGTCACGTATCCCATCGTCACCGCGCTGCTGGCCGCACCGCACGTGAAAAGCGTGCGTGCCCAGACCATGTTCGGCGATTCGTGTGTCTTCGTTATCTTCGACGACCGCACCGATCTCTACTGGGCGCGGTCGCGCGTCCTCGAATATATGCAGCAGCTCGCCGGGCGTTTGCCGCCAGACGTTCATCCGTCGATCGGCCCGGACGCTACCGGCGCGGGGTGGGTTTACGAGTACGCTATCGTCGATCGCACGCACAAGCAGAGCCTCGCCGATCTGCGCTCACTTCAGGACTGGTTTCTTCGCTATCAGCTAGAGACGGTTCCGGGCGTGGCCGAAGTCGCAACCATCGGCGGGTTCGTGCGCCAGTACCAGGTAAATCTCGATCCGCAAAAACTGTTCTCGTATGGCATCCCGGCTTCGACGGTCATCGACCGCGTGCGACAAAGCACAAACGAAGTCGGGGGCGATGTATTGGAGATGGGTGGCGCCGAGTACATGATTCGCGGATTGGGCTATCTGCGCAATGTCGCCGATCTCGAGAATGTTCCTGTCGCGACCAAGAACGGCACGCCTGTGCTGGTGCGCGATCTGGGCACAGTGACCCTTGGCCCCGACGTGCGCCGCGGCGCTGCCGAGTGGCAGGGAGAAGGCGAGACCGTCGGAGGCATCGTGGTTACGCGCTACGGCACGAATGCGCTCAACGTCATCGACGGTGTGAAAGCGAAACTCAAAGAGATTGGTCCATCCCTGCCGCCGGGAGTCGAGATCGTTACGGCTTACGATCGCTCCTGGCTTATCAACCAGTCCATTCACACGCTCAAGCGCGACCTGATCATCGAAGCCATTATCGTCAGCTTCGTCTGCATCTTCTTTCTCTTTCACTTTCGGTCTGCTCTCGTCCCCATCATCACGCTGCCCATCGCAGTTCTCGCGGCTTTCATCCCTATGTATTACCTGCAGGTGAGCTCGAACATCATGTCGCTGGGCGGACTGGCGCTGGCTATTGGAGTGCTCATCGATGCGGCCATCGTAATCGTTGAAAACGGCTACCGCCATATCGCCGAACGCAACGGGACAACCGAGCTCAGCGACCCAGAACGCCGCCGTATCCTGGTCGGCGCGGCGCAGCAGGTCGGTCCAGCGCTCTTCTACTCGCTCATCATTATCGTGGTCTCTTTCCTGCCCGTCTTTCTGCTTGAAGCGCAGGAGGGCCGCATGTTTCGTCCGCTCGCGTGGACCAAAACACTGGCGCTCATCTTCTCTTCTCTGCTCTCCATCACGCTGGTGCCGGCGTTGATGCCGTTCTGCCTGCGCGGCAAACTGCGGCCGGAATCGAAGAATCCCGCGGCGCGCGTCAGCCAGGCGATATATCTGCCGGTGCTGCGCTGGTGCCTGCGCCATTGGAAGATCGTGGTCGTAATCAATCTCGCCTTCCTCGCTGCCACCATTCCACTCTGCTTCAAGCTTGGCAGCCAGTTCATGCCGGCTCTGTACGAGGGTTCTGCGCTCTACATGCCTAGCTCGCTACCGGGAATATCGATCACGCAGGCCGCCTCCCTGATGCAACAGCAGGACCGGATCATCCGTTCGTTTCCCGAGGTTTCAACGGTGTTCGGAACTGTCGGCCGGTCTGACAGCGCCACGGACAATGCGCCGCTCGATATGTACGACACCACCATCATGCTTAAGCCGCGCGAGGAGTGGCGTCCCGGAATGACCTACGAAAAACTCATTAGCCAGATGGACGAGAAGCTGCAGTTCCCAGGCCTCACCAACACCTGGACCATGCCCGTTGAAAACCGCCTCGACATGGAGCTCACCGGCATCAAGACCGCAATCGGCATCAAAATTCAAGGCCCCGATCTGGATCGCATCCAGGACCTCGGCACACAGATGCAGCAGGTGCTTTCGAGCATGCCCGAGGCAAGTGCGGTTTATGCGGAACGTGTTTCACAAGGCTTCTATCTCAACGTGGAAGTGAACCGTCCGGCGGCCGCGCGCTACGGTCTCACCGTTGCCGATGTCCAACGCGTTGTTTCTTCAGAGATCGGCGGCATGGATATTGCCGAAAACATCGAAGGCCGCGAGCGCTTTCCGATTGCCGTTCGCTACCTGCGTGATTACCGCGACACCTCGAACTCCTTGTCGCAGGCGCTGATTCCCACACCTTCCGGCGCGCAGATTCCTGTAAGCGAAGTTGCGCGAGTCTACTACTCGCGCGGCCCCGCAATGATCCGCGACGAAGACGGCTCCCTTACCGGCTACGTCTATCTGAACCTGAAGACGAGCGATTACGGCGGCTTCGTCAATCGCGCCGATGCACTGCTGCAACAGAAGATTGCGCTCCCCGCCGGATACACGTGGCGATGGGCCGGAGAATACGAGTTCGAGGTCCGCGCCAAGCAGCGGCTCATGATCATTCTGCCTATCGTCTTCTTCGTCATCTTTCTGCTTCTATATCTGGTCTTCAAATCCATTGCCGAGGCTGTTGTGCTCATCCTCCCAACGGTCTACGCCATGTCAGGAGGGCTGCTGCTGCAATGGCTGCTCGGCTACAACTTCAGCGTCGCCGTGTGGGTAGGCTATATTGCGCTCTTTGGGATTGCCGTTGAGACCGGAGTCGTCATGGTCGTCTACCTGCACGAAGCGCTGGAAGAGCGCATGAAGGAAGGCACGCCGCTAACTGAAGCCGATCTTGTGCATGCCACCATCACCGGTGCCGTCCAGCGCCTGCGCCCTAAATTGATGACTGTCACCGCCGTGATTCTCAGCCTCGCGCCGATCCTGTGGGAGTCGGGCATCGGCTCCGACGTAATGAAGCCCATCGCCGCTCCCATTGTTGGCGGAATGATTACATCAACTATCCACGTACTCATCCTGGTTCCGGTCTTCTTCCTGTTGATGAAGCGGCGAGACCTCCGCGCGGGCAGGCTTCACCCTCATCTGAGTCAATACGAGGAGTTGGAAAGCCAGGCAAGCAGGTCGCCCAGAGGCCGGCTCTCGTGTGTTTGAGCTTCGAGGGTTGCGCTGAATTGGGATTGTCCACCTGGACGGCGCAGAAACACGACCATCATCTGCGCTATTCGAAGCGCCAGAAGTCTGCCAAGGTCCTCTTCCACCAACGCGAGGCAAAGATCGATGCCGGCCGTTACTCCCGCGGAAGTGAAGCAACTGCCATCGCGGATATAGATTGGGTTGGAATCAACGGCTACGCGCGGGTAGTCTTTCGCAAGTTCGCGTGCCCAATTCCAATGGGTGGTTGCGCGACGTCCGTCGAGAAGACCGGCCTTTGCCAGGACAAACGCGCCGGTACAGATCGAACCGAACCGTCGACTGCGGGCGCTCTGCAATCTGAGCCAGTCCAGAAATCCCGATTCGTAGTGCAGTTCGCGCGGGCCCATGCATCCCGCAACGAGGAGCGTATCGATCGGTCCTTGATACTCCTGGAATGTACGATCCGTATGCACGGGTGTGCCGAGATGATTTGAAACCACACGGTCGGCGCAAGCCGAAATGATGCTGACTCTATATGCCGGATCTCCGCCTCGCAGCCAATTTGCATCGCCGAATACCTCAGCAGGACCGAACACGTCGAGAGTCCTCATGGGCGGAACAGCCACAATCAGGATATGACGCGCGTTTCGAGGCGCTGAAAGATCTTCTGCTTGATTGCGCCTCATCTTTGACCGGACTGATTGGTGTATCGGCATAATCGAGAGCGCGAAACCCACAATTCATTTTAGACGGGGTCTACAATGGACAAGCTGTGGCACGTAATCCAGCGAAGTCGTCTTCAATGTTCTCCCTCCTCAGGGCCGAATACCGTTTGCCCGTGATCCGGTTCACTGCCCTGCAGTCCCCAAGGCGGAATGACGCGTGCATATGCATACGAGCGGAGCCGCTGAACACGCTGTACAAACCGGAACAGACTGTCGTACAAAAGCCAAAGCGCGTGGAAGCGCGGTTTGGCGATAATGCGCTCATTGGTTCCAGAATGCTCGCAGAATGCGCGCGTCACGATCATTGCCGAGTAACATTGCAGCGCGCTTTTTCAGAACTCGATTCTG
The DNA here is from genome assembly GCA_049521075.1 of Occallatibacter sp. GTDB lineage: Bacteria > Acidobacteriota > Terriglobia > Terriglobales > Acidobacteriaceae > Telmatobacter. The sequence continues at coordinate 12,130 of JBEKPD010000089.1, forward strand.
CCTTGGAAGGCAATCATGCGTGGGGAGCTGTCGCCGCCCAGCCCGACTCCGAGCAGGCCGGTCGGCGGCGAGATCGTACTTTCGAGCGTGCCGAAACGCGCTGGAATGGAATCGCCGGGCATGCCTGCTTCAACCTCACTCGGCAAAGCAAAATTGGGATGGTTGAAGGCGTTGAACATCTGGCAGTCCAGGCGGAATGTTATGGCTTCGTGAATCGGAAACGTTTTGGTGATGTAGATGTCGGAGTTCGTGTAATGAGGGCCGCGAACCGAGTTGCGACCGGAGTTGCCGAACTGACAGTTCACTGCGGAATCGCCTCCCGTGCACGCTCCAGTAGCCGGATCGACGACTGAGACAAACGCGTCAGGATTGAGCCATTGCTTCGTTCCTGCCACGGTCACGCCTGTGACGGGATTCCTGGTGTAGGCAGGCACTCCTGGCACACGGTTGGCGTAGGCGGGCGCGTTGAATTGGATGGTGCCGGCACCGTTGGCTTGAAATACGCCGTTCCCGTTTGCAATGTACGTTTGGCTCAGCACGCTGAATGGAAGTCCAGAGTGTAGGACCGCAGTCTCAGAGTACGACCAGTCTGCGAAAATCCTCTGGAGGAGAGCGTGGGTTGAATGGAATGGGATCTTGTAAAGCCCGTAGGCGGTAACGTTGTTGCGCACATCGTAGTCGCAGCTCGCATACTGCCGACGCAGTTCTCCGGGCAGAGGCGACATGAGACCCTGAGTCGAGAACGCGAGCAGGCCACCATTTGAGACTTCATCGAGACAGTGGCTGAAGGTGTAGTTGCCGCGCAGCGTTAGGCCGTGCCATTGCTCGCTGTATGCCGCCTGTAATCCGGCATAGTTGCTGTCGGCGTCGGTGCGGAATTCGGTCACGTTGCCAAATCGCTGATCGAGTGGCTGCTGATAGGGGAACGGTGCAAAGCATCCGTCGCAGACTGTCTGATAGCCATTGAGCTGTTCTTGAAAGGGCTCATGCAGCCCACGAGTGCCGACAAAGTCTGCCCGCAAGTTGCCGCGAGTGCCAATTTGCTGTTCGATGCCCAGGTTGTACTGGTAGTAGTTCGGCGTCTTGAGCGTTCCGCTGGGGAAAGTATTCAGGCTCACCGCGAGAGGGCAGGTGGGAGCGCCAGCCAGAATGCCGACGCATGGATTGCCGCCGGAATGGAACGTTGTCTGAAAAGAACGATTGGCATTGACCGCCGCATCGACGGCGCTACCTGAGACGCCTGGTGCAATTCCGATCCCGCCGACCTGGCCGCCGATGCCGCCGACAAATGTGGGGTCGTTTGGTGCGTTCATCGCAGCTAGGTCGGCGATTTGCATGGGAATGATGTCGTTGAACACGCCGAATCCGCCATGAACGGCGGTGCGGGGCTGGAGTTGGTAGGCGAACGACATGCGCGGCTGATAGATAAACAGCGGCGTCGCCGGAAAGAGATTGTGTGCATTCCCAAGGACGACTTGATTCAGAGGCTGATCCGTGCTGTGCGATCCATCGAGAAAGGAACCTGCCATTCTGGAGAAAAGATCACGCGCAATGGTTACGTTCGTATTCCAGGTGACGCGCACGCCGTAGGTAAGTGTTGCTTTCGGCGAAGGCTTCCACGTGTCCATGCCGTAATACTCAAGATTCCCCTCGGACACGCGCTCTTTGAGCAAAACCGGGAAACTCTGGCTCGCAGTGTACGCGGCGCCATAGGTGAATTGGGCAAGATCGTTGTAGGTCACGGTCGGCACAATGCCTTCACCGAGGTCGTAGTTGCTCACGTCCAGGCGCCGGGTGTTGATACCAAACTTCCATGTGTGCTTCCCGCGAGTCCATGTCAGATTGTCGTTGATCTGCCACTGGGTGACCTTGCGGCCTTGCGGATAGGTATTGTTGTTGCCGCCGATCGTGGTGAACGGCACACTATCGCTTGCCGATGCTAGCACAATGGGGAAAGTCTGCTGGACCCGTGTGTAGTTGTTCGGCTCGAAGATGCTCGAATACCAGCTTGCACCAGGGTTGAATTGATTGACCAAAGCAGGGCTGAAGACGTGGGTGTAGCCGGCAACGAGCGTGCGCTGCGGTTGCGGCGAGTAAGAGTTGAAGATTGAATTGATCGGGTCGGTGAATGCCGCCTGAAGGCCGGTGTCCTGCTGGAAGCGATACCAGACACTGTCTTTTGTATTGATGGTGTGATCGATCTTCACCACGATGAGGTTTTCACTGTCGCTGTTGTTGAGGGAGGCCTGCCTCTGCGTCGCGCATCCATCGCCCGCGCCGAGTGGGCATCCTTCAATGGGCACGGGCGACCCGCCGGGAGGTGGCAGCAGAGAGAACATGGATTGGTAGAAGGGAATCTCCGCAGGCTCAGCCGGGAGCGAACTTCCGGTTACAGGATCGGTTCCGCCAACAGCCAGTTGGCCGAGAACGTACTGCTGATATGCGGGAGTCGGCACGGTGATCTGCGAAACCAGCGGCAATGCAATGCGAATGCCTTCATAATGCCCAAAGAAAAACAATTTGTTCTTGCGAATGGGACCGCCGACACTGACGCCAAATTCGTTCACAGTGGAGCGAGGCTTGTGAGCGATCCCTCCCGGTGTATCGTTGGCGTGAAGGAAGTAGTCTTCGGCATTGAAAAGCGACCCGTTCCATAACTCATACAAATCGCCGTGAAATGCATTCGTGCCGGACTTGGTGAAATAGTTGATTTGAGCGACTGCGTACCGGCCCTGATCGACAGCAAAGGAGTTTGTGTTGATGGTGGCCTCCTGAACCGCATCGAGACCAATGACGAGATTTGTAGACAGGCCGATATTCAATCCCAGCCAGGGATCGTTGCTGTCGTAACCATCGAGGATGTAACCGTTCGATGTTGCCGGCAGGCCGTTGAATTCAACGTTGCCATAGCCACCCGCGGCTTTGGCGTCATTGGAAGAGCCGGCGGTGTTCATCAACGCGCCCTGGGCAAATTGCGCCAAGTAGGTAAGATCCTGTCCGGGGTTGGGCAGGCTCTTGATCGTTTCCGCCTCGATTGTTGTTGTCGTGTTCGGGTTGTCGAGACTGAGCAGACCCTGCTGTGCAGTTACTTCGATGGTCTGACTATTTGCATGAACATGAAGCGAAAAGTTGAGCGAGACGGTCCGGCCAACGCCTACGGCCGTGGGTTCCGACTCCGAGGCAGCGAAGCCACTGGCGGCAACGGTCACTTGATAAGTGCCAGGATTGATCTGGGAAAAGAGAAAATGACCCGTAGCATCGGTTTCGCCGATGCGAGTCGCTCGTGTGTTCTTTTCGGTGATCGTGACCGATGCGCGCGGAACGGCCGCGCCACTGGGGTCCGTGACAGCTACGGAAAGAGCACTGCTGGTTCCGCTCTGCGCCAGAATTAAGCATGGATTAACTATGGTTAACATCCATAGGAACCTGAAGCTCAACACCCATGCTCGAATTTCTCGCACGTCCACCTCCAGATGGATTTTGCTGCTTGCTGTCGGGGTTATTCGGGAAGGCAACCACCTGACAAATTAGGTTTACCTAAATCTATTAGGTACACCTAAAATGGAGTGGGTGTCAAACCCGGACAGAGGAGTACATGACCACACGCCGAGTCAACTTGAACACGGAGTCGGTAGATAACTATCTGAAGGCCATCTACGCCCTCGGTGGCCCGGAGGAGGAGCGGGTAAACAGCACCGCACTCTCAGAGCGGCTCGGTGTAGCGCCGGCTTCGGTCACCAACATGCTCCAGAAGCTTGCCGCCTCCCCGAACCCGTTCGTCGAATATGAATCGCGCCGTGGCGTCCGGCTGTCGGTCGCCGGAAGAAGACGCGCACTCGAAATCGTGCGCCATCACCGGCTGCTTGAGACCTTTCTGTACCAGGTACTGAGCTATCCCATCGAGGAGGTGCACGACGAGGCTGAACGCCTCGAGCATTTCATCTCCGAGCGTCTCGAAGAGCGGATCGACGCGAAGCTTGGGCGGCCGAAATTTGACCCTCACGGGCACTGCATTCCCGCACTGGACGGAAGGATGTCGAAGCAGGCCTCAAGACCGTTAACAGTTGTAGAGGACGGACAATTTGTAGTGGACAGCATTTCAGATCAGGACGCCACATTGCTGAAAAGACTTAAGGCTCACGGAGTCACTCCCGGCGCGCGCTTGCATGTCAAGGGATCGGCTCAGGATGAACTTCTTCTGCGAACAGCGGACGGTTCTAAACCATTGCGCCTTCCACGATCCGCCGCGAAGGCAGTTCGAATCCGGATTGAAAATTGACAAAGTGAGGGAAACCGGTTTTTCGAATACAACTTGATTGTTGATTTCAGGAAGATAACCGGCCAATATTTATTTCAATCAATATCGCTAAAGCCTGATCTGGCGCGGGCGACAGGCGCGTTGTATTATTTTTCAACCGGATTTCTTATGTCTTCCGAGCCGCTAGGCAGAGCATGATTGCTCTCAGCAGAGGATTCACATCGAGCGTAAGGCTGGCGCGGTTCCGAAGGTGGCTACGGCCACGAATTCGGCTTTTATGAGCCCATAACCAAACTGGGCAGAGATTGGCCGGTTAACAGGGCAATGCACTCATCGAGCAATTCACCTTGATCGGCGCTTCGGCACTTGGCCGCAAAACCGGCAACTAGGAAATAGCACCGAAAACGAGTCACCCCCGGATTGTTGACTACTCGGCAAGTGAACACAATCGCGTCATCAGAATCTGGTAAGCTGGGATCGTTCTTCAAGCGAACTTGGATGGAGGATAGACAATGCGTATTCGTGCTCTGATTTTTGCAGTTGCTGTGATGGTGAATGGCGGTATGCAGATGGGGGCGCAGATGAGTGAGCTCCCGCCGTCGCCGGCGGTGGGTACAAAGGAAGACCCCGCGAAAGCGGTAGACGGTTTGCTCTCCATGATGGAGTTTCAGGTAGTGGGCGCGGCGAAGGCTATGCCCGCAGATAAGTACAGTTTCGCACCGGCGCAAGGCATCTTTGCTGCGGGCCAGACGACGCAGTTCGACACCGTGCGCACCTTTGTGGCACAGGTGACGCACTTGGCGCAGGCGAACTATTTCTTTTTCGGCTGGAGCGGCATTAAGCCTGACCGCGACTTGAAGGCAATCGGCTCCATTAAGACGAAGGACGAAGCGGTGGCTGCGCTGGAAGCGTCGTTCGTCTACGCGCACAAGGCGATTGCAACCATCACGACAGAAAATGCATTTGTCGCCATCAAGCCGGTCGACGGGTTCAGCACGCGGGTTACGATTGCCGCTTTCGCAGCGGCCCACGGGAATGATCACTATGGTCAAATGGTGGAGTACCTGCGGATGAACGGCATTGTGCCGCCGGCAAGCGCCAAGTAGTAGCTGGTTAGCGAATCAGCAAGATGCGGCCCTGATCGGGTCGCTTTCTTTGTTTTTTGAGAGACTTACAGCGAACCAACCCACCCTAAATCACAGGGCCCTGATCGCGGAAATGCATTAGTAGCGAGACGGCTTGTGTTTGCCACAGGCTTTGGTCCAAGTGGACGAGAAATCGGCTGACCGGACAAGTGATTGCTGCCGATTAACTTATTACTGCTTTCTCGAGGAGCGCATTGTCGCCAATTATCAAATCAACTTCGATAGATAGTACTGACCCTTGTGGCAGCGCTCGCAGCGTCGAAGCAAAAGTGGCCGTCTCGACCTCGTGTCGCAGATAGTCCCGGCAAAGCGCCCTGAGTGATTGTTGACCTAGACGTAGGCGGCCAACGCCGAAGACTCGATTTTGTCGCGGAGTTGGTCGAGGCGCAATGACTTCAGATACTTCTCGGTGGTCGAGATGTTCTTGTGGCCGAGCATTATCTGTAGGCTGCGAATGTCAACGGATTGGAGAATATTGGTGGCATAGGTGTGGCGGAATTTGTGCAAGTACCAGTTTGCGCAGCGCGGTGAGGTATCACACTTGTAAGCCCGCTTCGCCGTACTCCGGATTCCATTGTTCAGCACGTAGACGGTGTACTCACCTTCACAGTGCTTGCAATTCAGGCCGGCGCGAAACGCAATCTCCTTGCACAATTCCAGCAAGTGACCGTGGGGATTGTCTCCCTTGCCGTAATCCGGCCGCGTCGGATGAGGCTCGGTAGGGAACACCAGAAGCGAGCCGCTGTTCCTCTTGCGCTCCCGAAGAGCCGTAATCAGCGCCATGGGGATGGGGACACTGCGCTCCTCGTAGCTTTTGGGAGTGAAGCCGAGCTCAGGCTTGGCGGAAACCGCGAGCTTGCCTTCCTTCCAGTTGATGTCTGTCCAGGCAAGGTTGGCCACTTCCCGCTCACGGAAACCGGTACAGAGGAAGACTTGGAAGATGAGCCGCTCTTCGGGATCGCAGGCGGCGAAGAAGAGCTTCAGCTCTTCAGGCTGGTACATCTCCACCTTCTTGTCGATGGTCTTGGGCCAGTCGCCCTTGTTCATAATGATCACCGCCCCCTGACTGCGCATAGCGTGGAGCATGATAATCACGCGGCGGTTGATCGTTTTCTGGTTGAGCGGCCTGCCGTCCACCAGCTCTTTGCGCCCCTGTGCGAATAGAGCCATCGCATCGCTCCGATTCAGTTGCGAGACGTACCGCTTCTTACAGTGCTTCCGGAACCACTCCAATTCGTTGCGGTACTGCCGGTAGGTCTTCCTGCCTTTGGTGGCTTCCACTTCGACCAGGTACTTTTCGATCGCCTGCTCGATCGTTAACCCTCGCTCAACATCCTCCGGTTCGTCCTCAGGCTCGATCAGTCCGGTGAGGACGGCGCACTTCGTCCGCCAAGCTTCGAGAGCCTCCCGCGGGACCGTACCGGTGGACTCCTGCCGGCGTTTTCCATGTTGTTTGAATTCGAGGTAGAAAGTGCCGCCCTTCGAGCTGATCGGCTCTCCATCGATGACAACAAGGCGTGGATCAGGCGCTCCCTTGGCGTCGCGAGCGACCGGCACGAATTGCCATTTTCCGTTCACCTTGCGATACTGTTTAAGGTTTACCGGATGACGCTTCGCTTCCATTCCGTTCTCTCCTTGAGCCCTGCCGCCCTTACTAGTAAGAGTGCTGGGAAGAGCAGCCCTGTGGCCGTTTCCAATGGAATGGATTTTAGCATTAGTGCTAGTATGAGTGCTAGGAAGCAGGAAAACTTCAGTAAGTTGTTAAAAATAATGGCGCTATCGTCTAGGGGTTAGGACGTGAGATTCTCAATCTTAAAACCCGGGTTCGATTCCCGGTAGCGCTACCAAAAAGTCTTCCAATGAAGTCCTATAATGTCCAGAAAAAATATTAAGTCATTTATTTTCAACGGACCTGTTCCGACGAGGTCCGGGTGCGCTTGTTGACAGCGGGGGTAATTTGGGGCAACTACGGAGCAGCCACCGAAGAGTTGCCCCCAGCCCATCGCAGAGGTCCAAAATGCCCCTTACGGAACTGCAATTCAAAAATGTCAAGCCCCAGCCGGGGAAGACTGTCCGCCTCTTCGACGCGCGCGGCCTCTACATAGAAATCTCTGAAACAGGCAGAAGATGGTGGCGTCTGAAGTATCGCTATGTGGGGAAGGAGAAGCGGCTATCTCACGGCGTCTACCCGGAGACGAGTTTGAAAGAAGCCCGAACGCGCTGCGATGAGGCCAGCAAGCTCCTGAGCGATGGGATTGAGCCACGTATCGAGCCGGTCGAGTTCGGCCGCCCTTGGAGCTTTGACGAGGATGGAGCTCTCTTCCGGCTTGTTTCCGAGGCAAGTCGCATCCGTCTGGCGCATCTTTTCGGCCCGGTACTGGCAGTCCATACTTCGCTTGTCGATCCGCTCCCTCACCAGATCACCGCTCTATATGAAGCGATGCTGCCACGCCAGCCGTTTCGTTTTTTACTAGCCGACGCTCCGGGCGCCGGTAAGACGATCATGGCAGGATTGCTGATTAAGGAACTCATTGCAGTTACGGCTGAATTTTCGAGTTGATGCCTTTAACATTCTTAATCATCCACCGCTCGGAAATCCAACGATCACGCTTTCTTCCTCAGCGTTCGGCGAACTCGTCAATGGCGTAACGTCCATTGGCGCGAATAACAGCCTCTATGCGATGGGCGCTGCACGCTCGCTGCGGCTCAGCCTGAAGCTGCAGTTCTAGACGACAGCCTTTTATTTGCGGCCCGGAGAGCGGACGGCTCTTCGGGCCGTTTTGCGTGATGGGGGTGGGGGGGCCTCATGGGGCGGCTCGATGGAGCGGCGCGTTACGGGCGAGGAGAAGACGAGCATGGTGGTGGTGGCGACGTAGGGGGTGAGTTTGTCTACGGTTTTTTCGAGTGCTTCGGCCGATGCTACACAGACTTTGAGCAGAAAGGTATCTTCGCCGGCTATGCGATGGCACTCGAAGACTTCGGGCATTTGGCGCACGGCTGCCGCGGTGCGGGGAATGAAGTCGCCGATGACGCGCACACGAATGAAGGCGCAGACCGGCAGGCCGACTTTGTTGCGATTGATTTCGACGCGGTAGCCGGCGATGATGCCGGCCTCTTCCATGCGGCGCACGCGCTCAATGACGGCCGGCGTGGAGAGGCCGACGCGCTTGCCCAGCTCGACAAATTGCATGCGAGCGTCTTCCTGCAGCTCGGCGAGAATGCGCCAGCCGATGGGGTCAAGGAGTTTCGTAATTTCTAAGGTTTCCCGCATAGTCGACCGAATAAAGTTCTCCCGATAGAACAAAATACCATAACCCGCATCTTCCAGCGCACGGCTTTCTCGGGTAGATTTTGGTTATTGTATGAGCGCCGCTGCAAAAATTAGTTCTCCCCCGGACCGCTCGGTCTATATGGACGCGAACGCCACCACGCCGCTGTTGCCTGAGGTCTTTGAAGCCATGAGGCCCTGGCTTGGAGAGCAATGCGGCAATGCGTCGTCACAACACGCGCAGGGCCGCGCGGCGCGTACCGCCATAGAACTGGCACGGCAGCAAGTGGCCGGCCTGATCGGTTCGAGCCACACGGAAGTGATTTTTACCAGCGGCGGTACAGAGGCTGACAACCTGGCAATCTTTGGGGCAATTAACGTTGGGTCAGGGACGGAGCCGGGCGCACACGTGATCACGTCGAGCATCGAGCACCACGCCGTGCTGCATGCCGTGGCGCGGTTGAAGCAGCGGGGATCGACGGCAACCTATGTGCCTGCGGATCTTGGCGGGCAGGTGAATCCAGAAGACGTGCGGAGAGCGGTCGAACCGAACACACGGCTTATTTCTATCATGATGGCGAACAACGAGACCGGCGTCGTACAGCCGGTGGAAGAGATTGCCCGCATCGCGCGCGAACGCGGCATCCCGTTCCATGTGGACGCCGTGCAGGCGGCAGGGAAGACTGCGATTGACGTGGAGCGGATCGGCTGCGAGCTGCTGTCGATTTCAGGCCACAAAATGCACGGCCCTCAAGGGACCGGGGCATTGTTTGTGCGGCGCGGCGTGGAGCTTGAGCCGTTGATGTATGGCGGCGGGCATGAGCGAGGCTACCGAGCCGGAACGGAAAACGTGGCCGGAATTGTGGGATTGGGAAAGGCCGCAGAGATTGCGCGGCGCGGATTCAGAGACGGCAGCCTGAAGAAGATGGAGCGGCTGCGCGATGAACTGGAGCGCAGTTTGCTGCGGGAGGCCGAGAACGCGGGAGTAAATGGCATACGCATGGCACGAGTACCGAATACGACGAATCTCTGGTTCGACGGAGTCGTCGGCTCGCGGTTGCTGCGCATGCTCGATGAAAGAGGCCTTGCCGTCTCGGGCGGATCGGCTTGCAACGCTGGACAATGCGTGCCCTCGCACGTGCTGCTGGCGATGGGACTTTCGCTGGGGCGCGCCGCGTCCAGTGTGCGCTTCAGCCTGAGCAAACTAACCACCGCCGAAGACGTGGGCTATGCAATTTGGCAGGTCGCCGAGGTTCTTGAAGAACTGCGGAAAACTTCGGGTATCCCGAAACAGGAGCGCAAGTCGCCAATTCCCCAGGTCGTATGACAAGTCTCTTTGAGATATTCAAGATCGGTATTGGCCCCTCGAGCTCACACACAGTGGGTCCGATGATTGCCGCGCGAAGATTTGTTTTGAAGTTGACGGAGACACGTCAACTTGATGCCGTTTGCCGGGTCCGCATCGAGTTGTATGGATCGCTGGCGCACACAGGGAAGGGCCATGGAACCGATCGGGCCGTGATCCTGGGCATGTGCGGCAAGGAGCCGGAGACGGTCGATCCTGCGGATGCGAATCGATTGCTCGAAGAAGTTACCAGCAGGGGGATACTCGGGCTCCTGGGTGAGTATCCCCTCGTTTTTTCAATAGACGACGATATTCTCTTCCGCCGCGATCAGGTTCTGCCTTTTCATTCCAACGGGATGACGTTTACGGCTTATAACGGCGACGGTGATATCGTTCGCGCAGAAAACTTCTATTCGATCGGCGGCGGATTTGTGGTGGGAGAAGAAGGGCCGAACAACAATGGTGCGCAGGCATGTTTCCCATATCCCTTTGAGAGCGCAGCCGAGTTGGCAAGCAGGTGCGAGTTGCTCAACCTGCGCATCTGGGAGTTGATGCTCGAGAACGAATGCGCGTTGCGGCCGGAGGTTGAGGTGCGCTCCGGAATCGATCGCATCTGGCGAACCATGTGCGAAGCGATGGAGCGGGGAATGACAGTGGATGGTCTGTTACCGGGCGCTCTGAAGGTGCGCCGCCGGGCAGCAGCACTGGCCTCCCGGCTCAGGGCCAAGTCAGTGAGCGATGCGCTCGCGCCGCTTGATTGGGTTTCGGTATATGCGATGGCAGTCAACGAGGAGAATGCGGCGGGCGGCCGGGTGGTGACGGCGCCGACGAATGGTGCGGCGGGAATCATTCCGTCGGTGGCGCGCTATTTTCTGGAGTTTTGCCCAGAAGCAAGTGACGAAGGGTTAATTCGCTACTTTCTTACGGCTGCGGCCATCGGCATTCTCTATAAGGAAAATGCCTCGATCTCCGGCGCTGAAGTGGGCTGCCAGGGTGAGGTGGGTGTGGCGGCCTCGATGGCAGCGGGAGGACTGGCCGCCGCCGTCGGTGGAAGCAATGAACAGGTGGAACACGCGGCCGAGATTGCCATGGAACACCATCTCGGAATGACGTGCGATCCTGTCGGCGGGCTGGTGCAGATCCCCTGTATCGAGCGCAATGCGATGGGCGCTGTGAAAGCCATCAACGCCTGCCGCTTGGCGATGAACGAATCCGGCGGTCACAAGGTTTCGCTCGATCAGGTCATCGAGACCATGTACCGCACGGGTCTCGATATGCAGTCACGCTACAAAGAAACTTCACTGGCCGGCCTGGCCCTCAATGTCATCAAGTGCTGAAAAGGACTATGCAAACCATCTACGTGATCACAACGGGCGGAACTATCGAAAAAGAGTACTCCGTGCAACTGTGTACGGTGGTAAACCATTCGAGGAGAATTGGTCCCTACATGAAGCGCCTGTGCTTGCCCGATTGCAGGGTTAGGCGGAGGGTCGTACTGATCAGAAGCGCCAGGTTGCGCTGGAGCTTTCCGGAGGCGATAAAAACCACTCATTGCTATCGAAAATGCGCCCTGGATATTCCGCGAGGATGCGCGATATAACTTCCGCCCGCAGGCTCTTTTCTTGCGGCGCCTTAAGGGACTTCACTTCCCCAAACATCCACAGCCGGGGTCCATAATGGAAGAATTCGAATGATGTCTCGCTTTCCAGGGGCTAGGATTATGCTTCGGTCTGTGCTTATTTCAGTCTCTCTCTTTTTGGCGGTTTCTTCCGGTCTTGTAGCCCAATCGGCAGCAATCCAGGCCTTCGGCAACGAAGGAATCACCGCTCGTCTGCATATGGCGGGTCCGCACCTGTATCTTGACTCCATTCAGGCGCGTGGACAATCGAAGACAGTACAACTTCACGAGATGTTCGTGCTGGGCCTGGAGGATCAGCGGGAGATCCGCGCCTCCGAACTGATTTCTAGCTCTCCAGTCGTGACGTCTCTGGAGCCCGATCCCGGGGCTTCGCGGGCGGCTGCTCGGGTCCCCGGTCGGCAGATATGCGCTGAACTCAGGGAGCCGGCCGGCAGCTTCAGCGTTCACTGGTGCATGATTGTACGCGGAGATGCGCCGTATCTTCGTCAGGAGATCAGCATTCAGGCCGGCAGACAGCCGCTTGCGCTGCGCGACATCCAGTTGCTTCGTTTTCGCGACCAGGATGCACATGTGGTTGGCTCGGTGGCCGGTTCTCCCATCGTAACCGGGAATTACTATCTCGGCTTCGAGCATCCACTCTCGTATAGCAATGTCGAAAATGGCGAAGCCGTTGCCGGTTTGAAGCGTACCTTGTCTCTCGCCCCAGGACAGTCCATCATGTATTCCTCCGTCGTCGGAGAGGCCCGGGCCGGGCAAATGCGCCGCGACTTCCTTGCCTATCTCGAACTCGAGCGCGCGCATCCTTATCGCACATTTCTTCACTACAACACGTGGTATGACCTAGGTCGCGGCGAGCGGTTCAGCACAGCACAAGTGGAAGAGCGCATCCATGCCTTCGGCGAAGAACTGGTGCGCAAGCGTGGCGTTACCATGGATTCTTTTCTGTTGG
>JBEKPD010000090.1:0-24551 GCA_049521075.1 Occallatibacter sp.
AACAAGTAGGGATTCGATTCCTATATCGGCTCGATGGCTTCGATAATAGCTGGATTTCATCGGGATCTGGTCATTCTGCAACTTATACCAATCTTCCTGCAGGGACTTATCGCTTCTACGTCCGCTCGTTTGATGTTAGTCATCCCGGGTTTTCCACGGAAGAAACTCTTGACTTTACGAAGACGCCCTTCATTTATCAGACTTGGTGGTTTCGTCTCCTATTCATCGTGGCGCTACTTGGGTGCTTCTTACTTATCTATACATTACGGCTCAGAGGAGTTAGAGACCGCTTTGCAGTGGTGCTTCAGGAGCGGAGCAGACTGGCGAGGGAGATGCACGACACGATCATTCGCGGCTGCATAGGCGTCTCGATGCTAATGGAGGCAATTGCGACCCAACGAAGCGACGCGTTCGACGATAACGATCTCTTCAATGTTGCCAGGGAGCAGTTGAGGTCAACGATTAGTGAGGCGCGCCAGGCTGTATGGGATCTTCGTCGAAACGACGAGGAGGAGATCAATCTTCCTCATTCATTGGCCGCGCTCGCTGAACAGGCGACACAGGCTTTCGGAATCCCGGTTGTGTGCGAGAGGGTCGACCCGATAAGCGGGATCCCGGGATCGACAGGACACGAGTTGCTAATGGTTACTCGAGAGGCCATCGCGAATGCTGGGTCGCATGCGAATCCTGAATGGATTCGAATCTCGGCTTCGCTTGACGGCGCGGATCTTACATTAAGCGTTATCGATAATGGCAGCGGCTTTGTTCAGTCGGGCCCGCTCAGTGGCCATGAAGGACATTATGGTTTGATAGGCATGCGCGAGCGTATGGATCGTATAGGAGGAACTCTTACGATTCTCACCAAATCAGGCCGTGGAACCGAGGTAGTGATGAAGTTACGGCGTGCGACCGCAGAGGCCGAAACCCACCGCCGAACTTCAAGAGGGATGTCGGAATGAAAGACGAGAAAGGCATACGCATTCTCGTGGTTGACGATCACCCGATTACGCGCACAGGCATCGCGGCCATTCTGCAATCGCAGCCAGATATGGAAGCCTGTGCACAAGCGGGCACGGTGAGCGATGCCCTTAAGTTATTTAGTGAGCATGATCCTGATCTTACGTTGATGGATTTACGTCTCCCAGATGGCCACGGTGTCGAGGCGATCCGGCTCATTCGGAAGAAGAAACCTTCGGCCAAGATCATAGTCCTCACTACATATGAGGGGGACGAGGATATTCACCAGGCCCTGCAGGCTGGAGCGATGGGATATCTCATCAAAGGTATGTCCCATGATGTCCTTGTAAAGGCGATACGAAGAGTATACGAGGGGAACAGATTCCTACCCCCGCCGGTCTCGCAAGCGCTCTCATCGCGCTCCTCGGGCTCAGAGTTGAGTCAGCGAGAACGCGAAGTACTCAGCCTGATGGTTGCAGGCAACTCCAATCGGGAAATCGGCGAGAAACTCCACATAAAAGAACCCACTGTTAAGTCGCATATTACTCTCATCCTGATGCGCCTTGGAGTCACTGACCGGACCCAAGCGGTCGTGGAGGCGTTAAGGCGCGGATTAGAGCATCTTTAGGTCAACACTTTACAAGTGCACTACATAACTTCGACCTCGATTGTTCCAGGGAGATGCAATGCCGTTGCTAATATTGAATGTTTTGGCGCTCACGTTGGACATTCCCTCGCGATTGCCCAGAGGGACAATGAAACGTAACCGTCAGACCAAATGCACGGGTGCCGTTTTTGCGGCCCAGACGGCCGGAGTAAGGCCTGCGATGCGTTGAAGCGGTGCATTAGCAAGCCCGGGCAGGATGTCGGCGAGGTATTTGCGCGCTGGGATTTTGAGTCGTCGGCAGCTTTCCACAACGGAGAGGATAGCGGCCACGCGCGGGCCGGCCTGTTCGCTGCCGATGTGGATCCAGTTGGTTCGGCCGACGGCGATGGGGCGCATTGAATTCTCGGCGAGGTTGGTACTCAGTTCCAACTCTGGATGATCGAGGAAGCAGGTGAGTCGTTTCCAGATCACCAGCGTGTAGCTGCATGCCTGCCCTGCGGCGCTCTTTGGCAACACCGTTTTGCTCATCGCCAGGATGTGATTGCGGATCTGATCGAGCAGAGATGGTGCGTGTTGCCGGCGCAGAGCGTGGCGGACGGCATGATCCATGTTCTTCTCGCGGGCCCGAGCATCGATCGAGAAGAGCTTGTCCATCAATTGCACGGCACATATCGACGCGGTGTCCTGCTTGTTCAGTTTGACCGCGTCCACGAAGTATCTTCTGGCATGCGACCAACACCCGGCATGCACCATCTGCGGTCCGCCCACCCAATCGTACGCGGCGTAAGCGTCGGTTTGCAGAAGTCCTTCGAAGTTGCCAAGGAAGTTCAGTGGGCCCTCGCGCTTGCGGCTCATACGGAAATCAAAAACCACCATGCCGCCCGGCATTCCGTACTGCCAGAGGTACGCCTGATGATGGGTGCCGCTACCGTCGTGCGTCTGCACATCGACGGGAGTTTCATCCGCCTGGATGTAGCTTCCTGCCAGTAACTCCCGGCGCATGGCACTTACTACTGGCATCAGTAACTCGCCGACCGCCATCACCCAACCGCACATCGTAGCCCGGCTGATATCGATGCCCGCGTCGCGCAACGAGGCCACGCTCTGCCGATAAAGTGGACTGTGGTCACAGTATTTGTTCACCACCGTGTCGATGATTACGCCGCCGGAAACCAGGCTTTTATCGATGATCCGGACGGGAAGAGGTGCCGCTGTCACGCCTTGCTCGGGGCAGGATTTGCATACCCGCTTCTCGCGCCTGGTCACCGCGACGAAATAACGCGCCGGCTCGACATCGAGCACCTCGCTGACTTCGTAGCCGATCACCGTGGTCTCACCGCCGCAGTTGCCGCATACGCACTGCTCCGGCGTGCGGGCAATCACCCGCTCAACACGTGGAAGGTCGGCAGGGAGCGTCTGGCGGCCGGGGGCTTGTGTTTCTTCTTTGCTTCCGAAACCGGAGCAGGAGCCTCACGCTCACTCTCGGAAACCACTTCCTGGTTGCTGACCCCGGGCTCTTGTTCCAACAACTCCAGTTGCAGGCTGCTTAACTTCTCACTGCCTGGTCCATATTTGCAAATCCGCTGCAGGCGCAGCCGCTCTTCAAGCACCTGAATCTTCAGCCGTGCGTAATCGAGCTCTTTCTTCTGCGACGCAACTTGCTTCTCCAACTGCGCGATGACCTCGGCCATGAAGGCTTCCGGGTGCGGAGGAACAGTGGACTCAGAGCACGTACTCACGATGTCTTTTAAATAACAGATTTTCCTGTGGATAAATGTGCGAAATGTGCAGTGTTTATGCGGTCTTCAGTGACCCTATTGGTTCTTCCGCCGGGGGCTTGCGATACCACTTCCGAGGCCGCGTCTGCGCCAGATCGATGCCCCCCAGAAGCAGTGCCAGTTCCCCGTGGCTCAATACGATTTTCTTCACCGTGCTGCCCGCATCCGGCCACCAGAAACGGCCGCGGTCTAACTTTTTCGCACACACCCAAAGCCCGCCGCCGTCATATACCAAAAGCTTCAAGCGGTTGCGTCGCGAATTTGCAAAGAGGAACACGTGGCCGCTTTCCGGATCACAGCTCAGATAGTCGCGCACCAGCCCGTATAGGCCATTGAAGTTTTTCCGCATGTCCGTCGCGCCGACTGCGACATAAATCCGCGTCGCCGGTCCAAACCCGAACACTGGCTACGCCCTGTCCAATACGGTCAGAAGGCGCTCCAACGTTGCCGCATCGAATCTCCGGCCCACTTCGATCCGGCTCCTGACTGCGGCTTGCTTTGCGCGCGTCGACGATATTTATCCAGCGTCCCAACAGCTAAACCCCGCTGCTAGCAAAACACCGCCCGCGCCAATCCACTCGCTTCAAACTCCGCAACCAACGCCTCGACCTCAGCACGGCTCCGCCGCCTCCGCACCACTCCCGCTTCACTCATAGCTCCAGTGCACCACTAATCGCAGCGGCAGAACAAAATGCGTTGCTCGGACGGATACCCTTGACCGGACCCAGTCGCGGCGCTTCTCGTACCACCGCTTTTCGATCGGGAGGAATCGCGCTTCCCAGTGCCTGCCGCACCATCCGCCGGTGCACGCCATGCTTCATGGATAGCCCTTAAATCGTCTCTCCGGCCGCGTACCCGCGCCGGATCACTTCAAATGGTTCCACCTTTTGCCTCCTGTCCATCCCCGAATCCTTACATCCCGGCTTGTACAGGTGGGCCAATTTAGACGAGCGAACTCGAAGCCAATGCAGACCCGCTCTTTCGAATGTAAACACCTTGAGGAGATTCCCGTAAAGCAGCAGTAGATTGTCCTACTCCGATTCGTCCAGGACTTCGATTGCGGAGACCGTCGCAAAATTCACAATAGGTTCGAACGTCAGATTCAATTTCCCCTGTGCAGTTGGCTTTAGGTGATGGAACGTTTTGGTGAGTCCGTGCTTAGCGCCCGCCTCCTTGAAAATGTCAAAGTCATCAAGTAGTGTTGAGCCATTACACATGACTTTGAAAACACGTCCACCAACCGTCTTGCCTCCGGACCCACTACTACCGATATATAATTCCGCAAAGTGCAGAACGAGCGTGTAGCGCCCTCGGGTGTCGACTGGAATTGCATAGCTGAAGTGCCCAATACGCTCGGCGTTGTACAAATCGGGGTCAGCCGATCCTTCAACCCTCACTCGTTTGAATTCCTGCCGTCCACCCATAAAGAAGTTGTCGGGATGCCACAGTTGTCCATCCTGATCGATATAGGATGTCGGCTGAGTTATCAGCCTTATCGGCAACTGTTTGTGCAGCGTTGCTGGCAAAATCTCGATCGCGCTGATAGAGGGTTTCCCGCTTCCGTGGTTGAAGCCAAGATGCAGGACGCCATCTTTGGCGGGAGATACATCGCGAAAGATGCGCTCATCGGCTATATTTTCGCCCATGGCATCGGTAGTAATATCATAGAAATCCAAAAGAGTGCTTTCGTTAAGAGTTACACGAAAAGTGGCGATGGAATCGCTGGCGCTGGTTGTCGAGAAAAAATAGAGATGCAATTCATAGGTCCCAGGTGCAAGAGGTATGTCGTAGCCGAAGTCGCCTGACCGCCAGGTTTCGAAGAGTTGAGGATCGCTGGTTCGAGCAATTGAACTCCCAGGAGTGGGGAAGACTCCGCCTCCTTTAAACCAATTGTCGGCTTGCCACATGTTCCCGGCACTGTCTAATCGCGGCTTACCCGTATAGCCGGCAAGAAGACGCACAGGTACAGGAGAAGACGTTGAAAATGCCCCCGGTGCTTTCGAGGAGTTATCCGGACCTTGTTGAGTGCGTGGAAGTGTTTGCAATACACGGCCATGTTGAAGGTAGGTTCGCATCAATAGAGCGATGCTTGAAATCAAGAGGAGTCCCACACCGCCGGCTGTCAAAAATCCCCAACGTTTGCTCCAAGCAGGACGAAGAGAGGCAAAGGCTCGGTCTGTCGTAGCATTCGCTCCCGAATCAGTCAGCCCCCCTTCAGACCGCGGCATTTCGGCTTCACTGCTACCTACCCATGAAAATGAGGCGCGATAGGATCCCGAAGGGATCTGAATTACCGCTGTCGCATGATTCTCGGTGGACTGGTAAAACTGCGCCAGTCTCTTGCGTACCTCTGAGGCCCGCACGCGAACTACCGGGTCCTCCCCGGGTTCGTAGTCGGCCTTGCGGCCGAAGACCTCGGCACCGATCACACGTTCGCGAAGTAGATGGTCCTCCTTGGCCAATGTGTGATCAACCATGTACTGGAGCAGATGGCTGCACTGCAGAGAGTTCCGAAAATGGATGCTTGCCAGCACTGCGTCCAGTGCCTTGCGAATCTCTCGCAGCTCCTCTGGAGAGAACTGTGATGCCGGCTCCTCCGAGGCGTTTGAGGGGTGTGTTCCAAATCCCATCGCGGTTTTTCTGATACAGAACGGTATGTTACAGGGCCGGTAAACCCCTGTCAATGCACTAGATAATTCGATTTTTCAAAGGAAATACCGTACTGCACCTTGTACATGATCGTGCTCATCTGTTTCAACGGATGCTGCTTGCGAAATTCAAAGTTCAACGCATTTAAGCGTCGAGACGGGTTGTCTGCAGCAGCTTCAGCTTGAAGCAGATTGAAAAAGAGCATGGAAAAGCTGGCACGAAGGCGGTTTTTGACCCAGTCGGTCGCCGCAATTGGGTGGGTCGGTATGGGAACACTGATCCATGCCCAGGATGTTCTCTCAATCCAGGCCGGCCATTCGGAGGATTCGGCCTGCAGGATGCCGGAAAACTTCACTGGCCTGAGCTATGAGATGCCTCAACTGTACTCACCGGAGTTCTTTTCAGCTACGAACGGCGAGTTGCTAGAGGCTTTCCATGGCCTGGGGCGGCATGGCGTGTTGCGAATGGGCGGGTCGTTGAGCGAGTTCACTCGTTGGCAGCCGGAGAGGGGTGACTTTTCTACCGCGAAAGAGGACGAAGCGATTCGCGCTCAAAGGAATTGGGAATGGCGGCTCACAAACTCGGCCTCGATCCGGGGCGGCCAGGGCGCCATCACTCCCGCGAGTCTAAAAGAGTTGCGGAGATTTCTGGACGCCACCGGCTGGCAGTGCATCTACGGATTGAATTTTGGCTCCGGATCTGCAGCCCGCGCGGCCGATGAGGCAAACCATGTCTACCGCATCCTGGGCCGGCGTCTCCTCTGCTTTCAGTTGGGCAATGAAGCCGATCTCTTTTCGAGCAATCCTCTGCTCCGTCACAGGCCCTACGATTTTGAGCAGTACTGGGCTGAGAATCGGCAGTTTGTGGCTACGGTGCGCGCGTTGCAGCCCAAGGCGCAGTTCGCGGGTCCGGATGTTGCCGGCAACCTGGCTTGGGTACGCAGGTATGCGGAGCGGGCAAAAGGCGAAGCCCCCTTCGTGAGCGCACACCACTACGCCATGGGACCCGCCAAAGACCCGGCGATGAATGTGGATCGACTGCTGGCAAGGCACGACAGCGCGTTGGAGAAATACGTTACGGAAGTCGGAAAGATTGTTGCGGATTGCGGCGTCCCCTTCCGTCTTACGGAGTGCAACTCCTGCTTTGGCGGAGGCAAGGACGGAGTGAGCAATACCTTCGCCTCCGCACTGTGGGCAGCCGACTTCATGTTGCATCTCGCCTCCGCCGGCTGCATCGGGGTCAATCTGCACGGAGGCGGCGATGGAATATACACACCCATCGAGTCCAGTGAGAATGGGCAGGCTCTGCGGCCTCTCTACTTCGGCATGCAGTTTGCGGGGAAGTTCGCAGGATTTGAAATCGCACGATACAGCCTGCCGGAAGGCGTTGACGCTTCGGCTTACGTTGCACGTCGGCAGAAGACAGCCTGCATCGCTGTCGTTAACAAATCGGCAGAACGCCTGACTGTGGCTTTCGATCTTGCACAGACCAAGGCGATTCCATCGGCCTGCGAGGTGCTATCGGCTCCTGCGCTGTCGGCCAAGGATGGCGTTTCTCTCCGGTCAGTCAACGTGCATGGTGCCGATGCCATCATTGTCGAACCTTTTACATCGGTGCTGTGCCGGTGGGATGGATGAATAAGTGTCAATAAATCTGCCACGAACGTCCGGCACGGTAGGCCGCTTTGACTGACTGTCAATCGGTTTATGCGTGTGATTTTGCTAAATCGTTTTTTGTTGATGCCTTTATGCGGTCCAGCTTCTCTACCCGGTCGCCATAACTTACCCAATCAACGGGTGCGGAACGGAGTTGCAGTTTAATCGAGTGCCGGTAATGATCTCTGACCGTCACACCACCGGAGCGACAGCGAACCTGCCGCAATTCAATGTGAAGGAGCGCCAATGCCATACGCTGGAAAACTACGCGGCGATAAATGCCGAATGAACCGATTCTGCGTTTGTAAAGAAAGTCTGGTGCGCGGAATTCGCAGCCACAACAGGGGAACCATAACAGGTTTATGGGCAACACTATTGCTATTTGCGGGATTCATGCTATCGATCGCCGCATCGGCGCAAAGCGACCGCGGAGCCATCACCGGAACGGTGACCGACACGCTGGGAGCGGTTGTGCCAAAAGTCGCAATCCAAGTGACGAATCTGGATACGGGCGTGCAAGTCAAGGTCGGTTCCACTTCAACGGGCAAATACGATGCGACTTCGTTGCCTGCGGGAACATACAAGATCGAAGCCTCTTCTCGCGGTTTCAAGAGCTTCATCCAGACAGGCATTACAGTGAGCGTCGCGGAGACGGACCAGGTGAATATCGTCCTTACGGTAGGCTCGGTGAGTGAGACGATTACTGTTACCGGGGATGCCACCCTGCTCAAGACCGCGAATGCCGAGCAGAACACCACCGTTGACAGGCAAACCCTGAACGATCTACCGCTTCCCTTCGCGACCACCGGAGCCATGCGCGATCCGATGGGATTTTCGAAGTTGGCGCCAGGAACCTATGTGGCTCCGGGCAGCAATACAGGCATTCGTGTCAACGGTCTTCCGATGGCCTCGTTTCACATCGCCATCGATGGCATGGACAGCACCAACGCCAACCTGAACGATCGCGAAGACGGAGATCATCCCAGCGTCGACATGCTTCAGGAGTTCACATTGCAATCCAGCAACTTCTCTGCCGAGTTCGGGCAGGTGAGCGGTGGCATGTTCAACTTCACGGCGCGATCGGGAACCAATGTTTTCCACGGGTCGGCATACGAAAACTTCGTCAACGAAGATCTGAATGCCGGCATCCCATATTCGAATGCGACCACGGCTTCGACGACCAATCCCGGGTTTGCCGAGGGTGGACCGAACAATAGACCAAAGATCCGTCAAAACGATTACGGCTTCTCCGTTGGCGGTCCCGTCCGGATTCCATGGCTCTACAACGGACACGATAAGACGTTTTTCTTCTTCAACTACGAGCAGTGGCGGAAAACCAGCACTACTCAGTGCCCCGGCTGCGCCGTGCCTACAGACCATATGCGCGCGGGCAACTTCTCGGATATCCTGGGGACGACGCAGTTGGCGACGGACATCCTGGGCAGACCAGTCTACCAAAACGAGATTTACAATCCCGCCACGGCTCGCACAGTGGCCGTGGCCGGTAAGAACTACGTTGTTACGGACCCATTTCCGAACAATACCATCAACACCCCTTTGAGCTCGGTGGCCAGCAAAGTGCAGTCGCTTGTTCCTGCGACAACAGTCGCTGGCACTACAGTTGCGACCAACAACTATTACCCCTTGTTCGCGTATCCTTTGCTCGACACCGTTCCAGCCTTCAAGATCGATCATGCTATCTCGCAAAATTGGAAGGCGTCGTTCTACTACTCGGACTACATCACCAACACGCCGAATTCAGTGGACGATCTTCCCTATCCCATCAGTGGGGAACGAGCTACAGCGAGCCATGCAGACACCTTTCGTCTCAATAACGACTATGCGGTGACTCCCAACCTTTTGGTGCATGCGGGCGTGGGCTACACGAGAGACGTCAATCCGGACAGTTCGCCGGCATCTGTATACGATTACGATAACACCCAACTTGGAATACCGAACCTGGTTGGCCGCGGCTTCCCGCACTTCGGCGGAATCAGCACCAGTTACGGCGGCCTCGTCAATGGCTCCAACGGCGGCGGCTTAGGGCCAACGCAGATAAACCGTTACTGGATGGATCATGCCAACGGCGTCGCGAGTGCCATCTGGACCCACGGCAACCACGCCATCAAGGGTGGCGCAGAGTACAAGTTGGATATGTGGATCGTGAAGTCCCAGATTAATCAGTCTGGCGGTTTCAACTTCAGTGGGGCGGAAACGGCGCTCCCCTACAACAACAGCACTACCTTTTCAACACCAGGCGGCGCATCCGGAACGGTCGGTTTTCCTTATGCCAGCTTCTTGCTTGGGCTGGTAGACAGCGGCACGATCGGGAATGCGATTATCAACCAGTATCATCGTCCCACCTGGGCGCTCTATCTACAGGACACCTGGAAGGTCACGCCCCGTTTGACCGTCGACTATGGTATTCGTTGGGACCTTACTCAAACGACGCACGAGCACGGCTTCCATACCAGCGGATTCTCGCCCACAGCGGTCAACGAAAATGCCGTTGGGCCAAGTGGTCCATTGCTCGGTGGCATGGAATTTGAAGGCTTCGGCACCGGCCGATGCAACTGCTACTTCATGCCCTACAATCCTTACAACCTCGGTCCTCGACTGGGAGTTTCCTATCAAGTCACTTCCAAGACGGTGCTTCGCGGCGGCTTCGGCATCACCTATGGACAGGCATTTCCCTTTGACTATGCCGGCAGCAACTTTTCGGTTGTCAGCGTAGGCTATAACACGCTCAACTTCTCTTCACAAAGCTTCGGAACCCCAAACACAACGCTGACCAATGGCTTCCAATACATCCCGTCGGCAATCACCAGCGCGGCTCTCGATCCGGGTGTCAGTTGCTGCACGTCGATCAATAACTCGCCTTCACCGTATTTCGACCCGCACGGGGACTCTGCTCCGAGGATCTACAACTATACCGTCAGCTTGCAGCAGGAACTCACCGGCAATCTGGTGGTTGAAGCCTCCTGGGTGGGGAACCGCGCTGACCGCCTGATCTCAGGAGATCAGGGCAATTCAGGACTGGTGCAGCTCAACGCGCTGTCTCAGCAGCGGCTGGCGAGCTTTGGCCTCGATCCAACCAATCCGGCGGATGCATTTGCGCTCATATCCAAGTTCAGTTCAGGTGTTCCGCAATCGCGTGGATTCAGCCTCCCTTATGCAACCTTCCCAACATCCCAGACTCTTGCCCAGGCATTGCGGCCCTATCCGCAGTACGGCACCATCTATTCCGAATACTCACCCACCGGCAAGAGCTGGTATGACGCTGCTCAGGTCAAGGTGACCAAGCGCATCAGCCATGGTCTGGAATTTCTGGACTCGTTTACATGGAGCAAGGAACTGGAAGAAGGAACCGACACAGAACGCGGCCGCGGCGCTCAGATCAACGACGCGCTCAACCGCGCCAGCAACAAATTCTTCACGTCAACCTATGCGCCTTTCATCAACGTCACAAGCGCGACCTACCAGGTGCCCAATCTTCCTTTCAGCTTCGTGCAGAAGAACTGGGTAGGGCGAGAGCTTCTGGGCGGCTGGACACTGGGCGGAATCTTCCGCTTCGCCAATGGACAGCTCATGCGCGTTCCGGGTTCCAATATCGCCACTAACCTTTGTTCCAGCGCAACTACTTGCACGGCGTATCCCTTGTCAGGACTGCTCGAACGGAGTACTTGGGCTAACCTGGTACCGGGGGTTCCGCTCTTCAAGTTCAATCCGAACAGCCATAACTTCGGCAGCACCATTGGGCGTGCGCAGGGAACGACCTTCCTCAACGCCGCTGCGTGGGTAGAACCGGCACTTGGCAAATTCGCGACCACCGCTCCCTATCTAAACAACTACCGTTGGCAGCGTCAGCCGGATGAAGAAATGAACATTGGGAAGAAGTTCAGTATCCCCATGGGCAAGCACGAGCCAGCGTCACTGCAAGTGCGTGCCGAGTTCTTCAACATCTTCAACCACACTTATCTGCCGACACCTTCGTCAGGTAATTTTGAAACACCGGATTCCACGGCGACGGTCGGTACACAATCCTACCTCTCCTCCACCGGCGGCTTTGGACGCGATAATGCCGCCACAATCGGCAACGAATCAACCCAATATCGCACTGGACAGCTTGTAGCTCGCTTCCAGTTCTAAGCTCATTTGACTTGACTTCTGGTGCGCGTGCAGTTCTGGCGCGCACCAGTTCTTTTCAGGAGACAGGACCGTGGCGTGACTTGTGCGCATTTGCTGAAAATCAATATTAGTTGCACCCGAACATGCTCAAACACCTGGAATCCATTCCGAAGATGATACCCAGCATTCCGTCCAAGAGCCGACGCGGGGCAACTTCGCGGCCTGACGCCCGGGTTCTTCTGCTATCGCATGTACACGACATGAAACCGTTCCAGCCCGATTGAAGCGATGTTCTTCAAGGTACGGATCTCCCAGTTGAGCATCTGGGCCTTGGAGCCTGTTATTAACTGCCCCGTAGGCCACGCGAAAGTTAATAACAGGCTCTAGCAGGAGATAGTGCACACGATGACCTTTCTGCGTTTTGAAATCACCAACGCGCCAAGCGAGGAATTTCCGAGCTGGGCGTTCGTTGAGAAAGCCGATGCGGTATCCGCCATGATTAAAAAGCATCTTGTCACTTTGCTAAGTCTTCTGGTTTTCGGATTTGTCACGGCGCTTGCGCAGCAACTCCGTTACCCGTTCAACGATCCTTCGCTGCCGGCGGAAAAGCGGATCGACAACCTGCTTTCGCTCATGACTATCGACGAGAAGATCAACTGCCTGAGCACGAACACCGGTGTGCCTCGACTTGGCGTGAAGAGCTACGGGAGCTCCGAAGGCATCCATGGAGTCGTCCAGCGCGAAAGCAGAGGCGGGCGTCTGCCCATTACAACGACGCAGTTTCCGCAACCTCCGGGCATGGGCGAGTCGTGGGACCCGGACCTGGTCCGTCAGGTTGGGGGCGTCGAGGGCTACGAAGCCCGGTTTATCACACAGACCGAAAAGTACAATCGTCAGATCCTCATGCTGTGGGGACCGCAGGCCGACCTCGCGCGCGATCCCCGCTGGGGCCGCAGCGAAGAAGTGTACGGCGAAGACCCGTTCTTTAATGGAACGATGGTGGCGGCCTTCGCCAGGGGCCTGGAGGGGGACGATCCGAAGTATTGGCAGGCCGCCCCGCTGCTCAAGCATTTCCTGGCCAACAGCAACGAGGATCACCGCAACGCATCGTCGTCGAACTTCGACAAGCGGCTGTTCTGGGAATACTATTCGGTGCCATTCCGGATGGGATTTCAGGAGGGCGGCGCCACAGGCGTCATGGCTTCGTACAACGCCTGGAACGGCACCGCAATGGCCATCAACCCGATTCTCAAGAGCATCGTCCGCAACCAATGGGGCGTGGAGGTGATATCGAGCGATGGGGGAGCGGTCCATCTCCTTGTCGATCCACGCCACCTCTTTCCCGATCAGAAGGCCGCGGTGGTTGCGTGTCTGAAAAATGGCATCAACCAGTTCCTCGACAGGTTCCAGGAAGAAGCCAAGGCCGCGGTGAAAGACGGTTCCATCACCGAAGCGGAGATCGACAACCTGCTTCGTCCCAAGTTCCGGGTTACGATCCGTCTGGGCTTGCTGGATCCGCCGGAGATGGTTCCTTACGCGAAGATCAAAGACACACCTGAGCCCTGGAACACCGAGAAGGATCGTGCCGTCTCGAAACAGATGGCGCTGGAATCGGTAGTGTTACTCAAGAATGAGAACAACTTTCTGCCTCTCAAAAAGAATGCCCTCAAGTCAATCGCCGTCATCGGGCCGCTGGCCGACTCCATCCACTGGGACTGGTACGGCGGCACGCCTCCGTATACGGTGACGCCGCTCGAGGCAATCAAAGCGGCGCTCGGTCCGGACGTAAAGGTGAATTACGCCGAGAGCGAGCTCGGCAACGCGGCCATCGACGCTGCCAAATCTTCCGACGTCGCAGTGGTGGTCATCGGCAACGACCCCACCTGCGGTCCCGACATGGCACACGACTGGCACAGCACCGTCGATGGCGGCGGTACACTGGCCTGCACCGTGCCAAGCGACGGGCGTGAAGGGCGCGACCGCGAAGGCATCGATCTGGCCCAGGAACAACTGGTGAAGCAGGTATATGCTCTCAATCCCAAGACCGTGGTCTTCCTGGTTTCAAGTTTTCCCTTCGCGCTCAACTGGTCGCAGGCTCACGTTCCCGCCATCCTCCACATGGCCCACTCCTCGCAGGATGAGGGTACGGCCTTGGCGCAAGTTCTTTTTGGCGACTACAACCCCGGCGGACATTTGGTGGAAACCTGGCCCAAATCTCTCGATCAGCTACCCCCGATGATGGATTACAACATCCGCGACGGTCGCACCTATATGTACTTCAAGGGAGAACCGCTCTATCCCTTCGGATATGGTCTCAGCTACACCACCTTCAAGTACTCCAACCTCCGCACCAGTTCCTCGCAACTGGCCAAGGATGGCACGGTCACCGTCAGCGTAGACGTGACCAATACCGGCAGCCGGGCGGGCGACGCAGTCGTCCAGCTTTACGTACAGCACTTGAGCTCCAAAGTTGTGCGTCCGCGCGAAGAGCTGAAGGGCTTTCAGCGCGTCACTGTCCAGCCCAATGAAACAAAGACCGTGCAGATTCCGCTCAAGGCTTCAACGCTTGCCTGGTGGGACGAGAAGCTGCCCGGATTCCGCGTCGAGGCTGAACCCATTCGCGTCATGATCGGCAGTTCGTCCGCCGATATCCAACTGACCACCAAAGTGCGAGTTCACTAGAACGGTTCGGCAATGCGCGTGACCTTACAAAACGTCCAGGTCGCGAACGCCTGGACAAACCCGCAGACAGGGCGCGGGAGAAATGAGAATGAGAGACGATGAGGAATGTCATCATCGCGGCCATCTTGGCGGCATCGAGCACTGGCTTAGCATTACAGGCGCAGAACTCCAGCCAGCCTCTCGAACTCAACCGCACAGGCGAGTCAATCGTGCTGGAGCCCTACGCGCCCAACATGGCCTGCCCGGCAAATTCTGTACCAGTGGAACTGTGACGAACTGGTATGTGTTGCGAGATAGGACAACTTGCTGGTTGGGTTTGCCAGCATCCTCAACAGAGTCTCAGTGGGACTCCTGTTTCGGTGAAATTTCAGACCGGAGATGCCCCCGTTCAGGTACTTCTTCAGCAAGATCCTCACTATTGGAGCGACGACCAGGAACGAATCGATCCTCGGAGAAATCGATAACCAAAATTGATGAGAGATGCGCGATGACCTCTTCCGAGGTCAAAATCGAAGGTTGTATTTGAACGGAGTCTGAAGTGGCTATGCACGTCCGGATTGATTTTCTATGCTACTTGTTTCCAATAGCATATCGAGATGGTCAACCGGCACTTCCTCCTCCTTGGCCTGCGA
Source organism: Occallatibacter sp. (assembly GCA_049521075.1). Classification (GTDB taxonomy): domain Bacteria; phylum Acidobacteriota; class Terriglobia; order Terriglobales; family Acidobacteriaceae; genus Telmatobacter. The sequence continues at coordinate 15,089 of JBEKPD010000090.1, forward strand.
ATGAATACGCAGGCGACCCCTCAAATCACGCGGCGATACGCTGAAAGCCCAAATAATCGGATGCGACCGGTGAGGTAAAGAAGGGCGGTTAGGCTCTTACGTCTATGAATATAAATAACTTATATGGTAGGCACGACTGGATTCGAACCAGCGACCTCTTCCGTGTCAAGGTTTCTACGTTAAGCAACTCAACAACTTACAAGACCCCGATGGCCCTCTAAGTCCTTGTAAGAACGTGAAGTCTTCAGTTTCGGCGTATCGCAAAACGTATCGCGTTCTTGAAACGCAGACCCCACAACTAACGGCATTTCCGGCAAGCTGCATCCCGATCTGTAGCAGAATGTCGGATTCACTTCACTGGCCCAATCCTCTTCCTTGGCCTCCCCGGCCTCCGAAGCGCGGGTAATTCTTCTATTATGAACGGATAGTCATTCAAGAAAATTAGGTGAGTCCGTCGTAGTTGGCTCGGTTCGATGGCGTGATCGCCGAGATTTTGCAGGGCATTCGGAGGTTGAAATGAGCAGAAGCCGGAGTTCCACTCCGCTGTACGAGGCCATCCGCGGTTTGGTGCTATCGGCTCGTCAGAACGCCGCCTGCGGCGTCAACTTGCTTCAGGTCTACACGAACTACGAGATTGGCCGCCGAATCTTCGAGCAGGAACAGCAAGGCGCGGATCGCGCGAGGTATGGCAAAGAACTCCTGAATGAGTTGGCCGCACGGCTGACCCGAGAATTTGGAGGCGGGTTCTCCAGAACGAACCTTGCATCCATGCGTCAGTTTTACATGACGTATCCGGATCGAATCCCAAAGATTATCCAGACAGCGTCTGGACAATTCCCGGTTTTGCCAATCGTCCAGACACCGTCAGGACAATTGCAGGATGCCAGCGGCCGATCGCAGCCACAGTTCTCTCTGAGCTGGTCGCACTATGTATTCCTAATCGGTCTCAAAGAAAAGGAACGCAACTTCTACGAGATTGAAGCTGCCCAGCAAGGTTGGACTCTGCGCGAACTACGGCGCCAATTCGACGCCGGCCTCTATGAGCGGCTGGCCCTCAGCCGCGACAAGCAGGCAATAGGTGACCTGGCGCGGAAAGGGCAGCACGTCGCCAAGCCGCAAGACCTGCTCAAAGACCCCTACGTTCTGGAGTTTCTTGGCATTGACGAAAAGGCTCGGTACTCCGAGTCCGATCTGGAGTCTGCGATCGTCACCCACATTGAGAAGTTCCTGCTCGAACTGGGGAAGGGCTTTCTCTTTGAGTCCCGGCAGAAGCGGTTCACCTTCGACGAAGAACACTTCTTCGTCGATCTTGTGTTCTATAACCGGTTGCTGCGATCTTACGTGCTCATCGACCTCAAGATTGGCAAGCTCACGCATCAGGATCTCGGCCAGATGCAGATGTACGTGAACTACTTTGACCGCTACGTTAAAACCGAGGCGGAGAACCACACCATCGGCATCGTGCTCTGCAAGAGAAAGAACTCCGCCTTGGTCGAGATTACCCTTCCCAAAGACGCCAACATCCACGCCCGCGAATACCAGCTCTACCTGCCCAGCAAGGAGGAGCTGCAACAGAAGCTCATGGAATGGATAGCAGAGCAGGATGAGCAGCAAGAGTAGCTACGACATGAGTTCGCTTGCATTCCAACGGTTCACAACGTCGAAGTAAACTCTCTCGCCATCGTAATTGACGAAATAATTCTCGGCCTCTTCCCAAATTCTCCGTTGCTCGTCAGTGGGCTTCCGTTTGAATGAGCAGTCGTAACATTTGTTCGCATAGCCTTTGTGACCCGGCGCGAAATTATCTCCGCATTCGATACAGATTGCCATGGTGCCTCCCCTATCCGTTACATGATGAGCCGGATCGTTTTGTAGTGACTCAGGTTGAAAGACTGTGACGACTCTTGCCGTGTCCTAGCATGTACGAGCGATCATTGCTGGCAACAGTTGCCTCAAAGCCCCGCCCCCTGTTGTACGTGCCTGAACGCATAATGACTCGATGCGGGGATGTAATCGCGACTGCTACGTCGGCAGGCGACACAGGCTCACGCTGGCCGACACCGAAAACCAATATCGCCGATTTTGGCAGACAAGGTTAGCCCAATAACCTCTCGCTTGATTGCGATTCTTATAGAAACCGGCAACCTCGATCTGTGCCGCACGGTCCTGCAAAATCCCTGCAAATTCATCAACCGTCATAGTGCCTCCCTAATCCTTGATGAGTCCCACGAGGAGATGTCCAATGAGTTCACGGTTGTTCTCTCCGTTTAAGAAGTGATCGCCAAGACATTCGGCGCAGCACGCAGTGTCGTTGTAGTACGCCACGGCAAAACGATGATGGTATGTTGTTTGGCAGCGTATTTCACGGCCTGAAATTCCCTTGATTTCGACTTCACCGATCTTCATAGCTGATCCGCCTTCCAGCCACATAATGAGCCGTGACGTTTGCAATTTCAACCAGAATCGTAATGGCCGTCAAAAGTGACGTCGAGGTGTAATGGGGGGTCCCAGGTACACAATTTTTGCACGATTGAAAGCGGCCAAGAAGCTTACAGACCTAACCTGAATGGGTTCTGCAGCGGCGAAATTAAAGCAACGCCTTCATCCGTTTCTGCAAGTTTTTAGATTCAACTGTGCTGAAGCCCGCCATTTGAAACAAGCAAGAATTGATAATTGTTTGAATCGACTCGCCATCCGGAGCCAGTGTCGATCTCTCGGAGCGATTTTTCAGTTGCCGCCGCTTTTCTATAATTCGGATTCTCGACGCAGATAGCGCGAGCACCTCTGCTGTCGTCTGAGTGAACGGAGGCGTAAGAACACCAGAGTTGCGAATCGTTTCCTCACATTCGGCGAATTCGCCGGCGTCCATTTGATCTCTGAGACGTGCGAGCAAAGCACTCTCCCGCGCCAAATGATTCGCATAGAACAGTGGGCACGGGAGATTGTTGAATTGGTATTCGTTAGCCTTTGAATTGCTGCTGCCAAGTCTGAAATACCATTCGAGGAGATTCGAATTCAAGAGAGCGAGTAAAACGTCGGCGGGCAACTCTGATTCGGCCTCTGGAATATAGCTGACAGTATCGAAGCAAAACTCTCCGGCTGGAATGGGAGCTGCAATCAACCTACGGAAATTGTTTTGCGGGGCTGATCTTTGGAAACCGATTCTCGGCTTCTTTGAATGCCACGCCTTTGCGGATTCCGACTTTCCCGAGAAGAATTCGTCAACTCTTATGAACTTGTCTTCGCCCTGGGAAGCTTCACGCAAGGCGTAAAGGCAAATCGCCGCTCCGCGAAGAATAAGTTTCCCGTCTCTGGCAGAGTCAGATAAGAATTCCTCGTCTTCCGTCTCGTTGACTTCGCCTTGATATGAAGTGCAGAAGTCCTCAAGGCGTCTCCAGTCCGGCTGCCGCATCAGCCTGATTGCCAGGTCCCAATCAGCCTGATCGCAACTTACAACGGTATGATTGGATGCGTCAAACTCATAGACTTCCTCCGCCGAAAGAGTGAGAGTGGGCGATTTTGGCTCGAAGGTTCTTCCGGGGTGTCTAGTGGAAGAGAACCGCTTGTTTCGCGAGTCCGTTTGCACACTTTTTTGCATACTGAACACAACGGTTGAAAGTTTCGCCTCCGGAAAGACTCTGTTTTTCGGATCGTCCTTTTGTGGAAATGCATCAATCTGGCGAAATGAACCAAGCCGAAATATGAGATCGCGAATGCCCAAAGCCTGCTTGTCACCGATTAGCGCCATGGGCACGATAAAGCCGAAAAAAACGCCATCAGCCAGAAGCGCCAACGAACGGCAGATGAACAGCTTGTAGAGATTGACTTTTCCCACAAAAGCGGCGTGAAAATCCGATTGCGACTTCGCAAATCCCTTTAACGGCTCCACATCCGTTCCGGTTTCCTTCGAGGCCAATACCTCATATGGCGGGTTACCGATGATTGCGTGAAAACCGTTCTTATCGGCCCCGAATGTTTCAAACGCTTCAGGGAACTGGAGTTCCCAATGAAATGGGTGTGTGGAACTCTCTAAGCGTGCCAACCACTTGGTGAACGGTTCCAAAAGGGGCGCGTACGCCCTCGGCGATCGTATACTCGACAGGAGTTTGGAAAAGGTTTCGAGTTGGAGCAAGGGAGCGTCTTCGTCACGGAAGAACTCTCCACACCAGAGGTCTGCAACTGCGGTAAACGCCTTTGAACGGGCCTCAAATGTCCGAAATAGTCTTTCCTTCTGTTTGACCGCCTTTGCATTATCTGACGTGACACTCCTCAATTCAATCAAAGGCTGAAGCAGTTCGCTCTGGCCCTGCTCTAACTGTTCGGTGAATGGCTTTGCGAGCAAAGGCTTTGTTCCCGGAAGGCTATCAAGTTGATAGAGATAAGCTCCAACAAGCGAATTACCCTTCCGGAGATGGTGATCGAGGAATGCGAGCGGCTTGTCCCGCGACACTGTTTCCAACCATAGAGCCAGCTTTGCGAGTTCGACAGCAAACGGGTTTTGATCAACGCCGAACAGGCAATTCTCCACAACCTTTCGCTTCCAGAAGAGAAGAGTCGAGTCATCCTCCACACCTCCCTCGCCGATTGAATCGTCTGAATACGGGTTGGTCGCAACTTCTTCAGCTAGGTATTGGCACGCTCGCACGAGAAAATGTCCAGATCCCATGGCCGGGTCGAGCACCCTAAGGTTCAGAACTCGCTTATCGAAACTCGTCTGGATTTCGCGAAGTTGCGTTGCTAGGGTTGCGGCATCAACTGGGCCCGCGACTTTGATCTTCTGTTCAATCTCCTCTGACTCGCGGCGAATCGTAGTTTCAATCTCCTGGCAGAGCGGTCGAAGCGTGCTCTGAACGATGTGATCAACAATGTGATCAGGCGTGTAATAACTCCCGGTGGCCCGCCGCTCGCCGTTGTCGTTTTCGAGGTAGACCTCATGGGCAGGAACCGTGACGCCGGAGAATCGAAATCCCTTCGGAATGGGCTTACTCGCGAGATGGAATTTCTCCTGATAGCTTCCGGACTTTGTAGACCGTATAACGACTAGCATTTCGTTCGAGCGGTGCGGATGCATCTCAAGAAGACCTTCATAGACTGACCCAAGTTGGCGGATCGCCAAATCCCGGTAGTCCACTCGGAATAGACCATCATGTTCGTTCTTGGGGTCCAGTGAACGACTGAGCTTGTCGACGACAAGTGCCACACTTCGGTCAGGCAATGCCTTTTCTAGCAGGAACGTATGCTGGTCAGAGGAAAACAGGCCCCCATTGTACGCGGGGACGCCGTAGCGAGCGTTTCCACTATCGACCAAATCGAACAGCGAGAGCAGATCCTGCCAAAGGGAAGTATCCTTGTCCGAGAATGCGGTCGGACCCCGCCGGTCCAAAGTTCCTGCAACTTCGTCACGAATACGAGCCAACGACCTGTTCGTTGTATAAGTTGAGTTAATTCGATACGGCAGCAGACTCCTATCTTCCGCATACATGATGAACAACAATCGATACAGCAGAATGAAGCCGCTCTCCCTGCAAACTTCGAGGTCAGAATCACGCGATAGTCCGTTTTCTGGCCTCTGCAAGAACCCAGAAATCGATAAACGCAAAGCTTCGAAGACCCGTTCTTTCAGGTCTTCGCTGACGCCCAGTGCATATTCAGAGGTACCCAGGGTCGCACGGTCGATTAACGCACTCCGCCGAGTCGTTTTTGTGAACGCCAAGGGACTAAAGAATCGGTAGAAGATCAGAAAATCGTGAAGGTCTTCACCCGTTATTTTTCTTGCCCTTCGAGCACTGAGGGTGTCCAGAATTTTGGGAAGATCGACCTGCAGGTAGGTTTGAAAACGTGGTTTACCCGCAGGAACAACACGCGGAATGAGCCTCCAAAGACGACCGTTTGTTAGGATGCCCCACTGGAGTCCTGCTCGCTGCAGATACCATTCCATTTGTTCAGGTGGGTATTCCTTTCGTCCGTGGACACGGTTTGGCTTGTCCAGAGAAACGTGCCACGCCTTAGCATCTGCAACAAGACACGCATCACTCCAGAATTCTGGCGAATTGTGACCGGACTCAAGCGCACTGTCGAGATCCGCTTGGTTCAGAAACAGCGCATAGTCGGGTTCACGCCCCTGAACGGTTGGCTGATAAAAGAACTTCCAGCCTAATTGCTCCAAAACCGGCTGGATAAACTTCTCCTCCAGCGTGGCTTCCTTGCCGTATTTTTCGACCCTCTCGGATTGATCCTTCCAAATCGCAACGAGGCGTTCGGAGACTCGTTCGATTTCACTGAGGTCTTCCAGCCAATCCGGTTCGAGCGGCAGGCGCTTCTCAAGCCAATAGTTTGAGAAGAGTTCGCTGTTCCAAACAGGGCCGAAAGCCAACTCCAACTGATCGTTTCCGAGCAAGCTAATACTCCAAATGCTGCGCCTGTAGCGCAAACCCGCGCTATTGTTAAGTACAGCAACATCCTACTATGTCCAAGAGTGCCGGGGGGTTGCGCTCAATGGCGAAGGGGATACGGGGCAGCACTATTCCACGCACGATTTCTTCCGGCAGATGCCTAAACCGGCTGTTGGCCCGCTACGTTGAAGGGCGCGGTGTGCTGGCGCGGCCGGGGTTTGCGGCCATGAAGGCGACCCAGAAGGAGAGACTATTTGCCGAGTGGCTGGACCCGCCAGAGGGCCATCGCAACGCCATGGATGCCGAGTAGCGCGAGATTCACGCCCTGAGTTGTGAAAAAGGCCAGTGTGCGATCACGGATGAAGCGGCGTGGCATCGGAACCCACGGGCCTCGTTACCGGATGCCGAGTACTTCGGCGATTTCTGATGTACGGAAGTCGTCGCGGCGGCCAAGCTGAAGACGAGCTGCATTGATCTTTTCCACCCACTCTCCGGAAGAACGCAGTGTAACGCGAAGTCCATCAGGAGAGCAATCGATGATTGAGGCCGGTTGGGCTAAATTATCAAAGGGCCATAGCGTCGCAAAAAAGTGTTCTCAGCGACAACTGCATCAGCTTCTCTATTCTTCTCCACAAAGTGCAGCGAGTATCTCATCTCGACTGCGCCCATGAGTGCCAATCTTTGTCCTCCGTTATAGCGTGTACATTTCAATAGACGTAGCTTTTTTTCCGGCAGTTTCGCAAAGATCTATGAATTCGACATCCCTGTTAAGGGCCTTCCGCCTATTCGTGCTCAACTACAGGCTCATTCGCTAAGTCTTCTAATTTCTCCTTTGGTGGGAGGACGATTCCTCCCTGGCTGCGAACGATACGGCCTGTTCTCCGCCACCCACCTCAGCGTGGCCGTTCCCGCCCCGCAACGCCCCACCCTCAAAGCATTGTGCAGCCTTCGGCTGGTCCTCTCTTTCGACATTCGTTTCCGTGCGAACTCTAGGCTCCGTTCGGCTCCTTCTGTCCATCCCGCTTGTGCAGCTCTGCGCGGCGAAAAGCACGCCGTGCTCGCTTCCGCGCCCCTTGCGGGCTTCGGGGATGGACAGCGCCTCTCTGCGCCTGTTTCGCAGCAATGAAACGAATGTCTTTTTTTAGCCCTCTCAGGGCTGAAAAACGGCAAATCCAAACCCCGAAGGAAACGAATCATGACTTACGCAGCGACCAGCACCAGCCACGCCACCACCGCGCCGCACAGGAAGAATGCGGCGCTTCGCAGCAACTCCCCCTATCAGCAGCGCACCACCGAACGCGAGAACCCCGCGCAGCAACTCATTAAACAGGCCGTTGAATACCTGCTCAAGCAGCTTGAAGAAGGCAAGAGCGAAGCTCTGACCGCCTATCTCGGTGCAATGGCTCGTTTTCACAACTACTCTTTCGGCAATATCCTCGCCATCGCGCGACAGCGCCCGACGGCTACCCGCGTCGCCGGTATCCGCACTTGGAACGAGTTGGGCCGGTTTGTAAAGAAAGGCGAGAAGGGCATCCAGATTCTTGCTCCCATCGTGGGCCATCGGCGCAGGAAGGATGCAGCCGACGAATCGCACGCGGATCAGGACGCGAAGCCCACGCCGGTTTTGATCGGTTTCCGCGCCGTTTATGTCTTTGACCACTCGCAGACAGAAGGCGCAGACCTGCCCGAATTCGAGCACAGCGTTTCGGGCAAAGTGGGCAGCCAGCGCGAACGCCTGATTGCATTTCTCGACGAGCAGAACATCAAGCTCGAATACAACGAGAAGATTGCCCCGGCGCTTGGAGTGAGCTACGGCGGAAGGATTGCTCTACTCCCGGGCCAGTCTCAGGCCGAGGAGTTCACCACGCTGGTACACGAATGTGCGCACGAGCTTTTACACAAGGCCGAGCGGCGCACCATGACCACCGCCACCGTGCGCGAGACCGAAGCCGAGTCCGTGGCTTTCATCGTGGGTCAGGCCGTCGGCTTGGAGATGGGCACAGCGTCAAGCGATTACATCCAAATGTACGCGGGCAACGCGGCTCTGCTCACCGAGAGCCTTGAAGTTATTCAGCGCACCTCAGCCGTAATCCTCGGAGCCATTCTCTCCGAGGATGCGGCCAACGACGAGAGCGCAGTTGCAGAGGTGGCGTAATGAAAACCATCCTCCGCATTTTGGAGCGGGCCGGAGGCTTCCGGCCCACGCTCTATCTCAAAATCGAGAATCCGCCTTACATGGCGCTTGTCATCGAAGCCACGCCGGAACCGGGACCGACCGGAATGCCCGCAATCTCTATTGCGCATTACGGCGAGCAGAACGGCGACCTGATGCGCGACCCGGAGATGTGTTTCGAGTTGTCGAAGCCGCCGCTCTGCGGTTTGGGAATGTCCAGTTTCTATTTCAGAAATGACTATCTCGGCATCGAGCAGTATTCGCGCTGCCGGGTCGGCGAAAACTACGTTTTCCGGCCAGACCTCCACGAGCAGCACGAACAGTTCGCGCGGCAGTGGGACCGGAACCTTCGCACTCAGGGTTTTCTCGAAGCCTTTACGGACAAGTCAATTCGCGGCTAGTCCGCTCCCTGCGGAGCGGACCCACGCCCGACGTGTCTCCGCTCTGCGCGCTTTCACTCTTTAACCGCTCGAAAGGAGCAATGAATCATGGAAACAACCATTATCAATGCCACTGAATACCGCGAGCTTCCGCTCGCTTTGCTCAACGAATCGAAGACCAATCCCCGCCGCGCCTTTGACGAAGCGGGACTCAAAGAACTCGCCGCCAGCATTCGCAGTCAGGGCGTGCTGTCGCCCTTGCTTGTCCGGCCACTCACGGAAAACGGCTTTGAGATCGTGGCCGGAGCGCGGCGCTACCGCGCCGCGCAGATCGCCGGGCAGGAAACCGTGCCGGTGCGCATCAAGCAGATGAGCGACGCCGAAGTCTTGGAGGCGCAGCTTGTCGAATTATCTGTAGTGGTCAAGAGTTTTCTTTCCGCTTTTGCTATTCCGCACGTCGTGGACATCTCCACGACGTGCATGTGTCCCATCTATAAAGGTCACTCCATTCAAAAGGA
>JBEKPD010000091.1:0-29295 GCA_049521075.1 Occallatibacter sp.
CTGTTGCCGATGTTTGACATGACGTTGCTCCTTGGGTTGGATTTGCCTCTTTTCGGCCCTGGGAGGGCTAAAAAAAGACATTCATTTCATGACTGGCGAATTGGGCGCAGAGAGGCGCTTCTATGAGACGGCCATCTAAAGTCAAGCCCTTAGGAGGGCCAACTTGTACTTCGCCCGAATTACCAGCAATTTCAAACATGGCTGGAGACAAAAATGGGCGCGGGTTTCCTGTGTCATATCCCCGGAGCGTATGCGGAGCCGTCAGGCGCGGAGCGGGGATTGACACAGGAAACTCGCGCCCATACACTCACCGGAGTTTGAAATTGCTGGCAATTCGGGCGGACTTCCTTGCTGTCCCTGTTCATTCATCTCGGTGCTTCTATTCGCACTATGAGTGAGCCATCGATGCGGCTATGTGCATGTAGGGGTCCGATACTGATGAAGGGCGCTGCTATCTGTCAATCGGCCTCGAAGGCCACTTACGCCTCAGCGCAGTCGCCGGGAACGCAAGATTGTCAATGAATCGTGTCAAAATGTTGTGGTGCTCAGACGACCTAAGCTTCTGCGGGAAATGGTCTGAAGCAGTCTCCGGTTCGCCACATGCTGTGAAGAATGACGGCCAGTTTCCGCGCTACGGCGACAATCGCTCGGCTCTTAGCGCGCTTGCCTCCTGACGCAGCCAGTTTCAATCCCCAACGTCGAAGCGTCGAGTCCCGTCCGAACCTGCTCAGGATGTGATGCGCTGACTGCACAAGCAGCCGACGCAAATACATATTGCCCATTTTTGTGATCGAGCGCTCCGGGTCGCGGCTGCCAGACTGACTTTGCCTGGGACGCAGCCCCAGAAACGCTCCTGCCCCGCGGCTGGTGGAGATTGCATCGAATCGGTCCAGTGTCAGCACATAGGCGGCTGCGACGATTGGTCCTACGCCTGGCGCCGTGCGCAGCAACCTGATCTCTGGATAACGCACCGCCAGCTGCTCAACCTGTTTATCGATGGCGCGGATTCTTACAGTGAGAGCTGTTATTTGTTCGAGCAATGGCTCCATCGCGGCCGATAGTTCTGTCGGCACCGCAGGCAACACACGCGCTTGGAAGCATTTCGCATCACAATGAGGCAAGCGGCGGCCAGAGCTTTTGACCAGGCCGCGTACAGAGTTGATCAGCATCGTCCGTGCGCGCACAAGTGCATCTCTGGCGTGGATCAGATTCAGGTCTCGCTGTCGTTCTACGCTGCGGTGTCGAATTGGTGATAACAAGCGCGGATTGCTATACGCCAAGTGCGCCAACATCTCTGCGTCGTGGCGATCATTCTTTGATTCGTTCTCAGTAATGGCGCGCAGCTTGCGCGCGTTCGCCACGATAGTCTGATGACCCAGTTTGTCTACCAGACGACTGATCCAGGGCGAGTGCGTGCCGCATTCCATAGCGATCCTCATTCGCGGAACATCCTCGAAATGTTCTCGGAACGCTGCTTCCGTGGTCTGAATACGTCCTTCCTCGACCACCTCACCCTCTTGGTTCAACATGCAGTAATGGCTGAACCGATCACCCAAATCCAGCCCCACCGTGATCGCAGGTCTTTCTTTCCACTCTATCGATACGTTGCCCCGACTATTCCGTTTCATTCGTAGCTCTCCTCCACTGTGGTTTAAGTGCGTGCTGAAAATAGCATCACAGCTAGATCGATCGCGTGACCAGGCCGTCTCATGCCATCTGTCAACTCCCGAAGCCCGAAGGGGCGCGGAAGCGAGCACGGCGGCTTTTCTGCCGCGCGGAGCTGCACAAGCGGAGTTGACAGAAGGAGCCGAACGTAGCCTAGCGTTCGCCCGGAAACGAATGTCGAAAGGCAGGATCAGCCGAAGGCTGCACCGAATTGCTTTTGTACTTGGGAGTCGTGGCGTTGGGAGCTGTGTGTGATTCCAAGCGAGGGTTTGTGAGTTAGATATAAGTTGTAAGTGAGGACAAACCTGACAGCTCATAAGTCAGCGCTATTGAGGTACGACGGAGCGTACCGGCCTTGCGGCCCACGAATTGTCTGTCATTAAGCAAGCAGCGCTGCACGAAGTACAGCCGCCAGCGGCGGCACGTGCGCGCGGATTTGCCGCTAAGAGCGCCCCAGCGGGGCAAGCGGCAAATCAGAACAATCTCAGTGAGGAGAATCCAGGCCGGTCATCGGGACAATTACCTCCCTGCTCCAGCCTCCGCCAGCGGCTCCGGCAAGAACGGCTTCGGGAGGTTTATGGTAAACGCGGCTTGTTACGTTGACCTCTTTTGGATTTATCGTGGGTCTCTGCCGCTTTCGACGCCTTGGCCTTGGCGTCGTCCGGTTGCGGCAGTTCCCATCCCGCCATGCCCTGTAACACGCGGTCGGCGTGCTTGATGGTGTTCACGTGTCCATAGTGGGTTTCAATCATGTGGACTGAAGTTCCCATCTGCTCGGCAAGGAAATATACGTCCACGCCTTCCTGCAATCGGAGCGTGGCGTACGTGTGCCGGAAGCAATAGGTCGAGCGCGGCACGCCCTGCGTGCCTTCACGCAGTTTCGCTTCGTTCAGAAGGTCGGCAATCAGTGAACTGTAAAGAGTTTTTGCGGGCTTGCCCGTGGTGTTGGTAAAGACTCTGTCGTCCGGTTCCGTGGCTTTGGAGATCACGCGGATGCGTTCCAGGTACTCTCCGACGCTTTTAGGAGCCACCAGCTTGCGCGACTTGCCTTTGCCCTGGACAAAAAGCACAACGATCTCACGCCCCTCGCGATCTCTTGCAGGCATAATGTCGCGCCAGCGCAGATTCTTCATCTCCGCTGGCCTCATGCCTGTATTACAGGCAATCAGGATCATGTTGTAGGTGACGGTGCGATACCAGATGCTTGAAGGTTTATCCGTCTCGGCAATCCACTTCCTTCCGACAGTGTGGAGTTTGCGGTATTCCTCCAGCGTAAACTCATCGCGCCGCATGGCCTTGAGCTTGGGGCGCTCGTCGAAACGCTGGCTGGCCGGAACGTAGCGTTTTTTGATAGCGTAATTCATCACCGCGCCGAAGATCGACATCTCAAGGCGGATGGTGGAATCGCTGATAAAAGGAACCGTTCGCTCCTGCGAAGGTTTGACTTCAATCGGCTTCAAAACCCTGATGCCCAGGGTTTGCTGAACCTTGGTGCGGCGCTCGGCTTCCTTATCCGCGAAGGCTTGCGCCATGTCGGCAGTGACTTCTCGAACACCGTTGCGCTTATTGCGCCCCGCGCCGTTCTCCCGCCGCCATGCCGGATAGCCGCCCCAAAGTTCATCGCCAATAAGGTGGACCTGGGTTGAGCCTACGTATCGGTCTAAAGCGCCTTCGATAATGGCGCGGACTTTCTTGGGCCGCGCCGCGCTGATCTCTCCACATCTCCCCCGCGCCTCCTGGATCAGCAGATACTCTCTCCCCACCTCGCGGAAGGGGTGGTTGAACACAGGAACGTCATGCTTTAAGCGAAACCGGATGTCTGCGTCCTGGTCGAAGGCGCGTTCCCGTGCCACCTCGATGTCGGTCGTCTTGAGAGAAACCGTCTTGTAGCGGTCGGCCTTGGGCATCTTCATGCGGCAATACCACATCCGATGATCCACGTCGCCACGCCGGAAGAGAACCAGGCCCGGCTTGAGTTCCGCTTTGTCGGTGACGAATGCCATGTTCGCGTCTGTCTTTTTCGATGCGTCCTGTGCAGATTCCGTGCAGATTTTTCCGGCAAGTCCTTGACTCTGCGCATCTGTGCAGGACTCGTATAGATAATATCAAAATATTATGTTGTTTATTTATAATTATTTACGATATAATTGTCATCCTGAGCGAAGATCGCCGCGGCGACCGAGTCGAAGGATCTGCGGTTGCTTGTTTTTTGCGCTGCCCGCTTCGCCACATACACTCTCCACCATCCCCGCGCAAAACGAGTGGATACGACCAACACCCCGCAAGCCCACACCGCCACAAATGCCACCAGCCACCCATTTAGCGCCAACAGCAATCCGTCATGGCCCGCAACTATCGAAGGCCCCACATCAAGAAACTGCGCCCCCGCAAACGGCTGCGTGATCTGCTCCATCGCATTCGCAACCGTCGGCCGAACCACCGCCGTAGCCGGCATTAACGTCCGCACCCACTCGCCCGCCCCCATCAGCAGCGAGAACGGTAGCAGAAACTTCAAGCTCGCCGCCATCCAAACCCAATACCGCACCCGCGCATGATTCTTCCTGAGCGCAGCGGCCAGCAGCCACGCCACACCCACCACCACCGTCGACTGCCACAGGTGATTCACCAGAGCCATAGAATATTCAATCGGAATCATCCGCTCCCTCCTACTGCCCGCCCCGCGCTTTTTCGCTCCCTCGCTCCCTTGCTACCTCGCTCCCTGTTTTTCCAGACAGCTCGCGCAACAGTTTCTCCGCATCGTGCACGTCCTCGAGCGTCAACTTGCCCGTCTCTACCAAATGCGCCATCACCGGCTGCGGCCGTCCACCAAACATTGCGAGCAGATCGTCGATCATGCGGTGCTGCGCCGCGTCGCGCGAAATCGCAGCAGCGAAGAGGTGAAAATTCCCCACCTTCCGCACGCGCTTCACGATGCCTTTGGCTTCCATGCGGTAAATGGTGGTTTGAATCGTCGTGTACGCAGGCCTGCGCTTCCCCGGCAACGCGTCCACAATCTCACGAATCGACATTTCGCCGCCGGGCGCAACTCCCTTGCCCCACAGCGCCTCCATCACCTGAAACTCGAGTTTGGTCAATCTGGGCGCGGCCATGTCTGCCTCCTATCCGTGTAGGCATGATTACTACACATGTAGGCGACTGTCAAGATTTTGTCAAGTCCTTGTCTATCGTGCACTCTCTCTGCACGCACCCTAAGTCGCTGATATCTCGCTCCTTTGCTCCCTCGCTCCCTTGCTCCCCGTTTTTGCAGAGCATTTCCCTCTTCAGGCGCACAATAAAACCAGAGATCGGGGGTCAGTCCCTAGTCCCGAGTCCCTTAGTCCTCCGGTTCAAAATGTCAGCTATCTGACCGGTCCGTTCCGGCGGGGGGGGGGCGCCGCGGGGGCGCGCCCCCCGCGGGCGCCCCGCCGCGGGCGCGCGCGGGCGGGGCGCGGGGCGCGGCCCCGGGCCAGGGCAAATCAAAAACTTACAAGCAAAAACCTCATCGTTCACAGTTTCTGTGAAACTGTGAAAGCCGCGAATCCCAAAACGTTGCGTCCCGGTATCATAAGAACAGGGATAAAATGGCAGCCTCAGTAAGCGAACCGGCCAACAACAGCGCCGAAGAAACCAATCCCATCACCATTGGCGTGCTCGCCCTGCAGGGCGACTACGGGGCGCACGCGCGTGCATTCGACAATGCCGGTGCGCACACAGTGCTGGTGCGCAAGCCCGAGGAACTCAACAGCCTCGACGGACTGGTGCTGCCCGGCGGCGAATCAACGACCATGCTCAAGTTTCTTGAGAAGCAAGGATTCTTCGACGCGCTGGGCGAGTTCGTTTCCAGCACGCCGTGCTTCGCCACATGCGCGGGCTGCATTCTGGTGGCACGCGAAGTGCTGCATCCCAGTCAGCGCAGCCTGGGCGCGCTCGACGCCACTGTGGAACGCAACGCCTACGGCCGCCAGATCGACTCCACCATTCTCACGCTGTCCACCGAGTTGCCGGGCGGCCCGCTCGAGATGGTCTTCATCCGCGCGCCGCGCATCACGCGCGTTGGGCCGGATGTTCAAGTGCTCGCGCAACGCGACAGCTTCCCTGTCCTGGTGCGCCAGGGAGATTTGCTAGCGGCCACCTTCCACCCGGAGATGACCACCGACACGCGCGTGCAGCAACTCTTCCTGGAGATGGTATGTAAGCACAAGAAGGCCAACCGCTAGGGCGGACCGGCTTCGATCAGCGGCACCATTCGGTTGATACCTGTTGCGAATATTCGGAATGTCGAATATCCTTCATAGCATGCAGGAGATGCTGCGCGCATACAAGGCCAATATCTTTCGCGCGCTCTCCCATCCCACCCGCATCGCCATCCTTGAGATATTGCGCGACCGGGAACTCTCCGCACGGACGATCCAGGAGAAGCTCGGCCTCGAACAGGCAAATCTCTCGCAGCACCTTGCAATCTTGAGAAGCCACCAAATTGTTGTGAACCGTAAGGAAGGCAACCAGGTCTTCTATTCGATACGAAATCCGGTGCTGGTGCAGGTTTTGGACATGATGCGCCAGTACATTCAAAGCAGCCTTGCGGACGCAGTTCAGATGCTCGGAGAAGCTGATTGCGAGGTCTCTCCGCAATGATTGCTGGGCTTTTCCTGAGCGGAATCGTCGTCTGGCTTGTGGGTTCAATGGCCAGTCTTGCCCTGTGGCAGAGACCGGCAACTGCTCGTCGCATAGCTTGCGGGGCGGCACTGGCAGGTTCGCTGCTCGATCTGGCTGGCTCAGCAGCCGCAATCTTTAGCGACAGTCCGGTGGTGATCGATCTTCCCTTCGGCAACCCGATCTTTTCCTGGGCTGTGAGAATTGATCCACTTTCGGCATATTTCAATGTGACGCTCGGAGTGCTGGCCGCCGCCGTGTCGCTCTATTCGTTCGGATACCTGAAGGAAATGGAAGGCCGTCGCAACCTAGGCGCATTTGGTTTTTTCTTCAACTTGCTGCTGATGAGCCTGGCGCTGGTGTTCACCGCATCCAACGTCTTCTTTTTCCTGGTTGCGTGGGAGATGATGGCGCTCTCGGCCTTTTTCCTGGTCAGCTTTGAGCACGAAAAAAAAGAGACGCGCAAAGCTGGAGCGCTCTTTCTCATCATGTCGCACGCGGGCACGGGTCTGTTGCTGATCGCGTTCCTGATTCTCGCATCCGCCTTTGGCAGTCTGGATTTCTCTAGTTTTCATCAGTTGGCTTCGAGTCTTTCGCCGCTTCGGCAGGACGCGGTTTTTCTGCTCTTTCTCTTTGGCTTCGGCGTGAAGGCGGGGCTGGTTCCGGTTCACATCTGGCTTCCTGATGCCCACCCGGTAGCGCCGAGCAACGTCTCGGCCCTCATGTCGGGCATCGTTATCAAAACCGGCATCTACGGTATGGCGCGCGTCTTCTTCGATTTCTACGGGGCACCTCCTATATGGATGGGAACCGTAGTGCTGGCGTTGGGCGTGGTTTCCGCTTTGCTTGGAGTCCTCTATGCGCTGATGGAGCATGACCTCAAACGCCTGCTCGCCTGGCACAGCATTGAGAACATCGGCATCATCCTCATGGGCTTCGGCGCGGCGTTGATGTTTCGCTCTCTGGATCAGCCAAATCTCGCGGCCCTTGCTCTGGTCGCCAGCCTCTATCACACCTTCAACCACGCCGTCTTCAAGGGCCTGCTCTTTCTCGGCGCCGGCTCCGTTGTGCAGTCCACGCGCACGCGCAACATGGAGAAGATGGGCGGGCTGATCCGGTTGATGCCGGTCACAGCCATCTGTTTTCTGGTCGGCGCTGTCGCCATCTCCGGGCTGCCGCCGCTGAATGGATTTGTGAGTGAGTGGTTGACCTACCAGGCGCTTCTGGCCGGCTTTGGCACCACGCAAAGCCTGACGCGATTAATGTTCCCCGTCGCCGGTTCTCTGCTGGCGCTAACCGCGGCACTGGCGGCGGCCTGCTTCGTCAAGGCCTTCGCAATTCCATTTCTTGCGCTCCCGCGAAGCGAGCAAGCCGCGGATGCGCATGAAGCTTCGCACGCGATGAAAGCCGCGATGGCATTGCTTGCAGTGGCATGCATTGCGCTGGGCCTAGGCGCCACATGGCTCGTACGGGTCTTCGATCCCATCACGCAGCAGACCCTTGGAGTCAGCGCGAGTTCGGCGATGGTAATGGCTCGCGGCATGGTTCTCTCGCCGGGAACGCCCCATGGCGGCACCATATCGACCGTTGGCATGGCATTGCTCTTTTTGTTTGCCGGCGCGGCCTTCGCACTTCCGCTGGCCATGCGGTGGAGACGTCGTAGCGTCAAAGGGCCGGCCTGGGATTGCGGACTTCCCGGCTTGACCGCCGACAACGAATATACTGCAACGGCTTTTTCAAAACCGCTGCGCATGATCTTCTCCGCCCTCTATCGTCCGCACCGGGAGATTCAAGCGGAGTACGAAGTCTCGCCCTACTACCCTAGTTCGATCCGCTTCGAGAGCGAGATCGAGCCAACATTTGAAAAGCTTCTCTATGACCCGCTGTGGCAACGGATCATGGCCACGGCAAAGCGCATGCGGGCGATTCAGGCCGGCAGTATCAACGCCTATCTCGCCTACATCTTCATTACCCTGATCCTGCTGCTGCTCTTTGGAGTGCGCGGATGATGGCGAGAATCCTTGAATCCGTAGCGCAACTCGTATTGCTTCTGGTGCTGGCGCCGCTGGTCACTGGAGTGATTCGCACGCTCAAGGCGCGGCTGCAAACGCGGCGCGGCCCCGCCATCTTTCAGCCGTACCGGAACCTATTGAAGCTCTTCGGCAAAGGCATGGTGATTCCAGAAACCTCATCGTGGATCTTTCAGGCGACGCCATGGATCGTCTTCTTCAGCACGATTCTGGCGGGCTTGATGATTCCGATGGTGGCCGCCGACGCGCCGCTTGGCTTGTTCGGTGGCGCGCTCGCTGTGATCTATCTTCTCGGACTCGGCCGCTTCTTTCTGGCGCTCAGCGGACTCGATACGGGCAGTTCCTTCGGTGGACTAGGCAGCAGCCGCGAGATGACCATCTCGGCCTTGGCGGAGCCGGCCATGATGCTGGCCATCTTCACGGTCGCCATCGGCGCTGGATCTACCGGCTTGACGGAGATCGCTGGAGCCGCAATTGGACAAACCTGGCGCTTTCTTGCTCCCGCGCAGATGTTCGCCTTCGCCGCGCTCGCGCTGGTGCTGATTGCCGAGACGGGCCGCATTCCGGTCGACAACCCAGCCACTCACCTCGAACTGACGATGATCCACGAGGCCATGATCCTCGAGTATTCAGGCCCCTACCTGGCTCTGGTTGAATGGGCCGCATCGATCATGCAACTCGTCTTGATGACCCTGCTGATCAACTGCTTCTGGCCGGTTGGCCTTCAGCCCACATGGTTCGGCTTCGGCGCGTTCATCGGCATCGTCTGGCTATTGCTGAAGCTGCTTCTCTTAAGCTGCGCAATCGTTCTTCTCGAAACTGTCAACGCCAAGATGCGCCTCTTCCGGGTGCCGGAGTTGCTCGCCGTGGCCTTTACTCTCGGATCTCTTGCTCTCGTTTCAACCTTTCTCTTCTGATGCTTATAAGACCGTTTTTGGATATGCAATTCGGCGAACGAATCATCACTCTGATGGCGGCGCTGGTGCTCGTGCTGCAGATCGCAGTCGTAGCCCAGCGCTGGATCGTCACCCACATCCGCGTCTTCGCGATTCAATCGTTTCTTCTTGCCATGATTGCCGCAACCATCGCCTGGTTCAACCATGCGCCGCATATTTATATCGCCGCAGCACTCACCTTGGTGGTGAAGGTAATTCTGGTGCCTATCCTCTTCGAGCGCCTTGTTGTACGCATGGACATCCGCGAAGAGATCAAACCGATCGTCAACGTGCCGCTCTCTGTAGTGATTTCGGGTGGACTGACGCTGCTTGGCTATGTAGTGGCGGAGTCGTTTTATAAACCGGACGAGCCCGGCCTGGGCCATAACGAGCTTGCCGTAGCCATCTCTCTATTCCTCATCGGCTTCTTTACCATGATCAACCGCCGCAAGGCGCTAACCCAGGTGCTGGCCCTGCTGTCGCTCGAAAACGGACTCTTTCTCGCGGCCATCTCGCTCACCTATGGAATGCCGCTGATCGTCGAGTTGGGAATACTCTTTGACGTGCTGGTTGCCGCAATGGTGCTGGGCATTCTCGTCTACCGCATCCGTGAGACCTTCGAGTCGATGGATGTAAGCCGGCTGCGGAGGTTGCGAGGATAGGATGCTGCTGCTCGTTCTATTGCTGATTCCCGCCGCTACCGCCGCTGCGTCGTACTTCGCGCGCCAGCGCGAGGAGATGGAACGGATCAACCTCGCCGGCTTCGGCCTGGGCTTTCTCATTGCCATTGCGTTGGCGGCGCAGGTTCTCGCTCGCGGCACGGTCTCGCTGGCAAACGGTTTCTTCTATGCCGATGCCCTCAGCGCGCTGGTGATTCTTCTCAGCGCATTAGTGGCGCTGGTCTGCGCGACGTACTCGATCGGTTACCTGCGCGACGACGAACAAAGCGGTGCGCTAGGCGACGACACAAGCGGCAAAGAACAACTCGCACAGCTTCGCATGTATTACACGCTCACACCGCTCTTCGTCTTCTCGATGATGTTTATAGCAGTGGCCAACAATCTCGGCGTGATGTGGGCGGCAATTGAAGCTACGACGCTGGTCTCGGTCTTCCTGGTCACCTTCTACGGCAAAGTCACCTCGCTTGAGGCCGCGTGGAAGTATGCCATCATTGGCGGCGTGGGCCTGTCGATGGCGCTCTTCGGCACGCTGGTGGCCTACTATGCGGGCCACCGCCTCGCCGGCTCCGATGCTCTGGCTTGGTTGAACTGGTCTGTTCTCGCAGAGCACGCCGAGTCGCTCGATAAGACCTCGATGCGTCTTGCCTTTGTATTGATTCTCATGGGCTATGGAACCAAGGCAGGCCTTGCGCCCATGCACACCTGGAAGCCCGACGCCTACAGCGAGGCCCCGGTACCATCCGCCGCGATTCTCTCTTCGGCGATGCTCAACTGCGCCCTCTACGGTCTCATCCGTTTCTACATTCTCACCAGCCGGTCTCTTGGCGCGGAGTACCCGAGCCATCTACTGCTGCTCTTCGGATTGCTCTCGATGGGAATCTCCGTTCCGTTTATTTTGGCGCAGAAGAACCTTCGCCGCTTGCTGGCCTATTCCAGCATCGAACACAGCGGCGTGATGGTCACTGCGCTGGGACTCGGTGGCGCTCTGGGCACGTTGGGTCTGATGCTGCACATGACCTTTCACACCATCGCGAAATCGCTGGCATTTCTTTGCGCGGGCAATGTGCAGCAACACTTCAAGACCGATCTCTTCTCTGAAATCAAAGGTAGCGTCATCCGGATCATGCCGCTTACCGGCGTCGTCTTTCTCATGGCCATGCTGGCCATCGTCGGGATGCCGCCTTTAGCCCTCTTTCAGAGCGAATTCCTGATTGTGCGCGCGGCCTTCGACGCCGGACACCTTCTTACTGGCGTGCTCTTCGTCCTCTTCGGGACGGGCGTCTTTGCCGGCGCGCTCTTGCACGTAGGAGGTATGATCTTGGGCCCCAAAGGCGACATGCCGGTTGCGCCGCGTCGTCCCTGGCGCGATGGTTCTTTGCTGGCATTGGCGGCGGGGCTTGTGGTCATTGGATTCTGGGTTCCAGCTCCTCTTCTCAATCTGATTCGCGGCGCGGCCCAGGTGGTGATGGGGCAATGACGACATTTTTTGACGAACTCCACAGTCACTTCCCGGATCTCGTCCGTTCCGTCGAAGAATCCGTCTCCGATCAAGTCACTGTTCTGCTGAACGGCCCCGACGTCACGGCAATCGTCCGGCACTTCCTCGTCGAGCACCAGGCGAGAATTGTCACCGTCTTCGCGGAAGATCGAGTTAATGCGGAAGGCGTCTTCTATAACTATTACGTATTCGACCGGTTAGGCGACCCAAGCTGGGTGATTTTGAAGGCTCCCATTCCCCAGGACCATCCGTCGTTCCCTTCGCTTGCCGCCGAGTTGCCCGCTATCAACTGGCAGGAGCGCGAGATTCAGGATTGGTTTGGTCTCGAAGCCGTCGGCCATCCCAATCCGCGCCGCGTCGCGCTCCACGACAACTGGCCCGACGTGCATCCGCTGCGCAAGAGCTTTCCTCTCGAAACCGTGCTGCCCCCGTTTGAAGGAGAGCAGCATGTCTACCGGCCAACTTACGGCGAGGGCGTCTTCCAGATCCCAGTCGGCCCAGTTCATGCCGGCATCATCGAGCCCGGCCACTTCAACTTTGCTGTCGCCGGAGAGCCGATTCTCTACCTGCAGCTCCGCATGTTCTATACGCACAAGGGAACCGAGAAGCTCTTCGAAAATCTCCCCCTTCACCGCGCGGTCTTTCTGGCTGAAAGCATCTCCGGTGACTCGGCCTTTTCCCACGGCGTCGCATTCTGTCAGGCCATCGAGCGGGCCGCGGAGATTGAGGTTCCGCAGCGTGCGCAATTCATGCGCACCATCCTGCTTGAACTGGAGCGCGTTGCAAACCACATCGCCGATGTCGGAGCCATCGCTACCGATGTTGGATTCGCGATTGCCAACGCACATGCCGGGCGCGTGCGAGAGCTTGTGCTGGGCTTGAACGAGACACTCGCCGGAAGTCGCGTCCTGCGCGGAATGATCGTGATCGGCGGCGTGCGACGGGACTGGCAGCAGGATCAGGTCGAGGTTATCGAGAGAAGGCTCGAAACAGTGGCGCGCGAATTCCGCGACCTGGTGGTGATTATTCAGTCGTCCGACTCCACACGCGACCGCCTGGAGCACACAGGAATCTTACGGCCGGACAAAGCCGTAACCCTGGGGATCGTCGGCGTAGCAGGACGCGCCTCCGGCATCGATCGCGATATCCGCCGCGATCATCCTTACGAGGCATACAGCCAACTCGCCTTCAAGGTTCCCGTCTACCAGGAGGGCGATGTGCGCCACCGCATGCAGGTTCGCATTGATGAGGTTGACGAGTCGATCCAGTTGATCCGCGCGGCGGTTGCGCGTCTACCTCAGGGGCCGCACCGCGCGCCAGCTCAGTCGATACCGGCTGGCCGCTGCGCAATGAGCGCCGTCGAAGGCTGGCGCGGCGAGATCGTTCACTGGGTCCGCACTGGCGAAGGCAATCGCATCGAACGCTGCAAGGTCAAGGACCCGTCCATCAATAACTGGCCGGCCATCGTGGAAGCCGTCCAAGGCAATATCGTTGCGGATTTTCCGGTGATCAACAAAAGTTTCAACTTGTCCTACTCGGGGACCGATCGGTAACGTGATGTTCAAGATCCTGCAAAAATCGTTCCACGTAGGCACTGTAACGGCCGGTTATCCGCATATATCGCCTCGCCTTGCCGAGCAGTTTCGCGGATGCCCCAAGTTCGACTTCGAAGCCTGGAGCGATGCGCGCCCCGCGGCCGAGGCCTGCCCCACGGGAGCCATTGCCCTCCACGACTCCGGTGCCACGCGCCAAGTCACGGTGGATTACGGCCGCTGCATCTACTGTGGCGAATGCGAGGCTGCCTCCACCGATGGAGCCGTGCGCATGACGCGGTACTTTGAACTTGCAGCTAGTGATCGCAGCCATCTCGTCCTCACCGCCGAATACGCGCTATATCCCGATGGCACGCACGCTGCGCTACAATCCTCCACTCGCGTTCCAGGCGTTGCGGAGATCGGCAAGCGGATCGAAGCTGCGATCCAGAATCTGCTGGGCCGCTCGCTGGCGATCCGGCAAGTGGATGCAGGCTCGTGCAACGGCTGTGAGCAGGAGATAGTTGCATTGAACAATCCGGTTCACGATATCGAGCGCTTCGGCATTCACTTCGTCGCCTCGCCCCGCCACGCGGACATGCTGCTCGTCACCGGTCCGGTGACACGCAACATGGAACTCGCGTTGCGCAAAACCTGGGCTGCAACGCCCGATCCTAAGATAGTGGTGGCCGTGGGTGCATGCGGCATCAGCGGCGGCATCTTCGGAACCAACTACGCCTCGCTGGGCGGAGTGGATGCAGTCATTCCCGTTGACGTCTACATCCCCGGATGTCCGCCCCGCCCAGAAGCGCTGCTCCACGGCATCCTGCTGGCATTAGGCCGGCGGTTGCCACACGTGTGACCGCATCCGCGCGAGTGAGTCTTGCGCAAGACTGTCGCGGCCTTCCGTTCGCAGATAGTAGGAACGCCCTGTCAATGAGTGATTTGCCCCATCGGCGCAATTCGACGTCTTGGTGCGCAACCAGGTGCTAAGTTCGCGGTCGCGATAGGAACTCGCCCGGAATGCGTTGTGGAACTTTGGTTGAGAAATGGAACTGGAAACCAAGAGCAAATTGCGGGGTCCGGAAAACTCCGTGGATGTGTCTTGATCATTGTCGCGCCTCGTCGTGATATGCAGCGACGTTACAGGCTTCAGGCTTGACAGCAACTTGATATCTGATATATTAAGCCCATTGTGAGTCTCTTGTTCGATCGCGCCGCACTTATGAATATGCCTAAGACTCCGGCAGTTCGATGTCGTCTCTAACTCCCTGCACCCACGGCTTCTGTGGTTTACAGGTAGAGTTACTCCCTTTCTTCTGAAAATTCGATTCCGAGTCGGGCCTGTATACACAGGTAAGGAATCCTGTATCGATTCCGTTAGCGCAACTGCGCCTACGAGAATGCGCCGTAGTACCTACGGTTCAGACAAGGGTAAAAATGACTCCTACCCAACACCTCAGTAGCCGCTCCTGAACAGATCCTTTCTTCTTTGTCGCACTGCGCTCGATGCGCAGGCGGATGTCGAGGTGTTCCTCGCATGGGCGCGCGTGTCCTCGACATGCAGGGGAAGTATAGGCTTTTGTTCGCAAAACACTTCCCTTGGCAGGCCGCCGCTTGCTTCAACTCGATTGAGAATAACGATGAAGAGATTGATCGTATTTGCAGTTACAGCTTTGTTGACATACGCGACTTATGCCGCACCACCAAAACATATTACTTCGCCGGCTGAGGCATTTGGATTCGAGCCGGGCACTGACCGGAAGTTAGCTGATTGGACGCAACTGGTCGCCTACTTTCAAAGGCTGGGCAAGGAGTCGGACCGCGTCCATTTTGAAGAGCTGGGCAAGACGACGGAGGGCCGTCCTTATATCAGCGTGACGATCTCATCGGCTGACACGATTGCCCATCTAGATCATTACAAGGAAATCCAAAGAAAGCTCGCTGACCCCCGCATTACGACCGCGGAAGAGGCCAAGAAACTGATTACGGAAGACAAAACCGTTCTTGTCGTCACGTGCAACATCCACTCAACAGAGATTGCCAGCTCGCAAAGTGCGACCGAATTCGCATACAAGCTCGCCACCGGCGACACTCCAGAAATCCGCAACATTCTCAAGAATGTAATCGTGGTTTTGGTCCCGTCGCAGAACCCGGACGGCGAGCAAATCGTGACCGATTGGTACAAGAAATATCTCGGCACGCCTTATGAGGGCAGCAGCCCGGTGGTGCTGTGGCATCACTACACTGGCCACGACGATAACCGCGACTGGGCGACCTTCACCCAGGTGGAGACGCGGCTCGCTGTCGAGAAAGTCATCAATCCGTGGCATCCGCAGATCCTCTACGACCTGCACCAGCAAGGCGAAGATGCAGCGCGCATCTACCTGCCGCCGTTTGTCGATCCCTTCGACCCAAACCTCGATCCGAATCTGATTTCGTCGATCAACTCACTGGGCTCGAACACAGCGCTTGATATCGCGTCAACGGGAAAGACTGGCGTGTTGTCGTACGGCGTTTACGATTTCTGGTCTCCGCTTAGAGACTACATCGCTTACCACAACGGCTTGCGCATCCTGACTGAATCGGCAAGCGCGGACATCGCTTCGCCGGTCAACATTCCTTTTGAGAGACTCGCGCGCGGCATTGGCTACGATGCCAAGGTCTCTAGCTGGAATTTTCCCAACCCCTGGAAGGGCGGAGAGTGGCACCTCGGCGACATCGTCGATTACCAGATTGCAGCTTTCTTCTCCATCGCCAATAACGCAGCCGTCTTCCGTGAGCGCTACCTGAACAACTTTTACGAGTTCGGCGTGCGCGCATTGCATCACAGCGATTGGCCGTATGCCTACGTAGTGCCGGCGGGTCAGAGCGACCCGGCGACGACTGCGAGACTGATCAATACGCTTCGAATCGGCGCTGTGGACGTGGAGCTAGCAACTAACGATTTTGACGCGGGCGGTAACCACTACACCAAGGGCAGCTATATTATCAGGCTGGCACAACCCTACGGGTCATTCGCGAAAACGCTGCTCGAGATTCAGCATTATCCCAACATCGCCCAGTATCCGGGTGGACCGCTGCAACGGCCTTACGACGTAACGGCACAAACCCTCCCGCTTCTGTTCGGCGTCACTGCGGTTGCGGTGAACGATCAGTTCAACGCGCAAGCGAGCGATGTAGACCGCGCCCAGCCTGTGCCCGGAAGTTTTGAGAAGAGCACGAAGGGCAACGGCTATCTCATCGCCGACCACACCAACAGCAGCTTGTATGCGCTGTTCGATCTGCTGAAACAAAACGTAGCAGCTTACAGGTTGACGGGCGCAGGAGCCGAACCCGGGACGATCTACGTTCCCCAACAAGCGGAAATTGACGAAAAGCTAGATGCCCTGGTGAAGAAGTACCCCGTGGAGATTCACGCCGCAGCGGCCGTGCCGACCGGCAGCGCGCTCAAAGTGCGGCTGCCGCGCATAGCGCTCTACCAAAGCTGGGTGGCTTCGATGGATGAAGGCTGGACGCGCTTCATCTTCGACCAGAACGGCATTCCCTATACGCGTGTTGTCGATGCCGACATTCGTAAAGGCAGCCTGAACGACCGCTTCGACGTGATTGTTCTTCCCGATAATTCTGCACGCGCCATCACCACCGGCCGTAGCGGATTCGGCGAAGGATTGGGAGGCGAGCCGGGAGCCCCTGCCCCTCAAGCAACCAGCGGCCAAGCTCCGGGCGCTCGCCCCGCGCAAGGCAACGAGAATCGCGGTCCGAAAATACCTCCTGAATTTACCGGAGGGTTAGGCGACGACGGCGAGGCCAGCCTGAAGGCCTTTACCGAAAACGGCGGCACGATCGTGACGTTCAACCATGCTTCGCAAGTGTATGTCCAAAAGAACTCAGACCCGGTGAGCGACGCCGAAGCCTCTTTTGATCGCAAAGCGTTCTACATCCCCGGATCGATACTCGAGGTTTCGGTGGACAATACGAACCCGATCGCTTTCGGATCGACGCCAACAGTACCGATCTTCTACGAAAACGGACCTGTTTTCCATGTGAGCGGGGATGCCAGTTCGGTGGCTTCGTTCACGACGGATAAACCGCTGCTCAGCGGGTGGATTCAAGGCGGCGAGCTGCTGAAAGGCAATTCGGTTATTGCGGAGGAGCCGCAGGGGAAAGGCCGTCTCGTTTTATTTGGCTTCCGCCCGCAATACCGTGCGATCTCTGAGGTCACCTACAAGTTCCTCTTTAATTCGCTGCTCTATTCAAGTTCCATAAGCGAAGCTATTGGGTCCGCACCGGCAGCAGGGGGGCAACTGATGCGGCGCAGGAGAGCCAAAAAACCAATGAACCACCCATTCAATTCCATCATTCGCTCGAGAAAAGCTAAGGAGGCTGCAGAAAAATTTATGAAGATCTCAAAACTTTCCCAGATCCTGGCTCTGACAATCGCGCTCGCAGCGGCGTTTGCGTCTCCCCCCTGCGCGGCATACGGCCAAGCCACCAGCAGCGGTACGATCGTGGGCACGGTAACTGACCCAAGCGGTGCGTTGATCGTGGGCGCGGTCATCACTGTCACAGACACGGCTACAAAGAGTACGCGCACAACAGTGTCCAATAAAGAAGGCCAGTACATCGTTCCGGATGTTCCGCCCGGCGTCTACGATGTCAAGACGACGAAGGCCAAGTTTTCAACTGAAGAGATTGCTTCACTGACGGTAAGTGTCGGTTCGCAGACGACGGCAGACTTCCGGCTGGCCATCGGCGCCGATAGCACTACCGTTGAGGTCACGACGTCCAACGCGGACCTTCAAACGCTGAACGCGACGACTGGCACAACCGTCGATGCCGCCCTCACTGAGTCCCTGCCAACTATCGCCCGCGAGGCAGCCACGTTCACCACCCTGCAGCCTGGAGTTACCCCTGGTGGCAACGTCGCCGGCGGCACCACGGACCAGGAAACCTTCATACTGGACGGCGGCAACAACACCTTCGATATGGACGGCACAGGGTCAGCCTACACAGTGTCGTTCGCAGCCTCCACCACCGGCGGATTCATCGGCGCCGCGCAGCAGGGCGCGGTGCCCATGCCGCAGGACAGCATCGAAGAGTTCAAGGTCAGCACGACCGGCCAGACAGCCGACTTCAATAACTCCTCCGGCTCGGAGACGCAGGCAGTCACTAAACGTGGACGCGACAAATGGAACGGCACCGCATACGAATACTACCTCGACAACAATTTCAACGGCAATACCTGGCAGAATAACTTCCCCAATGAGACATTCACCTCCAGCACGCCCGGTGTCGGCGCGACGGGAACGACCAACTACACCCCCAAGCCCAGCTACCATTACAGCCGCTTCGGCACGGCGGCGGGTGGCCCCATCCTGCCGAAATACTTTGGCGGCAAGGCCTATCTCTTCGCCATGTACGAGGGCTTCCGCTACCCTCAGGCTTCTATCTATGAGCGCACAGTGCCATCCTACCAGTTTCTGCAGGAGGGCCAGCTTACCTTCGGCTCCAGCACGTACACCAAGGCTCAATTGACTGCTGCCGATCCTCGCGGAATCGGATTGGATCCGACACTTGCCAATTACTACAACACTGAGTTGCCTGTAGCTCCGGCCAGCGATGCCGGATCGACCGGAAACAACGGCGCGCAATACGCCGGCACTTTCGACACAAGCTGCGGTTCACTCTCCACATCCTATTGTGACGGCAAGAACATCATCGGTTATAAAGCCGCAGTTCTAACTCCACAGAGCAGCAACTTCTTTGTCACTCGCGTGGACCATGACTTCGGCCCCAAGTGGCATGCGATGGCAAGTTATCGCTTCTACAGGTTCACTAACCTCACGAGCAATCAGGTCGATATCGGCGGCGTGCTGCCCGGCGATAAGATCGGCGTGCCGGCGGCCGTCGCGCCCCGCCCTCAGGAGCCCTGGTTCCTGGTCACGGGCGTAACCACCAACATCAGCCCAACCCTCACCAACGACTTTCACTACAGCTACACGCACAACTACTGGGACTGGAAGGACGACTTCGCGCCTGCTCAGATCTTCGGTGCGGGCGGCGCCATCGAGCCCATGGGCGAAAACACAACCACCGTTCTCTCCCCTTATAACGCGAACGCATCGAGCATCCGGACCCGCACCTGGGACGGCAAAGACAATTTCTTCAGCGACAACCTAACAAAGTTGAAGGGTAAGCACCTCATCCAATTCGGCGGTCAGTTCCAGCATAACTTCAGCTTCTTCTCCCGCACCGACAACGGCGCCAGCGTCAACTTCACGCCGACCTATCAGATTGGCGATACCAGCGGCGGCGGCGCCATTACTTACACAGGACTCAACGCTGTAGGCGCAGGAACCTCTTCCTATGCCCGCGTTCTCGACACTTACTATGGCCTGGTTACCGACACGCAAGTGGCCGATACCTACAGCAACACCTCCAACGGCCTGACACTGAATGGGCCGCTCGTTCCTGCTATCGGCCACGCAAGCGCTCCCTACTTTACGGCGGAGTTAGCCCGCGCGTCTCGGCTGCGTGGACGCCTAAGTTCAGGAATGAGGGCCTGAACAAGTTATTCGGTGACGGCGCAACTGCTATCCGCGTGGGATACGGCCGCATCTATGGCCGCGTGAACAGCGATGCCCAGATCCTTCCGCTACTGGCTGCTCCCGGTCTGATCCTTGGAACACAGTGCAAGTATCCGCAGTCGAACGGTACCTGCAGCCAAAGCGGCTTCACCGATGCGACGGCGTATCGATTTGGCAGCACAAGCCAGGGTGAAGACGGACTCTCGCCGGTTCTGGCCAGCGCGCCGGTGACGAAGACACTTCCGCAGCCCTATTTTCCGGGCTACGCAGGCCCTGCCATCGCGAGTTCCTCGGGGGTTGACGTGTCCATGCGTCCCAACGACGTGGACACCTTCAACGTCTCGGTCGAGCGGCAGATCAATCCCAGGATATTGGTGGAGGCCGGCTACATAGGGCGGCTTGTCCATCACGAGTTCAACCAGTTGAACCCCAACTCGGTGCCTTACATGTTCACCCTGGGCGGCCAATCGTTCGAGGCTGCGTACGTAGCGATAGAGTCTGCTTTTGGTTGCACCACCTCGGCCAGCCTCTGCGCGAAGAGCGCGCCTCCCGCCAATATCACCCCCCAGCCATTCTTCGAGGCTGCCCTTGGTGGTCCCAACTCTCCCTTCTGCACTGGCCATGCGAGCTGCACGGCTGCACTCGTGGCCAACGCAACATATGCCTCGGACTTCCGCCAGCAGAAGGTCTTCAGCCTGTGGCAGAGTCTGGACAACAACACATCCGGCGCCGCCGCTTCAGCGAAGAACCCGCAGTTCAACTTCGCCCGCAGCCTGATGGGCACTCCCACGTCGAACGCCATCTATGGCTCTGCCGGCCAGGTCGTGAGCGGTATGAACCAAGACGTGCCAAACGGCTACAGCAACTACAACGCCGCGTACGTCTCCTTCAAGACCAGCGCCTGGCGCGGCCTGACGCTGCAGGAAAACTTTACCTACAGCAAAGCTCTGGGCCTGCAACCAGGCAACCAGTCCGCTAGCGGCGCAACCGACGTGGACAACTACAATCCGAGCGATCAATATGGCCGTCAGGCCTTCGACCAGAAGTTCATCTTTAATACCTTCATCGTCTATGAAACCCCCTGGTACCAGCAGCAGCGCGGCATCATCGGCCGTTTTGCAGGCGGCTGGACGCTCTCTCCAGTCCTGACCGCCGGCACAGGCCAACCACTGACATGCACCAACAACAACTCTGGCCAAAGCTTCGGCGGCAACGATGGAAACAACCTGACCGACACCGAAAACTGCGTCTTCCTCAGCCAGTACACGGGTGGGTACCATACGCATCGCGGTGTGCTCGGCGGCTCCGATCCGAGCGGTATAGCCGTTGGCACGGCGGTCCACGCCGGCGGCACCGGGGCCGCTGTCAACATGTTCACCAACCCCGTTGCTGTCTTCGACAACGCCCGTCCTCTGATCCTCGGCCTCGACTCACGATCCGGTGGGGCCGGAGTCATCAGCGGCCTTCCCTACCTCAATCTCGACCTCAGCGTCAAGAAAACGCTCGCGGTCCACGAGAAGTACAGCCTGGAGCTTAGCGGTGTCTTTGAAAACGTGATGAACCATCTGGACTTTACGAACCCGAGTCTCAGTCTGCAGGCCACGAGTTCCTGGGGCGTCACTAAGACGCAGGGCAACACCCCACGTCAGATCCAAGGGGGCATTCGGGCCAACTTCTAGAGCGCATTCGATTCATACGTTGACAGGTCGGCATCGTGCAATTGGTTCCTACTTCCACCCCACAGACGAAGACCTGTCTATGGGGTCCCGGAACGGAAAGAGCCACTCGATGGCTTCGATCATGAAGAGGCTTGAACCGGAAACGCTGTAACCTCTCAATCAGGCGAACTTCGGGGAACCGGGTTCGCTTAATATCAACATTGCCTCGTGATATCCCGGATATCGGATTTGATGGAGGACCGATGCCTGCAATTGCTTATTTCGAATGTTCCCGCTGCCATGCGCAACTTTCCGCCGCAAGCCCGCAAACCGTCTGTACAAAATGCCCGGACCTGCCGCCTGGAGCGCTTTATGTCCGCTATGACTTTTCCGCTCTGCGTGGTCTGACAGCGCGGGAAGCCATCCAAAACCATACAGCCTCCCCATGGACAGGGATGTGGCGCTACCGAGCCGTGCTTCCCGATGTGAAGCCTGTGACGCTAGGCGAAGGATGGACGCCGATGCTCGCGAGCAGGCGTTACCCCGGAGTCTTTCTGAAAGAAGAGGGTGCGAATCCTACGGGAACATTCAAAGCGCGTGGACTCGCTCTCGCCGTAACCATGGCGCAGCATTACGGATTGCGCAAGCTAGCCATTCCTTCCGCAGGAAATGCAGCCGGGGCTCTGGCTGCCTACGCGGCGGCGTCCGGCATTGAAGCGCATATCTTCATGCCGCGCGATGTGCCCTTTGCCAACTATGTCGAAGCGGTGGCCTACGGCGCCAATGTAACGCTGGTAGATGGGCTCATTTCAGATTGCGCGCGGATCGTGGCCGAGCGCAAACAGGCGGAAGGCTGGTTTGACGTCTCGACGCTCAAGGAGCCTTTCCGCGTAGAAGGCAAAAAGACCATGGGCTATGAGCTAATTGAGCAGTTGGATTGGGAGTATCCCGACGCCGTGTTCTATCCCACGGGCGGTGGTGTGGGCCTCATCGGCATGTGGAAGGCATTCGAAGAGATGGAACAACTGGGGTGGGTCAAGCCGGGCAAGCGACCCAAGATGATCGCTGTGCAGACAACCGGCTGCGCTCCGGTAACACGCGCATTTGAAGCTGGAGAGTCATCTAGCCAGATGTGGCAGAATGCGGCAACTTTCGCCGCGGGATTGCGCGTCCCGAAGCCCTATGGAGACTACATCATCCTCGAGATTCTCCGCGCATCCGGCGGGGCCTCGCTCGCACTCACCGACAGAGAAATCCTGGATTCCATTCTGGACTGGGCGCGCAATGAAGGAATTTTCCTTTCGCCGGAGGGAGCCAGTGTGACCGCTGGGTACGATAAGCTGCTGGCCAGCGGGTTCCTGAAAAAGACCGACCGAGTGGTTATTTTCAACACCGGTTCGGGACTCAAATACACCGATGTGACGGCCGCTGCCATGGGCCTGAAGCGTCCTGTAGACGAAGTCCAACCTGTCTGACTACGCGACGATCTCGAAGTACAGGAGAAGGCGGCTCAGACCGAAAGCCGGTTACGGCCGACGAGAGGTGAAGCATAGATGATCGAAAGCTCATCGGCTGAGACCCCAGCAATCGCACAACCCCGAATGACGCGCAAATGGCTCGTCGCCGTTCTCGCTCTGTCGGGTCTTGCGTGCTGGTGCGCGGGTGCCTTGGTCTTGTGGGCTGGCCACACCTCTTCAGGGATTGTCCTGCGCAGTTTGGCGCTGTTGCTCGTTGGGGTTCTTCTTCTGCACCGGCCGACTCTGCTTCTATGGACCTTTTTCTTCATGCTTGCCGGTGTCGAGGTGGGACTTGATTTCCCGCACATCGCCGTGCAGTCGCAGCTTCCCGGCGACTTGTTCCTCAGGCTGGTGCGCATGATCGTGGCGCCTCTCATTCTTACCAGCATTCCCGCCGGCATTGCGGCACACGACCATTTGCGATCGGTTGGTCGCGTGGCCTTGAAGGCGATCATCTTTTTTGAAGTGATAACCACGGCCGGCCTCATCATCGGATCGGTCGCCGAATCCATCTCCGGGGCGGGATGGGGTATCGCACTACCGGCTCAGTCCGCCTCTGAAATGGTTGCCGCCCAGCAGGCATCCCCTGGCTGGCAGCAAACGTTCCTGAATATCTTCCCTGAAAACATTGCTCAGGCAATTGCGGAGAACCGCATTCTGCAGGTTGTGGTCTTCGCGTTGCTCTTTGGAATTGCTCTGGCCGCGCTACCCCAGAAGAATCGCGCTCCGCTCGTTAGTCTGTTGCAGGCGCTCGCCGACACCATTTTCCAAATGGTTCGCATGCTCATGTATCTTGCGCCGCTTGCTGCCGGTTCCGCGATGGCATACACGGTGGGAAGAATGGGACTGGCGGCGCTTGTTCCGCTGGCCAAACTCGTCATCACCTGCTACATCGCACTGCTCGTTTTTTCCCTTTTCGTCCTGCTTCCAACTCTCTTCATCTTCCGCATACCCGTCAGAAAATTTGCCGCGGCTGTTGGTGAGCCGGTGGCCATTGGCTTCGCTACAACCACATCCGAAGCGGCCATGCCCCTGGCCATGGAACGGATGGAGGAATTTGGCGTGCCGCAGTGGATCGTCTCGTTCGTAATCCCCCTGGGCTACAGCTTTAATATGTGCGGTTCAAGTGTGTACATCTCTTTGGCCGCGGTCTTTGCCGCTCAGGCCGCGGGAATCCACCTAACGCTCGGGCAGCAAATAGTGATGCTGGCCACGCTTGCCTTAGCCAGCAAAGGAATGGCTGGCGTACCGCGGGCGGTTTTCGTGATCCTATTGGCGACGGCAAGTGCTGTACATCTTCCGGCGGGACCAATTCTGATGATTTTGGGCGTGGATACGGTCATGGACATGGGAAGGACCGCTGTGAATGTCCTGGGAAACTGCGCTGCCAGCGCGGTGATCGCACGAAGCGAGGACAAACTTGCCTTTTCTCGGATCAAATCACAAACAACACATATCGGTGCCACTGTATAACTCTCAACCAAGGGGACATTTCTATTGTCGTATGACAATTTACGATTCTGCCGCCGCCGTTCCGTTTTGAAGCGGGCACCGGCAGTATTGCCGATGCGGTAGGGCTGGGCGCGGCCATCGATTACGTCCAGGCCATCGGCCTCGAAAACATCGCGCGCCACGAGCGCGAGCTTTTGCAGTACGCCATCGAAGGTTTGAAGACGATCCCCTGGTCTTCGCCTCATCGGCACCGCCAAAGAAAAAGCCGCCGTGCTCTCGTTTGTGCTTGACGGCTTCAAAACCGAAGAGGTGGGCGCGGCGCTGAACCGCGGAGGCATTGCAGTGCGTAGCGGGCATCATTGTGCACAGCCATCGCTGCGGCGTTTTGGAGTGGAAACGACGGTCCGCCCGTCGCTCACCCTCTATAACAATTACGAGGACATTGATGCGCTTCTGGCAGCACTGCGTCGGCTCAAGCGCATTGGAGCGTAAGACGAGCTAGAGCATCGTGCGGACATGCGCGTCTCATGCGCGTCTAAGGCCCGCCGCTTAGCGGCCGGCGGGCCTTAGTTTTTTCCCACTTCGCATCAATATTTAGGAACCGTTGAGTCGACTTCGCTGGACCAGGCGAGGATTCCGCCCGTCACGTTGACCACATCGGGATACCCGGACTGCTTCAGGAACTCCGCAATGCGCTGGCTGCGGCCACCTGCCTTGCAATGCACAATGATCTCGCGATCGCGATCGATCTCCGCCAGTCTCTGCGGAACTTCGTTTTGCGGGATCAGCTTGCCGCCGATGTTGGCAATCTGATACTCGAAGGGTTCGCGTACATCCAGGATGAACAGGTCTTCGCCTGCATCGATGCGCCGCTTCAATTCAGTCACAGTAATTTGCGGAATTCCATTTTTCACTTTGTTTTCCTCTTTCGTTGCAGGCGAAATGCCGCAAAATTGTTGATAGTCGATCAATTGCGTGACGGTCGGATGAACGCCGCACACCGGGCACTCGGGATTCTTACGCAGCTTCAATTCGCGGAAGCGCATGTTGAGCGCATCCACGAGCAGCAGGCGCCCGACCAGCGTCGAACCTTTGCCGAGAATGAACTTGATGGTCTCAGTGGCCTGGATGACGCCGACCAGACCGGGTAGAATTCCCAGCACTCCGCCCTCGGCGCAGCTCGGCACTAGGCCCGGCGGCGGCGGTTCCGGATACAGACAGCGGTAACACGGCCCATCCTTTGTAGCGAAGACGCTGGCCTGGCCTTCGAAGCGGAAGATCGATCCGTACGCGTTCGGCTTGCCCAACAGTACACAGGCGTCGTTCACTAAGTAGCGCGTGGGAAAGTTGTCGGTGCCGTCCGCGATCACGTCGTAGTCCCTCAGAATGTCGAGGGCGTTGGCACTGGAGAGCAAGGTGTCGTGCTTGATCACGTTGAGACCCGGATTGAGCGCCTTGAGTTTTTCCGCAGCCGAGTCAAGCTTCTTGCGTCCGATGTCCGCGGTCGAGTGAATGATCTGGCGTTGCAGATTGCTCGCATCCACAACGTCGAAATCCACCAGGCCCAGCGTGCCAACGCCGGCCGCTGCAAGGTAGAGCGTCAGCGGCGAACCAAGTCCGCCGGCTCCCACGCAGAGCACGCGTGCGGCCTTCAGTTTGCGCTGGCCCTCCTCGCCAACTTCGGGCAGGATCAGGTGACGCGAGTAGCGCGACAGTTCGTCCTTTGTCAGTTCGGGCAGTTCCACCGGTGCAGTTACAGAAGCCATGATTCTCACTCCAGTTTTCGAACAGAATTCTTGCGCCGATTCCTACGCTAGCGCGGGCGCCGCTAACGGCCGCCAGCGATCGAGGGCACGATCGAAAGCGTGTCGGCCGCCGAAACGACCGTCGCGTCTTTCTCCGGCAAGTAGCGCACATCTTCATCGTTCAGATACACGTTCACAAACGCCCGCAGCTTACCTGCTTCGCTAAACAAGTGCTTGCGCAGATCTGGGAAAGTTCGCGTTAGCTCATCGAGCGCGCCACTCACAGTGCCTGCCTGCACTTCCAGTGCGTCTTTGCCTGCGGCATAGGGCCTCAACGGAGTCGGAATATAGATCGTCATTCGGCTTGGTTCCTCTCACGCTTTCTTTGATTCAGTCAGAGCGTCCAAAGGCTCATTTACGGGCTCAGCTGTCTCAATCACTGCGATGTTTTCGTCTTCAAATCGCTTGTCTTCTTCGGTTACGCCGGCTAGCAAAAACGAGTTGGTCACAGTCGCCTTGCCCTGCGCCAAAGCCGTAATTACATAAGAGCAGCCCAGCCAATGCGCTTCGGCAAAGTCCGTTGGCGACCATTGCGCCGGGTGATCGGGATGCGAGTGATAAAAGCCGCCGATGCTCAAACCCTGGCTCCGCGCCGCGCGTTCGATTTTGACCAGTTCCGCAGGTGCAATCTGATATCGGTTGTGCGCGGAATCGGTGCGCGTATTGCCCGCCTTCACAGCAGCCTCAATGCGCCAGCCGTCCGCCGTCGCGCGTCCCAGCAGCGCCCCGCAGCACTCATGCGGATACGTCTCTTCCCCATGCGCGCGAATCGCATCATAAACAGCTTTGGTCACTCGCAGCACGCTCATGCTTCCTCCCAGAATCGTTCGCTCAAGTACTTGTCCGCGGAATCTGGCAGTACCGTCACGATGACCGCGTTGCGGCCCGCTGCAGACTCTTCGCGCGCAATCTGCACGCTTGCCGCTACGGCCGCCGCAGCGGAGATGCCCACCAACAGACCATCTTCCCGAGCCAACTGCTTCGCCATCGCGTAGGCGGTTTCGGTTTCTACTTCGAGAGCGTGGTCGGCAAGATATGGATCGTAGATGGCCGGCACGATCGACGTGGCCATGTGCTTGAGACCTTCGAGGCCGTGAAACGGAGAGTCCGGCTGCATGCTGATCGCCTCAATCTCCGGATTCAGCTCTTTTAGTCTTCGGGTGGTACCCGTAAACGTGCCGCTGGTTCCCAGTCCGGCCACGAAATGTGTCACGCGCCCTGCGGTCTGACGCCAGATCTCCGGCCCGGTCGATTCGTAGTGTGCGCGCCAGTTTGCGGGATTCGAATACTGGTCGACGTAGCAGAATCGCTCCGGATCGTTCGCGGCTAGTTCGCGCGCGCGCCGAATCGCACCGTCC
This sequence comes from Occallatibacter sp., assembly GCA_049521075.1. Lineage (GTDB taxonomy): Bacteria > Acidobacteriota > Terriglobia > Terriglobales > Acidobacteriaceae > Telmatobacter. The sequence goes on from JBEKPD010000091.1 coordinate 27,374, forward strand.
GAGCTCTCATCTGGCCGGGTCCATTCCACCTGCGCGCCATATGCGTTCAATATGCGCTTGCGCTCCGGCGAAACATTGGACGGCATGGCAAGCAGAACGGGAAATCCCAGCGCCGCGCCGAGCATAGCCAACGCGATTCCCGTGTTGCCGCTGGTCGCGTCGAGCAAGGTTTTGCCGGGACCGAGCCGGCCTTGCGCGATGGCCTCACGAACCATGGCAACTGCCGCGCGGTCTTTCACGCTTCCGCCTGGATTGTGCCACTCCGCCTTGCCCAGCAGCGTGATTCCCGGCAGCGAGCGAACCACGCGGTCGAGACGAATCAGTGGCGTGTTGCCGATGCGCCTCTCCAGCGAAGAGCCCAGTACCATTTCCCCGCATTCAGTTCGCATTGGAGGTCACCTGCATATCTTTCTCTTTCCCGGATGGATCGATAATCACAAGTCATTGAATCGGGAAGTCAACGATCTCGTGTGCGCGGAACCGCCGCTACTACCAGCTTGCTAGCTTGTCAGAATCTGATCGAGATGGGCGAGGATTTAGAGGCGGCCGTCGATTCGCGCCTCGGTGCTCGACTCGTCAGGACAAGCCCGCGAGGAGCAACAACAACAGTATGTGCGCGATAAACTCATTGCATATATTTTATTGAAAGCAACGAGGTCCGGTCAATTCGGTGCCTCATCGGTTGAAAGGGCTTGGACTCATGCCAGACAGTGGACCAGATCAATCCTGCAACGGCTCGCCTCGGCGATAATCCCTACCATCGTGGGATCGGCCGTCGAACTCGGTCTCTGTCCCAGCTTTCCGCAAGACGGCGCTGGCCACCAAGCCAAGATGCAGGTTGTGCCCGAGCCGGCCAGATTGGCGTCCGCTACCGAGACCAAGCGATTCAGGTCGTCGTAACGGTAGGTGACTAAGACGCCATGGGCATTCGAGGAGTTCATATAAGCCAGATTCCCGGCTGCGTCGTAAGCGTAACTCAGCGTGCCTTCGGGCGTTGCCTCCTTGAAAGCGGATCGACGGGGTTTGTGGTCTCCCATCCTTTCCACGATGAGGCTGTGGAAAGGATGCGGCACCCTCACTTCAGCGGCGGATCAAGGGTCGGGTACCCGCCCGCCGCTCCCATGTTCCCAAACGGGACGCATCCGGCACCCATCATTGGCGGGGGAACTCGCTGCGCCCCCCGGCACCTGGGCACCTGGAATCTTCAAGCAGGTTGCCGAGCCGTACGCGCTTTTGAGGCACCTTCCTAATCCAGCTTGGCGCCAGAATGCTTCCGATCCTCTTCGATCGCATCGATCCAGAGTTGGAGAGTCAGGTCTTCGCGTTTCGGAATGCCCAGATACGGACGATGCTCCGCAACATAGCGTTCCCGCAAGATGGCGAGATCGAAGGGAACGGTACGGGCCAAGTGCCGGATGTTATTTCGGTCACGTTCGATGTTGCGTTCCAGTTTCGTCAATGCTAAATCGTAAGAATCGAGTGCCATCAAGCGGAGGTGCTGGAAGACGCCGGGAAACATTTCAATCAGATGGCTTTCATATTCGTACGGCGCTTGGACGATCGTCACCCGGTCCGGGTAGATTCCGTACTTTCGATGCAGTTCTCCGCCTTGCATCGCCACTTTTTCGAAGGCGAATGCCGCCGATAAAGGTGCAATCTCGATCACATCCACGTCGGCTGTTGGAGGTCCAGCCCATAGAGGATGGTGACAATGTAAACGCCGAAATTCCGGCCATCGATTCGGAGCGCGAAGCGCATAGCGCATAGATAACCAGTGCAGTGGAGATCAAGCCCAGCACTATGACCTTGCCCGCGCAAAACGTACTCCTTAGCGAGCTGTTCTAATGCGAAAGGGTAGCGTAGATGAGGAAGGCAACGCGGGGACGTTACACGCTTGAGTTCAAGCAAGAGGCGGTTCGGCT
>JBEKPD010000092.1:0-41141 GCA_049521075.1 Occallatibacter sp.
CGCAAACATCCCTTCCAGGGAAAATCGGCGAGTCTGGAAGATGTCTTCGAGTGGTCGAGCGCGACAAATCAGTTCGTAAACGAGCTCCGAGGCGGAAAACGAATTTAGATGCGTTTGCCCTGCCCGTGCCGACTCACTCGCTGATTAGCCGACTCGCTGACTCGCTGCCTTACGCCGGCTGCAGCTCGTGCTTTTCGTCCTTCTTCTCTACCACCGGCCCATGAGTATCCGCCGTCGGCGGGGGCGGCGCGTCGCCGATACGTTTGGAGTAGGTGCAGACCACCTTGCTTTCGTCGGCGGGCGCGGCGGCAGCTTTCTTGCCGCGCTTCTTAGGCGCAGCAGCCTCTTCTTCAGACGACTTCTTCTTGTTCGGGCATTCGAGAAATACGCCCGAGCGGAGGGTCTTTTCGACAAGGTACGGGCTGCTGCACTTGGGGCACTTCTTGGCCACCGGTTTCAGGTTCGACGTGAAGTCGCACTTGGGATAGTTCGTGCAGCCCCAGAAGACGTTGCCGCGGCGCGCGCGACGCTCGGCTATGTCGCCTTCACCGCACTTGGGGCACTTCATCCCCTCGATCAGGTTCTGCTTCACGTATTTGCACTTGGGGTAGCCGGAACAGGAGACAAATTCGCCGTACGCGCCCTGGCGCAGCACCAGTGGCTTGCCACATGCCGGACAAGCTTCGCCGGTAGGCTCCGGCGGCTTCTGCTGCTGCTTCGAGCTCAACTTGCGGAAGGTCTTGCAGGGCGGATCGGCGTTGTAGTCCGGGCAGGCCATAAAGGGCCCGAAGAGCCCGCGCCGCATGACCATCACCTTGCCGCAATTCTCACAATACTCTTCGGTGTCGCCCGCCTCCTGCGCCTCCGGCGTGTTCAAGTCGGGCTTGGAGGCAATGTTCTCCTTGGTGAAGGTGCAGCTTGTCGGGTCCTTCTTGTTGTAAGCCGAGCACGCATAGAAGGTGCCGAATTTGCCCCATCTCAAAATCAGCGGCGACCCGCAGATGTCGCATTTCTCTGTGGTCTTCTGCTCCATGCGCTTGATATTTTCCATCTTCTTGCTGGCGTCTTTAAGCTCATCTTCGAAGTGGTCGTAGAAGGCGTTCAGCAGATCGGTCCACTTCTCCGTACCCTCTTCAATGTCGTCGAGCTCGGTTTCGAGCTTAGCTGTGTATGCAGTATCGAAGATATAAGGAAAGTTCTTGACCAGCAGGTCGCAGACCACCACGCCAATCTCCGTGGGATAAAAACGCCCGCGAGAGCCGCCGTGCTTGACCACATACTCGCGGTCCTGGATGGTGTTGATGATCGACGCGTAGGTCGACGGACGCCCTATGCCGCGCTCTTCGAGTTCCTTCACCAGAGATGCCTCGTTGTAGCGCGGTGGCGGTTGCGTCGCGTGCTCTTCAGGAAGCAATTCGTCCTTGGCAAGCGTCTTCACACCGTCCAGACTCGGCAGCCGATTCGCTGACTCGTCATCGTCCTTGTTGTCATCCGACGACTCGTACAGCTTCAGGAAGCCATCGAAGCGCATCACCGAACCGCTTACGCGAAAATCGTAGGTCTTGTTGTCTTTTGCTGAAACCGCCGCAATGTTGGCCGTGGTTACGTCGTAGACCGCGGGAACCATCTGCGAGGCCACAAAGCGCCGCCAGATGAGGGTGTAGAGCTTGTACTGCTCGTCGCTCAGGTACTTCTGAACCGACTCCGGCGTGCGCGCGGCGTCGGCGGGCCGGATGGCCTCGTGCGCGTCCTGCGCTTCCTTTTTGCCTTTGTACACGTTGGGCGAGTCGGGCAGATACTGCGTCCCGAGTTCCTTGCCGATCCACGCCCGCGCCGCGGCCACGGCTTCAGGAGACACGCGCGGCGAATCGGTACGCATATATGTGATCAGGCCGGTCGTTCCCTCGGAACCAATGTCGACGCCTTCATAGAGCCGCTGTGCCACGCCCATGGTGCGGCGCACGTTGAAGCCCAGCTTGTTAGCAGCATCGCGTTGCAACTGGCTGGTGATGAAAGGCGCCAGCGGCCGCCGTTGCTGCTCGCGCGCCTGCACGCTGGTGACGGTCCATCGCGCCTTCTCAAGCGCCCCGAGCACCGTGTCCATCGACTTCTTGTCAGGCAGTGCGTTGGCAATGAACTGCTCTTTGCCGTCCTTGTCCTTGCCGTTCGCAACGCGCGCCGGCTCGCCCTCGACGCCGATGAACTTCGCCTTGAACTTCTGATCCGCCTGCTTCTCGGGATGCAGCAGCGCATCCAGCGTCCAATACTCCACCGGCTTGAAGCCCGCAATCTCGCGCTCGCGCTCTACCACCAGCCGCAGCGCTACGGTTTGCACGCGACCGGCCGAAAGCCCGCGGCGTACTTTGTCCCAGAGCAGCGGCGAAATCTGGTAGCCCACCAGCCGGTCCAGGACGCGGCGCGTCTGCTGCGCGTCGACCAGATGCTGGTCGATGTCTCGCGCGTGGTTGAACGCCTCCTGCACGGCCTTCTTCGTGATCTCGTTAAAGGTGACGCGGCGAATCTTTTTTCTTTCTTTGGCGTTGGTTCCGAGCTGCAGCGCAAGGTGGTAGGCGATGGCCTCGCCCTCGCGGTCCGGGTCAGGCGCCAGATACACTTCGTCCGCCTTGGCCGCCAACTTCTTCAGTTGGTCCACAACTTTTTCTTTGCCGGGAGACACCACAAGCTCCGGCTCAAATGTTCGCTTCTTCAGCTCCACGCCGAGATCGTTCTTGGGCAGATCCATGATGTGCCCCACCGACGCGCGCACATCGAAGCCCTTACCGAGATATTTTTCGATCGTCTTGGCCTTAGCCGGCGACTCGACGATCACCAATGCTCTATTGGTTGCCATTTCTAAACCAGATCCCTCTTCCTTTTCTTATTGCCCCTGCACAATGTCCCTCGCCGGGCCGCTCTGCACATCCACCGCAACTCAACGTTGGACTCGCACGACTGTCTGTAGGTTTCGTCCGTGCGCAGCTCAGAGCTATCCTTCAACGTGCGCCCATCGCGAGCTTACAGGAAAAAAATGGGCCGCAAGTGTTGCACCCTACCATGGAATACCCTCTCATTTCCACCAGCGGGGCGCAATTTTCTTTCTGTGTCGTCCCATTCCGGGGATGGAAAAGCTCTGTTTCGTTCCAAAAACCTGTGCAAATTCTTCGGCTTAGCGCGAAAGGGGTATAAAATTTTTGGAAAGCGCCAAAATCTAGCTTGCCGAGACTCTGAATGCGATCCTTCGTACGGTCCTCCCCGCGGTATATTCTCAGCTCGCTTCCCGCCGCACTTTTAGTACTGGTCGCATTATCGCAACTCACGGGAACTGGCCACGCCCAGAACGCCGAATCCGCCAAGGCATTCATGGACTCTGTTTTCGCCGACTATCGTCACCAAGGGAAGCACCTTCACCCCGATACCTACTACCTGACGCCCTCTCTGAGAGCGCTCGTTGACGATGACAACAACGCGGCCAACAAGGTCAGCCAAATGCCCGTTTCCGGGGATGGCGACCTGATCTGTAATTGCCAGGAAATGGATGGAATCTGGATCTCGAAGCAATCGATTCGGCTCACCGCGCCGCGGCACGCTGAGTTCACAACGACCTTCGCTCTCTTTCAAACCCCTCTCCCGCCTGACGATAGTGGCAGCTTGCGCACAATGCGGTATGTGCTTGTGTTTGCTGGCGGCCAATGGCGGATCGATGACATTGCAACTCTCTACCCTCCGCCAGGCTCCTCCTTGCGCGCCGACCTTCTGAAGGACTTGAAGTACTTCAAAAATCCCGAGCCGTAATTCGACAATTGGGAAGAAAATCACATCGTCCGCACGTAGTTCTTCCCTGGCAAACACCGAACCCGGCCCGCCATTTCCAACTCAAAAAGGGCTGTAAATACCTCGGAGGAAGTGAGTTGCGTCTCCAAAAGGTCGAGAATTTCGTCAATTTGCAGGGTCTCGTCGGAGCGGAGCACCTCCAGCACCATCCCCTCCTGCGGCCGCAGCACCGGATCAGGCAATAAGGATGCTCCAGGCTCCGCGTTGGATGCAGACGGGGCCTCGGCTTCGAGTTCCAGACGCACCTGCGAGGGCAGATCTTCCCACACGTCTTCCCATGTAGCGACCAGCTTAGCGCCCTGTTTAATCAATGTGTTCGGCGTCCACGAGCCTTTATTGGTCACATTGCCGGGAACGGCGAAGAGGTCGCGGTTTTGTTCCGCAGCGCAACGTGCGGTCACACGCGTGCCGGAGTTCTCGGCTGCCTCGACCACCAGCACGGCCACGCTCAATCCGCTCAGAATGCGATTGCGGCGAGGAAAGTTTTGGGGCGCGGGAAACGTACCCATCGGCACCTCGCACACAAGCGCCCCGCCTGCGGCCAGAATCTCCTCAGCCAGCTTCCGGTTTTCCTTGGGATACACCACGTCTATTCCCGTGCCCCAGACGGCGAGTGTAGGCATGCGTGCCGCCAGCGCCCCCCTGTGTGCGCAGGAGTCGATGCCGCGCGCCATGCCGCTTACAATAAGCAGCCGCCGCGCCGCCAGATCGCGAGAGAGCATCTCGGCCACGCCCGAGCCGTACGGCGTAGGATGCCGCGTGCCCACGACAGCGATCGCGGGCCGGCTGAGCAATTTCACATCGCCGCGCACCCACAGCACCGGCGGCGGATCGTAGATCTCCCGCAGGCGCTCGGGATACTCCGGGCACGCATAGCTCACCAGCGTGGCCCCTTGCGCCACCACGCGCGCCCACTCCTCTTCCGCCGCCCGCCTTCCCTTGCCGTCAAAAAGGAATTGTGCCGCTTCGGCGGGAAAGCGCAGGCCTTCGAGTGCAGTGAGCGGCATCGTGAAGATCTGGCTCGCCCTGCCAATCTGCTGCACGGCGTCGAGAATGCGCTTGGGTCCCAGGCCCGGCGACAGCGCCATTGCAAGAAACGCCAGCCGCTCTTCGTCGAGTGGCGGCATGGACGCAGTTCCAGCTTGTGACCCCGCAGTGCCTCGGGCATGCGCCAAATTGGCCACGATGGCTGGCGCAGCATCGGACGAGAGCTGTTGCGAATTCAAAATCTACACACTCCGGCTTTCAACTAAAGAAAGCCCTCGCAGATCAAGGGGTGTTCGCTCACGTTACCCCCGCGAACGCCGGAAGTCAAGGCGAACGATCACGGCGTGTCACAGCGACGGACCTCCGTCGCAGGGCGTGGAAGGCAAGGGATCACGGCAAGCACCCCCTGATGATTGCGCGGATGCCAAAGTCGAAGGTCTCCTCGAAAGAGTGGCGCGCAGAGGACAGCCCTTCGGCCAGGTGGGGGAACTCCGCGGCTGGAAGCGCGCTCCACATCGCTTTGAACTCCTCTTCGCTGAGCTCGTGCACCGGCCCCATGCCCACAGCGCCGCGCGCCGCGCTGGCGATCACGTTCATTCCCATCAGCGCCTCCGCCGGCGGCAAACCGGCGTCCCGCAAGATGCCGATGAGCAGCTCCACCGGGCGCATGGCGACCGGCGTCACCGGCCCGTGTGCGAGCAGGATCGGTAACGCATTCGCGTGGAGCAACAGCACGTCGCGATAGGCGCGGGCCGCGGCGAGAATTCGCTCCTCAGGGGGCTTTGCCGGGTCATCCACGCTTAAATCGATCGCCCCCATCACTGCCTCGACGATGGCATCGAGCAGCGTCTGCTTGTTGGGCAAGTAATAGTAGACAGCCATGGGATCGACGCCGAGGTCGGCGCCCAGACGGCGCATGGAAAGCGCCTTGAGACCGTCCCGGTCGACGATTCTGAGCGCGGCGGCCACGATCTGCCCCCGTTCGAGAGGGGTTGAAACATTCTCGCGACGCTTTCCATCCCTGGACCGCGTGGCCAGCCCGGCTGCGGGATATCGCCGCGCCGCAGTCCGCTTCTTTTTGCCCGGCGGCAGGGGTTTTCGCTCTTTCGCTGGTTTCATGGCTCTCCTCTGAAACGACGCCGCTGCAGCGCAAATGGCGATAAAGCATCATAGACCAATAAGATACAGGCCAGGCTGGAACTCACCAAAGAAATTCTTTGGCCGGGGCTTGACAATTTCATTCTACGCCGTAGAGTTGAATTCGATTCAGTATTTCTACATCGTAGAAATCGTACAGCCGAATGAAAGGAGTTCCCGCCATGCGCATCACGATTCTGAACGGAGAGCTTGACTCGGCCTCGGCATTTCAGGCTTACCTTCAATTGCTCGCCAGCAGCCTCACCGCTCTGGGCCATGCCGTCACAAAACTCGATCTGGCCGCGCTCGACCTGAAAGGCTGCAGCGGTTGTTTTGGCTGCTGGGTAAAAACGCCCGGCGAGTGCGTAAAGCGTGACGACTCGGCAACAGTTTGCCGCACCGCGCTTGACGCCGACTTGCTGCTGCTAGCGTCACCCATGGTCATGGGGTTCACCACTTCCTTGCTCAAGCGAGCGGCCGACCAGATGATTCAGCTTATCCATCCCTACTTCGTCGTCGAAGGCGGCGAGATTCACCATCGCGCCCGGTACGCACACTATCCTGTATTCGCTTTGCTGCTCGGCCCGGATGCGGACACCGACGCCGAAGATCTTGAGATCACAACCACCATGTGGGGACGGATGGCGCGCAATATGAAATCGCGTCTGGCACTCACCGCCGTGGCAAACCGTACCGTCGAGGAGGTGGCCCGTGAACTCGCTCTTGTTGCTTAATGGCTCGCCGCGCGGCGAGCGCTCGAACTCCATGAAGATGCTCAAGCGCGTAGCCGAGGGCTGGGTGCGCGGGGGCGGCGCGCAACCGGAAGTGCTGCACCTGGCGCGGCGCGAGCAATTTCAGCGCGCGGTGGAGGCATTTGCTGGGTCCGATGCGGTCCTGTTGGGCATGCCCCTCTACACGGATGCCATGCCGGCGCTGGTAAAGGCATACATTGAGGCCTTAGCGCCGCGCGTGGAGGCGGCGCAATCCGGCGGCGTCAACCCTACGCTTGCCTACCTCGTGCAATCGGGATTTCCCGAGGCAGCGCACTCGCGCCCTCTGGAGCGGTATCTACAAAAGCTCGCCGTTCGGATGGGTTCGCAGTATGCGGGCACAATCGTCCGCGGCAGCGGAGAGTCCTTGCAGGCGATGCCCGAGCAGGCGAACCGCAAGCTGTGGGCGCGACTCGAGGTGCTCGGCGAGCAGTTGGCGCGCGATGGCCGTTTCGGCGCGGCTGAACTCAAGGCTATCGCCGGCATAGAACGATTTTCGCCGTTTGCGGTAATGCTTGCGACGTTGGCCTGCAGGATTCCTGCGATTCAGTTCTATTGGAACGGCATGTTGAAGAAAAACAGCGCATGGGAGCGGAGGTTTACGGCTCCGTACGGGCCGGCGTTTGAAAAATAAAGCGAGCGCGGATGAACTTTCAGTCCGCCGTTTCCTTGCTCCTTGCAGAAGTGCCTTGCTCCCTTGCTCCCTTGCTCCCTCGCTCCCTGCTTTTCGCCAGCCGCGCCAGCGTGGCCTGCTCGCGCAGCACCACTTGCAAGGGCCGTGCTGGCGTGCCCCAATGCACAGTCCCCGGCTTGAGGCCTTCGTTCGTGATCGTCTTGCCGCTGAAGACGCCAGCCTGCCCGCCCAGAATCACGCCGGGACCCACATGCACGTGGTCGCCGATACCCACTTGACCCGCGAGCACTGCGCCCTTGCCGATCGAGCTCGAGCCGGAGATGCCGGTAAGCGCAACCAGAATCACGTCTTCTCCGATGTCGCAGTTGTGGCCCACGTGGACGAGGTTGTCGAACTTGGCGCCGCGCCGCACACGCGTCTCGGCCAGCGCGCCACGATCAATGGTGCAGTTGGCACCGATCTCCACGTCGTCTTCTATCACTAATGTCCCCTGCTGCGGAAACTGCGTGTGGACTCCGGTGGCGGGGTCGCGCACGTAGCCGAAGCCGTCCGCGCCAAGCACCACGCCGGCGTGCACCATGACGCGATTCCCGATGGTCGTGCCGGGGTAAACCACTGCGCGCGGATAGATGCGGCAGTGCTCGCCGATGCGCACGCCTTCGCCAATTACCGCGCCGGCCTCAATGCGCGTGCCTGCGCCAATTTCGGCGCCATCGCCGATCACCGCAGTGGCCGCAACGGTCACGTCCGCGCCAAGCCTGACGCCTGCCCCGACGACCGCCGACGGATGTACGCCTTGAGCCGGCAAGGTCGGCGCGAGCAGTTTGGCGGCACGCGCAAACCAGAGGCGCGGCTGCGCGTCTTCAATGATGGCCGTCGCGCAGACGCGCTGGGGATCGGGCGCAACCAGGCCGGCCCTGAGAACCAGCGCACTCGCGGCGCTCTGCAGCGCCCCGGCCACGGTCGCCGCATCTTCGGCAAAAACCAGGTCTCCCGCACCGGCTTGCTGCACTGCATTCACGGCGCGAATCTCCGCTTGCGCGTCGCCATTGAGCAGCTTGCCGCCGAGTGCTTCGATGAGTTGTCCGAGTGTCATGCAAGTTCTCCCGAGCACGGCGAAAGCACTCAATAGAGTCCCGGCTCTCTCGGCGGCCGCGTCTTCCATCTGCGGTGAATCCACAGCCACTGGTCGGGATAGCGCCGAATCCACGATTCAATCACTGCCGTTGCGCGGCGCGTGCCTTCCAGAATGTCTGCGGCCCGGTTGGCCGTGTGCGGTATCTCGACCTCGGGACCGAAGCGGAGCACGTAGCGGCGCTCGCCAGGCTCCCAGAGCATGAATCCGGGCAGCACTGCAGCCCCGGTTTGCCGCGCAATGTGCGCCAGACCAGTTCCCGTGCAGGCATCAATGCCGAAAAACTTCACAAACTCGCCCTGTGGAGGGGTCATGTTCGTGTCCATCAGGATGCCCACCGTCCCGCCTGCGCGGACCGTCTTCAGGAGTCCACGCCCGAAATCGTCTTTCGAGATCACGAAATTCCCGTGCATGCCGCGGATGCCGTTCACGTATGCATCGAGCCGCCGGTTATCGAGGTTGCGGATGATCATGCCCATGGGATTGCCCATCAGCGAGTGGTAAAAGGCCGAAAGCTCCCAAACGCCCAAGTGCCCGGTGATGATGAGCACGCCTTTGCCGCGGGCCTGCGCCTCAAGGTAGTGCTCCAGGCTCTCGGTGCGCATCCAGTCACGGGTATTCTCTACCGTGTAACGCGTCAGGCGGCAGAACTCGACTAGTTGCCAGCCCAGATGAATGTAAACGCCCCTGAGAATTTTTTTCTTGGCTTGGGAAGAGAGTTCCGGGAGAGCCCGCTCAAGATTGCGCACGCCCACGCGCCGCAACCTATGAAAGCACCAGTAGACAGCAAATGCAAGGCAATCGGCCATGAGACGCGCCACTGCCCGCGGCATGCGGCCCAGAACGCCAGCTATGGCCCGAACCAGCCAGTACTCCAGATCTTCCTGCATCATTGAACGCAAGAACCAGTGTAGACGCTTGGGCATCGCCTAGCGCCGCCAACTCCGCTAACACCGCTCGGTTTTTAGTGAGCGGCCTTGGCCTTTACGAAGTACTGAGCGACATCGCGCACAAAAGCCACCGCTCCTCCCGGGACAGGCACCTGGCCGCGCAGAACGTTTTCGAAGTTCTCTGGAGCGCCATAATAAAGCTCCGTATCCTCACGATTCTGGCTCACGCTGGTACCGTCGAGGTCGATGCCGGCAAACAACCCTTTGGCGCGCGAGTAGCTCAGCAGCTCTGCGTTCATCTTCCAGTCCGTGGAGGCTGTTCCAGCTCGGCCCACCGGTCCCGCTGCAGCAGATGCGTCTCCGCCGATTTTGAACTTGTTTTTGAGCAGGTCCTGCATACCGCGGTCGTTTACTGCCACCAGAATCAGATCGGTCGCCTGACCGCCAATCTGGAAGCCGAACGACCCGCCTGCCATACGGATAAACACCGGCGCGCTCCAGCCATGGCCGGTGCGGCAAGTCACGACGCCCTGGCCGTACTGGGCACCCACCAGAAAAGCGCCCTTTACCATGCCGGGGACAACCGCAACGCAGGTGGCCGAACGGAGAATGTCGCTGGGGATCGTGGCGTCGTTTGCGCCCATAATCTGGTCCAGGACAATCTTGGCCGAATCGATGCGGCCTTGCAGATCCTCTCTCGTCGATGCCGCCAGGGTAGTGGTCGCAATCATAAAGCCGAAACAAACGCAGGCAATGGCTCTTTTCATATCCATGTCCTTTCCGTTCCGCCGCACTGGGCCGCGGTTGTGATGATCGATCCAAGGTTCTTCAAGCCGGAGGTGCGCCGTACGCTCCCTGTACTAGGGGCCCGGGAAAGAAACGGAGCCAGCGCCAGACAGCGCCGCAACCTCCTCGAACAGCCTACCGCATCGATACCCCTGCGCGCATCCCGGGTCAGCTGCGTAGCCCGGTTCAGCGGTTCAAAGGGCTATTTGCCGGCGTCGGATCGGGCTCGGAGGCAGAAAAAGGCCGCAGTTTACGTTCAGCGCTGCGGCATTGGGAGCTGACCATGCAAAAACCTGCGTCGAATTCCGCATGGCGGCTTTCGGTACAGGTTCTTGCATTGGTGCGATGAGGAGGATGACGAAGGGAGGGCCGTCTTGACAACACAGTTGGCGCTCGATGAAAAAAGAGGAGTTCCCAGGCTTCATGGAAACATGCTGCCTGGGAACTCCTTTCCCCAGATCTGCGTTGTTTCTAGAAACATCATGTGGAAATCCTCATATATGCACAAGAGTACTTCGGGGACATGACTGAAAGTAACCATTTCTGGTGACTAACTAGTAATTACTTGATGTGGAGGGAGTGGGCCCCCACGCTGCCCGGTTTTTTCCGCGAGTAGGGAGCGGCTGAGCGCAGAAACCGAGAGCTGGACCCGGTTGTCTGCGCCGGTCTTGCGCATAAGTCTTGCAATATAAGACTTTACAGTTCTCTGCTCGATACCCAGCTGGTGCGCAATCTCGCGCGTAGATTGCGCCATCAGGAGCAATTTCAATACCTGCTCCTCGCGAGGCGTGAGTTGGGGGTTGGGTGATGCATGAATTGCATTGGGGACGCGCAGCAGCCGATCAATCAGGCGCGACAATAATTGGCGTCGTGCCCAGATGGAGCCAGAGGTGACTACTTCAATGGCTTTGCGGACAACACCAGGATCAGAGGAGCGCCCCAGGTAGGCTCGCGCGCCCGCAATGATGGCTCCCAGCACCAGCTCATCGTCCTCCTCCGGCCCGATGACGATCAGGCGAATGTCGGGGCGCGTGCTGCGAACGGCCTCCAGGATATCAAGGCTGCCCTGAGAGGAATGCAGATCGACGACGATGTATTCGATGTCAGGCGAGCCGGTCAGTTCCTGCAAGCTCCCGATGACGGGGACAAGCTGTGCCTGCGATGACTCCGCTGGCAAATCGAAGATACTCGCCAGGCCGGCGACGCGAATGGGCTCAACGGCCAGGACCCCAATGCGAATAGGGCGAGGATGAGCAGATCTGTATGACATGGCGCCCCTTTCATTGAGGGGTCTTTTCCGGAAGTGGCAAACACCTCCACCGGAGAGCTGGTGACGCGGATTTTTCCGTCTGTCGAACTCTTCCGTGCTGGTTCGAAAGCGGCACGTTCTTAGAGCTTAGGGAGAACGATACCTTGCTGCTTTTGATACTTGCCCTTGCGGTCGGCATAGCTGGTCTCGCATGGCTCGTCCGACTGGAAAAACAATATCTGACAAAGACCTTCGTTAGCATAGATCTTTGCCGGCAGCGGCGTGGTGTTGGATATCTCGAGCGTGACAAATCCTTCCCATTCGGGTTCGAACGGCGTCACGTTTACGATGATCCCACACCGCGCGTAGGTCGATTTCCCTACGCAGATCGTAAGTACATCCCGGGGTATACGAAAATATTCAACGGAACGCGCCAATGCAAACGAATTGGGCGGAACAATCACGGAATCCGCCTCGACCGAGACAAACGACCGCTCGTCGAATGCCTTGGGATCGATGATAGCGCTATTCACGTTGGTAAAAATCTTGAACTCGTTAGAGACTCTGAGGTCGTAACCATACGAAGAAAGTCCGTAGGATATGACCCCAGCAGCAACCTGCTTTTCGCTGAACGGCTCAATCATGCGATGCTTCCCGGCCTGTTCTCTGATCCAGCGGTCGCTTTTGATCGACATGCATCTCCTGTTCCGGAGGTAAAATTGCCCCTGGCTCCGTCATTGCGCCAGCTAACATTTGAAAATTAATCTTACCCCAACGGCCGCATCCATTGACAAATGAGGGAACGATTTCTTCGGACGGGATTGGACCTGCGAATCTGAAGCCCCTGGCCCGGTAGTCGCCCGGGAACGGAAAAACGATAAAATGACAAATCCCTTGTTCCCTGATCGCTGCAAAACCTGTAATATGAGCCGTGTAGGTCATACAATAAGTCAAAACCAGTTCACGGCGAGCGAGGAGATTCCATTGATTAAGCAGGACATCGTTCACAACATCGTCGAGCGCACGGGTCTGCCGCGCACCAAGGCAGAAGCGGCAGTGGACACGGTCTTCGAAGGTCTGAAACAGGCTTTGGCAGCTGGCGAGCGCATCGAATTGCGCGGATTTGGCGTATTCAGCGTCCGCGCGCGCAAGACCGGCATCGGCCGCAATCCCCGCACCGGGACAGAAGTCAACATCGCTCCCGGCAAAGCCGTGCGGTTCAAACCCGGCAAGGAACTCCACGCACTGCAGCCAGGCGCCTCGAACGGCTAAGAACAGCAAGTCGGCGAGTCAGCGATGGATGTTGCGGCGGTTTGTGTACGTTTACTTTGTTGTACGCACGTATCACTCTGATATCGCAAGAACCAGCATCGGGCGAATTTGCGACGCCAACTTGCGAAAAAGTGAAAGGTCTGTTTTCTACCCGGCACCGTCCGCGCCGCGCTGACTCGCTGCCTCACATCAGCCGCAGCGCATCTACATCGACAATCAGATTTCGCCGCGGAATCCCTGCCTCATCGGCCCTCGTCAGCATGCCTCTCAGCGCGTCGTTGAGCGCCTTGCGCGAAGCGCTTTTCAAAATCATGTGGAAGCGATAAACACCTTTAATGCGCGCAATGGGCGCCGTGCACGGCCCCAGCACCCTCACGGGCGCTCCGCGCTCTTGCTCTTGGACCAGGGACTTGCCAAGGACAGACACCCACCCCGCCGCCTCTTCCATTTTTTCCGACTGCACCAGCACATTGGCCAGCACACCAAAGGGTGGGTAGTGCATCCAACGGCGGTATTTCAGCTCGCGCTCGGCAAAGGCCGTGTAGTCGTGCGCCGTGGCGGCCAAAATCGCGTAGTGATCGGGATAATACGTCTGCACTACCACGCGCCCGGGTAATTCGCCGCGCCCGGCGCGCCCTGAAACTTGCGTCATCAACTGGAACACGCGTTCGGCGGCGCGAAAATCCGGCATGGACAGCGCATGATCGCAGCCGACGACGCCGACCAACGTCACACTATGGATATCGTGCCCCTTGGCGATCATCTGCGTACCCACGAGCAGATTGATTTCGCCCGAGTGCAGCCGTGCCAGCAGCCGTTCGAGATCCCCCCGACCCCTCACCGTATCGCGGTCCATACGCCCGATGCGCGCGCCGGGAAAGATCTCCGTGAGGCGCTCTTCGCCCTGCTGCGAACCCGCGCCGAGATAGTAGAGGTGCTCGCTGTCGCACTTGGGGCACCGTGCCGGCACTGTTCGTTTGTAGCCGCAGTAGTGGCATTCCAGGCGTTGCCCTACACGCGCCTGGCCCGAATCCTCCGCTGCCGCCTTGTGGTGTGTGAGAGCAATGGCGCAGTTCTGGCAATCGAGCTTCTCGCCGCAGGCGCGGCACATCACGGCAAAAGAGTAGCCGCGCCGGTTGAGCAAAATAAGCGCCTGCTCGCCGCGTTCGAGCGCGGCCTTAGTCTGCGCGATGAGCGACCGCGAAAACAGCTCGTCCTTGCCCGTCTGCTGGAACTCGCGCCGCATGTCGATCAGTTCCACCTCGGGCAGCGGCCGATTCATCACGCGGTCGCGCAACTCGATGCGCGCATATTTGCCGCGTTCCGTATTGTGCCAGCTCTCGAGCGACGGCGTGGCCGAGCCCATCACCACCACCGCCCCTGCCAGCTTGGCGCGCATCACGGCCACATCGCGCGCGTTGTAGCGCGGCGTTTCTTCCTGCTTGTAGCTCTGGTCGTGTTCCTCATCGACCAGAATCAGGCCCAAATTCGGCGCGGCGGCAAAGATGGCCGAGCGCGTGCCCACCACGATAGGCGCCTCGCCCCGGCGAATGCGACGCCATTGCTCGCTGCGCTCATCGGGCGTGAGCGCGGAGTGCAGCAGCGCCACCTTCTGCCCGAAGGCCGCGTCTAGCAGGCCGGCAGTCTGCGGCGTCAGGCCGATCTCGGGCACAAGCAGGATCGACGACAGGCCGCGATCAAGAGCCTTCTGCATTGCGGCCAGATACACGGCTGTCTTGCCCGAACCTGTTACTCCAAAGAGTAAAAAGGCATGGAATGCCCCGAGAGCAGAGGTGAGCGTGGTCAGTGCTGCGCTCTGCGCAGCATTCAGACTGAACGGCGCTGTCATCGTGGGAGTCAATCCGCCCAGCCGGAACAGTTCCGGCCGCTCCTCGATGCGCACCAACCCGCGCCGGACAAGAGTTTGAAGAGTTGATGCAGGCAGATCGCGGCGGCGCAGTTCGGCGAGAGGAAGCTCGCCACCGCCAGCCGCCAGTTCCGCCAGAATCGCCTGCTGCTTTGCGGTCAACGAAGGCAGCCGCGTATCGGGAACCAGCACGGCAAAGCGCTCCAGGCGGCGCGCATCGCGCTCGGCCGCAGCAGTCTCGCGCGCAATCCATTTCTTGCGTACCAGTGCGACGAGCAGCGGCAGCGATGCCCCTGTGGCCGTGCGCAATGTTGACACTTTCGCCGGTTCGCCAGACGCCAGCCGCTCCAACACACGCCGTTCCATGTCCTGCCCTTCGGCGGAGAGCTTTTGCGGCCGGCGCGAGCGCGGCTTGCCGATCCTCTTCCCTCGGTCGCCCCCCGAATCGCCATCGATGCTTGCGGCAAAGACATCGCGCCCTAAGTCCGTAATCCGGTAGTAGACCGTGCGCCGCACCTCGGCCGTAAGCGGCAGCATGGCGCGCAACACCTCGCCAAGGGGCGCCAGGTAGTACTGCGCCGCCCACGCGCCCAGCTCGAGCAAATGCTCGCTGAGCAACGGCTCCTCATCGAGCACGGCCTCAAGATACCGCACTTCAAAATCCGGCGCGGCCTTGACCTCTGTCGCTGTCACCACGCCGATCAGCTTCTCGTTGCGGAAGGGCACAATCACGCGCGCCCCGCGCTTCGGCGACTGGCCCAGGCGCACGCCGTAGGTAAAGGTGTGATCGAGCGGCACCGGTAACGCAACTTCGCAATACGTGGGCATGGGAGACAAGATTCAGTGTAGGGGATAGGGAAGATCGATGCACAGAAGACACAGCTATACTGTCTGAGTTAATTCCCGGAGCTCTCGGATGGTCGATCGTGAAAGAAGAGAAGGAGCCGCAATAGCGCTAAGACGCTTCCTCGATTACGAAATCGACAATATCGAATACGAGAATGAGTATTCAAATGCAACGCTAGACGGCCCGTTTCAACGATTATTCGGCAAACACAGGATTGAGGACCGTGCGCTCCGCGCAATCTCCGATTTCACTTGGTGCTTTTACGATGATTTCCACGCTCACAAGCTCGACGGTGAGCATGCGCTCTCGGAAGAGGCGCTAACAATTGCGAATCGATGCATTCTTTTCTTGAAATCGGAGTACGAATATGAATGGCACGAAACCAGCTTACTGATGGTCGAAAGCAACTTCACTCCTCGCGGCATCCTCAATCTTAACCCACCCCCAGAATTTACCCCGCGTACATTGACTCAACACCTTTCGGCCCTGTTACGGCAGCCAGAAGGCGACGCCTCTGTTTGGCCGTTCTTCCGCCGTTCCAACTATGAACTTGCCATGAGTTCAACGACTCCCGGATGAATCGGCATTTTCTTCCCCCGTTCACTCAGGGCAAACGCATCTTAAACGCTATATGCAGAGAAGGATAGTGGGGATGAGATGGGGACATGGAGAGTCCCCTGAAGTATTTTTCGGAGTTGAAGGACCCGCGCGTGGAGCGGACGCGGGATTGCTGCGATCCTGAGCGGGGCCGGGGGTTGGAACGAGATCGAGAATTACGGCAAGGCCAAGATCGATTGGCTGCGTACATTTCTTACCCTGCCCTCGGGCATCCCCTCGCACGACACCTTCAACCGCGTCTTGGCGGCGCTGGACCCGCAGGAACTGGAGAGGGGTTTCGTGTCCTGGGTGACTTCGATTGCCCGGCTGACGGCAGGCGAGGTGGTGGCCATCGACGGCAAGGCGTTGCGGGGCACGCGCCAGGCGGGCCATAAGGGCATCGTGCATCTGGTTTCGGCCTGGGCCAACACCAACAACGTGGTGTTAGCGCAGCGCAAAGTGGATGACAAGTCCAACGAGATTACCGCCATCCCCAAGCTGCTCGGAGCGCTGGAGTTGAGCGGGACAGTGGTGACCATCGACGCCATGGGCTGTCAAACGGCCATCGCCGAGAAGATTGTAGACAGGCAAGCCGACTACATTCTGGCGGTGAAGGAGAATCAGCCGCTGCTGCTGGATGACATTCGAGATTCCTTCCGCATGCTTGCCGCCGATACCGTCGCCGAGGAAATCGACTGCGGCCATGGGCGCGTGGAACGCCGCACCTGCGCGGTGCTCGGGGACCTGAGCCTTCTGGACAAGCCTTCCAACTGGAAGGGGCTGCGCAGTCTGGTGCGCATCCAGGCCGAGCGATTCCACAAGGCCAGCGGCAAAACCGAACGCGAGACCCGCTACTACATCAGCAGTCTGCCGCCGGACGCCGAGCGGCTCAATCAGCTCATCCGTCAGCACTGGGGCATCGAAAACAAACTCCACTGGGTGCTCGATGTAGCTTTCGGCGACGACCACTGCCGGAAACGCGCCGGCCATGCCGCACAGAACTTCTCCCTGCTCAACCGTATCGCTCTGAACTTGCTCAAGCAGGACAAAACCGTCAAAGTCGGTATCCACGGAAAACGGCTACAGGCCGCCTGGGACCACAACTACCTTCTGCGACTCCTCGGCGTAGAGAATTAAGATGCGTTTGCCCTGGGCGACTCCTCGGCGTAGAGAATTAAGATGCGTTTGCCCTGGAGGGTCCGCGCACTTTTCCGTAAAGAAGCGCAAACACGTGCCTTGACCGACATAAACGCGCTAATCCGTAGCGTGGCGCGCCTGCTGCGAGACGAAGCGATCCGACGCGATGTCTACATCCGGCTCATGCTAGCCGACGAATTGCCGGCGCTCAAAGTCGATTCCGTTCAAATTCAGCAGGTGCTCCTGAATCTGGCTATGAATGCTATGGATGCGACGGCCGGGATTTCGGGACCGCCAGAATTGACAATCCGCTCGGGCCAAAAGAACGTAGACGAAGCATTGATATCGATTGAAGATCATGGGCCGGGGATTGCGGAAGATCTCACGAAGCGAATCTTCGAGCCGTTTTTCACGACCAAGCCAAATGGAACAGGCATGGGGCTGGCAATTTGCCGTAGCATTGTCGAAATGCACGATGGGCGAATTTGGGCGGAGAATGGTCCTAACGGGGGAGCAATTTTTCACTTTACAGTTCGGACCCAGGCATGAGCGAAACTGCTAGAGGGGAAGCGAGAGTGGCGCAGACAGTCTTTATTGTCGACGACGATCCTTCCATCTGCGAAGGACTCGCAAACTTGCTGGAATCAGTCGGCATTTTGACTGAAACTTTCCCGTCCGCGGAAGCTTTCAAAGACAACTGGAGCCGGGAAGACGCAGGCTGCTTATTGCTGGATGTGCGGTTACCGGGGATGAGCGGTGTCGTATTCCAGGAGCAGATGCGTGCGACCGGCATCGATCTGCCGATTATTTTCATGACGGCGCACGGCGATATCGCGATGGTTCGGAAAGTAATGAAGGCGGGTGCAATCGAGTTTCTTACCAAACCATTTCAGAGAGAAGAATTGCTCAAGGCAGTTAAAGAGGCGTTTGCACTCGATCGCGCAAAGCGGGCGGTAGACGACAATCTACGCTCGGTCCGAGCGCACATCGACTCGCTGAGCCCTCGGGAGCGGGAGGTGATGGTCATGGTTACCGCAGGACTGCTCAACAAGCAGATTGCGGCGGAGCTGAATCTCAGCGAAATCATGGTGAAAACTCACCGGCGGCACATGATGGAAAAGATGCAGGCGAACTCGCTCGCAGACCTCGTGAAGATATGCGAACGAGCGCAAGAGCCTGCATGGAGGGGTCCCCGCAGTTGAGTCAATGCGCGGGAATCGATGGCCAGTAAATCCTTATAGGTTCCTTATTTCGGCAGCAAATGTATACCAAGGTATAGGTTGTTCTCAAGTCCGAACTAACCCATCCTGCTAATAGACCGGCCCGATAGTTGATCAGCGCCACCCGTATAACTTTCTGAAGAGATTTTTACCGCTGCGGTTCGCTCAGCCGCGCAGAAGGCTTTTCTCGCTCTAAAAGGAGGTTCGCGTGAGTACACAAGCATTACTTGCAGAAATCCTGCTCTCCGGCTTCTTTGCTGTGGCTTGCCTGCGCGCGCGCGCCGAATCGCCGAGTCTGCGCGGTCTCGCTCCAGGCCGGCTCTTTGCGCTCACTGGGAGATTGGAACGTCTGCGCCAGTCGCGGTGGCAATGGTGCTGTATGGTGCTGCTTCTGATCCTCATGCGAAGGCAGATGGGCGTTCCGTTCGTGGCTGAGCTGACAGTCGCGGCCCAGTTCATTGTGTTCCTTGCATTGCCTTCGGCCAAACAGCCGGTAGGAGTTGCGCGCTCATGAGAGTGTTGGCCGAGATCGCCAAATTTCTGCGCCGAACGCGAAGGCAGCTCCGATCAGGCGAGTTGTCGCGCGAGCCGCTCCAGTTGCTGCGGGTTGAGTGGAAGGGCGATTTGTTGGAGTGCGATTGGCTTATGCGGCCTGTCGATCCATGGGACAAGTATCTGCCGCAGGAGTTGGCAACGGAGAACCAAACATTGCAGGCATTGCGAGACGCGCTAACGCTACGCGCGATTATTCTCCGGTCTTTTCCCGCTGTCTGTCTTGCGCAGCTACGAGTGTTTCGCGCCGACAAGAGCCACCGGCTGGAATTGGTGATGACGGGAAGCGTGACCCGATGGGATGAAGAGTTTCACCGCGTTCCATCGGTGATGATGCGCGCTAAAATGTGCGGCTTTCGTTTCTCCGTGACGGAGGGCGCCATGCACGGGTTGGTTCCCATTGCTTTTTGATGTTTGTAAAAGGACCAGATACGGACTGATTGTCCTTGGATTCGGCATCTTCTGAGTCTCTCAAGGAGGGGAGATTATGGCGGCAACAAAATCGCAAGGCACGAATTTCACGCTGTTCATGGCGGGGCTGACCGCAGTTTTCGCCGGAATTGCATTCTTTGATTCGGGTGCGGCCAAGTTGGCACTCATCGTTGGCTCGGTTGCAGTTGTCGTGTCCCTCTGGGGCTTCTTCAAGATCAAGCCCCTCGAAGGCAAGACAGGAGGTGGTCCGCAACCGGCGGTGATGAAACTGATTGGCGTAGCCGTTGTGCTGGGAGGCTGGCTGTTCGTCCTCTTTGGATTGCACCTCACGGCCGGTGTTGGCGGGCGTTTGGTCACTTCGATTGTGGGCCTTGCCGTCTCCCTTGCCGGAATCTTTTTCATTCTGGTGCCCGCGGTGAACAAGAACGCTATCTGGAAGGCTTAATCGCTCTTCCCATCTTCCCTGGCGATGTTTCAACCCAATTACGGAGCTCAACCGATGAGAATTGCACGCATTGCAACTTGGAGTTGCGCCCTGGCGATCCTACTTATGGCAGGCGCAGCCACTGTGGCTCGGGCTGATGCCGCACCTTCCGCGTCGGCTGCCGAGTTGAAGGACGCCCTTGCCGCGGCGCCCACAACCGCTGTTCAGGCCAACGGCGATCCGGGGGGCACGATTACGGGCACCGTCAACGATGTGCCCGTGGCCAATGCCAAGACTGGCCTTACTATGGGCGACGTAGCCAATCAGGTCGGCCAGAACAAGATCGCCGTCAACTTCGTCTGGACGCTGATCACCGGCTTCCTGGTCATGTTCATGCAGGCTGGCTTCGCCATGGTCGAGTCGGGCCTTTGCCGCGTGAAGAACGCCAACCACACCTACATGATGAATTTCTTTGTATACGGATGCGGTTTGATCGCGTATTGGTTTATCGGCTTCGCTATCCAGATGGGCGGCGCCGCGGGCAGCGGGAAATCTGGGCGGATTACAGTCACTGAACACTGAGCACGTGCTCACGCTGTTCGGCACCCATTGGGGCATCTTCGGCGAATGCGGTATGTTCCTCGCCAGGAGCACCTACGATGTTGGCGTGATGGTCATCTTCCTGTTCGAGATGGTCTTCATGGATACGGCCCTGACCATCGTGACGGGCGCCTGCGCCGAACGCTGGAAGTTCCTCGCCTTCGCTGTTTCCTCGGTCTTGATGGGCGCCTTTACCTATCCGCTCTACGGCAACTGGGCATGGGGCGGCGGCTGGCTTTAGCAGCTGGGCGTCAATGCTGGCCTTGGGAAAGGCTACTGCGACTTTGCCGGATCGGGCGTGGTGCACGCGGTGGGCGGTATAACAGCTCTGGCAGTGGCCATGATTATCGGTCCCCGCATCGGCAAGTTCAATCGCGATGGATCGAGCAATGCCATTATCGGCCACGATATTTCCGCCGTGCTGATCGGCTGCTTCATTCTGGCCTTTGGTTGGTTCGGCTTCAACCCGGGCAGCACCCTCGCCGCCTCGGCCGCCGGCAACCTGCGCGTCGGCTCCATCGCCGTCAACACCATGCTCGCCGGATGCACCGGAACCTTCGGCGCCATCCTCTATATGTGGTCGTTGAAAGGCAAGCCCGACGCCTCGATGAGCGGCAACGGTTTGTTGGCGGGTCTGGTTGCCATCACCGCGCCCAGCGGCTTTGTCAGCACCTTTGGCGCAGCCGTCATCGGCCTGGTCGCCGGCGTGCTCGTCTGCCTCAGCTGCGCGTTTGTCGAGAACTTTCTCAAAATTGACGATCCGGTGGGCGCCATCTCGGTACATGGAACGAACGGACTGTGGGGTGTACTCTCCATCGGACTCTTTGCCGACGGCACCAGCAACTATGGCGGATCGTGGAACGGTGTGAACGGTTCCGTAACCGGCCTGTTCTATGGGGACGACGGCGGCGGCCAGTTGGTGGCGCAGCTCATTGGTTGCGCAACTCTGGTGGGCTTCGTGTTCACCTTCAGCTTCGTTCTCAACTGGATTCTCGACGCCATCCTGAAACAGCGCGTTTCGATTGCGACTGAGGTTGCCGGACTTGACCTGCCTGAAATGGTGCAGCTCGGTTATCCCGAGTTCGTCTTCAAGGCCGAGCCGGACGTGATGCTCGCCGCGGAGAAGATGGCGGTAGCGGTCGCGTAAGTTGGGATCGGCGACGGTGACCATCGCGAGGCTCCTGCAGGAGCTTCGCGATTTCAGCCAATCACCTGGTTTTGCCCTCTGGGCATTCTCTTGACGCAGCAAGGCTGATCTGCCAGGCCTTGCTGCCCCTTTTTTTACGATCTGGAGCGCACACGATGAAGGACATTTCAATTGAATCGAGTTTTGCAGAAACCCGTGAAATCTCCATGGCCTCAGCAGTGCCGGCCGCACTTGCCTGGCCGGCCGTTCTGCGTGGAGAGGCATCCGGTTTGCTGTTGCGTATGTTCCGCGATCCTCGCGTGCTGGAGCCAAATGAGCGCGGCGATCTGATCGCGCAATTGCGTACCGCCGTTGACCTGGAGCCGCGCATTCCGGAGATCCGCGTCCTGCTGGGCATGGCTCTCTCTGTCGATCTGCAGGCACAGGAAGCTCTGGAGCAATTGCGCGAAGCCGCGCACCAGGCCCCCGATTGTTTCATCGCTCGACTGAAGTTCGGCGAGTTGCTCATGCGTCTGCGCATTTGCAGTCAGGCAGCCGAAGAGACACAGGCGGCCGCAAAGCTTGCCACAAACGACTTCCAGGCCGAACTGGCGCGAAAACAGGCGGCGACAATCCGCATCATGCTTCGCGAAGGAATCGAACGCGGCAGCTACGGCAACTTATTGGCTAAGCTGACTCCGTCCCGCCGCCGGTCCAACAAACCCGAAACCACTCCGGTGCTCGCCGGGTCCAGGTAGCGATAATGCCCGCTGATCTGCAATTGGCGCTGCTAATCGCCATCCTGCTCCCGGCTGGAAAAGTTCTCGCTTCTCTTACCAAGCGATTTGGGATTCCCGCAATTCTCAGTGAACTTCTGGTCGGAGTGGCAGCGGGTCCGGGTCTTTTGAACATCTTGCATAAGCCCCTCTTCAGCGGCACAGCTGCCGGTGATGCATTTCTGTTGTTGGCGCAAATCGGCGGGCTGGTATTGATGTTTATCGCCGGTCTTGAGACCGACATTGAGCGCATGCGCGAGGCCGGTCCGACCGCATTTTTTGTCGCGCTGCTGGGCGTGATCTGGCCGTTTTTCCTCGGTGCGGGAGTTGCCCATCTTCTCGGAATCGGCTGGAACGCCGCATGGTTTCTGGGCGGAGCCCTCACAGCGACCAGCGTTTCGATTTCAGCCCGCACGCTGATGGACGCGGGGAAAATGACTTCGTCCGAGGCATCCGTGATTCTTGGCGCGGCCGTCATCGACGATGTGATGGGGCTGTTCGTTTTGGCATTCCTTGCGGCGGCCTGCAATGCCAAAAACACAGGTTTTGGAGTTGCGCCACAGCTCACGCTTTGGTTCCAGCAGAACATTCCCTGGGCTGGACGGCATCCACTTGTCATCCAGATGAGTATGATTGCGGTTTGCGTCACCGTCTATTTCGCGATAGGGTACGGCGCCGCAAAGAAGTTGATCGACCCGATCATCAGACTGTTCCGAAAGATAGATGCGAATGAGGCGGTAACAAGTTGCGTTCTCGCACTTGTGCTTTTGTACGCAGTGAGTGCGGAATGGCTGGGGAGCATTGCGGGGATCACGGGCGCGTATCTCCTTGGCTATGTTTGTGCCGAAGCGAAACTAAAGAGCCTCTTCGAGCGCACGTTTGCTGCTATTGGTCACGGCCTCCTGATTCCTATCTTCTTCGTCTCGATTGGACTTTCCAGTAACTTCCGCGCGCTCGGCGGGCACTGGCTCTTGTTGACCGCTATCTTCGCCGTTGCGGTCGTAAGCAAACTGATTGGTTGCGGAATGGCGGCTCTGGGTATGGGCATGGGAACCGTCCGTAGTTTTCGCGTTGGCTGCGGAATGATCTCCAGGGGTGAGGTTGGCCTGATTGTCACCGCGATGGGCGCCAGCACGGGAATTTTCAATGAAGCTGAGGTCGCAGTGATGGTTGCGGTCGTCTTGCTGACTACCTTAATCACTCCCCTCATTATGCGAGGCGCTTTTGCCATTCACTGTCCGCAGGATCTAGAGGAGCGCGCTCCGGGTGAAGGGACTGAAGAGTCCGTCGATGCAACTGAATACTCAATGATCGACGTTCAGGCGGAAACCTGAATCCGATCAACCGCGCGGTTTGGCGGGTTGTTTATCGGAAGTGAGCGATGTTTGCTAGATTCGCAGCTTGGGCAATGCGCGTCATCGAATTTGTATTCTTTACCGGTTTAATCGGGTGCGCAGTTGTCGCTATCGTCAGCTGGATTTCGATTTTCAAAGATGGGTTCACCAAGAGGGACTGAGAGATCATTGCAAATTTGGCGCGTACTGTAGTCGAAAATGTAGCTATCAAAGCATTCAGGAACCATTCAGAAGCGCAGCTTTCAACAAGGCGGTCGCAATGCATTCAATCAAAAGCAGTTATTTCCCCCGAGATTCAACAGACTTCAATTAAGGGCTGAATCTGGTTCGGGACGAGGGGGTCGGAGGTTCAAATCCTTTCTCCCCGACCAATAAAATCAATAACTTACGAAGAGATCTAGCTTGCAAAAAATCGCAATGTAGACGAAACTGTAGCTGTAGGAGCCTCCAAGATCAAGAAGCGGAGGCGCGTAGAGCGTTTCTATCAGTGTGCCATTGTGCCGCCTCGTTAGCGTTCTTCCCGCTGGCCAATCCCGATCCTTCGCGGTCGCATCCACTGGATTCCTTGTAGGTCGGCCCGAGGGAAACGTGAAGAATATACTGACGATGCCGGCATATAAGCGAACAAAAAGCGTCCCTTGAGCGTCGTTCGCAAATGCGTCCGGCGGGGTGCGGGGATATTTATCTCATGACAGATCCCATATACACGACCGTTGGCGATGAAACCGAGAAGATTGATGTTCGGTTGAGTTACCGAATCGCGCGTCTCTTCTCCGAAGGTCTGTATGTAAGTCCAAACAAGGCCATTGAGGAGTTGGTAGCCAATTCCTTTGACGCAGGAGCGCGTCGCGTCGCCATTGCAGCGGGCTTTTTGTTTGGTACGCATCGCAAAGGCTCGCGCCGGGTCAGACGATTTCGTACGGATGCCGCTGGTGACGCGCGAGCAGACTGGCGGCGATGTCGTCGCCCTGGATGGTTTCGGTCTTCGGGTCCCAATAGACGCGATGCTGGGTCTTCATAGCGATCCAGTGAAGCAGACATGTGGAGCAGGCGCGATGCCCGATCTCGGCCGGCGCCACCGGCGCTTTTCTCGAGCGAATGCAATCGAGCCAGTTGCCATGCTGATCGTCGGACGTATATATCTGCCATTCCGACGGCGCGATCACTGAATCGAGAATCTTCGGGTCGCTGGCGCGCAGAGGAACGATCGCCTCTGCCGGAGCGCCAAGCGCAGCAGTGGGCGTGGTTCCGGTGTCACGGCAAACAAAAATCCAACCCTTGTCGCCGATCCACTTGATGCCGTTTTCAAAATCGCCGGAGATGGTCATGACCACGCCATTGGCGTAGCGGCCATAGGTCTTGAACGGGCCGTGTACGTTCCACAGGCCCTCCGTGGGGAACTGCGCCTGGCCCCAGATTTCGACCGGGCCGGTGAGCTCGGTGTCCATGCCCCAGTGCGCCGTGTCCACATGATGCGCGCCCCAGCCGGTTATCATGCCCGCGCCGAATTGCTCCACGCGCAGCCATCCGGGGCGGTCGAAACCTTTCTCGGGCATCACGCGATCAACGGTATAGGGAACCTCGGGCGTCGAGCCCAGCCACGCGTCGTAATTTAACCCCTTCGGCACGGGCATGGGCTGCGTATTCCCACCAGTCGGATCGCCGGGAAGGCCGATTTCGACGCGCTCGACCGTGCCGATGCGGCCGGTGCGCACCAGCTCGACGGCGCGCGCGAACTGCTTCCATGAGCGCTGCTGCGACCCGACCTGCAGGATGCGGTCGCTGGCCTTCACGCGATCGGCCATCGTGCGCCCTTCGCGGATGGTGAGCGATGCCGGCTTCTGCAGATAGACGTCCTTGCCGGCGGCCACGGCGGCGACGGCCAGCCGCGCATGCTGATGATCGGGCGTCGAAATCAGGACGGCGTCGATCTCCTTGTTGGCCAGAAGCTCGCGGAAATCGGAGTAGCCGCGTGTGCCGGTCCAGGGCTTGCCGAGTTTTTTCGTGTACGCATCATCCACATATTGCTTGCCGCGCGCAACGCGCTCTTCGCTCAAATCGCAGACGGCCACGATGCGATTGTCGCGGCCGGCGACGCCCGTGAATTTGAGCACTCCCGGTATGTCGTGCCCGCGTGAGATGCGCCCCACGCCGATGGCGCCTATGGTGATGCGGTTCGAAGGCGCGGTTGCGCCGAAGACCGAGCTGGGAACGATGGCGGGAAATCCGGCGGCAATGGCGCCGGAGACGGAGCTTTTGAGAAATGTGCGTCGCGTGGCCGTCATGGACATCTCTTTTGCGACTCGAATTTAATCCCAACCCAATGTACACCAACCGGGTAGCGATCGTCAGCGGAGCATGCGCAAAAGGTGTACGCTTGCAGGCATGGAACTGGCGGCGGGGAGTTTTGCTGGCTGGAATTCATCTGGCAGCGTGTGACAAGCCGACGTAAACCCGTCCCATTCGCGCAAAGGCCTCGATGGTAGCATCAAAGTTGTCAGATGAAATCCAAAAAACTGCAAATTATTCCCCTCGGTGGGCTGGGCGAGTTCGGCATGAACTGTCTGGCAGTGCGCTGGGAAGACGACATTATTGTCATTGACGCGGGCCTGATGTTTCCCGAGTCGGAACTGCTGGGCGTCGACATTGTGGTGCCCGACATCACCTACCTGATCGAGAACAAGAAGCACGTGCGCGGCATTGTGCTCACGCACGGCCACGAGGACCACATCGGCGGCCTGCCCTGGATACTGAATGAGTTGAAGGTTCCCGTCTACGCCACCGAGTTCACGCTGGCGTACGTCGAAGACAAGCTCGAAGAACACGGGTTGCTCGACGAGATAGAGCTGATCGAGATCCAGCCCAAAGTGAAGTTCACCCTGGGGCCGTTCACCATCGAGCCCATTCGCGTGACGCATTCGCTAGTGGATTGCGTGGCCCTCGCCGTCGAGACTCCCGTCGGCGTGATTATTCATACTGGTGACTTCAAGATCGATCTCTCGCCGCTCGACGACAAGGCCTTCGACCTGCACACCTTTGCCGAGTACGGCAAGCGCGGCGTGCTCGCGTTACTGCAGGACTCGACCAATGTGGAGCGGCCCGGCTACACGCCCAGTGAGCGATCAGTCATTCCTCGCCTCGACGAAATCGTCACCCAAACCAAGAAAAAACTTTTCTTCGCATGTTTCTCGTCGTCCATCTACCGCATCCGTATCGCCATGGATCTGGCGCGCAAACACGGCCGCAAGGTGGCCGTGGTGGGTCGCTCCATGATGGACAGCACGGAGATCGCGCAGGACCTTGGCTACATCGAAATTCCGCCCGGCTTGGTCGTCCATCCGGGCCAGATTCGCGACTTTCCGCCCGAGCAGATGATGATTCTGATCAGCGGCACGCAGGGCGAGCCGTTGAGTGCGTTGAGCCGCGCCGCGGTGGACAGCCACAAGCACGCGCATATAGAGCCAGGCGATACGGTGGTGCTCAGCTCGCGCATCATTCCCGGC
Organism: Occallatibacter sp.; assembly: GCA_049521075.1. GTDB lineage: Bacteria > Acidobacteriota > Terriglobia > Terriglobales > Acidobacteriaceae > Telmatobacter. The sequence continues at coordinate 27,128 of JBEKPD010000092.1, forward strand.
AACGAGAAGGGCATCTTCCGTGTGATCGACCACTTGAGCCGCCGCGAGGCCAACGTCATTTACGACGACGGTCAGCACGGACTGATTCACGTCTCCGGCCACGGCAGCCAGGAAGAGATGCGGCTGCTGATCAACCTGGTGCGGCCCAAGTTTTTCATTCCGATTCACGGCGACTACCGCTTTCTGCGCCGCCATGCGCAGGTGGCCATGGAGACCGGCGCGGTGGATCACGCTATCGTCATCGAGGACGGCGACGTGCTGGAGCTGGACAAGGACGACGCGCGCAAGCAAGACAAGGTGACGGCAGGGCGCATCCTCATCGACTCCGGATCGTCGATCGACGTGGTGGAAGATCTGGTGATTCGCGACCGTCGCATTCTGTCGGAAGACGGCGTGGTGCTGGCGGTGATGGCCATCAATAAGAGGACCGGCAAAGTGGAGCGCGAGCCCGAGGTGGTGATGCGCGGCTTCGGCGGCGCCGATATCACCGACCAGGCGCGCGAAGCCGTGCTCAAGACTCTGGATGGGTTAAGCGCCGAGCAGAAATCGGACTACGGCATGGTAAACGAGCGCGTGCGCGTGGACTTGAAGCGCCTGATCCAGAAGACCACCGGCCGCCGGCCGATGATCATGCCAGTCATATTAGAGATATAGGGAATAAGGGACAGTGTGAGTGGTCAGTGCACACTCACACTGCCACTCACACTGACAACTGATCACTGCAAAGCGCTTTGCGCCGCGGGGCGCTGCTGCACCGAGCGCTTGCCAATGAAGACATCGCCCAGGGTCAGGCGGGCGTTGCCTTCAAGGTCGAGGAACCCGGCGCGGGATTCCTTGCACATCGCCTGCACCTCCGGCGAGAGGTAGGGTGCGATGAGAACCGGCGTGGCATCGCCGGCAAAATGCGCGGCGCAGTCCCGCAGTTTCTTGAGCGAAGCGCGTACCTTGCTGGGGCGCGTGTCGCAATTCACCTCGCAGGCCAAGGTATGGCTGTGGCCGTGGACGTCAATGTGCGCCAGAATCTCGGCGGAACGGCCACGCGCCTGGGGTTCGTGCTTCAATTCCTTCAGTTTGATAGCGGAAACCTGGTCCAGTAGCGCCTTCAAGGCATCTGCGGCAAGAACCTCAAATTCAGTAGCGGCGTGATCGATTTTCATCACTGCCTCGCTTTCTGCGCTTGCTTCTTGCCGTCCTCAAGATGCGCTGGACCGATAATGAACGAGTTCCCGCCCGACGGAATCAAGGCCATGGGGGTGGGAACGCGACGACCATAGGGATTGCGTTCTTTTGACTCCAGCCACAGGCAGAGTCTGGGATCGGAAATTTCCGGCTTGTCCTTCCAGAAATTCGGTCCCAACCCGCACTCGATGCGCAGATGATCGAGCTGCAGTTCAATCTCGGTGATGTTCCTGGGAAAGAAACGTTGAGCATTGCTCTCTCCCACCAGAATTCCGGTCACCCGGTGACCACGGCATTGAGATGTGACAACCATGAGTACCCTCCGCTCTGCGGAACGCCTGTTGTAGTTCATTTATTCGGCAAACTCGCTGCCTGATTTCTGGAGTAAGCGGTAACGCGAGGTGTTAAATCGGCGCCAATTGTTGCTGAAACAAACGTGCAACCGTTCACGCCTGAGAACGGTACAACATTCCGCAAACACCTTGGCTCTTGCCGGTGAGGAGGGATACCCTCCGCGGTCTGGCGCCGGAAACTCAGACAGTTACCGGCCGCGCAGCCTTGCACCGTTTTTCGGCGAGACTGGGAAAAAAAGCAGGGAGGCCAGAATGAAGTTCTTCGCGCCCAGCGGCCAATCCGACCGCCTGCGTCCATTCCCTCATGTTCTGTGGAAATCTTGCCCCCAATTTCAGTCATTGTCAACTGGATTGGATGAATCTTCTCAGAAAAACGGTTGGCTGGGCTCGTAGAAGATTTTTGGGGTGCGGCAAGGCTCGATTTTCGGACACATAGTCAACGATGACGTGATGTCAGCGATGACGCGACGAAGGCTCGTCAGAGAATATCTGCCCGTCCCGGATGTGCACCACGCGGTGCGCGAATTCCGCGATATCGGCCTCATGCGTCACCAGGACGATGGTGTTGCCGCGTGCGTGGAGCTGATCGAAGAGGGCCATGATCTCCGAGCCGGTCTTCGAGTCGAGGTTTCCCGTGGGTTCGTCGGCCAGGATGATGGAGGGATTGTTGATCAGGGCGCGGGCGACGGCCACGCGCTGGCGCTGCCCGCCCGATAGCTCGCTCGGCTTATGCGTCATGCGTGCTTCCAGGCCCACATCGGCGAGCGCCCGCTTGGCGCGCTCCAGGCGCTCCGCGGCGGGCGTGCCGTTATAGATGAGCGGCAGTTCCACGTTGTGCAGCGCGGTGGCGCGGGCCAGAAGGTTGAAGGTCTGGAAGACGAAGCCGATTTCCTTGTTGCGGATGCGCGCCAGCTGATCGTCGTCGAGATCGCTGACCAGCTGGCCGTTCAGCCAATAGCTGCCCTTCGATGGCGTATCGAGGCAGCCGATCAGGTTCATCAGCGTGGATTTGCCGGAGCCCGACGGTCCCATGATGGCGACGTATTCGCCGTGGCGGATCTGCAACGAGACGCCGCGCAGGGCCTGCACCTGCTGTTCCGAGCCCATATCGTAGGTGCGCCACAGGTCCTCGACGACGATCACGTTGGTCGGATCGTGATCCACCGTCTGCGGTAACTCTTCGACCCCAATGCCGTTTAATGCCATGGATTCCTCAGTGATCAGTGGTCAGTGAACAGCTGACAGCCAACAGCTTACTTTCCCAGTCCCGCAGTCCCTGTCTTTTTCAGCTTCAATTACTTGTCAGCGTCACCGGTTTCTCCGTATCGCGCTTGAGCAAGGCGTCGCCTTTCAGGTCGCGCAACGTCTTGTAGGGGCCAATGACGACCTCCTGGCCTGTGCCCAGGCCGGAAAGCACTTCGATATCCGTGGTCCCCGTGATGCCGGTAGTGACAGGAATGAACTTAGCGCGCAGCCGACCGTGCGCATCCTTTTCCGCAATAAAGACGCCCTGCACGGGATTCAACTTTGCCGCAGGTGCGGGCGCGCCCGTTGCCGCTTGCACACCGCTGCTCGATTTTTTGTTGTCCGTCGCCGGATCGTGCATGGTGAGCGCCTGGATGGGCAGCGAAAGCACGTTGCCTTTGTGCGCAGTGGTGATCTTGGCGGTGCAGGAGAGCCCGGGTCGCAAGTCATCGTTGGGAGCGTCGAGCGTGACGACCACCTTGAAGTCCTTGGCCTCCTCGGTGCCGGAGGTGGACTGCGACGTGGCGACGCCTGTCGAGCGCAGCAACGCCTGATCGCCTACCAGGGTTACGTGGCCTTTAAATACCTTGTTGGGCAGCGCGTCCACAGTTACATCGGCGGTCTGGCCCACTTGCACGTTCACGATGTCGGTCTCATCCACCTTCACTTCGGCGGTCACCACGCTCATGTCGGCCAGCGTCATCAGCGTCGATCCTTCGGCATTCTGGATGCCTACAACGACGGTCTCGCCCTGGCGCACGGGCTCGTTGGTCACAATGCCGTCGAAGGGTGCCACGGCGATGGTCTTGCTGAGCGAGTCCTGAGCGGCCTGAAGATTGGCGACGTCGGTCTGCAGGTGGCCGCGCGCGGAATCGGTCTGCGCCTTGGCCTGGTTCAGTCCTGCCACGGCCTGTGCAAGTGCCGCGACGTCGAGATCGTAGTTGGCCTTGTTGGTTTCGTAGTCTTGCCTCGACATGACGCCGGCCTTCAAGAGCGACTGCGAACGATCCCATTGGAGTTTTTTCTGCTCCAGATCGGCCTGCGCGTGCTCCACATTGGCCTCCTGGGTTTTCTCATTCGCTACGCTCGAGGCAATGTCGGTCCTCGCTGCGGATATCGTCGCTTGCTGGGCGTTCACCGTCGACTCCTGTTGCACGTTGTCGATAGTGGCCAGCATCTGGCCCTTCTTTACGTGGTCGCCTTCTTTTACATAGAACTGTGTAATGCGGCCGAAGGACGTGGCGCCAACGTTCACGATATTCTTGGGCTTGATCTGGCCGGTGCCGCTGATGACTTGGGTCAAATCCTGACGCACCAAAGTCGCGGTGTACACCTTGGTATATCCGGATTGCTGCTTGATCACCATGGTGATGACAAGCCCGGCGGCCACCAGTACAGCGAGAGAGATGAGTAGGATTTTCTTCATGGCGAGGCTTGGATTTTTCTCCAATCCAGTGTACGCGAGCCGGAGGCAATCGGTTCCGCAAATTTGCGCTTTGGGTGCAGCAGAGCCACTTGAGAGCAGCGTTGCACCTCGACCTGTGAGTTAGCGCACATTCGTGCGGCGGCAGGCATCGGCGGCGACCAAATCGCGACACACGAGCGAAAGGAGCTGAATTTTGACGTTCTGCCAGGGCGCGAGCTAGCCGGAAACTGGACAGCGCGGCAACCTTTTTCATGGTCAGCCGGCCTGCTGGTTGACATTGCCAGGTGTGGTTCGTCCAACCAAAGGGATCAACCGCCTACGCAGCCTTGCCCGTCGCGTCTCGGAGCCGTAAAATAAGGCATCGCAGGAGTATCCAAGGCAATGATGTTCAATAGCCGCCGCCACCTACTGTTCGCAACTCTCGGGTTCGGCGTCATTTCGTTCTCCGCAGCCAGCCTTTCCGCTCAGCAGAGCGCTTCCTCTGCCACCACCCCTCAGGCCCAACCCTCAGCCGGCCCAGGCCAGGATTTGGGCCAGCAACCCGATCCCCTGAAGCGCCAGCTCTCCGATAAGGAGCGGTACAACTCGCAAAAGGCCCTGCGGCAGGAGTTGAAAGGCCCCTACAAAACGTGGCTGAACGAAGAGGTTCCATACATCATTAGCGACGATGAGCGGAAAGCCTTCATGAGCCTGAGCAACGACGAAGAGCGCGAGGCCTTCATCGAGAACTTCTGGCAGCGCCGCAATCCCAATCCCGATTCTCCCGAGAACGAGTTCCGCGAAGAGCATTACCGGCGCATCCAGTATGCCAACGATCACTTTGCCGCTGGCAAACCCGGCTGGAAGACCGATCGTGGCCGCATCTATATTGCCTGGGGACCGGCTGACAGCATCGACTCTCACCCCTCGGGCGGCATGTACGAGCGTCCCATGGAAGAGGGCGGCGGCGAAACATCCACCTTCCCATTTGAGGTGTGGCACTATCGCTATCTCGAGGGTATGGGCGAGAATATCGATTTCGAATTTGTAGATACCTGCCAGTGCGGCGACTATCACTTCACCATCGATCGCAGCGAAAAAGATGCCCTCAAATATGTTCCCGGCGCCGGCCTTACGCAATGGGAACAGATGAACAACCAGGACAAGACCAAACGCTTCCAGGGCAGTGGGCTCGAGCAGCTGGGCAATGGCCCGATGGGCTCTGAAAGCCAAAGCAAGGAGTTCGACCGCATTGAGATGGCGGCCAAGGCCTTCGCGCCTCCGCCGGTCAAATTCAAGGATCTTGAGAGCGACCTCGACACCTTCAACGCCTCGCACAAGCTGCTGCCGGGCGCGCCCTTTCCCTTCGACGTGCGCACCGACTATGTGAAGGTCACCGACAGCATGGATCTGATCCCGATCACTCTGCAGATCCGTAACCGCGACATCACCTTTGTGACCAAGGATGGCGTTTCCAAGGGTGTGGTCAACATCTTGGGCCGCGTCACCACCATCATGCACAAAACGGTGCAGACCTTCGAAGACACCGTCGAAGTGACGGAGCCCTCCGAGCTGCTGGAGAAGTCGCTCGACCGCAAGTCGCTTTATTGGAAGGCGCTGCCGGTTCCACCCGGGCTCTACCGTCTGGATATCGCCATCAAGGACGTGAACAACCCGGATCACATTGGAATTTACGGCCAAAGCCTCAACGTTCCGGGATTCCAGGACGAGAAGTTGGGGGCTTCCTCGCTCATCCTGGCCGATGAGATGAATACCGTGTCTTCACAACAGATTGGGAGCGGCAATTTCATCATCAGTAATATGTTGGTTCGGCCCCGCGTCTCAGAAAACGCGAAAACGCCCGTCAGCTTCAAGCGCAACCAGGATCTGAACTTCTGGCTGCAGTTTTATAATCTGGGCATCGACGACGCCACCAAAAGCAATTCGGCGACCGTCACCTATCGGATCACCGATGCTGCGGGAAATGTGGTGCTCGAAAAGCAGTTGGAGTCAAAGGATTTAGGGGCACACAGCGACCAATTGACGGTAGACAAGAGCCTGCCGATCGCGGGCCTCAGCCCGGGTAGGTACAACGTGACCGTAAAAATAAATGACGCAATTTCGAAACAAGAGATTGCGCAATCTGCACCTTTTATCGTGGAATAGTATGCATCACGTGCAAGCGCCAACCGGGCCATAGAATCCGGACAGTTGTAACAGTACGCTTTTGGGGAAGATTGCCAGGGACGCGGCGGGGTTTCAGATCTGCAGATGAAATGCAGCGCCTATTTCGCCGGTTTCGCCGTGCTGATCGCATTGGGGACCGTTCCGTGCTACGGGGCGGCGACAGCATCGGTCTCGGGAGTCGTGCGGGATTCTGCGGGCATGCCGCAGATCGGTGCTGAAGTCCAGTTGCTGAGCTCCGGCCTAAGCGTCATCGCCAGCGTTTATACCGATGCGGATGGCCATTTTCTCATCGCCTCGTTGACACCCGGGCGTTACATTCTGAAAGCCATGGGGCCTTCGTTCCTACCCTCGCAACGCGAAAACCTCAAGATCCGCGGCGGCGCGGTTGTGAACCTCACGCTGTACACCCTCTACGAAGTGATTCAATGGCTGCCGGCTCAACCGCGCTCGGGCGACACGCCCAAGGACGATTGGGCCTGGACCCTGAAATCTGCCGCCAACCGGCCTTTATTGCGCTGGCTTGAAGATGGGCCGCTCATCGTGGACTGCGAGGGTACAGGTAAAACTCCAAAGCTGAAAGCGCGGATCATGGCCACAGGCCAGGCTGGAACCTTTGGCGAAAACGGCGAACGCTTCTCGGTGGCCGTTGAAGACACGCCATCGAGCAGCCGTGAGTTGCTGGCGCGCGTGGATTTTGCGCCGGACACCAATGCCGGCATGGAATCGATGCTGGGCTTTCGCCAGGATCTGGGAATTGCCGGCTCGGTCGAGTCGGTCGCAGCTGTGTCGATCAACCCAGAGATTGAGAACGGGAGCGCACAAGGACTGGACGAAGCTGCTGTGCGCGGCTCCGAGACCATGCACTTTGGCGAAGCGGTCGAGGCCGACGTAGGTTCGAATATGGTGGCCGGACATCTGGCGGGAATGCCGGCGAGCACGGCCATGCTGCCCTATGCGACGGTCGCGTGGCACGATGGCGTCTCCACGGTGCACTACGGCATGGCCACCATGGTGCCCGATCAGGCCGGTACCGCCAACGAAGCCGCCCAGTGGCTGCCCGCACTGGCTGAGCGCAACGGAACTCTGACCATCGAGCATGGTTTTCATCAGGAGATTGCCTGGGAACGGCGGACCGACGCCTCCGGCATGTCCGTTGTCCTCTACTCCGATCACATCGACAATCCTGTTCTCGAGGCGCTAGGCCACTTTGCTCCGGGCCACGCTCCGGCCGCCGTTCTCTTTGATCAAGCCAGCGACCTGATGCGCGCCGCTGGGCCTGCTTACTCGACCGCCGGTGTCCAGGCCAGCCTGGAGCGCCGCCTGCCCGGCCGTAATCACGTGCGCCTGAGCTATGCGAGCGGCGACGCCTTGGTGATGCCGGCCCTGTCGCAAGGCTCTGCCCTGCCGCAGGCCTCTGTATTGACCGATGTGCTGGCTGGCGCGCACGCGCACCGCGCGCAAACCTATTCGATTTCGCTCTCGGGCACCTTGGAGGGAACCGGGACCCGGTGGCGCGCCAGTTACCGTTGGCAACCGGATGACGCCGTCACCGCCGTCGCACCCTTCGCGCAGCAGATGGCCGAGCCTTTCCTGAATCTGCACTTCCGTCAGCCCATCCGCATCGCCCGCGACGGCTCCCAAGGCTTGGAAGCTCTGTTCGATGTGCGAAATCTTCTGGCCCAGGGCTACCAGCCGTACATCCTGAGCGACGGCTCGCTACTGCTCTTCGCGCAGGACCAGCGCAGCCTTCGCGCCGGCCTTGCTTTCACGTTCTGATCCCACAAAGACCGTGCCTCATCCCTTCGCGTTTTTTGCGAAAGGGCGGGAAACTACCAGCGCCGAATACACTGCTCCAAACCTTCGTAGACACCTTACAATGTCACCTTGAGAATGGGGGAGCTTTCAGGTGCGCAAGAACCGCATTCACCAATCTGCCAGCCGCTGGTGCTACAAAGATATTCCTCTCGACCAACTCTGTTCCTTTGCGGCAGGCATCGGCATGCAGGGCATCGACCTGCTGGAACTGGAAGAGTGGGAGATGCCGCGGCGCTACGGACTCATCTGCACCATGGGCTATGCGGGCGGAGGCACAATTCCCGATGCGCTCAACCGGCCTGAGCATCACGACGCCATCGAAGCCGCGTTTCGCTTGAACATTCCGCTTGCCGCCAAGGCGGGCGTGCCCAACGTCGTCACGTTTTCAGGCAATCGCCGCGGCATGAGCGACGACGAGGGCGCGCGCAATACCGTCGCTGGCCTGAACCGCGTCAAGAAGATCGCGGAAGACCACGGCGTCACCATCTGCATGGAGCTGTTGAATAGCAAGGTCGACCACCCCGATTACATGTGCGATCGCACCGCATGGGGTGTGCGCGTGGTCGAGGAAGTGAACTCGCCCAACGTAAAACTGCTCTACGACATCTACCACATGCAGATCATGGAAGGCGACCTCATCGCGACTATCCGCGCCAATCTCCAATGGATCGGCCACATCCACACCGGAGGCGTGCCCGGCCGTCATGAACTCGACGCCACGCAAGAAGTACAATGGGACGCAGTCATGCGGGCCATCGCCGATGCAGGTTTCAAGGGTTACGTCGCGCACGAATTCGTTCCCGTGCACGATCCGCTTACGAGCCTGCGTGCCGCCGTGGATCTCTGCGACGTGTAAGGAGATTGCAGAGTTTGTGTAGAGAGATTCCAAAGCTGCTGTTCTCCGCCCCTTCGCGTTGTCATCCTGAGCGAGGGAGCACCCGCGTGAGCGGGCGCGACGGAGTCGAAGGACCTGCGGTTGCCTTTTTCGATGCGAGCCGCGCGCACTATCTGCGGCATTGCATTGGATTGTCTTTCTCCCGATTCATTGCGAATCAACCAGGTAATTGAGTCGACAAATCATGAAGTCCCTCCTCCTCTCTGCCTACAACCACCTCGAAATTGCGGATTTTCCTGCGCCCGAACCAGGCCCGGACGAAGTCCTAGTGCGCGTCGAAGCCTGCGGCATCTGCGGCAGCGACGTGCACGGCTACGATGGTTCATCGGGCCGCCGCATTCCGCCCATCGTGATGGGCCACGAGGCCGCCGGAACCGTGGCCGCCGTGGGCGCGAACGTCAAAGGCCACGCAGTGGGCGATCGCGTCACCTTCGATTCGACCGTCTTCTGCGGCACATGCATTTTCTGCCAACGCGGCGACGTGAATCTTTGCGACAACCGCCAGGTCATCGGCGTCTCCTGCGGCGATTACCGCCGCCATGGCGCATTTGCCGAGTATGTCGCAATCCCGCAGCGCATTCTCTACCATCTCCCCGACAATCTTTCCTTCGCCGAAGCGGCCATGCTCGAAGCCGCGTCGGTCGCTCTCCACGCGGTGCGTGTTTCCGAAGTCAAGGACGGCGAAACCACGCTCGTCATCGGCGCCGGTATGATCGGTTTGCTCACGCTGCAGGCCGCGCGAGCGCTGGGATGCGCGCGTGTGATGATCGCCGACATCGATGCCTCGCGGCTTGAGCTCGCTCGCAACGTAGGCGCCGACGAAATCCTCGATTCTTCCGGCGCGGAGCTGGTTGCCGAAGTCCTCAAACGGACCGAAGGCCGCGGCGTCGATCTGGCGTTTGAGGCCGTGGGCCGCAACGAAACCGTGAACACCGCCATCGACTGCACGCGAAAAGGCGGCACGGTGACGCTCATAGGCAACATTCAGCCCGAAGTTGCGCTGCCCCTCCAAAAAGTCGTCACGCGGCAACTGCGCCTGCAGGGCTCGTGCGCCTCGGCCGGTGAATATCCGCAAGCCATCGAGTTGATCGCGAGTGGCAAGATCAAAGTTGCACCGCTGATTACGTCCATCGCTCCGCTCGAAGAAGGTCCGCGCTGGTTCGCGCGCTTGCACGCACGCGAGCCGAACCTGATGAAAGTGATTCTGAAACCATGACCGACAAGCTTTTCGATCTAACCGGCCAGGTAGCCATCGTCACCGGCACAAGCCGCGGCCTGGGGCAATACTTCGCGCGCGCCCTGGCGAAAGCCGGAGCCGATCTGGTGCTAACCAGCCGCACGCGCGAGACGCTCGCGGAATTTGCGCGAGAGATCGAGAGTCTGGGCCGACGTTGCGTCTCGCTCGAACTCGACGTGCGCGACGAGGAGAGCATCCATCGCTTTGCCGTCGATGCCGAAGCCGCCTTCGGGCAGATTCACATCCTCGTCAACAACGCCGGCTGCAATATTCGCAAGCCCGCGCTCGATGTCACGTGGGACAACTGGAATCAGATTCTTGAAACCAATCTGCGTGGCACGTTTTTTGTTACTCAGGCCATAGCCCGAAACATGATCGCGCGCGGTTACGGACGGATCGTCAACATCGGCTCAGTCACAAGTGTTTTTGGATACGCGGGCCTCGCTCCCTACGGCGCCAGTCGCGGCGGCGTTCGCCAGTTGACCATGAGCCTCGCCGACGATTGGGGCAAATTCGGCGTCACGGTCAACTGTCTCGCGCCGGGATGGTTCCGCACCGAGCAAAACAAGGTTCTCTACGAGAATCAGGAGTGGGTCGATTACCTCATCGATCGCATTCCCGTGAAACGCCCCGGTGAGCCGCACGATCTCGATGGCGCCGTGGTGTTTCTCGCCTCCGAATCCAGCCGCTACGTAACTGGCCAAACGCTGCTCGTGGACGGAGGCATCTCCACTGGCTCAACGCGCGCCACCGTCGCTGCGCCAAAGCAACTGTGAGAAACGCAAGCTTCTCCATCTCATAACGAACTCGGTCTTTTTTACACTGATGTCTATTCAATAAAGGCACTGTCATCCTGAGCGAAGTTTGACCGGGAACCCGGCCAAACGAAGTCGAAGGATCTGCGGTTGCTTTTCAATGAAACTCCCCAGGATGGATGGTTTGGAATGAAAGCTCATGTACCATTTCGTATCGCTCTCATTTGCCTTGTCTGCGTGACCGCTGTTTTCGCGCGGGCACAATCTCCCGCCGCTCCGCAAACTGACGCGACCTCGCCGGCCGATGCATTGCTCCGCAGCTTCCTCGATCCGCCCAACGAAGCCCGCCCTCGCGTATGGTGGCACTGGATGAACGGCAACATCTCCACCGAAGGCATCAATCTCGATCTCGAGTGGATGCATCGCGTGGGCGTTGGCGGCGTGACCATCTTCGAGGGCGCCATCAACACGCCGCAAGTGGTTCCGCATCGCCTCATCTACATGACGCCCGAGTGGAAGCAGGCATTTAAAACCGCCGTAACCACCGCGCGCAGTTTCAATATGGAGGTCGCCATCGCAAGCTCGCCAGGGTGGAGCGAAACCGGCGGACCGTGGGTGCCCGCATCGCAGGGCATGAAAAAGATGGTGTGGTCAGCCACGCGCACTAACGGCGGCAAACCGTTCGCAGGCAAACTCGCGCATCCGCCACAGGTCGATGGAACCTTCCAGAACTTCCAGGTTCCCGGCCGCCGCGCACCCGATGGCACAGTGACGACACCGCCTGAGTTCTACTCCGATGTCGCGGTGATTGCGTACAAAATCCCCGAAGGCGACAAGACGCAGCAGGAGCTGAACCCCACCATCACAGCGAGCAGTGGAGCGCCCAACGCCCCCGCGTTCTCCGATGGCGACGTGAGCACGGTCGCGCTCGATCTTCCGGCAAGCACACCTGGCAACGAATCCTGGGTCGAACTCGACTACGGTCATCCACAAAGGATTCAGGCCGTCACCCTGGCCAGCCTCAACGACTCCATCAGCGTCTTCGATCACGAGAGCCCCGCAATTCCGCCATATCTTGAAGCCAGCGGCGACGGCCAAGCCTATCGCAAAATCGCGGACATTCACTTCAGCAGCATCGTGGAGCGCACGGCTGCATTCGATGCCGTCACCGCACGGTATTTCCGCCTCGTCTATCCCGCGCAACCGGCCGCCGTTCCCGAGCACGACCACAAGGTCACCGAGTTGGTGCTAGCAAGCGGAGCGCGCGTGAATGAGTTCGAGAAACGCGCCGGTTACGCCAACGCACGCGACTTCTTCGCCATCGCCGATCCCAAAGTTGCGCCCCAGTTCATCGTGCCGCCATCGGAAGTGATCGACCTGACCGGCAAAATGCAGCCCGATGGCACGCTCGACTGGACGCCGCCCGCTGGCACGTGGCGGGTCCTGCGCATAGGCTCTTCGCTCACCGGCCATGAGAACGGCCCAGCGCCAGCCGAAGCCACAGGCCTCGAAGTCGACAAGCTCAACCGTAACTATGTGAATAATTATGTCGACGGCTATCTGAAGATGTACGCTGACGCCGTAGGCCCGGAGTTGATGGGCACGAGCGGCATTTCGTGGCTGCTCACCGACAGCATCGAAGTCGGCCCGCAGAACTGGACCGATCGCCTTCTCGAAGAGTTTAAGCAGCGTCGCGGTTACGATGCACGTCCCTGGCTCCCCGCACTCACCGGCGTCATCATCAAGAGCACTGCGGACACTGACCGTTTCCTCTGGGACTTTCGGCGCACCATCGGCCAACTGCTCGCCGAAAATCACTATGGCGAGATCGCCGATGATCTGCACAGTCATGGGATGAAATATTACGGCGAGGCGCTCGAATACCATCGCCCTTCGCTCGGCGACGACATGGAGATGCGCAGCAAGACCGACGTTCCCATGGGCGCGATGTGGACCTGGGCCGGCCAACCAGGGACCGACATCGACTACATCTCCGACCTGCGCGGCGCGGCGTCGGTGGCGCACATCTACGGCCAAAACATCGTGGGCGCCGAGTCGATGACCTCGCGCGGCCCGGCGTGGTCGTTCTCGCCCAACAGCTTGAAAAAAGTTGCCGACCTCGAGTTTGCACTGGGCGTGAACCGCTTCGAGATTCATGAATCCACGCACCAGCCTGTTGCAGACATGGCGCCAGGCCTCACGCTTGGGCCCTACGGTCTTTGGTTTAATCGCAACGATACCTGGGCCCAGGATGCACAGCCGTGGATCACCTATCTGGCGCGCTGCTCCTGGATGCTGCAGCAGGGGCACTACTCCGCCGACGTGGCGTACTTCTACGGCGAGGAGGGCCCGCTGACCGCGGTCTTCGGCTGGAAGGCGATCGACGATGCACCCAGCGGCTACGCCTTCGACTTTGTAAACAGTGATGTAGTGCTGCATGAGTTGAGCTTCAAAGATGGGCGCTTGGTCACGCCCGGCGGAACGAGCTATCGCATCCTCTATCTCGGCGGCCGCAGCCAGCGTATGACGTTGCCGGTGCTGCGCCAGTTGAAGAGTCTGGTCGAGCAGGGTGCCGTAGTAGTCGGCAAACGGCCCACCGATTCGCCGAGCCTCGCCGATGACGAAGCTGAGTTTCAGCGCATAGCGGATCGGCTGTGGGGAAGGAAATCTTCGCCGAATCACGGCATGGTGCGCGTGGGCAAGGGAAGAATGTATGCGGGCGCGAGCGCCAACGATGTGCTGGCCGCGCTCGGCGTTCCGCGCGACTTTGAATACACCAAGTCCGAGCCTGATGCGAACCTCATGTTCGTGCATCGCAAGCTCGACGATTGCGATATATATTTCGTCGACAATCGCACTGACCGCACGGAAGATGTGAACGCAACCTTCCGCGTCGATGGAAAAGCGCCGGAGCTGTGGGATGCGGCCAGCGGAAAAACGCAG
>JBEKPD010000093.1:0-23835 GCA_049521075.1 Occallatibacter sp.
TTTCAGCACTCCTCCTGGGCAAGAGTCTTGCCGATCCAACCGTTGACTACGCCGTTACTGCGCCCGGGCGATATGGAACTGCAGCGGCTTTCCTCGCGGAGCTATTTATGGCGACGGTTCTCATGGGAGTCGTTCTCTGGCTGTCGAATCGACCGCCTGTGGCAAACCTTACCAGTTACGTTGTCGGAATTCTGATCGCCCTGGACGTCCTCTTTTTCGCTCCCGTATCCGGCTTTAGCATCAACCCGGCCCGAACCACTGGATCGGCAGTGTTTGCCGATGTCTGGACGGCCGAGTGGCTCTACTTCATCGCACCCTTGCTGGGCATGATGATCGCGGCAGAGATCTATCTCCGCGCCTATGGGGTAGATCGAATCCTTTGCGCGAAGCTGCATCCTGACCCAAAGTACCCGTGTCCGTTTTACTGCCACTATCCCTTCCATCGTCATCTCGGGGACCGTGACACGCCGATCACCGCAACCCAAATGCTTCCTTGATTGCAAATTGCAGGCCAGTGCCTGGAAAAGAGGGCGCTTTGCGGAGCTTCGACCAGTTAAGCGCCGATCGCATCTTATCCACCATGGAGTATGAGGTTATTATCATCGGCACCGGAGCAGGTGGCGGAACTCTGGCTCTCCATCTCGCCCAGGCTGGCAAGAAAATCCTTATCCTTGAGCGCGGTCCCTTCATGCCGCAGGAGAAGCTCAACTGGGACACCACCGCGGTATTCCTCGACAACCGCTATCACACAAGAGAAACCTGGCAGGACAAGGAAGGCAAGGACCTGCACCCTCAGCAGTCCTACTTCGTCGGGGGACAGACCAAGGTTTACGGTGCTGCTCTGTTTCGTATGCGAGCCGAGGACTTCGGCGTCATCCGGCATCAAGGCGGGATCTCTCCTGCGTGGCCCATCTCCTACGCCGACATGGAGCCTTACTACACCCGCGCCGAAGAACTCTTCCAAGTCCACGGAGATCTTGGGACCGCGCCCCCAGTCCCCGGCGGATTTGCCTCCTCCTTCGATCCCACCGAACCTTTTCATTCCAGGAAGTATCCCTATCCCGCCCTCGCCAACGAGCCACGTATGCAATGCATCGAAGATGACGTTCGCAAGCTGGGCATCCACACTTTTCCGATTCCGCTGGGACTCAAACGCAACGAAGCCGATCCGCTCGCTTCGAAATGCATCCGCTGTGACACCTGCGACGGCTATCCGTGCCTCGTTCACGCCAAGTCCGATGCCGACATCAACTGCATCCGGGAGATCATGCACCTGTCCAATGTCACCCTGATGACGAACTCTCGCGTTACTCGTCTTCTTACCAACAGCACCGGCACTGCTGTCACCGCGGTCGAGGTCATCCACTCCGGCTCAGGTAAGCCTTACGGCTCAGCGCCCGACCCCGCCGAAACCAATGCACCTCCGGCATCGAAGAACGGTAACACAGCGATTTATACCGCAGGCCTCTTCGCCGTATGCGCCGGCGCTATCAACTCCGCAGTGATTCTCCTCGCCTCCGCCAATGACAAGCACCCTGCCGGTCTAGCCAACCGCTCCGATCAGGTTGGCCGCAATTTCATGTATCACCAGGCGGACGCGCTGCTCGCCATTTCAACCAAGCGCAACGAGGACAGTTACACCAAGACCTGGGGCACGAATGATTTCTACCTCAAGGATTCCGATCCCGCATATCCTTTCCCGCTCGGGCAGGTGCAGCCCGTCGGCAGTTTCCACTTCGAGATGATGAAGGGCGACGCCCCGCCGCTCACTCCCGGCTTCGTGCTCGAGGGAATGAAACACCACGCCGTCCCTTGGTGGCTCACAACAGAAGACCTTCCCGATCCGGACAATCGCGTCACACTCCACAACACCACCCCACTCTCCGTAGAAAGCCAGCAGCCCGGCCTCGTCGGCGCTCATCCATCCGGAGACACTGGCCGTACCAACGAATCTGAGCCGGTCACGGATGTTGCGCCCAGGCGGATTCAACTCTCTTACACGCCAAACAATGTCGAGTCATTCAATCGTCTAAAAGACCGCTGGGTCGATGTTCTGAAGAAGGCCGGCCACGCAACGGCTTCCGTTCCGCTCCACGCCTATTTCAAGAAACGCATCCCTATCGAGGGCGTAGGGCATCAGAACGGCACTTGCCGCATGGGTAACGATCCTGCCGCCAGCGTCCTTGATCCGCATTGCAAGGCACACGATCTCGACAATCTCTATGTTGTCGATGCTTCCTGCTTCGTCTCGGCTAGCGCGGTCAATCCCTCGCTGACCATCATCGCCAATGCCATACGAATCGCGGACCACCTTCTGGCAGAGCGCCTCAAGTAAACAAGGGCAGAGGCCGACACTACTCCTTTGCATGAGAGGTTTCCATCTCGCAGCCTGGCAAGGTGAGCACTATTGACCGGAACGGCAAGAGCTTGCGTCGGTAAACTTCGTTGAAATGGAGAGTTACACCTCTAATGAGTGGGCAATTCTTACAATCGCGTGGCTGAGGGACGGACGTGACAGATGGAGATTTTGCTCAAGAGAGCTTACGAAAAGCCAGCAAGAGCTGACGGCTTTCGTGTCCTTGTCGACCGCCTATGGCCACGTGGCAAAAGGAAAGCCGATTTGCGCCTGAATGCCTGGGTGAAGGAGATTGCGCCTAGCACAGATCTAAGGAAGTGGATTAATCACGATCCGAAGCGCTGGCTGGAATTCTGCGCGCGGTACAAAGTGGAGCTGAAGGCCCCAAAGCTGAAAGAGGCGATTGCCGACACCGTGCATGATGCGCAGAAGTATTCCGCGATCACTTTGGTCTACGCAGCGAAGGATACAGAACACAATGAAGCGGTCGTACTTCGAGCCGTCTTTAGATGAAGGGCAGGCTAACAGATGCAGGCTCCAGTTTCCGCGGATGACGGCGTTATGATCGCCGATCTCGCGCACTTTGACCTGAAACACGAAATGGCTGAGTTCGAGCAGCACAAGCCCTGGCCCCAAGGGATCCATTCCAAGACTCTCTTCAAAAAGAAGGACTTTCGGGTTGTTCTGATTTGCATGGAAGCTGGCTCCCGAATAGAAGAGCACCACGCAGATGGCACAAGCTCGGTTCAAGTATTGAAGGGCGCCATCCGTTACAAAACACAGGGGCAAATGTATGACCTGCAGACGGGAAGCCTGCTTACTCTTGGCGCTTCGATCAAGCACGATGTTGAAGCAGTCGTTGAATCGGGGTTTCTCCTGACCATCTCCTGGCCAGATAATCAGGAGTTGCTCGCCATGCCGCATCGTGGCTACGGCACTTAATCCTTCTTATGCGCCTCGTGCCGATGGCGGCATGTTGCTGTGAAGAATCGCCGACAATGTCGGTTGAAAGGAGGGCAATGAGCAAAAAAACGAACATCAACTAGCAAAGCAAACCGCAGAAACACGATTATCCTGCGGCCGCCTCATATCTGAGTCTGATTATGGAACCACAGGCGGCAAAGAATGTTGTCAAGAAATTGCAACGCACCGCGAAGACGGAATTCGCTGCAAAAGACATTTTTAGAGCTTCCATGCTATCGCTGCTGGGAGTCAGTAATTCTCACGTTGAAAAAGATCGAACGAGAATCATTCAGCATGAAAGACTATCGCCGCTCCTGCTGTTCAGGGACGAACGCAACGGCAAGCTGGTCATCGCCGACGGCTATCACCGCCTATGCGCGGTCTATACATTTGATGAGGATGCCATGATCCCCTGCAAGATTGTCTGACCAGATTGTGATCCTCCAACCCCTACGCGAGAAAAGTATGCACTCTGAGCGAACCGAATCGACCACACAGCACCGTATGCTGCACGGATCGGAGACGCCAGATTTCTTGGAATCTGCTCATGAATGGCGGCGTCTTTTCGCAGAAGCCTGGGGCACATTCCTCCTCGTCGTTGTTGCAGCTGGCGCCGGGGTCGTCGGTGCTCAGAGCGGCGGAGCGATCTCTCTGGGAATGAAGGTTGTCGCACCGGGCCTGATGGTCATGGCGATCATCTATTTTATGGGCGCGGTCAGTGGTGCCCATTTAAATCCAGCAGTCACCTTGGCATTCGCGTTGCGGCGCAATTTTCCCTGGTCTCGGGTTCCGGGGTATATCACGGCGCAGATCATTGGGGGCATCGCTGCGGCGTCTTTCCTGCGGGCCCTGTTCGGCATACAAGGCTTATTCGGCGCCACGACACCAGGTCCGGGAGTGAGCGATTTCAAGGCGCTCGCCATGGAAGTATTATTGACCACGGGTTTGGTCAGCACGATTCTTGGTACCGCCTCGGGCGCCCGTAATATCGGTTCCAATGGTGCTCTCGCGGTCGGCGGCTACATCTCTTTGGCGGGGCTTTGGGCGGCGCCAATCAGCGGCGCATCGATGAACCCGGTACGGTCATTTGCTCCCGACCTGATCCGTGGCGATATGGCTACCACCTGGATTTTTGTTGTAGGTCCCGTGCTGGGCGCAATCATCGCCGTAGGTTTTGAATGGATACTCAAAGGCAATCCTACCGCCGCCGGTACGTTAGCGGCACGGGGCGATTTGAAATGACTATCCGTACTTAACTGCCGGAACGAACGGACATGTCTCAGGAGCCCGCTCAATGATTTCGTTCGATGCGGCACATGCTGCCGTTCACTATCCACCTGATCGCCGATTTCGCATCTGGGTACGGCCCTCGATCCTCATTGCCGCAGCGATGCTGGTAGCGGTGCCTGTGCTTGCTGCCTGGATCGAGTTTCTAATGGTGGGGCTCCCTCATATTCCGCCTGTCCCACAGATCTTTCCCAACAATTTCGCCGGTCCTCATGGCTTTCCGGTATGGGTGCGATTCTGTCACTTCTTCAACTTCCTTTTTGTCACGATGCTGATCCGAAGCGGCCTGTCCATTCTCGCCGATCATCCTCGTCTCTACTTCAACAATCACTGCACACCGGGAAGCGAGTGGATTCGGCTGACGCCGATAACGGTTCCGACGGATCGGATCTGGACCGCCAAGGACGATGCGCGCTACTTTTCGCCACTCGTTGCCACGCCCGGCTACGGCGCACCATCGGGATCGCCCGATGCTGGCACTTTCTTAACGTCTACGGCTTCATTATCACGGGATTCTTCTTCGTCATCATGCTCTTCGATACCGAGCAGTGGCGGCGGCTCGTACCCCAATCGCCGTTGGTGCTGCTTCAGGCATGGAACACCTGGGTATCCGCGCTCACTACCTTCCTGAGTTCGGCGACATGGAATTGTCAGACATCACCATCGAAGCGGTGCAGGCATTCCTCAACCAGAAGGCGATCGAAGGCAAAGCTGTGCAAACGCTCAAAAATCTGAAGTGGGGGCTCAGCTCCATTTTCGTTGCCGCAATGAAGTACGGTTACATGAAGTCCAATCCTGCGCGCGGCGCCGATCTTCCTCCGGATGGAATCAAGGAACGCCACGAGCTCCCCAGCCCCGACCAGCTCAACCGGCTGATCGAACGGCTGAAGGAGCCCGTCAGCACGGCCGTCTGGCTGACGGCCGTCACTTGCGTCCGTCCGGAAGAACTGGCATTCAAGTGGAAAGACTTGATTGCCGAAAGGCGCGAACTTTGGGTGGTGCGTGCCGTCAACCACGGCAAGCTCCACACGCCGAAGTACCACCGCTCCAATCGCCCCATCCGGCTGACCGAGGCCGATGTCGGAAGGCTGCTGGCCTTGAAGGCGCGGACGAAGGCGAAGGACGACGACTGGGTGTTTCCAAATCACCGCAAGACTGGTCCGATCTGGCATGAAGATCTTCTCGCCCGGTGCATTCAACCGGTCGCGAAGGAACTCGGCCTTCCGCACATCACCTGGCGTCTTCTCCGCCACTGGGGAGCGACAGCGATGGTGGAAGGACATGTGCCAGTCAAGGCGGCGCAAGAACGCCTTGGACACTCGCGCCCCGACATTCTTCTCAAGTTCTACGCCCATGTCCTGGACGAATCCGCGGACATGGCGGCAGAGACCCTGAGTGGACAGCTGAGCGGTCAATGTTCGGCCGCCGCAGCCGCCCAGGCAGGGGACTGAGGACGTTTGAAGCGCCAATTGGCAACCATATTGGCAACCAGAGGATGCAGCCTCTGGTCTCAATCGTCGTAAGTTGTTGAGAAGTGTTGGAGGCGCGGGCCGGGATCGAACCGGCGCATAAAGGTTTTGCAGACCTCTCCCTTACCACTTGGGTACCGCGCCTTGGGCCGGGCCTTAGGCTGGAATTGCTCCATTCCGCCGTGCACTCCGCGGATTTCTTCCGGGGTGGTGCGGAATGGAGCGGGAGACGAGACTTGAACTCGCGACCCTCGCCTTGGCAAGGCGATGCTCTACCACTGAGCTACTCCCGCTTGACGCAGATTCGAGTATACCGGGCCGCCGGAACCGGGTCAAACCGCCAATCATTGGTCGCGCAGTCGCTGTTGTCGTGAATGTCTTGGCCTGCGGTTGCGCACTGCGCCGATTGACCCTCCCATTGAATTCCCGTAGACTTAAAAGCTGCGGGGGATGCGGTAGACGGCCTCCACCCCGCGTCACCTTATTTGAGACCACTTCCCTGAAAAAAGGGACTACCCCTGAAATTCAGGCTTTGGAGATTGAAGCGAAACCATGGCAAATCACGTATCGGCGCTCAAGCGCGCACGCCAAACCGTAACCCGTACCGAAGTCAACGGCGCTAATCGCAGCCGCGTGCGCACTAGCCTGCGGGCGTTGCGCGAGGCGCTCGCCAAGGGCGATGTGAAGGTCGCTCAGGAACAGTATCGCGCCACGGTTTCAACCCTCGATAAGGGCGTGCAAAAGGGCGTTCTCCACTCCAATACCGTTTCGCGTTACAAGAGCCGTTTAAATGCGCGCCTCAAGACGCTGGTCACCACGGGCGCCGCTCCCAAGGCGAAGAAGAAGTAGCTCCCTCCAGTTCTTCTCTCGGAATTGTCTCCATACGACCGCGGGTGAGGCGCATCGGCGTCTCATCTCGCATCAGGGTCTCATTTCGTATCGCGCACCTCATCCCGGTGTGCGCCCGGTTCAGAACCGGTATTCAGCGCTGATCGCAGGGAAGCGTCCCATCTGGTCTATCTTTCCGATGGGCAATCCCGTGGACTTCGTCGAGGCCGCACTGTATCCATAATTCTGCAGCCACACGTAGTCGAGAAGATTGCCCCGGTTCATCACGTTTTCCGCGCCGCCGCGCACGTCTAACTGGCCTCGTGAAAAGCTGAACTTCCGTTCGAATTCGAAGTCCAGCCTGTTATAAACCGGTCCACGTAGCGCGTTGATTTGGCTCAGATCGTAAATACCCCGGTTTTGCGCGAGCGAGTCGGCGATATCGAAGGCCGTGTAAACGCGTCCGCTGGTAAACGACTCCCTGCTATTAAGCACGACGTGCCGCGGCAATTGGATGTTGCTCATGGCGTTGATCGCGACCGGCGTGTCGTAGTTCCCGGTATGCAGGATGCGGTCCAGTGCGCGGTATTGCGACTGCGACCGCGTGGCCGACAGCAGCAGATGCGCGCGGTTATGCCAATGGGCGCGCAGCGCCGCTTCCAGCCCGCGCGATTCCGCCGATCCCGTACCGGTGAGCGGTAGCCAAACGATCGCCTGGCCCAGGGTATCGATCATATTGAAGAGCATGAGTTGGGGATACTCGGTGGAAACTGGCTCTCGCTTGTACTGCCTTGTGTAAGCTTCGGCATCCAGCGTAGCCCACCCGCTCTGCCACAGCCGCATCCCCACCGCCGTCTGGCGAACCGTAATAGGCTCGAGCAACCGGTTGCCGGGAAAGCTGAGCAGGTCCATTGTGGGAGGCAGTTGTGCCGAAGCATTCCACGAGGCATGCAGGCTCTGCCGCTGGTTGAGCCGGAAAAGCATGGAGACGCGGGGTTCCAGCACATGACCGCCGTCGATGGCGAATGCTTCTACGCGCGTGCCACCCATCACGCTCAATCGTTTGCCCAGGGAGCCTTCGGCCTGCACAAATGCCGCTTCCTGGCCAGTAGAGAAGCGGCGATCGAATGCCGTTGTATCCGCGGCCGCAGTGCTGTTGGAAAAGGGCGACAGTTGGCCGATGGGCTGCGCAACCGAGTCGTTCAACAACTGCAAGCCGCCGCTAACGCCGGTGGAAAAGAGCCATCCACTCCGGCCACCCCGCAACGTGTAATTCAAATGCGGCAGCTCGTTGCGCGCGTTTTCGACATACGAGGTTTCTGTGATCGCGGGGCATTGGCTTCCGTTCACCAATACGTAGCCGGTTTGCTGCTGTTGCTCAATATTCTGCCGGCTCACGGCATAGGTGGCGGTCAAATCCGAGGCCAGCGACGCATTGAAGGTATGTTTCCAGGTTAAGGCCCCGGTGTCTTTCCGCCCCATGTACTGGGTCTCGAAATAATCGGTGGAGTCGTAGTCACCCGCACATGGTGTTATGTTCACGGAATCGGTCCCGCCCAGACTCAGGAGCGTGAAACTATCATGGCTTCCGTGATCCACGTCCAAGCGGACCAGCAGATTCGTATAGGTAGGCACACCGTCGATGCCGATGTTGTTGGTGAACAGGTTGAGAATGCTGCGATGCGCCGAAAACAACAGCATCCCGTCGTGCGGAAGGGGGCGCTGGTAGAGGCCGCCGATACCTGACATGCCTAAGGAAAGAATCCTTTCCTGGCCCGGCCCTGCCAATTGCCGCGTGTGGATCTCGATCAGCGACGAGAGCCGGCTGGAATAGGAGGCGTCATACACATCCGGACGCATCTCCATATCGCTGACGGCGGTGGCATCGATCATCGAGGTGAATCCTCCCGTGGTTCCCGGCAATTCCAAATGGCTAATGCCGTCAAACTCCACGCCGTCGATCACGTACAGGTTCTCCTCGGGATGCCCACCGCGCACGATCACATCGTTCGATACGTCCGAGTTCCATACCACGCCGGGAAGCGCTTGTAAGTAGCGGGATAAGTCGCCATAAGTTCCCGCCGAGGATAGAATCTCCTTGCCTTCGATTTCCTGAGTCGGCGCAAGGCCTGGATGCATCTCCTGCTGAGTGGCAGCCACTCTGAGAGTTGTCGTAAATTTTGGGATGGAAGGGGGAGATACGAGCGCTGCTTTCGAAGGCGTACCTTCTGCGCCGGGATCGTTTGCAGCAATCTCTGGCAGTTTCTGCGATTGAAGGCAATTAGAACAAGCAATAAAGTAAAGCATCAGTACAGCGGGGGCCCCGGTTCTGAACATCTGAATCTCCAAACGTGGGCAGCGTGTTACCCAACTCACCCCAAAAGGGGGAGCGAGCATCGCTACCGCAAACGCGACTGCCAATTCATTTCAATGAATGCGTACTCTATGCGGAGTATGAGCTAAATTTGGACACATTTCGACGCTTTACATCACACGAGTGGATGTATCTCATTTTGCGACTGTTCTGGCATTGGTTTTCCCGTGGCGCGGAGGGGTTCATGAGGACGCGTCACGCGTCCGGACGGCTCATAGACCTTTGTGTAGCAACGGCTTGAGCGTCGGAAGCAGCGTGTCGGCGATGATCGCCGAGCCCTTTGCGGTGGGATGAATGCCGTCGTCCTGAATAGTTCCCGGCACGTGCTCCAGGTTCTGGTAGAGCATGGGAACAAACGCCACGTGATGCCGCGCGGCCAGGTCGCGGAAGATCTGTTGGAACGAGCGGATGTAATCTGGCCCGTAATCGGGCGGCAGCGTGATGCCGGCAAACACGATTTTCACATGGGCTTTTTCAAGCGCCGTCAGCAACTGGTCGAGATTGCCGCGCGTCTCATCGACCGGGAGGCCGCGCAGGCCGTCGTTGCCGCCGAACTCCACAATCACGATTACCGGATGCAGGCGCAGCACGATGGGCAGTCCGGCTAGCGCATCTTTGGTGGTCGCGCCGCTGGTTCCCTGGTTGATGACCTTGTACCGGTAGCCCTGGACGTCGAGCTTCTTCTGCAAAAAGTCGGGATACGCCTCCCCGTGGGCGAGGCCGTAGCCAGCGGTGATGCTGTCGCCGTAGCAGACGATGACCGGCTGATCGTGCGATGGAGGCTGTGCGGCTGGCGGCTGCGCAGCAAAGAGGGTCGCAGCCCAAAATATCGCGAGAAAGAGTGCGGCGGGAACCAGTCGTCGAACGTCCACGTAATAGAGTGTAGCTGGGGCTCGGGAAAAAATCTGTCAAAACAGCCCCGGATACACTGTCGATAGGCGGGAGAGCGCATTGATTCAGGTCAAGAACGCTAAGAAGTGGATCCAAAATGGCGCGCGGCGGGTGGAAATTCTGCGCGGAATCTCGATGGATATTCCGGCAGGGCAATTTGTCGCCATCGTGGGCGCGAGCGGAAGTGGCAAAAGCACGCTTCTGGGCCTGCTTGCCGGCCTCGACACGCCCAGCGAGGGTGAAATCTGGCTCGACGGCGTGCCCATTCACAACCTGGTGGAATCCGAGTTGGCCGCAGTGCGCGGGCGCAAGATCGGCTTTGTCTTTCAGTCCTACCAGCTGATCCAGACGCTCACTGCCCTCGAAAATGTGTTGCTGCCTTACGAGTTGAATGTCGAGGGTAGCGGCTTGGCGCAAGCGCGGCAACTGCTCGGCGAGGTTGGTTTGGGCGAGCGCATGGATCACTATCCTGTGCAGCTTTCGGGCGGCGAGCAGCAACGCGTTGCGCTGGCGCGGGCCTTTGTCATTCAGCCGCCTGTCGTCATGGCCGACGAGCCTACCGGCAATCTCGACTCGGTGAATGGAAAGATCGTCCTCGATCTTCTCCTCGATCGGAATCGCAAGGCAGGAACCACGCTGGTACTGGTGACGCACGATCCGGAGATCGCCAGTCGCGCCGACCGCAAGATCGTTTTGAAGGACGGTCTTGTCGTGGAAGATACTCTTGTCCAGAACAAGGAAAAAAATGGCTAAGCGTGCTTTGAGCTGGCGCCGCGCGGCGGCCATTGGTTGGCGCGACTTGAAATCCGCTCCCGGCAAATTTGGATTTGTGGTTCTGTCGGTAGCCGTGGGCGTGGCCGCTTTGGTAGGCGTGCGCGGCTTGAGCGACAGTTTTCGCCAGACCTTGAACACTGAAGCGCGTTCGCTGCTTGCGGGCGACCTGAGCGCGCGCATGTTTCGCGCGCCGACACCTGAAGAGTCAGACAAGATTGCCGCGATTGCCGGGCCGAACTCTGGCGGCATTCGCACCACGTGGATCACGGATACGATTTCGATGGCTTCCGTTCCGCCGGGCCCCATGCCGATTCTGGTTTCACTCAAGGCCGTCGATCCGGCCGAGTATCCCTTCTACGGAACCGCCGATCTCGCTCCGTCGATGCCGCTCGCGCAGGCGCTGCAGGGCGACTCAGCAGTGGTGGCTGAGGAGTTTCTTATCCGGTTGAACGCGCATGTTGGCGACACTCTGCGCCTGGGCGGACGCAACTTTCGCATCACCGCTGCACTCGAGCAGGAACCGGATCGCATCAGCGAAACCGTAGGAATGGGACCGCGCGTCATGATCTCGCAGGCGTCGCTCGCAAGCACCGGGCTGTTGGGTTACGGCAGCCGCGCCACGCGCCGGCTATTGCTGAAGCTGCCTGCAACCCCGCCGCAAGGCCAGACGGCCGACGCGCAGGCTGCGGCAATACGCGCGAAACTGGAGTCGGCACTGCCCGATGCGCAGGTGATGGACTTCCGCGAAGGCAATCCCGCACTTACGAAAGGCCTCGACAACGCCACATCCATCCTGAGCCTTATTTGCCTGGTCGCGATGGTGCTCGGCGCCATCGGCGTGGCCATGGCCATGCATGCGCATCTCGAGCAGCACATGGACACGCTGGCCATTCTCAAGGCACTCGGTGCGGATTCCTCTGATCTGCTGCGCATCTTTCTCCTGCAGACGCTCAGTCTGGGCCTCGCCGGGGGATTGCTGGGTGTGGCGGCAGGCGTGGGCGTGATGGTGCTGCTGCCCGCAGCCTTCGGGCCCTTGCTCACTCTCCATTTTCATTTTGTATTTCCCTGGCAATCGGCCCTGGCCGGCATGGGGACCGGATTACTGACGACACTGCTCTTCTGTCTACCGCCTTTGCTCGATGTGCGCGCAGTACGTCCGGTGCTGGTGCTGCGGAGGCTGGTCGAGCAGGGACCGTCCGGCATCGGCGGCTGGTTTGCACGCTGGTGGGCGCGCAAGCTGCAACTAGTGATTGCAGCCGTAGTTGTGGTCGCGCTCGGCGGCATCGCCTGGGCGCTCACTGAATCGCCGAAAGTCGGCGCGTGGTTTGCACTTCTCTTCACTCTTGCGCTCATCGTTCTGCTGGTGCTCGCCACCGTGGCGCTGCGTACATTGCGCTTCTTTCTCAATCGCACGCGGCTGCATCTGCCGTCGTCGCTGCGCCACGGATTGGCCAATCTCTACCGCCCTGGGAATCAATCGGCTGCGGTGCTGGCGGCGCTGGGCACGGGAGTCATGCTTATCCTCGCGGTCTATCTCATGCAGAAGGGTCTTTTGCGCGACCTGCATGAGACCGCTTCGCCCAAAATCCCCAACGTATTCCTGGTCGATGTGCGCACGGATGAAGTTGCAGGCGTCAAGGCATTTTTTGCCAAGCAGCCGGGCGTGAGCCAGCAACTCAATCTGATCCCTGTAGTTTTGGGCCGCTTCATCTCCATCAACGGCCAGGCGGTGGAGCAGATGAAGGACCAGCATTATCCGCGGCGATTGCTCGAAAACGCCGAACTGAGCTGGGCCGATGCACCCCTTGAGGGATACAAGGTGACTCAGGGCGCATGGTGGAGCAGTAGCGGTGCAGCGCAGCTCGCGGTCAGCGACGGAGTGGCCAAACGCCTGCACCTGGGCGTGGGTTCGGCAGTCGAGCTCGAAACCGGCGGCACAACCCATGCGCTCAAAGTGGCTGCCATCTATAGTTCCGATGGCCAGCACCTGGGCGCGCGCGTGCAATTTGTTTTGCCATCGGGGCAGATCGCCGATCAGCCGTCCACGTGGTATGGCGGAGCGCATATCGATCCCAAACAAGTGGCCGCTATGGAGCGGGCCTTCTTCGCCACGTATCCCACGATTACCGTCATCAACGTTGCCGATGTCCTGCAGCGCATTGAGAGTGTCGTCGATCAGATCACGCTGGTGGTTCGGCTGCTCGCCGGATTCTCGATTTTCGCCGGCTTGATGATTTTGGCCTCGAGCATCGCCAGCACGCGTTTTCGGCGCATGCAGGAGGCGGTGGTGCTCAAGACGCTTGGTGCTACACGCATGCGCATTGTGCGTACATTTAGTGTCGAATTCAGCGTTTTGGGACTGCTTGCCGGGGCGGTGGGCACCGTCTTCGCCAACTTGCTCACGCGCATTCTGCTGCGCCGGCTCGAAGTGGACTTTCAATTCGAGTGGGGCGCCACGTTTGCCGCGCTTGTAGGGACCGCGATGCTGGCCACGGCTACGGGCTGGATCGCGAGCTACCGGATTCTCGGGCTGCGCCCGCTGCAGGTGCTAAGAGAAGAATAATGCAGGTGTCAGGTCTTAGGTGTCAGGTGTCAGCAGTCCATGACCGTTAGCAAATTCGCTGAAACCTGAAACCTCAAACCTGAACCCTGCCTCTAAATCTCTTCTGTCGTATCCACATCCGGCAGGACATCGTTCTTGCGCGCTACCCAGACATAGAGCGTGGGCAGCAGGAAGATACTCATCAGCAGGTTCATCATCAGTCCGCCGACAATCACGATGGCGAACGGGCGCTGCGAATCCGATCCGATGCCGTGCGAGACGGCGGCAGGCAACAGACCCAGCGTGGCCACCAGCATGGTCATCATGATGGGGCGCAGGCGCAGGATCGCGCCCTCCACGGCCGCGGTCTCGATGGTATTACCGCGCGCGCGCAACTGGTTGATGTACTCGAGCATGATGACGCCGGTTTGCACCGAGACGCCGAACAGCGCCAGGAAGCCAACCTCCGATGAGACGCTGAAATTCGTGTGCGTCGCGAACAGCACTAGCAGTCCGCCCAGACTGGCCATGGCCACCGTGGCCAGGATCAGCAAGGCCCATTTGAGCGATCCGTACATGGTGTAGAGGATGATGAAGATCAGAAGCACCGTGAGCGGCACAATGATGGCCATGCGTGCTTCGGCGCGCAACTCACTCTGATACTCGCCCTCCCAGCCGAGGTGATATCCGCGGGGCAGTTTCACTTGATCGTTCACTTTTTGGATGGCTTCGCGCACGGCGTCGCCCAGGGCGCGGTCGCGCACACTATATTTGATGGCCACGTAGCGCTCGTTGTTCTCGCGATAAATCTCCGAACCCTCATCTGCCTCGCGCACATCGCAAAGCTGGGCCAGCGAGACGCGCTCGCCCGAAGGTGACAGCAAGCGGATGTTTTCGATGGCATCGCGCGTGCTCCTGTATTGAGGTAGATAGCGGAGCGTGAGGTTGTAGGACTCCTCGCCGCGCAGAACCTGCGTAAGGGTGTTGCCGCCGACCGCGGTCTGAATGGCGTCCTGCACATCGGCTACGTTGATCTGCCAGCGCGCCGCCTTGGCGCGGTCTACCGTCACATCGAGGTCGGGCTGGCCGGTCACCTGAAATACGCCCAGGTCCGTAATGCCTCGCACGCGGCCCATCACTGTGGCGATCTGGCTCGCCAGATCTTCAAGCGTATGCAGGTCGCTGCCGTAAACCTTGGTCGCGAGCTCGCCTTTTACACCGCTTACGGCCTCTTCCATGTTGTCTTCGATGGGCTGTGAGAAACCCCAGATCACACCGGGGAATTTCTTATCGAGTGCGTCCTGCATGGAGGCGATCAGGTCGTCCTTGTCCTGGTGGAAGACGGGCCGCCACTTATCCTTCGGCTTGAGGCCCACAAAGTACTCGGTATTGAAGAATCCGGTATGGTCGGTTCCGTCGTCAGGGCGGCCGGTCTGGCTGGTGCACTCGGTGGTCTCAGGAAACGAGCACAGAAGGATGCGGGCTTGGTTGGCGACGCGGATGCTTTCCTCCGGGCCAACGCTCTGCTCGAGCGTACCGCGCACCCACAACGAGCCTTCGTCGAGATGGGGTAGGAACTCGGAGCCGATGACGCCGCTGAAGGCCAGGAAAACGGCGAGGACCAACGCGCACACGCCGAAGCCAAGCATGAAGCGGTGATGGTGAATGGCCCAGGTCACGCCGGTGCGGTAGCGCTCCCTGAGATATTCCATCACCGGATTCTGCCATTCTTTTGCGCCCTTGCTCATCAGCATGCTGGCCAGCACGGGCGCAAGGATGATGGAAAATGTGAGCGCGCCCAGCAGCGCAAACGCCACTGTCCAGGCCATGGGACGGAACAGGCGGCCTTCCACGGCTTGCAGTGTGAAGATGGGCAGATACGCAGTAATAATGATGGCGATGGCGAAGAACACGGGCCGTTGCACCTCGTGCGCGGCATCGCGGATCTGGTCTGCCGGTGTCTGGCCAGGGCGTCCGTGCGAGAGATGGCGGATGATGTTTTCCACCATAACCACCGCGCCATCGACCACCATGCCGAAGTCCAGCGCACCCAGCGAGAGCAAATTGGCGGGAATGTGCTCGAGATCGAGGCACGTGGCCGCAAAAAGCAGCGAGAAAGGAATTGTCAAAACAACTATGATTGCGCCGCGCACGTTACCGAGAAAAAGAAACAGGATGATCGCAACCAGAATCATGCCTTCAGTGAGGTTGTGCAGCACGGTGTGCGTGGTGAAGTGCAGCAAGTCGCTGCGGTCGATGAACGCCTGCAGGGTTACGCCTTTGGGCAGGATCTGCTCGTTCAGCTGGCTCACCTTTTCCCGCACCGCGTCAAGCGTAGGCTGCGCGTTGGCGCCCTTTTGCAGGCACAGGATGCCCGAGACGACATCGTCGTTGTCGACGATCCGGCCATCTTTGTCGTGGTAGGCGTCGCCAAACTGCCCCAGGCGAATCATGGGGCCCTGCTCGACAACGCCGATGTCCTTGACGCGTATCGCGGCGCCGTTCTTCGTCGCAATGACGGTGTTCGCGATGTCCTGAACGTTGCGCACCAGGCCCACTTCGCGCACATTCACTTCCTGCAGGCCCTCCTGGATGAAGCTGCCGCCGCCATTCGCGTTGTTATTGGTCAGCTGCTGCTCCACTTGGGCAATGCTCAATCCATAGTCAACGAGCTTGTCAGGATCGAGGCGCACCTGGTACTCGCGCATCGGCCCGCCGAAAGGATTGGTATCGACCACGCCCGGCACGGACTTGAGGTTTTTCTCGACCACCCACGTCTCGATCGTCTTCAGGTTCATTACGTCGTACGCGGGATTGGTGCTGCGCAAGGTGTAGAAATAAATTTGGCCGACGGGACTCCAGTCGGTGCCCATCTGCGGCACCACTCCGCTGGGTAGCGTGACCTGCGCGAGCCGCTCCATCACGCGCTCGCGATTTTCGAAGTCGGTGGTCTCCTCGCCGAAAACGATTTCCACCGTGGAGAGCCCGAAGATCGACCACGAGCGCACGTGGGCGATGCCGGGGATGCCGTTCATCGTGGTTTCAATGGGAATCGTTACCTGCTGCTCGATCTGTTCGGCGGAGATTCCCGGCCACTGCGCAATGATATCGACGTAGTTATTGGCTACGTCCGGATATGCCTCCACCGGCAGCCGGTGAAACGACACTATACCCCAGGCAAAAAGCATGATGCCGATGGCCAGGACGAGAAAGCGGTTTTGAAGCGCGAAGTCGACCAGCCTGCGAATCATTGCGCCTCCACGGTCGCTTGAAGATTCAAAACGTCTCTCACTACCTGCTGTCCGGGCGTGATGCCCGACAAAATTTCCTGCTCCCCTCCGGGCATCATCGAACCGCCGGTCACTTCCACACGCTTGAATTGACCCTGACCCGCGGGCTCAAACACCCATTCGCGATCGTGCAGATGCAGGATGGCGCTGGCCGGCACCGATGCGTGCATCACTGTAGGGCGGCTCTCGAGCGTCGCCGTCACAAACATTCCCAGCTTCAGAATTCCGGGATTCGCGAGCTGAATGCGAACCTTGGCCGTGCGAATCGACGGATCGAGAACAGGCCCGATATCGCTTACGTGCCCGGTAAGTGCGCGGTCGGGGTACGCGGTCAGTTTGATCTGCGCTTCCTGCCCGAGATGGACCTTGGAAAGATCGTTTTCGTAAACATCGCACAGAACCCATACAGTGCTCAGGTCGGCGATGGTGAAGGCCGTTGCTGAACCGGAGAGGGTTACGCCCGCAGCCGCGGCATTGGTAATGTTTTGCCCGATGATAACGCCGGACACAGGCGCATACACATTGACCACGGGGCTCGGATGGTCCTTGTCGACACCGAAGATCTTGAGCTGCTGATCGGCCGCGAACATATCCGCCTTTGCATTCTTCTCGGCGTCCTCAGCCTGCTCGACCATGGCCTGCGAAATTGCGCCATGCTGGTACAAGTCTTCAGCGCGGATGTAAGCCTTGTTGGCAAGCTGCTCGTCATTGACTGCCTTCAGGTACGCGTCGAAAGCACCGCTGATATCGGGGCTTTCCACACTAAAAAGCAACTGGCCCTTTTTCACGTTATCGTCCAGCCGCGTCTTGATATCGATCACGCGCCCGTTGGCCAGCGAAATCACCGGTACCTCGCGCGAGATATCCGGGAAAATCGAGCCGGTCACTTCCAGTTTGTCCGGCTCGTCGACGCGATTCGCCGTTGCGATGGGATACTGCTCCGGGTGGTCCACGGTCACAAGACCCGCGTTGCCGGTTTCGACCACCTGCGTGGGAGAAGCCGCTCCGCTAGCCGGATCGAAATTCTTTTTGCAGCCCGCCAGCGCAAGCAATACAGCCAAGAAACACGCGCTTGGAAAAAGGAAAGTCTTCGTCATTGGATCACCTCGCGTCCGACAGCAAGATTGAGCTGGCCGGCGGCTGTCAGATAAGCGCCGAGAAGTTGAGCGTAGGCCAGCTGTACCTGGCGGTAATCGCTTTGCGCGTTCAGGAAGTCCATCAACGACGCACCGCCGTGCAGATAGGCGTAGCTCACCGTATCGCGCACACGCAGCGCCTCGTCGTTGTACTTGTCCTTGTAGGGCTTCAGCAGCGCGATATTGCTGCGCACCAGCTCGTAGGCTGTATCCACATCGCTGAACACCTGCGCGCGCGCGGCTTCGCTAGCCTGCTGGCTGCGGTCGATGTCGATCAGCGTGCGCTTCTTCTCACCTTGGTTGCGGTCGAAGATGCGCAGCGGAATGCTTACGCTCGCGCCGAGGGTCTGAGTGCCGTTGGGGTTGTTGGTTGAAGAGTTATAGGTGTACCACGCGGCCAGGGTCGGGTCCGTCGAGCCGTTCGAAATCGCCAGTTTGTGGTTAGTCTCGGATTGCTGGATCGTCTGCAGAGCCGCCTGCAAGTCGGGCCGCGCCGCCAGCGCCGCATCGCGATAAGTGTCCAGCGGATCGAGACTATCGCTGAAATCGAACGGCCCGGTCACGTCAAACTGATCGATCGGCGTGCGATCGTCAATCAGTTGCAAAAGCTGGATCTTGGCGGTGCGCAAATTCACGATGGCGTTTTCCAACTCCGACTCGTATTGCACGCGCAACAAATCAATGCGGTCGAAATCGATCTGCGCAATGTCGCCCGCGTTCAGCCGATCCTTGCTGATCTGGAGGATGTGATCGTAGTAACTCAGGTCGTCCTGCGCCATCTTAAGCACGTCCTTGGCTTCCAGCGTCTGCACAAATGCACTTCGCAGCGTGAACTCCAGATTCCGCTTCAGATCTTCGTGCTGCGATTCGGTAATGCGCGTGCCCTCCTGCGCGCTTTCCAGGCGCAGCTCGCGCTTGTGATCGCGCTCGTGCAGATAGCTGAAGTTGGGTTGCTCGTATGTGCCCTTGAAAGGCGTCCACACCCCGTCGTGCGGCGCGATCTGCGTGCCATCGGCCAGCAGGGTGAATGTCGGATTGGGTCGCAGGAAAGCCGTGATCTCCTCAGCCTGCATTTCATCCACGTTGTCTGCATCGGCCTTCAGCGCCGGATTCGTGGCTTCAAATTTCGCCTTCACCTGATCCCAGGTGAAAGCTTGCTGGGCCCGGGCGCCGCTCGGCAAGAGAGCAAGAACCATGCTCATTGCCCCAGCGGCAACTGAAGGGAAGATCCGCTTCATATGTAACCTTTGAGCCGTGGTCTGCACGGCGGACACGGAAAGTTGAGAAATTGGCGATGAAGAATGAGCGGCGGCGAGCGATCAAACCGCGGGAGGGGGCCGATTCTGGATCGATTCGAGAAAGGGGTTCTCGACAAATGGAGAAGGCAGGTTGCTGGGCGTGGCCGTGCCCACAAAAGCCAGCGAAACCCCGGCAAAGCTCGGCAGTGGAAGCGATGCGGCTACCGGAACGATGGAATGGGGACAGCGACCGTGGTCGTGGCCGCGGCGCACGCAGCAATCGATCTCGGCGGGGTTCTGTGCCGCCACCAGGTCGTCGGTCATGGAGATGGCCGGCAGCAGAATCAGAATAGCCACCGCCAGGGCCACCATCTGGATGCGGCGATCGGTCGCCCTTCGCGGCGCCGTGCGTACCCAGGCGCACAACATCCATATGGCTACCAACGCCCAACCGAGATTGAGGGTTAGTTCCATTCCAATTGTCAATTCTACATTAGGAACGAATATCAACCTAGAATCCTAGTCTCCATCTGGCAGCGCAATCGCATGAATTGAATTTCTTGACCGAGTGGGTTCCAACTAGCCGCGCGCCGGAGGCGCAACGGTTGTTAGCCCCGCGCTTCACCAGGGTCCCCAAGAAACTGCTTTTGTTTCTTGGGGTGGGAGCGTGGGGAAGAGTAGCAAAAAAATTCACCAGCCCCGTAAGGGCGGTGCAAAAGGGCCCACAAAACACTTCATTCCCTTTCATGCGATTGCCCTGCTCTATCAGGTTGGACGGAAATCCATGCGGCAAGGTTTGAGATTATCTAAAGGATTCATAAACTTAGACGCTTTTCTGAGTTTTTGAGCCTGGCCGCCGTCCCAATTCGGCCCCTTTGCACCCACTGTGCGGCGTCCGGTCCTCATCGCGCCCCTCTTGCCGTTGACCTTACCGGCGAGTGCCCCTTAAGATGAAAGGGTTGGCATCGCGTACCCTTCACCGGGGCCGGGCCACACGGTTGCAAGACACGCCTACAACCGGACTCATAAATGTCAATGCACTGCGCCGCGCAAGTATGGGACCCAACAACAAGGCGGGTCCCACAAAGCTGGCGGATTGAAAAAGTTGGCTTATGAGGCCGGTTCTAGTGTGCTTGTTGCCCCCTCGTTCAATGGTAGGACAGCTGCCTCTGGAGCAGCCTATCGGGGTTCGAATCCCTGGGGGGCAGCCAAAACCGCACTTCCCTCGTACCTCCTCAAACTCCGCCGTCACTCCTCGTTCAATTAAATGCCGATTAAAGACAAAAAGTTTGAACCTGCTCTTGTCTCTCGCTTCGTATCAGGGCGCGAGTTCACTCGCGCCGCAATCGGCCCACCCATCTTCCAAGAAACGACGTCCACAGCAAAACCGCGCCCCGAAGCGCATGCGCGGCCCCCATTCGCTCATACTCCGCAGCCCTCACCAAGAGCAAAGATCACCACAAGCCGACTTGCCATTACCTTTGCGAGGTTTCAGCCCGTTCGGAGGGAGCAGGGGCCTTCAGGCCCCTGAAACAAGACCTTCAGCGAGACGGGCTTCAGCCCCGGAGGTCGAAGGATCTGGATTTTGCGCAGTCAACTCAGCACGAACATGGGTGCCCCATCCAAGCCTCGCTTGGGTGGGATCGCACCAACCTCAACGAACGAGTCTTGTATCAGGGCGCTAGTTCACTCGCGCCGCAATCGGCCCACCCATCTTCCAAGAAATCAAGTCCGCGGCAAAACCGCGCCCCGAAGCGCAAGCGCGCCCTCATTCGCTCACACTCCGCAGCCCTCACCAAGAGCAAAGATCACCACAAACCCGACTTGCGGGTACTTATATTCCCAATGGTGCGAATCTGAGCCTCCCCCCTCTATTCGAATCTCTCATTTTCACGTTTCTCGGAGCCCAGAGTTAAACTGAATCCCATGGGAAAACCTAAGCGAGCATTAGGCAAGAAGGTGAAGACCATCGAGATAACAAAATCTCGAAGTAAGACCGAACACCCAGACCGCACTTTCATGAGTGCTGCTATAGCAGCCATGCTGGAGTCACGGTCCGAGGGCGCCGGGAAGAAAGACCCTTTGGTTGGGGCGGTTCTCGTGAGTGGCGCTGGAAAGATTATCGGAAGCGCTCACCGAGGCAAGTACGGCTCCGGAGATCACGGCGAATTCACTCTTTTGGAGAAATCAGGAGTTAAGATCCAGAAGGACGCGGTCCTTTATGTGACCTTGGAGCCGTGTTCAAAAAGGGGCGAGCGCAAAATCCCATGCGCAGACAGAATAGTTCAATCAGGCATTAAACATGTTGTCGTCGGCATCCCCGACCCCAATCCCGAAATCTTTGGCAAGGGGATGAAAAAACTCAGAGATGCTGGGATTAAAGTAGAAGACTTTGATCAAGACCTGGCCCAAGAGATTTCCACCCACAATCGCGAATTCGTTGAAGAGCAAGAACGTCGTGCTGCGCAGCTTGCTAACCCCATAAAGAGTCCTGACCGACACGAAACTCTGCCCCTATATGAAGCCAACCTTCAAGATCTCTCCGAAGATGCAATTAACCTCTATCTGAACAAAACTTCTAAGCGATTCAGAGTGCCCTCTGCTGCGCTCTGGGAGGATTTCAAGAAGAGCGGGTTTGTAATTGAAGGTCGAGCCAAGAAGGAGCTGAAACCTACAGTTGCCGGTATGGTGCTGTTCGGCAAAGAACCACATCAATTCCTCCCGCAAATGAGGATAAAGGCTGATTGTGTTTCTGTCGCGGCTGATGAGCCGGCTTCGCTTGAGCGAGTTATTGATCAGATAGATATTACGGGGCCTCTATTTCGACAAGTTGAGCGGATCCTCGATTTTTTCAATGCCAATGTCCGTAAAGTTCCCAGAATCAGGGGAGCCCAACGGGAGGAAATAACGGAATATCCCGAGAATGTCGTTCGCGAATTAATTGTGAATGCCCTGGTTCACAGGGATTACCAAGCGGGAGCCCACATCTACTTTTCGATGTTTCGCGATCAAATTGAAGTAAAAAGTCCGGGAATACCGGTCCCGCCTCTAACTATTGACATGTTCCCTTATAAAGTGAACTCGATTCAGCGAAATCCCAAAACTGCGCAGGCGGCATTCGAACTGGGCATTATGGAAGGTCGAGGCTACGGTATTAAACCTATGCCAGAGCGTCTTAGGTCGTATCAATTGCGAGCCCCAGATTTCCTGCTCGAAAGTGGCTTCTTTGTTGTAAGGCTATTTGGTCGCGAGCGGACGCCATTTGCGATTCGAACAGATAGCCAAACACTCGCTACACTGAGCCCTCGTCAGCTCCAGATTATCGAACTCGCCGAAAGCAAAAGGACGATCAGGAGCGAAGATGTAGTTGCTGTCATTCAGGTATCAAAAGAGACTGCTACACAGGACTTGCGCCGACTGATCGAACTTGGAATTCTATCCAAGGCAGGAACTGCCAGGTCTACTGCCTATTTTTTGAAAATGCCCTAGCTTTCACAAGTTCTTTTTTGTCCCTTGGAAGACGGAACCTCCCCAATATCGTCTAGAGAGGACAGAATTGTCCCTGAGGATCTTTTAGAGGCGTCCAAGACGATCGAAGGGAGCTTCAGTGGCGCAATTCGAAGAGCTATTAAATCTGACGATATCTGACGATGTCGCTTTAATTCCGAGATCTCTTCAAATAGCTCTTTTAAAAAGCTTCTGGCATTTAGACAGTCTTCAAAGAAGTCCAGAGAAGATTAAATGAGACTTCAGTGGTTCAATTCGAAAAGCTATTAAATCCGATGATTCCTAGCGATATCGCTTCAATTCCGAAATCTCTTTAAACACTCTTTGAAAAAAGCTCCTGGTATTCAGACAATTTCCAACGAACGTCAGAGAAGATTGAATGAGGTTTCAATAACTCAATTCGAAGCGCTATTAAATCTGACGATTCCTGACGATATCGCCAAGAATCGGCATGAGCAAAATAATCAACTTGACATAATTATCCGTTCTTGCTATGATACATTTATCCGGTAGGCCCAAATCTGCAACATCGCCGCTTGCGGCGATGTTGCAGATTTGGGCCTACCGGACTATCGGATTTCTTCAAACGCAAATACCCTCTATCAATTTTGCGAGTTTCCGGTTACGCTTAAGCGTAACCGAGCCAAGTAGAAGACACGGTAGGCGAGATAAATAGAGTCATTGTTGAAGGAAAGTTTGTGGAACGGCCCGAGAGTTTATAGGACGGTTTTTGAGTTTAGACCAGTAAACACTTCCGCGCTTCTCGCGCTCAAACAGAGTTCGTGATAGCCAATGCACTCATCCAGCAGCGGCGCGGCACCTGTTTCAGGATTTGTCCCGGCAAACGCCGTAGCCGACGCCAACCTCTCATTCGATCCGAATACGAAAAGATCACCCCGCCGCCCCGCACCCACTCCGACTTGCCGACTCGCTAACTTGCCGACTAGCCAACCAGGTTTCTAGTCCCTTAGTCCCTAGTCCCTGCTCTCTATCCCCCGCCCCGCAAGCCCTCCGAACCCTAGGTTCCCTATAAGCTACTCAAAACAAGCCGCAAAATCCGCCCGCCGATTTGCATAGAATTATCCCCATCCGGCGCACAATGAAACCAGAGATCGGAGATCAAGGGCCAGTCCCGAGTCCCTCAGTCTCTTAGTCCCTGTCCTTGCTGCCTAGTTACTAC
>JBEKPD010000094.1:0-24389 GCA_049521075.1 Occallatibacter sp.
ATCGGTTTTTCCCAGTTATCGCAATGTTTTCAACGACTTCCGAGATTATTATATCCGCAAAATACACCCTATGTCATTGATTCTTATAGTAATTAATGGGATTTTCAGGATCGACTAATTAGTACTGCGCTAACAACGAGGCCGCGGCGAAAAGCATAGCTCGTCCGCCGCGGTCCCATCACTGTGAACTATGAACTTCAAACTGTGAACTGCTCTACCGCTGAATGCGCGCCGATCCGCCCTTGGCAAATGAACGAACCTGGTCGAGCGTGGCCATGGTGGTGTCGCCGATGAACGTGGTGAGCAACGCGCCGTGCGCCCAGCCCAGCTTCACTGCTGTCTCGGGCTCTTCGCCTTTAAGGAGTCCGTAGATAAAGCCGGCTGCAAAACCGTCTCCTCCGCCCACGCGATCGATCACGTCCAGCTCCGCCGTCGGCGCAACATGGGTCTTGCCGTCGATCCATGCCACCGCGCTCCAGCTGTGCCGGTTGGTGGAGTGCACCTCGCGCAGCGTGGTCGCTACGATCTTCACATGCGGATGCTTCTTGACCACGTTGTCGATCATGCCGAAGAACACCGCAGGATCGAGCTTCGATTTTGAGTGGACATCGGGACCGGGAATGCCGAGGCCCTTCTGCAGATCCTCTTCGTTGCCGATCAGCACGTCGACATTCTTAACGATTGACGCAATGGTCTCGACGGCCTTTTCCGCGCCGCCTGAGATCTTCCAAAGCTTCTCGCGGAAGTTGAGATCGAACGATGTGATGGCGCCGGCCGCCTTGGCTTCCTTCATCATCTCTGCCACAAGCGGGGCCGTAGTTGGCGAGAGCGCCGCAAAGATGCCGCCGGAGTGCACCCAGCGCACGCCGCCCGCGAAAATCTTCTTCCAGTCGAAGTCGCCGGGCTTCAGCATCGCGCCTGCTTCGTTGGCGCGGTTATAAAACACCACCGGCGGCCGCACGCCCGCGCCGCGATCGCTATAGACCGTGGCCATGTTGGGGCCGGTGGCGCCGTTGTGCTCAAAGTGCTTGTAAATCGGTTTGACGCCCATGGCGCGCACGCGCTCCGCAATCAGGTCGCCGATGGGATAGTCGACCATGGCCGAGGCCACGGCGGTCTTCATTTTGAAGCAGTCCGACAGGTTGGCGGACACGTTGAACTCGCCGCCGCTGACGTGAATCATGCACTGTGTCGCCTTACGAAAGGGGATGATGCCCGGATCTAACCGATGCACCAAGGCTCCCAACGACAGAAAATCCAACTCGCCACTTTCGTAGATATTCAACCCGTATTTCATTGTTCTCTCCTTGCCTTCCTTCAAAGAATTGCTGCAAATTCAAAATCAAACATTCGTACTCATACGAATGAGCTACGAACTACTGCCCGTTTTTCTCACATCCGCAACCACCTGGTCCGGCGTCCATTCATTGCCGGGATAAAATTGCGCCACCTTGCCGCGTGCATCGATCAGCGTCGTAGAAAGCGTGTGCGTGATTGTGTCATCGGCGCCGTGCGTGATGCCGAGGTCGAAAAACTTCGCCACCTCCAGTAGTTCGGGCTCGGACGGCACGGCAAAATCCCAATGCGCAAAAGCGCTATTCGCGTCGCTGCCGATGTATTGAGCTCCGTATGCGCGCAGCCGTGCCGGCGTGTCGTGCTCCGGATCGAAGCTCACGCACAACAGATGCGTTTTGGCGTAAAGCGACGGATTCGCAGCCAGATCGCGATCGATCACCGCGAAGTTGTGCGTCACCAGCGGACAAAAATTCGGTATTGGGCAGCGCGTGTAAATGAATGTCAGCAGCAGCGTTTTGCCGCGAAACTGATCGAGATGAATGGCGCGCCCATCCTGATTGCGCAGCTTGAAATCCGGAACCAGATCGCCCGGTGTGGGTACGTGATAAAACACTGCGGGCTTGTAGTCCGGCTTGCCCTGCGCGATTACCACGATGTGATCGAGCAAAATATCCGCATCGGGATTCTCGGAAACCAGCACGTCTGCAGTAATGGTGTCGCCAGGATGCAATTCGTTCAGAATATTGGGATCTTTCAGCTTGTAGGGCATGGTCATCGCGTCCATAAAGCCGGGGATCGCCTGATGGTTCAGCGTGACTTCGCCGGTCGCGGAGTTGGTTGAAACCACCTTCCCGCGTAGCTTGTACACCTTATAAGCCGACGCGGCGGAGCCCTGAGCTTCGGGCTTCGGGCTAGAATGGCATCCGGCCACAACGGCGACGGCGAGAAGGGCACTGGCGACGAGAATCCGCATTTCTTCTAGTGTACAACCCGTGGACTGACCACTAAAAATCGCAGCTTATAGTTCCAAGTTTATCGTTTTCACATTTCCGTTAGCAGTGAGCAATTGCAGCTTGCCGGGCAGCCAGCCCTTGCAGAGGTATCCTTGGGCATAGGATTGCCGAACCTGAACTGTGAACCGTGAACCGTGAACTCTGAACTGTCATCCATCGATGCGTGGCTGCGAGCAGGCAATATTGTAGTCACCGCCAGCGAGCGCGCCGGCCGATCGCTAGCCGCGGCCTTCCATCGCAAGCGCCGCGCGGAAGGGCTCACCGCCTGGCCTGCACCCAACATTCAGGACTGGCAGACTTTCGTTCGTGGCGTCTGGAACGAGCGCGCCTTCGATGGCCGAATGGTTCTGAACGCCCTCCAGGAGCAATCACTGTGGGCGCGCATTGTGGCCGAGGCCGCGCCTGTAGCTGTCGAGCTCGCCGGCGCCGCCGAACGACTCGCCGCGCTCGCCATGGACGCGCACCATCTGCTTTGCGCCTACGCCCCGCATCTTCTCAAAGACTCTGCGCGCCGCGGCTGGGACCAGGACGCCGGAGCTTTCAGTGCCTGGCTGGTCGCCTTCAACAAGGTTTGCCGCGATGAAAACTTCATTAGTGGGGCACGCCTGCCAATAGAGCTTCATGAATCGCTGAAAGCTGATTCCGCGGAGCGCCCGCCGCTTCTTCTTGCCGGCTTCGACCGCATTTTGCCCACGCAGCAAACATTCTTCGCCACATGGGGCACCGGCGATCGCGTGCGCGAGGCTCCGCTCGGCGCGACGGCAGAGCAGGTTCAATTCCATGCAGCCGCGGATACGTCTTCCGAACTGGCTGCCTGTGCGCTTTGGTCAAAGGCCCGTCTCGCAATCGATCACAAGGCACGCCTGCTCGTCGTTACGCAAGATGCGGGCAAACGGCGCGGCGAAATGGAGCGCACATTCCTCCAATTTCTGGGCGCCAACGAAAATTCCCCGAACGCCGCTAGCCTACTGGAGTTCTCGCTCGGCGTTCCGCTTGGTCAAGTCGCGCTTGCGCGCGGAGCCCAGTTGCTGCTCCGTTGGCTCAGCGACCCGATCACGGAAAATGAGTTGGATTGGCTTCTGTCGACCGGTCAAATCGCCGCTTCGCCCGAAGAGTCGCGCGCGCTTCTTGCATTCATGCGCGCCCTGCGCCGCAAAGGCCTGCAGCGCCCACGATTGTCACTCGCGGAATTCCTACGTCAGCGTCCGAGCGCAAATTTGCCTAGCGAGTGGGTCGCCCGTATGACGCAGGCCCGCCACCGGCTCGAGGAAACGGCACGCCGGCCACAAGCTCCGTTCGCGTGGGCTGAGTTTGTGCCGCAGCTACTCGAGATCGCGGGCTGGCCCGGCGCGCGTTCGCTTACAAGTGCTGAGTTTCAGGTGCTCCACCGCTGGAAACAGATCGTTGACGACTGTGCCTCGCTCGGTTTCGATGGCCGTCGTGTTCGGTGGGACGAGTTTCTCGCAACACTCGATCACGTCGTGAGTGAAACTCTCTTCGCACCGGAGTCCCAGGACGCGCCCATCTTGATTGCCGGGCCCGCTGAGTCGGCGGGCCTCAGTGCCGACGGCGCCTGGTTCCTTGGAGCAAGTGAAGATGCGTGGCCCACGGCCGGCGCTGCGCATTCACTGCTTCCACTCGCCATCCAGCGTCAGGTCGGCACGCCGCATGCCTCGCCCAAACTCGACTGGGATCTTGCCGGCGTCATGACGCGACGCCTGCTCGCCTCCACACCCGAAGCTCATTTCAGCTACGCGCGGCAAAGCAAAGGAGTGGAAGCGCGGCCGTCGCGGCTGGTCGCGCAAGTTGCTGGTCCTCCGCAGGAATTATCGGCGGGACTCGTCGCCCCACCTGCTCTTGCTCCAGTCACGATCGATTTCGACGATGCCACTCAGATTCCCTACCCTCTTCCCGAGGTGTCCGGCGGCTCGAACGTTCTCACCACACAGTCGCGCTGCGCCTTCCAGGCTTTCGCAACAGCGCGTCTCAATGCGCGGAAGTGGGATGCGGCTGAAGCCGGCCTGACTGCTTCAGAGCGCGGCCTACTGCTGCACGAGGTGCTGCACTCCATCTGGGGCGGGCCTCCCACTGGAATCCGCACCCACGAAGAGCTTGTCGCTCTCACCGATCTCGCCGCATTTGTCGAGGGCCACGTGCAACGTGTCATGCAAGCGAAGATGCCTGCCCGCGCGAGCGGCTACATGCCGCCACGATATCTCGAGCTTGAAGCAACGCGGCTGATCGGACTTGTCAGCGAATGGCTTCGCTACGAGTCCGCGCGCGTGCCGTTCGCCGTGGCCGCGACGGAATTCGATGAGAGGCCTTCGATCGCGGGCCTCGCGCTCAAGGTGCGCCTCGACCGCATCGACCGCTTGAACGACGATTCCCTGCTCGTGATCGACTACAAATCTGGTCTGGTATCGCCCGCTTCGTGGGATCTGCCGCGTCCAGACGATGTGCAACTGCCGCTTTATGCCGGTTTCGCGCTTGAGAGCGATGCAGAGAGCGTGGGAGGACTTCTGTTCGCGCAAATTCGCGCCGGCAAAAGCAAGGAATTTCTGGGGCGCGTGAAGAATGTCAAAGATACGCTGATGAGCGGCCTCAGTTCGCAAAAGGCTCTGGTAAACAAGCCACTCAGCGACGGTGATCTTGCCGCATGGCGCGAGTACATCGAAACCATGGCGCGCGATTTTCTCACCGGACGCGCAGAAGCCGACCCACGCGACTACCCGAAGACCTGCGAGCGTTGCGAATTGCAAGCGCTCTGCCGTATCCGAGAGAATCCTCCCCGTTGTGAAAACGAAAATGGCGACGAGGAGGCGACCGATGCCTGACAAACAGCAGGCTCCTCCTCCCGACAATGCCCAGCGCGAACTCGCGCTCGACGCCGCGCGTTCCATCCTGGTGCGTGCGCCTGCCGGCTCGGGAAAAACCGATCTGCTCACCCGCCGCTTTCTTCTACTGCTCGGCAAGGTCGACGATCCCGGAGAGATCGTGGCGATCACGTTCACAAAGGCTGCCGCGGCCGAGATGCGTCACCGCATTCTTTCCAAGCTTGAGAAGGCTGCAACCGCTAACGGTCGCGAAGCCCCGTCTGATCCCTTTTCTATGGGGTCACTGGCGGAGCGCGCGCTTGCCCATTCGCGCGTCCTTGGCTGGGATCTCCTCAACCTGCCTGCGCAACTGCGCATCACCACCATCGACTCGTTCTGCCGCGAGCTCGCTTTGCAGGAGCCGATTCTTTCCGGTCTGAGTGGAAGCCTTGAGATTCACGAGCAGCCGAAGGAACTCTATCGCCGCGCCGCCCGCCGCACGCTGGAGCAGATTGGAAGAGAGAATAAGCAGCTAAGCGGCGCCATCGAAACGCTGTTGTTGTGGCGCGACAACAGTTGGGCTGACGTCGAAGACCAGATCGTGGCCATGCTTGCCAAGCGCGATCAATGGATGCATGAAGATTTCCTTAACCGCGATCCAGACTGGGACGCCCTGCGCGAACGATTGGAGCGGCCATTCGCGCGCAGGGTCCGCGGGCAATTGAGTGCGATCGAACAGCTCTTCGATCAGGTTTCCGGCGCACTGGAAGAGGCGCATGAACTAGCGCGATTTGCATGCGAGCAGAGCGGCGGCGTGCTCCACAGCGATCTTGCAGAACTGGCCGACTTCCCCGCCGCTCCCTTTTCAACCACAGGTCAATTGGAAGAAGCACATCGCGCATACCGATGCCTCACAGATTTACTCCTTACCGGCGAAGGCAGCATCCGCAAGCAACTGAACATTGCGCAAGGATTTCCTAAGGAACACAAATCAAGGAAGGAACGCCTTCTAGCCCTGCTTGCGCGTCTTTCGTCAGTTCCCGATTTTGCGCTCACACTCTACGCCGTCCGCGACCTTCCGTCCCCGCGGTACGCCGACGAGGATTGGGAGATTGTACGCGCTTGCTTCACGGTCCTGCGCCATGCGGCCGGCCAATTACGCGTAGTTTTTGCTGAAACGGCCAAGGCCGATTTCATTGAAATTGCACAGATCGCGCAAAAGGCGCTCAAAGGCGAAGACAACCTGCCGAGCGATACGGCGCAGGCATTCGCCGACCGCATTCACCACTTGCTTGTCGATGAGTTTCAGGACACCAGCCGCCGCCAACACAAGTTGCTCGCGCATCTCATCGCGGCGTGGTCCGGGCGCGAGGGGCGCACCTGTTTCGTCGTCGGCGATCCAATGCAGTCCATTTACTTTTTTCGCGACGCCGACACCGAACTA
Source organism: Occallatibacter sp. (assembly GCA_049521075.1). GTDB lineage: Bacteria > Acidobacteriota > Terriglobia > Terriglobales > Acidobacteriaceae > Telmatobacter. Next base: position 6,567 of record JBEKPD010000094.1, read on the forward strand.
TTTCTCCGGGCCGAGCGACTTGGACTTGAAATTCCCGGAGATTTGCCGCTGCTCCTCGATCCCCTGCAACTCTTCGCCAACTTCCGCAGCGCGCCGTCTTTGGTCGATCGGCTGAATCACGCGTTCACACCAATTTTCGCCGAAGACGACGGCAGTGGCATCGAGTTTACGCCAGCTCAATCCGCGCGAGACGGCGATGCGCGACCCGGCCCTCAGCCGGTTGAGGATTCGCCGCGGTTCCTCCAGTTCCATCCCACATTCATGCCGGTATCTCGCGGCGGCTCGCGGGGCATAAGCTCCGACGAGAGAGACTTGGTTAAGAAACAACGAGAGGCCACACTCGAACAACAGACACAAGAGATCGTTGCCCTCATCCGCAGTCATTTGGAACGAATGGAAAACGCCCGCGCGGCTGGCGAGAAATATCGCATCGCCGTTCTTGGCCGGGCGCGCAATGCTCTTACGCCGGTTGCGCAGGCGTTGCGCGAAGCTGTAATTCCCTTCCGCGCCATCGAACTCGAACCATTGCTGGATCGCCCTGAGATTATCGATGCTCTGGCGCTTGCGCGAGCGCTTTACAATCCTGAGGACCGCGTAGCGTGGTTGGGCGTTTTGCGTGCCCCTTGGTGCGCCCTTTCGCTCGCCGATCTGCACACTCTGACGAGTGCGGACGACGAAGAACTGAAGTCATGGCCAATTCTGGATTTGCTCGCCGAGCGCGCTTCGTTGCTAAGCGAGGAGGGCTGCATTGCCGCCGCGCGTGTGCGCGATGCGGCAGCTTTTGCCGCGCGTGTGCAATCCACGCTGCCAACGGCTTCGCTCGGAACACGCTTGGAGCAGGTGTGGCTACGTCTGGGTGGAGCGCAATGCGCAGACGCGGCCGCACGAATCAATCTTGATCTGCTGTGGCGCTGCCTCGACGAATTGCCTGAGGGCGAGCCAGATCTGCTCGGCACTGCGCTCGATGCGGCCCTTGCCGATTTGAAGGCCTTGCCCGATCCTGCAGCCAGCGTCGATTGTGGTGTGCAATTGATGACCATGCATGGAGCGAAGGGGCTCGAATTCGAGGTGGTGATCGTGCCGGAATTGCAGGCCGGCTCGGGCAGCAGCAAAACGGAGATGCTTGCCTGGCTGGAGCGCGGCCTGCCGCCCGAGACTGCCACCGCGCCCGGCGAGATCACTGATTTCCTGGTGGCGCCGTTTCCTCCCAAGGGCGCAGACCGTAGCTCGACCAAAGCCTGGGTCGATCGAGTGCGACGGAAGCGCGAACGGCAGGAGCTGCGGCGCATTCTGTATGTGGCCGCGACCCGTGCACGCGATGAACTACATCTGTTTGCGCGGCCTGAGTTCCGATCCGCAGCCGACGGCTCGCTTACACTCGTCGAACCGCGCGAGAGCCTGCTCGAAACCGCCTGGCCGGCATTGCGCAGCGAAATTCAATCTCAATTCGAGGGCTGGCGCGACGCTGCCAGAATCAACGAGTCGCACACCATCGATTCCCTCGCTGCGTCGGCAGAGAACCTGCTCGCGATGCCTGCCGTACCGGAAGTATCGCAACTCAAGCCAACGCGCATGCGCCGCCTGCCGGCGAGTTTCCAGCCCGTATCTGGCGAATTCTCATCTGCTGCCGACGAGCCGCTCATTGGCGCTGGCCGCCTCTATGAGCGGCACGAGGGCGGACTGCTCTCTCGCGCGCTCGGCATTGCTGTCCACAAGCTATTTCAGTATTTCGCGCAATTTCGCATTACGGAAAAAAGTGAAGTCGCCCAAGCGTCGCTCGCGCGCATCGAGCCGAGTATCACCGCAGACCTTCGCGCCTTGGGAATCGACGCGTCCGAGGCCAAGCGCATCGCCGCACATGCACTTGGGATCGTTCTTCGCGCTAGTAATGACCCGCAGGCAGAATGGATTCTCGCACCGCATGCCAATGCCGCAAGTGAAGCGCGATGGACGGGCGTTGCCTCGGGCAGCCTGCGCACGGTGCAGGTCGATCGCGTTTTTCGCGCCGGACCCACGCCGCTCACCGCGGCTGGCGACACCTGGTGGATCATCGATTACAAAACCGCGGACTATCAAACCGCACATGAGGACGGCCTCGATCCCCAAGTGGCGCTGCCTGAGTTACGGCGCATCTTTCGGCCGCAGATTGAAGCCTACGCAGAGGTTTTGCGCAATCTCCACGGCGCGGCGGCGGACTTGCAAGGCGGACTCTATTATCCACGCATGAGGTTGCTGGATTGGTGGAAGTTATAGAAACAAGCTGAGCTAGCGTGGTTAACGGAGCTAGATCGACCCAAGAGCGATGAACGCTTCACGACGTCGGCTCTACACCTTGCAGAGCTCTTCCGCAAAGACGTCGCGATGCGCCAAGATGAGCCGTTCGACATTCCAAAGCATCAACACGTAGCCTAATACAGCAGCAACTGCAAGCGGAGCGAAGACAAATGCAGGCAACCACGGCTCGTCGAAGAAACTCGACGCCATGCCCACGGGAATCTGCAACAACATACTGCCAAACAACACTGCGAGTACCAGCAATGAGCTGGTGCGGTTCGTGGGAGTTCCAGCCCGCGGCTGGCGTGCCCGCCCAGGAACAAAATAACGCGGCGCCTGGATGGATCGCAGTGTCCCGATGGCAAGATTGATAGCCACCAGGAAGACCGACCACAACGCCGTGGAAATTTGCACCGAAACTGCAATGGGCGGTTGAGCCAGCGCACAGATAATTGTCCAGGCAACGCACACTTCGACAGCAATCATCGCCAGGCTCGTCAGGTTTTTTGCTACCACCACGTCGCGCATACGAATGGGCGCGAGCAGATACAACTGTGCTCCACGGCCATCGGCGCCAAAGACGTTATAGAGCGAGCCGAGAACGCCGAGGAGAGTGTAGGCAATCGCCGCAGGAAGAAAATATCTCGAAGACGAGGAGATAGCCCGATTCATGCTGAAGATCACCACAAACAAAAGCGGCGTGAGCATTCCGATGAGTTGCGTTCCGCTGCTGCGCAGAATGATCCAGTCCTTGCGCATGCACACGGCGACCGTGGGAGAAAAGATCGTGCCGGCCGAGGTAGGAGCCGTTTGCGCGGCCGCTTCGAGCACGGGAATTTTGACGCGCGGCGCACGTTGCACGGGCACACGCCGGCTCACACCCTCGCTCAGGTACTCGCCATGAAACTGCTTGCGCAGTCGGATGGCGAAAACCGCCGCGAAAACGGCAGTACTCGCCAGCAACGCTGCAAGCTGGGCGAATGCCGCAAAGGGATGATTCGCGAGCAGAATTGACTGCGCCGCAAAACTCGGCGGCAGCCAATCGAGGTACGATCCCGAACTATGCAGGGCGCTCAGCAGCAAAGTGCTCCTGGCGCCGTGCGCGTGGCCCGAGAATCGCCGCATGTTCATGAACTGAATGCTGGCAGCAAACAGAGCCATGATCATGCTGAAGATTTCGCGGAAGCGGCGGTTGGCCAGCCAGCGTTCCATCCATGCGCCGATCATGCGCGTGAGATAGATGTTCATCAATGCGTAGATCGCCATCGCCGCCAGCGCGGGCAGCGCCAGCGACGGATCAGCCGCGCCGATTCCCACCGCTGCAGCCAGGAGGGCGAGACAACCCACGATGGTGCTCGGCGTCAACACGCCGAGGAGCGAACGCAAAACAAAATAGCGGCCAAAACGCAAAGGAAAGCGGATCAGGGATGCCGGATCGAAGCTCTGAATCGCGACCGAGATGCTGATGCCGTTGACGCTCACGAACTGCCAGAGCAGCGCGATACCCAGCAGCAGCGATGTAAGGCTTTGCGGGTGACCTTCGGTAATCGCCGTCCACGCAAAATAGCCGCTGCCCACAACGGGACCAACCACAATGAGCCCAAGCATGGACCAGACGACGATGCGCAGCAAAATGGCAAACGCCAGTCCAATAATTTGACGATTGCTCTTGGGCCGCTTACGAAATGTATTGTTCAAAAAGATGCGCCAGCGGAGCCACACAACAGCCAGCAATTGTGTGCTGGCGGGAATTGGTGCTAAGGCATCCAAACCGCCTTCGCGGCCGGTCAGCTCAGCCATGAAAGCTCCTGCTCAGGCGCGGTCACCGCAGGACTTCCTTCGCGAGCAGTGCCCACAATCTTGAGGAATATCTCTTCGAGGCTGCTCTTCTCCGCACCTTCAACGATTCCGCCGTGCGCGACCCCAGCGCGCAGCTTGTCCAACGAACCCTGCGCCACCAGTTGCCCGCGATGAATGATGGCGATGTGCGTGCACAGCCGCTCCACGATCTCCAACACGTGCGATGTGAGGAAGATAGTTGCGCCGCGCGCAATCATGCGTTGCAGCATCGACTTGAGTGTGCCGGCTGCCACGGCGTCCACACCCTCAAACGGCTCGTCAAGAAACAGCACCTTCGGCCCGTGAATCACCGCAGCCGCCAGAGCCAGCTTCTTCTGCATGCCATGCGAGAAATCGGTGATCAACTTCTTCTGCTCGTCATCCAACTGCATGAACTCGAGGAGCTCCCGCGTGCGATTGAGCGTGGTGGCGCGATCGAGGCCATACATGCGCCCGACAAACTGCAGGTATTCATCGGCCGTGAGGCGGCCGAACAGCGCCATACCTTCCGGTACCACACCGATCTGGCGTTTGATTTCCGCCGAGTTGGCCTGAAGGTCCTCACCCAGAATGCGAATGCCGCCAGAAGTCGGCGCCAGAAGTCCCGTCAGCATTTTGATGGTGGTGGATTTGCCCGCGCCGTTGGGGCCGAGAAATCCGAAGAATTGCCCAGCGTCAACGCGCAGATTTACGTTATCCACGGCGGTGAAATCGCCAAAGCGACGGGTGAGCGCGGTGCTATCGATGGCGGGAATCGTCATGATTTTTACAGCTTGCAACAACGATACACGCTGCCACGCGGCTTCTCAAAGATTCGCGCGCCCCAAAACGCCAGTCTATTCAACTGGCTTAACGTTTACGACGATGGTTCTCCGCTGCTACTTCGCTTGAGAGGCAACCTCAATCTTGGTTATTCTCTCTATATATAGTTGCTCGATTTAATTCCTTCACCCCACAGGAGGATCGTTGCAATGGCAAAGTCAGTCAAGAAGGCGGACACCGCTCCCAAGGCTGCCGCAAAACCCCGTAAACCTGCCGCCAAAAAGGCCGACATTCTGCAAATGGCAAACCCCGTAAAGGCGGATAAATTGCAAATGCAGACTCCCGCCTCGATTTCTCACGAGCAGGTGGCCGCACTTGCACATCGTTTCTGGAATGAGCGCGGTCGCGCCCATGGGCACCATGAGGAAGACTGGTTCCGCGCCGAAGAACTACTGCGCGGTAAGGCTTCCTAAGGCGTCGCCATACCTTCAACGGCAGAGCATTGCTTCGCTACGGCTGAAGCGATGCTTGTCGTGCATCTTTTCAGAATCCTGCATTACTGCAGATTCGCCATCAGGGTTTCAAGCACCGACTTCGGGGGGCGCGTCAAGGACTCAGGCAGTGTGGCCAGCGGCTCATCGACCATGTTGAGCTGATCGATGAACGTAGGCTTCTGCGTATCGATGTAGAAGACACCAGTGAGGACTTCGTCCTTCTCTTGCGCTTCCATCAGCGTGCGCACCGCGTTGGCCTTGTCGGTTGGATCGTAATCTTCGAGGAGCTTGCGCAGGTGGAGTTGCGAGCCGTCGTGCATCTCCACGTCGTAGACCTGGCCGGAATCGTAATCTACTTCGATCTCGTCAAAGCTTGCCACAAAACCGACTTCGTTGATCGGTTCGTCGTGGTCCTGCAGGAACTTGTAACTCTTGGTCGAACCCTCGTGGTCGTTGAACGTGACGCAGGGGCTAATCACGTCGAGCATCACCGTGCCCTTATGTGCGATGGCTGCCTTCAGCATGGAGAGCAGCTGTTTTTTGTCGCCGGAGAAGGAGCGCCCCACGAACGTGGCGCCCAATTGGATCGCCAGTGCGCAGGTGTCGATGGGCGGAAGGTCGTTGATCACGCCTGTCTTGAGCTTCGACCCGATGTCGGCCGTGGCGGAGAACTGCCCCTTCGTCAATCCGTAAACGCCGTTATCTTCGATGATGTAGATCATCGGCAGGTTACGCCGCATCAGGTGCACAAACTGTCCCATGCCGATCGACGCCGAGTCGCCGTCGCCTGAGACGCCCAGTGCCTTCATTGTGCTGTTGGCCAGGATGGCGCCCGTGCTCACACTCGGCATGCGCCCGTGCACACTGTTGAAACTGAACGAACGGCTCATGAAGTAAGCCGGACTCTTCGACGAGCAGCCGATGCCGCTCATCTTCATCACTCGCTCCGGCTCTACGCCCATCTCGAACATGGCGTCGATGATGCGCTCAGAGATCGCGTTGTGGCCGCAGCCGGCGCACAGCGTCGACTTGCCGCCGCGATACTCCACGATCGGTAGTCCAATATGATTCAGTTTCGGGCCGGTGGCCCCATTCGCAGTTGCGGTGGCCATTACAGGCCCTCCTTGGTCGCAAACTCTTCGCTGATGCTGCGCGCGTCGATGGGCAACCCGTTGTAGTGCAGAATGCTGCGCAGCTTCACCACCTGCTCGGCGGGAAGATCGAGTTTAAGCAGGCTCGCCATCTGCGCGTCGCGGTTCTGTTCCACAACGTACACGCGCTCATGGCTGGCTACAAAGTCGTGAATCTCATGCGCGAACGGAAAGGCACGGATGCGCATGTAGTCCACGCTAAGGCCGTACTCCTTCTCGATCTGGTCGAGACTCTCGCGCAACGCAAAGTCCGTCGTACCGTAGGCCAGGAACCCGATCTTCGACTTACCATTGCGGTACTCGACCGGCCCAGGAACCAATGTGCGCGCTTTGTCGAACTTCCGTGCCAGCTTGTCCATCACCGCTTGGTACTCATCTGGGCGCTCGGTGTAACCCGCCGCGTCATTGTGCCCCGAGCCGCGCGTAAAGTACGCTGCCTTGGGATGCGCGGTGCCGGGAATCGTGCGCCAGCCGATGGCGTCGCCGTCCACGTCGCGATAGCGGGCGAAGCTGCCCAGCTTTTCCAATTCCTCGGCAGTGAGCACCTTGCCGCGGTCGTGCGGCTTGTCAGGATACGTAAACTGTTCCGACATCCAGTTGTTCATGCCCAGGTCGAGATCGGTGAGCACGAACACGGGCGTCTGCATCCGCTCTGCAAGATCAAAGGCCGCGTAGGCAAACTCGAAGCACTCCTTCACGCTGCCGGGCAGCAGAACGGGATGCTTTGTGTCGCCGTGCGAGAGCATCGCCGTCGACAGCAGATCGGCCTGTTGGGTGCGAGTGGGCATGCCCGTTGAAGGTCCGGTGCGCTGCACGTCGAAGATCACACCAGGAATCTCGGCGTAATAACCGAGCCCGGAAAACTCCGCCATTAGCGAGATGCCCGGTCCCGAGGTCGATGTCATCGATCGCGCGCCAGCCCAGCCCGCGCCTAGCACCATGCCGATCGCCGCCAGCTCGTCCTCGGCCTGCACCACGGCAAACGTGGCTTTGCCCTCCGGCGTTACACGGAATTTTTTCAACAGATCCGTTGTGGCCTCGATCAGCGAAGTCGATGGTGTGATCGGGTACCATGCGACCACCGTGACGCCGGCAAAGACCGCGCCCATGCCACAAGCCGCGTTGCCATCGATGATGATCTGGCCCTCGGTTTGGTTCATCGCCTCGATGAAGTACGGGTCCTGCTTGGTGAAGTTGGTCCGGGCATACTCGTAGCCGGTTTCAACAGCGCCGAAATTCAGGTCGAAGACCTTCTGCTTTTTGGAAAACTGCTTGCGTACGCACGTTTCCACCACGCCGAGGTCGATGTGCAGCAACTGCGCCACGACGCCCACATACACCATGTTCTTGACCAGCTTGCGCAGTTTGGCTTCGGGACACAGAGCAGCGGTGAGCTTGTCGAACGGGACCGGGTAGAAAGCCACGTCGTCGCGGTACTGCTTCAGATCCAGATATTCTTCATAAATCGCCAGGCCGCCTGTGGGCAGTGCCAACGCGTCTTCGCGCGCCGTGCCGGGATTCAATGCCACCAGCACCTCGGAGTCGCGCTTACGTGCCACGTAGCCGTCTTTGCTGGCGCGGATGATGTACCACGTCGGCAGTCCGGCGATGTTCGATGGGAACAGGTTTTTTCCGCTCACGGGAATGCCCATCCCGAAGAGGCTTTTGAGCAGCACACTATTGGCGGATTGCGACCCCGATCCGTTTACAGTGGCTACATTTATGCTGAAGTCGTTGACGATGCGGGGACGTGCGTGACTTTCGCCCTGCTCTTGACCCAGGGCCAGGTTTCCAGTCGCCATGTGGCGGGATTCCCTTCCAAATATTGATAAGCGATTTGATGCGCCTCAACAGCGCCGAACCGCCCTCATCCTCATTAGGATGCCGGACCAATTCGCTCCAATATGTGATTATAGTCACTTCCCATCATCGTGTCTCAAACTGCGCCCCGTTAGTAACCCCTTGGTTTTCGGTCGAAGGTGCGGAGTGAAGGTCACAGTTTCACAGAAACACAGAAACTGTGAAACTGTGAGATTTCTTAATGTAAGTGATTGATTTTATTGAGCATTTTTGGCCTCACAGTTTCACAGCCCGTTTTTTGAGGCAAGAAATAAGGGGTGGTCAGTAGGGCGCAGAGGGTGGCTCCGCCCGCTTCCAGCTCCTAGCTGCTCACTCGTACCCGGGGGTGGGGTAGGAGGGGGGGAGGGGGTAGGGGGAAGGGGGAGGGGGTACAGGTGCGGGGTACGGACCGGGGACATATCTGACAGGTTAATCCGGAGATATAGCTGATACTCGCCCCCTGACACTCTTCCCCTGATCTCTGGTTTCATTGTGCGCCGGAAGGGAAAAATTATATGCAAATGGCGGGAAGATTTTTGGGGTTCGTGCTTTCACACATATCGAGAGAGAGATGTGGGGCGCCGGCCTGCTCTTGGAAAGGCATCGATGGGCTTCGTCGTCGTCTCCCACCCGCTCATCGCGATGTAACTGCGATGAACGGGGCACAGCTTCTCATGGTTCATAGTGATTCTTCGGACTGATGACCGGGCCACCTGCCATTGTACAAGGTAAAAATACTTTCACCAAGGATGGTGAAACTGCGCTTTTTGGGTTATTATTCCATTCAGGGTAAAGGTGACGTGGTGTTACCCTTTTACTCTGTAAGTTGTTTGACTGCAACGCATTTGATTTTTTACTTTATCGGATCGTTGCAAACGATGCGACCCCTCAGGCATCGTGAATGGTTCGCTGCTACCCCCGCTATGCGGTTGGGGTTTCACTTCCGCAGGACAATCATTCACAAGCTATACGCCTAGGTTTGGGGTTCACCGGAGAACTTCAAGATGGCGCTGGGTTGCGCCTGAACGCAAAGGTTTTTCAAGGGAGTTTTCGAAGTAGCCAAAACGCCAAGGAAGATCGGGGGACTTGAACCAGCCACTTCCTGAGCCAGCGGGTAGGACCGCGAAGCTCAGGCGTTCTTCCGTTAAACCAGATCTTCCGGGCGCTTGGATGACCGGCAAACAGTGAAGAAAGCCGATCTGGACATGAGTGTATCAGATTGGCTGCGGTGCTCAATGCCTGTTTCACATAACCTTTCGTATTGAAGGTGGAATTGAGAGTTTTGTAGGGGGGCCTGAGTGGGCTTGGACCACTGACCTCCAGATTAGAATCTGGCGCTCTCAAGGCTTTACCCATCCGAATCACAGTACCCCTTTTGGCAAAGACTTTTTACTGCGAGACGGTAGAACCGGGAAACGCTCCACCTGACCTACAGGCCCATACGCCGCGTTCTACCAGAGTGCGAAAGTGATTTGTCATGCGAAAGCTATCTACATTACGGGCCAGAAATCCACAGGAAGCGTTTGCTAACTTTCAGTCCGGCCTGCGCCACGCCCTTAAGCTCTCAAAAGAAGAACTCGACCAGCGTGTAGCGGAGGCTAATGCCGCCGTTGCAGATGCACTTAAAGCCTAAAGGCCGGTCATGGCTCTGTCGGCCGAACTTTACGGCGCGAGAACGCGCTCAAATCGGTTTCTGGAGCCGGCCTACGATCTAGCAGCGAAAAGCTGTCTCCGCGCATCCCTCTTCCAGCGCACCAGCAGCGCCAGCGCAACAAACACCAGCGCCACGGTGAGCCCGATCCAAAGCCCGTAGATTCCCCAGTGCAATCCAAAACAAAGAAAGAATCCGAGCGGAAGTCCCAACACAAAATACGCAATCAGATTGGCCCACATGGGCGCCTGGGTCTCGCCCAGCCCCCGCAGTGCGCCCGTCGAGACCGTTTGGATACCGTCGAAGACTTCGAAGCACGCGACAATGCCTAGCAGTCCCGGCCCCACGGCCAGCACTCGCGGGTCGCGCGAGAACAGCTCGATGAGCGGTCGCGGCCATAGAAAAAATGCCAGCGCTGCTAACAGCATAAAGCTGGTTCCCAACGCAAGCGCCAACCATCCCGCGCGCCGCGCACGCGCCCGGTCGCCTGCGCCGATCGCGTGGCCCACGCTCACTGCGGCCGCTGCTGCAATGCCCAGCGGCACCATATAGGTTACGCTGGCGTAATTGAGCACGATCTGGTGCGTGGCGAGCGCCACCGGCGTCAAATATCCCGCCGAAAACGTGGCTAGGTTCCACGCGCCCACTTCTATCAGAATCTGTCCTGCTGCCGGCGCACCCAATTTGAGCAGCTGCTTGAGCCGCGCCACTTGCGGAGCAGCCCAATGCCGGAACAACGGATGCCCGCGGCTGCGCTCGTAGCGCCACGCAAAGCCCAGCAGCGCGGTGGCCATGATCACGCGCGCGATGGCAGTCGAGATCGCCGAGCCATTAACACCGAGTGCCGGAAAACCCAGCTTGCCATAGATCAGCACCCAGTTTCCGAACCAGTTCATCAGGTTCGCGAGCACATAGGTCACGGTAATTACGCGCACCTGGCCTACGCCCTGCAGATAGCGCCGCGTGGCCCCGTAGAGCAGCAGCGGCAATGTGCCCCAATTGAGCAGCCGCAGATATCCGCTTGCCGGTCCGGCTACCTCCGCCGCAATTCCAAAGTGCGTGAAGCCGAGGCTCGCCAGCCAAATCACCACCATGATGGGCATGGCAGCAATGCACGCCAGATACACACCCTGCGCCAGCCAGCGGTGGCACTCGTCGTGGTCCTTACGTCCATAGGCCTGAGACACCAGAGTATCGAGCCCCAGCATCAGGCCCACGCCAAAGATCGAAGGCGTATAACAAATCGCGTTGCCCAGGGCCACAGCGCCGATCGCCGACGGGCCCAGCCGCCCCACCATAATGGTGTCCACGACACCCATCGCCATCCAGCCCAGCTCGCTCAATACCACCGGCACGGCAAGCGCCACCATGGCGCGCAGTTCCTGCCTCCAGTTGGACTGTTCTTGCTCCACTACTTCACTCTACCTGCGCCGGCTCAGACAGCAGAGATCATCTACAGGCAGAGTCTTTCCGAACCGCACTAGAACTATGCCTGCGCGTGGAGAAACCCCAAGGGTTTTCAAATTGGCGTCGTCATTACACGGAATGTACGAACGTAGCAGCCGCGCGCTTCGTCTCTCTTCTTGGCGCACTTGTCTCGCGGTCGCGGCTCTTCACGCTGTCGGCCGCAGCCCAACTTTCTTCGTCGCGATCGTGATCTTCGCCGGCTCCATGTGCGCGTGCCGCACGTTCACCGCAGCCGTGATCTCAACCGTCCCAGCCGTCTTCGTCGCCTGCACGATCACCTGTGCGAGCCCGCTGAAAAGCGAGCGCCGCGGCTCCTTGTCGCTCTCCTGGCAGTTGGGATCGCCATTCCCCACCCCGATCAGCGCGCCTTCACCCGTCACCTTGAAATCGACCAGCACATCGGCAGTAGGCACGGCGCGGCCTTGGCTATCTATCGCAGATACGGTTAGAATGCCCAAGTCCTCGCCATCGGCATCAATCTCCGTGCGATCCGCCGTGAGCTTCAACGCCACGGCCGGTCCCGTGGTCGTGCGCTCCTCCGTCAGCAGTAGCTTTCCATCCTTCCAGCCGTGGGCAGTAATCGTGCCCGGCTCGTAACGCACCTTCCACTCCACATGGCCGAATCGCGGCGCCTTCTGCCGACCCAGGCTTTTGCCATTCAGCAGCAGTTCGACTTCGTTCAGGTTCGAGTACACCCACACCGGAATTTCATCGCCTTCCCTGCCCTCCCAGTTCCAGTGCGGAAACAGATGCAGCACCGGCTCCTTGGTCCACCACGCCTTGTAGTAGAAAAAGTTGTCCTTGGGAAATCCGCACATATCCACAATGCCAAAGTTCGAATTGATCGATGGCCATCCGTAGGGCGTGGGTTCGCCGCGGTAATCGAAGCCGGTCCACGCAAATCCGCCAGCCAGCCACTCGCGTGTCGCGTAAAACGTCCACCACTCCTCGGTCAACTCGGCCCATTCTGGGTGATTCACGTCGTAGGCGCTCAAAGTATTGCGTAGCGGATCGGTCTGATACACACCGCGCTGCGAAACCGTGCTCGCCGTCTCCGATCCGTACACCGCCTTCGTTGGATGCAGCTTGTGATACTCGTCGGGAAGCGGCAGGTGGTAGTTGAAGCCAATGATGTCAAGCGCCTCCGAAACGCCCTTCTCGTTGTCGCCGTTCACCGCCGCCGAAACCACGCGCGTGGGATCAAGCTCGTGGCAGCGCCGCACCATGGTCGCGGCAATCTTTGCACCCTCTTCTGACATGTCGTTCTGCAGGCGGTTTTCCTCGTTGCCGATCGACCACAGAATGATCGAAGGCGAGTTCCGGTAGCGCTTGATCATGGTCTCGAGCTGCGCCAGTCCCTCGGGGCTCGCGCTCATCTGCCGCGTCTCGCACATCATCATCATGCCCATGCGGTCGCACGCTTCTACCAGCTCCGGCGTAGGCATGTTGTGCGAGGTGCGAATGGCATTGCAGCCCATCTGCTGCAGCACGCCGACCCGGAAATACTGCAGCCTGTCTGGCACAGCCGAGCCTACGCCCGCGTGATCCTGATGGTTGCAGGTGCCTTGAATCTTCAGCGACGCGCCGTTAAGGAAGAATCCATGATCTGCATCGAACTTCGCGGTGCGAATGCCGAAGGTGATGCGCTCGGCGTCGCGTAGCGTACCATCGGATTCGACGGTCGCAATGGCGGTGTAAAGATGCGGTTCTTCAGGGGACCAACGCACGGGATTCACAATCTGCGCCGCCGCGGCAAAGCCGGCGCATGCATCATGATCTATCCGCTTCTCCGCTGTGTCGGCCTTGGTGACGACCTTGCCGTCCGGGTCGAGGATTTGCCAGCGAACCCGCGCGCCGGTTGCCTCCTTGCCTTCATTCCGGACAACGGTTGCAAGTGACAATTGGGTCGGGCTGCCATCAACCACGGTGCGCACACAGCTTTCCCACCGCGCCAGGTGCAGCGCATCGGTCTTGGTCAGCCACACATGCCGGTAGATTCCCGCGCCCTCGTAAAACCACCCCTCGCCGTAGCTCGCATCCACCCGCACCACCACGCAGTTCTTCGCCCCAATGGCGAGATAATCCGTGATGTCGTAGCGGAACGGCGTGTAGCCCGCCTCGTTGCGGCCGATGTAGCATCCGTTCACAAATACCATCACATCGTGAAAGGCCCCGTCGAACTCAAGATTGACACGCCGCCCCGCGTCGCTCGCCGGAATCTCAAACTCCTTGCGGTACCAGCCCACGCTCGTCTCCGGATAGCGCCTGCCCAGCGGCTTGTACCCATGCGACTGCAGCGCCTCATCGCGCATGAACGGCAGCTCTACCGCCCAGTCGTGCGGCAGATTCAGCGCATGCCACTTTGCATCGTCGAAACCCGTCTTGGCAAACTTGAATTCGCCTTCTTTGGCAAAGTCTTCGAGGTTTTTTCCAAAGCCCAGGTCGCGCGCCGGGTCCGTTCCGTGCCCAAACATGAACTTCCATCCAAAATCAAAAAGCAATTGCTCACGCGGAGCCATCGCGCCCGAACCGGCCGGCGCAGCGCCAGCATGTGGACCCCCGCCTTGCGGGTCAACCGAAAACAACGCAGCCGTGCGCGCCCATGCAGACCGCGCGATCAAGCTCGAAGTGGAAAGCGCCAACCCCGAGCAAAGCAAATTACGGCGTGAAATGCCGGACATGACAGACCTCTTTCGATGGAGGATTTGCTTGCCGCGCGTCCGTTTTCAACTGAGGTCGTGCATTTCGTGGACCCGAATTCGCGAGCGGCTCGCAACATCGCACTATAAATTACTCCGCATTTCCCTGTATACGCTTTCATCGCCGTGCTCAGAACCCCGCAACGCTTGCAGCCCATCCCGCGCGTAGAGTGCCGGCCGTAATTTGTTACAAGCCGAGCTTACCCAATTCGCCGTCGATCTCTCGCGAACCGTTGATCACTCGCGCTAAAGTAGGCGGCGGATAGGTATACTAAGGAGGAAGGTCAACCCTTCTCGTACTTTTCTCAAGCGGAGAGATGGCCGAGCGGTTTAAGGCGCACGCTTGGAAAGCGTGTGTACTTTAACGAGTACCGTGGGTTCGAATCCCACTCTCTCCGCCAGGAATTTGCGCAAATTATTGAAACTGCTATAAATAGTTTGATTGCTTAGATTTAAGCGAATTCACTCCTGTCACATGTGTCACCTTAGTGGACCTTTGTAGAGATCATTTCCCCGGAAAATCATAGCAACCATAGCAAGTACGGACTCGAATTCGTAATCTCATCAATTTTGGATAGGCAGGTGCACTTTAGCCTGGCGCTGACCCGCCCCCCTCACCCTAGTGCGCGGAGTGCTGCTTGTGACATTTCGTCTCGGTTCACAGTCCGCAATATTTTCTTGTTCCAATGGTCATGGTTTGTGGCGGGGATGCGGACTCCTTGCCCGCAATCATGACCGTGCCAAAAACATCCGTGGACGAATATGACTTTCCGCAACCGGCTGAAGACAATATCCGGATTCCCCGGAAGGTCTTTCCGGCACGTTCGGAACCTAAATCCCATCCCGTGGACAATGCGCCTCACAATAAGTTCGGGAGTTGTGTCGCGACTCCTAATCGCGCGCATGATCCGACTTCGAGCTTCTGGTGTTTGCTCCATCGCCGACTCACCACGATTATCCACGAAGCGTAAGGGGGTGGGTCAAAATCTTGAAACCCATCCCCCTGTAGAGCGCCGCAACCCTGAAATCTGTACCGACGAACAATTCGTACAAATGAGACACAATGTGGTATTTTCACCGCATTCGAGAACAATTGTTTGTGTAGATGGACATTTGGGTGACAGCGAACTTCAAGGAGACGCAGCTCAAGCACATGCAGGCCGGGCAGACCGTGGATATTCACGTCGACTCGACCGGCAGGGAATATAAGGGCCGCGTGACTCAGATCGGCGGCGCCACCGGCTCTGTGCTCTCGCTGTTTCCGCCGGAGAACGCCACCGGCAATTACGTCAAGGTGGTACAACGCGTCCCGGTGCGCGTCGACTTCACCGACCTCAAGAACGAAGATCCGAACCACCAGCTGCGGCCCGGCCTTTCCGTCGAGCCCAAGGTGTGGGTGAAGTAGGGCTGTCGAGAAAGGTGTGCTTTCCCATCCTTCCGCAAAGAACGCGGAAGGATGGGGCACAATTTGTCGCGGGAAAACCAGAAGTGAAACGCTTGACCGGGCCACCGGCCTCACGAAATATCAGATAACGTCCCGTCTCTCCCGGGGTTTCCTGCGAGGGTTCAAGGTTTGAAATAGACATTGTTGGCGACCTGCTCAAAAGGAGATTTGATTGGGGACAGGTCGGAACCCGTTCGGAAAATCCGGATGTATTGATAGTGAGAATGTTGACCAAACCGAACTTGCACGTAACTTGGCACACCGATCTCATGAGAGCCACTCGGCACAATTTCCCAAAATGGGTAGCCGCTCAAGGCTTGGCCACATCGAGCCAGGCTCGGTGTCGTTGACAAGTCCGCGTCAACGAGATCCGTCCATTCCTTATCACCAAACCGGATGAATAGGCTGTCAACCTCCGCTTGGATTTCAGTTTCGCTCGAACATTTCTCCAACGTCTGCCGCACATCGGCCGTTTTCATGGGACGGATCTTGGGACTGGAGATGTAAGACCAATAACAACTGAGAACGGCACGCAACGGCGAGCCGACCAACGCCAGAGAAAAGAATAAGCCGACCAATGCCAAATAGGAAAATGTCTTTGATTTCATGCTCGGTTTTCTCGACTTAGCGTCCGCCTCCCGACGATCCCGATGAGCCGCCACTTGAACCACCGCCCATGTTCGGGTAGTCATCATAGCCTCTTTGCAACCAATACCAAGTGCCAGAGGGAATCGGCGTCCCTGGATATTGTGTTTCCTTCCAGGCAAGCGTTATGGCTTCCGCTTCGAGTAATGAATCTCCCAGCCAGCGCTCATACATTCCAATCCCGAAATAGTTAATCTCATTGTCCGCGTAGATTCGATCCATGCCTTGAACGTAATAGTAGTCCCGGTCGTTACCAAGTCCTTTGAAATACTTGGTGTCAAAGTACTTTTCGTTCTTCCGATTCTTGCCGCACTGCTTCTCCATATCTTTCAAGCTCTTAGCCAACTTTTGTTCCTGTTGGAGCACGTCGTCTAGTGTAAGCATTTTCAAAACTGTTGTCGCATCTGATCCGTCATTGACGTTCATCGTGAAACCGCCGTTAACGTTGTCGGCTGAAGCACCGGGGAACCAAACGGGGCTCGTGACCGTCGTTAGCCCCAATGGGTCAATGTTGTTGATGGGATTATTGCCGACGTAAGCGTAGAAATTGTTCCCGCTGCCTGCTCTGTCCAGCGGATCGGGCTCAACATACCGGCCTAGGCTGGGAATGTAGTCGCGGAAGCCGTTGTGGTTCCACCCGCTTTCAACATCGAAGTATTGGCCCGGGAAGCGGAGGTTCTGGGTAATTGTACCGCTGACCGAAGCTTGCCCGAAGGGCTGGTAGCTCGTTTGCCATGCGATGTTCTGGTTGCTATCGGTGGCTAGCTGCGGCGTCCCAAGCGAGTCATCGTGCAAGAAATAAACTGGGCCGTTGACGTTATTGAGAACTGCGATTGGCCTGCCATTGAGATAGATGTAATCAACCTGCGGACCCTCGGAAAGATTGAAGTCCTCCAGCAGCATGCTATCTTGGCCGTATGAACTCTCCGTTGCTGCTAGAGATCGTCTTGAAACGACGCTGTCCGAAACCATCGTAGGTGTAGCTCGCCAATGACCCGCTTCCGCTATTGACAGCAGCAAGGCGAGCATCCTGGTTATAGCTGAGCGATGTAACGAATTGGCCTCCCGGAGCCTGAATGCCGGGATTGAAGCTGGCCATTCTGCCGTCGGCGGTATAGCCGATGGCCTGCGTCGCTACGCCTCCCACGCTCAGCGTGCTGAGCAGATCGTTTCCGGCGCCGTAGCCATAGTTTGTCGTCGCCGTTCCAAGAGTTTGAGTCAACTGGTTCCCATCGGCGTCGTAGGTAAAACCAAAGGCGCCATAGCCGCCAGTCGCCTGACTCAGACGCTGGAGATTGTCGTAGGTAAAGCTCTGGCTGTTGCCGGTGTTGACGGCGTCGGTGATGGTTTGCACATTGTTTGTAGGATAGTACGCGTAGCCCAGGTTCTGGAGTGTGAAAGTGCCCGCGTCGGCGATTCCCGTCACCCGGTAGTCCTGATCGAAGCTGCGCGTTTCGACAACCCCGTTGCCGTAGGTGAGCCCGGTGTAAGGACCAAACGGCTCATAGGAGATGTTGGACACTACTGGCGTGCTTGTACCGCCGCTGGGCTGTTCTGC
>JBEKPD010000095.1:0-23639 GCA_049521075.1 Occallatibacter sp.
TGTACCGCCGCTGGGCTGTTCTGCCACCGCTGTGATCCGGCCCATGATGTCGCGGGTATAGCTGACCGTGAGACCCCCTGGATAGGTGATCGACGCGATCCGATTGGCGGCATCGTATGTATATTGGCTAATAACAGCGAAGGCAGCATAGTTGTCTTGAATGAAAGTGTGGACGTCGATGATTAGGTTACCCAACTGGTCATAGTCACGGAAGAAAAATCCGGATGCATCCCGAACCGTGGTTAGCCTTCCGATACCGAACCCATAGGGGGACCCGGTTTGATCATAAGTATAGGTGACATTTTCCGTACTATCGGACGGAAAACTCTTCGTCAAGACCCGGTCCAGAGCATCGTAGGTGTATTGTGTGACCGCGCCGGTGGCAGCAACACGCTTGATCCTGTTGCCGGTACTGTCGTAGTAATAGACCGTCGTCCCGGTGTTCGGGTTGCTTTCCTGAGTCAGGTCGCCGAATCCGTCGTAAACGTAGGCGGTCGCGGCTCCGGTGGGAGAGGTTAACGTGACGATGGTGGAACTGGCGGCACTGGTGGCAACGAAGCCCAATGAGAAGCCTAAATCGGAGACGGTGCGAATTACCTATCCGAACTCATGCACGCTGAAGTACGACGATGTGGACCTGAGACTGCGGCAGATGCTGGTGGATTCTGGTATTGAACCGAGAGTGTCATCGGAACGCTTGGAACTGGCCGGGCCGGAGGCTGCTGAAGCATGACGCCCCTGGATGCGCTGCTGGAACTGCTGGAGCGCGTGGGGGCGAGTCACGATGCGGCGACGCTGGTGAGCGAAGAGGAATTGAGCCTGTGGCCCGTAGAGGCTGTGCGGAGCTTGAAAGCGCAAAAGCTGCTTGCGAAGGCGAGTCCGGCGACCACTGTGGTGTGTCCTGGCTGCGAGCAAGAATGCGCGATGCCCGTAGAGACACCTCTTGCGGAGGCTGGGGCAGCGGCTTCGTTTGTTGTCTGCGATAAACTGGATGATACCAACCGGGTGGCGGTACCCGCCAGACGGCTGAGGCAGTGGCGATGCGGCGCGGAGGCCGTGGGCGCGTTTGTTGCGCAGAGCTTGGGATTGCGCACTGAGAGCCAGCGCAAGGCCGGTGACGGGGTTTGGGAGCTTGGGCTTGTAGTGAGCAAGAAGCGCAGCCAGATGGTCTGCCTGCGAGCGAACGAAGCATTGGAACTGGTGGCCGGGCAGAACGCCGTTCCGTTGGCCGATCTTGTGGGTTTAGGTGTAGGCGGTTATTTCGTGGACCGCGATACAGTTCGGCAACTGGTGGATTCAGCGGCCACGGGAGACAGCCGGTACACGCCGAGTAATGCGCGGCGCGAAGCCCGGAAGCTAGACACTCAAGCCCTACATGAGAGTTGGCGGAAAGAGTACCGGACGCTGAAGCAGCGCCGCCCCGGAATGTCTGCCGTGTGGTATTCACAGCAGATTGCCAAGATGGATATTGCTCACGGGAAAACGGCCGAGACGATCCGCAGAAACCTCAAGCGATAAAAGCTGGGAGGAATTTTTCCGCCCAGCGCGCTGTAACGAATCCCTTTGTATTGCGAGGCGATTCGCGGAGACAAGGCGCAATTACCAGCGATGCGACGCAGCGGCCCGCTGCCCGGAAACCCCGAAAAAATGCCGAAAATGCCGCAATGTGTCGAGAGCACAGTGGGCTTTTATCGCCCAATGCGCACAGTCAGGATGTGTCCTGAGCGATATTGAAACGCTCAGGGAGAATCGACAATGACCTATCACATCCTGCGCCTACCCGCTGTCAAAACGGCAACGGGCCTTTCACGCAGCACGATCTATCTACGCATCGCGCAAAGAGTCTTCACGCATCCGGTGAGCCTGGGCGGGCGCGCCGTGGGCTGGCCTGCGCATGAGGTGGCCGCGCTGAATGCCGCCCGCATAGCAGGCAGGCCGGACGCGGAAATTCGCGTTCTGGTGGCGCAACTGGAAGCGGCCCACAAGGTTGTGGCGTAGGACGGGCAACGCCATGCGCAAGCGCCGCCCCAATTGTCGGCTGGTGAAAATCCATCGGAGCTATTCGGTGGAAGAAGTCGCTCGCCTGTTCGGTAAGCACAAGAACACTGTGCGCGCCTGGGTGAAGGATGGACTTCCCACCTGCGATGGCAAGCGCCCCATCCTGATTCTTGGCCCCGATCTTGCCGCCTATCTCAAGGATCGCCGGACGAAGAACAAGCGGCCCTGCAAGCCCGGAGAATTCTACTGCGTGCGATGCCGCGCGCCCAAGCAGCCCGCCGGGGATATGGCGGAATACCAGCCGATAACGCCGAGCCTGGGCAACCTAGTTGGCATTTGCCCGGACTGCGAAGGGATCATGTACCGGCGCGCCAGCAAAGCAAAACTGCCAGAGAATCAGGGGAATTTAGACATAAGTTTTTCGGAGGCGGAGCGGCGAGTAAGTGATATTGAATTCCCCAACGTAAACAGTGACTTGAGCCAAGGGTGAAAAGCCATGACGAAACACAACCCGGAAAATGAACGGATGAAGCGCAGATACCTCGCTTTTTTGAAAGACGCCGAGGGCCACAGCGAACCAACGCTGGATGTCGTCGCGAAGGCGCTGAGCCGGTTTGAAGAGTACACCCGACATCGGAGCTTCAAGACGTTTCACGTTCAGCAGGCGGTTGCGTTCAAGCGGAATCTTGCGGAGCAAACAGGGCAGAGGTCCGGGGAAAGGCTGAGCAAGGCGACTCTACATGCCACACTGACCCAGTTGAAGAAGTTCCTTTTATGGCTTGCGGACCAACCGGGATACAAGGCGCGCCTTCACTATTCCGATGCCGACTACTTCAACCTATCGGAGAAAGACACGCGCATTGCCACAGCCCAGCGGGAGCGGAAAGCGCCGACGCTGGAGCAGGTGCGGCGGGTGATTGAGACGATGCCGAGCGGGAGCGAGATTGAACGCAGGAACCGTGCACTGGTGGCGTTTATGCTCTTGACGGGCGCGCGGGATTCGGCTGTTGCTTCCATGAAGCTGAAGCATGTGGACCTGAAAGAAGGCTGCGTCCAACAGGATGCACGCGAAGTGAAGACGAAATTCAGCAAGACGTTTACAACCTACTTTTTCCCTGTGGGTAATGGAATTCGGGAGATTGTGGCGGACTGGGTGCGATTTCTGCGGGAAGAGAAGCTGTGGGGCAATGACGATCCGCTGTTTCCGACAACGCGCATCGCGGTAGGGCAGACGCGCCAGTTTGAAGCGGCGGGATTGGAAAGAGCGCACTGGAGCAGCGCGCAGCCGATTCGCAAAGCCTTTTGTGCGGCGTTCGAGCAGGCGGGCTTGCCCTATTTCCACCCGCACAGCATACGCAAGACGCTGGCACGGCTTGGGGAAGAGGTATGCAATTCCCCGGAAGAGTTCAAGGCGTGGAGTCAAAACTTGGGGCATGAGCAGGTGCTGACAACTTTTCTTAACTATGGCTCCGTGGCGACTGACAGGCAGGGAGCGATTATCCGGGGATTGGCGGCTCCACGACAGGCTGGGAGCGATTATCCGGGGATTGGCGGCTCCACGACAGGCTGTACAAACGGAAGCTGACCACATCGCCGAGGCGGTATTCAAGAGATTGAGCGGTTCTGGTGTGAACATACAGGCTCAATGACCCCGGCGGGCTAAGCCCCTTTGCGTATCGGGATCACTTCAGCACCAGCCTTCAGCTTGTCCAGATAATCCGCCCATTGTTGCATCATCTTCTTGCGCTCGGGCAGATGCGCTGTGCGGTTGTAAGCGCGCCCGTTCGGATCGCGCACTGCATGGGCAAGCTGGTGCTCGATTAAGTCGGGCCGAACGCCAAGCACTTCATCCAGAATGGTCCGTGCCACCGCCCGGAAGCCGTGTCCGCTCATTTCATCTTTGTCAATGCCCATGCGTCGCATGGCGGCGAGAACTGCGTTGTCGCTCATTGGTCTCGCTGTGCTCCTCGCGCTCGGAAAAACAAAGCGCCCGCGTCCAGTGACGGGTTGCAGTTCACGCAGGAGTTCCAGAGCCTGTATAGAGAGGGGGACGATATGTGGAGTATTGGTCTTGGTCACGGTGTAGCGCCACTCCGCCCCGTCCAGGTCAATGTCCGCCCATTCAGCCTTGCGTAGCTCACCAGGGCGCACGAAGACCAATGGCGCAAGACGCATAGCGCAGCACACCGTAGGCGTGCCTTCGTAGCCATCCATCGCACGCAAGATTGCAGCAAACTTCTTGGGGTCTGTTGTTGCCGCGAAGTGCTCACCCTTCGCCGGAGGAAGTGCGCCACGAAGAGAAGCTGTTGGGTCAGTCGTAGTACGTCCGGTGGCAACAGCGTACCGGAACACCTGCCCACAGTTACCCAAGGCGCGATGTGTCGTATCCAGTGCGCCTCGATGTTCGATTCGGCGTACCACAGTCAGCAATTCAGGCGCTGTAATATCGGCAATTGGCTGTCCGCCGAGCCAAGGGAAGATGTCGCGCTCAAAGAGTCGAATGATGCGGTCTCTGTGGCTCGCCGCCCAGGTCTCGGAATACTTGGCAAACCACTCCCGCGCCACTACCTCGAAACTATTTGCAGCACGGTCGGCGCGTGCCGATTTTTGCGCTTTGCGATTTTCGCTGGGGTCAATACCGTCGGCCAGTAACTTGCGCGCTGCATCTCGGCGGTCACGGGCATCCTTCAGGCCCACGTCGGGGTATACGCCCAACGACAGCCGTTTTTCCTTCCTATCGAAGCGGTACTTCAATCGCCACCATTTGCCGCCAGTCGGGGATACTTCCAAATACAGACCGCGCTCATCGAACAGCTTGACTGGCTTCTCGTATGGTTGGGCGTTACGGATCGCGGTACTGGTTAGTGACATGGGGGCAACTCCTTTTTAGAAAACTCGCTTGCCCCCAATGTTGCCCCCACTTACCCCCGGATGTCAACGGACAGTTTCGCCCTTCTCTAGACGATAAAACAAAGAAAATCCAACTTTTATGCTGGATTTAGGACTAACTAGGATTTTATTGGATGATGGATTGGTGGCGGGAGACGGGATCGAACCGTCGACCTTGGGGTTATGAATCCCACGCTCTAACCAACTGAGCTACCCCGCCCGAAGGGCACGGCTACTGAACAAAACGCAACTTGCCGCTAGATTTGATGATACGGGCACGAGGAAGTCAGGTCAAACGTTTCGATCCGGCTTTGCTCGTTGGGCCTCTGACTCTGCGCAAGAAACAAGAAGGTCCTGCCGCCTGTATGCAAGCGGCAGGACCGGTTGGTTCGGTTGCAGCAATGTTCCTAGAAGGTGAACCTTCCGCCAAGCTGCCAGTTGCGTGGCAGTTGCTGTTGAGTTGCTTTGTCGAAATTGCCTCCACTGTCGGCCAGATTGCTGTCGAATCCGGTGAGGTTTACACGGTTGAAGAGGTTGTAGAACTCAAAGCGAACCTGGAAGTCAAGACCCTCTCTCAGCCGGGTGACCTTGTAGATGTTCATATCCGTTTCGATGAAGTTAGGTTGACGGAACGGATTAGCCTTCTCGTTGCCTTCGTTGCCGAAGGTCGCTGGAGACGAGAACTGGCTCGAAGTAAAGACGCCATTGAGAAATGCGCTCTTGGAGTTTCCTTCGTTATAGCTGGAAACATCCGGAAAATCGGCGTTGTCACCATCGGCATTGTAATCTCCACTGCCAGGGGCATAAGAGACCGCCGGATTGGAAGCGGAACACCAGACCTTTGTAACCGAGGGATTAGTTCCGTCTTTGCAAATAGGAGCGAACGGTGCAGTGGTGTTGATTATGGTCGGGTAGCCGCTTTGATAGATGCTGGTTCCGCTAGCGCCCCACCCCGACGAAAGGATGCCCGCAGCGCCTTTGCCGTTTTCCAGACCAAGGATTTCATAGTTGAACGTGAGTGAGAACCGGTTGGGCACATCCCAATCCGACGGACCGTAATACGTCGACGGCGTGGATTCAGCTGGGTAAACGCCGGCGTCGTCCTTAGACTCAGAGCGCGTATACGAGGCCTCAACGAAGCCGCTCCGCGCAAACCGCCCCTTGAAATCAAAGAACACGCTTTCGTAGTTACCGTAACGGTCGTTGTTCGCGTAAGCAATCGAACCGAAGCTAGAATTCAAGCGGCTCGGTGCGGGCTTCGTGAACAGATCGCCGGCAAAGGCGTTGATGTCCGTTCCGTAGCTGACCAACCCTGCCTGGTTGCCGCCTCCCACCAAGTTATAAGAATGCGATCCCGCATAGCCGACGCTGGCAGCGAAGTCTCTGCCGACCTTCTGCTCCACGGTTGCCGACCAGATATTCGCCTTGGGAGACAGCAGGTTCGGATTGATAGCCCCGATACCGAATTCGGCGCCCACGATACCGCCTTGCGAGTCCAAACAGCCGTCAGGCGGCAGGTTTCCGTTGACCAGAGGGCATATTGGCGAACCTACCAATGCCGGGAATGTGAATCCGAATGGCGGCGTACTTGATGTTCCCAGCTTAAAGACTGGCGGCGTCGATGTGCCAATGGTGAAGGTTGGCTCAACTTCGCCCGGCGGGCTGCCGCGGAACTCCTCCTGCACGTTGGCCTGTGTGAGCCAGTCGTTGTAGATGCCAAAGCCTCCATGAACAACCGTACTGCCTCTTCCCGTGACGTCCCAGGCAAAGCCGATGCGAGGGCTCAGCAGATCCGTCACGGCGTGATTCAGAGCATTGTGAGTTGCCTTGGCAAACCCATTCGCGATCTGTTGTTGAGGCGTCTGGCCCGGCCCAAGGTAAAAGTTACCGAATACAGTGGAGGCACTCTTCGACCATGGGTTTCCGCTATCGTCCCAGCGCAGGCCCAGCGTTAGCGTCAGATTTCTGCTCGCCTTCCAGGTGTCTTCGGCGAAGAGTCCCCATGTGCGGCCGGCCGCATCCCACGACCAGAGCTGCTCGACCCCGGCGACCGGGCTGTACATCACGCCGCCTTCGGTGTGAGGAGCATCCTGGGCCAGTGCAAGGAGATTGTCGAAGTGGAATGACGGCTGAGAGTACGGACCCTGAAAGGGCTCCACATCGTCGCCAATCCACCCCTCGTAGCCGAAGCGCAACGTGTGCGCGCCGCGCACGTGAGTGAGGACATCGCGCCAGTGGTAGTTGTGCTGGATGAAGTCCCCCTGGGCAAAACCGGTTCCGAAAGCCTGTCCGTCTTCGGTATTGATTCCCGTCACGGCAATCGACGGAACGGCATAGTTTTGGGCGCCGCTGCCCAACGTGCCCTCTACACGGTTGAATCCGAAGATGGATTCGTTAATGGTGCTGGGCTTAAAGGTGT
The DNA here is from genome assembly GCA_049521075.1 of Occallatibacter sp. Taxonomy (GTDB): domain Bacteria; phylum Acidobacteriota; class Terriglobia; order Terriglobales; family Acidobacteriaceae; genus Telmatobacter. Next base: position 7,307 of record JBEKPD010000095.1, read on the forward strand.
GTTCGTAGTTGACCTGGCTGGCAATCTGCCAATTGTTATCTAAAGCGGTGAAGGCCGGGATTGAGGACGCAGCACCGTAGTTGAGCAGCGTCCGGTAGATGCTGCCATAGATTCTGTCGTTCTTAAATACCTTGTCCAAGCGGCCGAAATACTGTGTGCCGTTGCGAATCTGCGATGCGCTGAAGTTGCCGGTGTCTGCCACCTGCAAGGTGCAAGGCAGGTTGTGAGTAGCGGCGGTGCCACAGGTGGTGGGAAAAAGCGAAGCGCCTGTCTGGTACACCACTACACCAGTCACATCGACTGGAACATACGTGTTGAGCACACCTGTTCCAACGGTGCTGGGGTAGTTGGTTTTGGCCCAAGCCAGGAAAGCCGGATCAGCGAAGCTGATCGACGAGTTGGTCGCCAACGACTCGCGCAACGGCTCGATGGCGAAGTAAAAGAAGAACTGTTTGTGCGGGATCACCGGCCCTCCGACCGCGCCCGATATGTTGTTGCCGTGAAACGGCAGGTACTTGGGTCCAGAGAAGTGCGTCTTGGCGAACATCTGCTCAGTGTCGTACCAGTCGGCGACCGAGCCGTGGAACCGATCGGAGCCGGACTTGGTGGTCAAGACCTCTTCAACGCCGCTGGCGCGGCTGTATTCCGAAGAGTAGGTGTTGACCTGGATGCTGGTTTCCTGAATGGATTCAGGGTTGGGCGTCAGATTCAGCACGCCTTGGCGGATGCCGCTGGTTACGTCGAGACCGTCGATGACGTACATATTCGACATCTGTCCCTGTCCGTTGGCGCTGGCATCCACCTGCGTTTCGGTGGAGTAATTATCGACACCTGAACCCGGTGTACCTGCCTGGCCGGGCTGCCCGCCGCCCATGGTTCCCAGCCCAGACACGCCCGGCGCTAGGGTTGTCAGCGTGACCAGATTCCGCCCGGCGACCGGCAACTCGGCTACACCCGAGTTTTCAAGCGTCATCTCGTTGCGGTTATCTGCCGTGTCTACAACCGGCGTTTCCGTTGTCACTGTGACCGATTCCGCAGCCGCCCCGACCTTCAATTGCATTGGGGGTAAATTCAGGTTCTGCTCCGTCAAGAGCGTAATGTGAGTCTCGACCTTCGAGAAACCGCTTGCCGACACCCTCAGGGTGTAGGACCCAGGCGCTAAGTCCACAAAGCGGAAGTTGCCCGAAACATCGGCAGTCGTGGAGACCCCAGTGGCGGTGGCGTCGTTGATCAGTTGGATACTGGCTCTGCCGATTACCGCACCTGATGTATCCTGCACAGTACCCTGCAGACTGCTGGTGAACTGCGCAAAGGCGGCCGATGTACAACCTAGAACCAGCAATAGCCATGCATAGAATCTGAACCTATTTCTTGCCTGCATTCGGTGCCTCCTCAATTGGTTTGCCAATGAAAAGTTTCGGGGGCCGAGTATACGTTTACCGTCGCGGAGCCGGGGACTGCCGACGATTACGAAACAACGTAAGCTCATTTCCCTTGTCGAATTGCGAGTTTTCTCGCACCGCCAATGTTCATCCCCGTTGGAGAGAATAGGCAATGGGTCAGATGTACTACGAATGTATGGAGAGAATCTAAACCGAAAGGTGGGGATATCTGTGTGACTTAGAAGACGAGTCCGCTTTAACTTTTGCTCCAGCCGCGGTTCTGCACAATGCCGGCGCCTTCGCGCACAGTAATGAGCTGGTTCGTAGGCACGCTTCTCAAGACCTCGTGCTGGCCGCTTGGCCAGAAGATTTCGACGTCTACGGTCTTCGACTCACCAAGTCCAAAGTGCAAGCGCGGATCGCAGGATGAGTAGTAACTGGATTGGCTTACTCTTGCCTGAGCTTGCACCTTGCCTCCGTAATGCACGAGCACGCGCGCCCCGATAGCGCTTCGATTTGACTTCAAGCCTTCGAGGAAAACCTTGATCCAGTTCTGATGACCGGAAAGGTCGTTGCGGAGCAGTGTTGGCGGCTCGTTCATGTTAATGATCACAACATCGATGTCGCCATCGTTATCGAAGTCTCCGAATGCGCAGCCTCGTCCCGGATGCTTCTCCGCGATTCCCGGCCCGGCCTCGCGGCCAAGCTCCTCGAAAGTCCCATTGTCCAAATTTCTGAAAAGCACGCAAGGAGTTTTGTACGGATAGTCAGGTAATTTGCGCTCAACCTCAGGGTAAACACTGCCGGTGACGACAAGAACGTCCGGGAACCCGTCGTTGTCGAAGTCGGCAAATCCGGTTCCCCAGCTCACGTAGCGAGTTTCTACCCCAATCTTCGCTGTGCGCGTGTAGTCGTCAAAGTTGCCTGTACCATCGTTGTGAAAGATGCCGGCAGTATCGCCCATGAAATGCGTTTTGAAGAGATCCAGATGGCCACGCAGATCGTAATCGCCGATGCCCACGCCCATGCCGGCTTGCTCTATGCCATCGTCGCTGAGCGCCACGCCACGCATGACTCCTTCTTCGCGGAACGTGCCGTCATGGTTGTTCATGAACAGCAGACTCGGCGTGGAATCGCAGGCCACGAAGATATCGGTCCAACCATCCTCGTCGAAATCGGCGGCTACGACGGTCATGCCGTAACTTTCGGTAGCCGCGGCAATGCCGCTTTCTTTGGTCACGTCGGTGAAGGTGCCATCACCGTTGTTCCGGTAAAGCAGATGGCGTCCGGTGGGCAGGCCGCGAGGTCCGCAGTTTACGGGGACCCCCTTCCAGTTGCATGTGGAAGATGCGCCTGGCACGGGCGCCTTGGCGAGATCGAAGCGGATGTAGTTGGAGATGAACAGATCCAGATGGCCGTCGCGGTTGTAGTCGAGCCAACTCGAGCCGGCGCCCCAGCGCGTCTCTCCTCGCAGAAGCCCAGCTTCGCGCGTCACATCGGTAAAAGTTCCGTTGCCGTTGTTCCTATACAGGCGATTCTCTCCAAAGTAGGTGCAGAAGATATCTTCGAATCCGTCGTTGTTGTAGTCGCCGATCGAGACGCCATTGGCCCAGCCAACCGCGTGCAGCCCGGCCTGCTCCGTTAGGTCGGTGAATGTTCCATCGCGATTGTTTTTGTAGAGACGGTTGGTGGCTTCCGGCGGGGCTCCGTCGAGCCGCGTACCGCACAGTAGAAAAATATCCATCCAACCATCGTTGTCGTAGTCGATGAAGGCGCATCCGCAGCCGTTGGCTTCGAGGATGTACTTCTTGGTTTCAATCCCACCGTAGATGGTGGGAATCGTGAGCCCGGCGTCGTGAGCCACATTCACAAAATGCGCGTTGAATGGCCGGCCCGAGGCTGGGGGCCGGGCCTGGGCCTTGACTCCCCGCGAGGCAATGCCCCCCTGCTGCTGCGCTTGAGCAATCCGCTCCCATGGAAACAAAACAGCGCCGGTGGCGGCTGAGACAAACGAGCGGCGTGTGATCTTCATATGATCTCTTTTTGACATAGTGTTTATCTTTGCACCGGGCAGCGGGCCCGCCAATACTGTAATCCCCTACTTTCCAACTGTGGAATCCGCGCCGGATTGTTCGATCAGCTTATACCGGTTGTGCTCACCTTCCTCGTGGGTCGCTTTCTGGCGCAGTTCCGCCAGCCGCTGCAAGAGAGGGGGCAGCTCATCTTTGTGCCCCGTCCGCCGCAGTCCGACAATCAGGTGATAGAGCGCGGGCTGGTCGTCAGGGTTGCGGCGCAGCGCGTCACGCGATTCATCTACCGCGCGTTCGTTGTTTCCGGCCTGTAGATCGAGCTTGGCAAGAAGGTCCTCGGCGTCTGTCATCCCCGGCTGCAACTCCGAGACTCTCCGCGCGGTGGCTACAGCGCACTCGAACTCTGGACTGCCGACATCAGGGTTTCGCTCGGCCAGGATATCGGCCTCGACAAAAAGGAGCATCGCGTCATTGGGATTCTCGCGCAACTTTTCCCGCACCACCGCTAGCGCCTTGTCCAGATCGTCCTGCTGCTCGGCAACCATTCCACGCGCGGCCTCGCTGACGGTCAGTTGTGGATCCAACTTTTCGGCTTGTTCGAAGTCCGCTTCCCCGTGGTCGTAGTCAGCCATTTGCACGTACAGAACCCCGCGCGCAACGTAAAGTGCAGCTGCATCGGGCACGATTTTGAGCCCGGCCGTCAGCATATCGACACCGACCTGGAATGACTGGTGCACAAAGGCGATGTCGGCGAACTGCAAATAGAGATCGGTGTCTCGCGGGTTTTCGACAATAGCCCTATGCAGCAGACTCACCGCCTGTGGAGTGTTCTTCTCTTCCTCATAGGCCTCTGCCGCCTGCGACAGCACGACCGCTGATGGGTGGCCGGCCAGAGCGGTTTCAAGAGTGCGCAACGCATCGGCGGGCCTGCCCAGTGCAAGCTGCGTGGCAGCCACGCGCTCCAGATCGTGCGGATCGTCACCCGGCTGAACCGCCAACCGCTCAAAAACCTCCTCAGCCTTCTCGTAGTGTTCTAACTTTGCCTGACAGAATCCGTACTGGCGCATTGCGGAAGGCTCTGACTCAAGATGCGAACCGCATTGCTCGAATTGCGCAACAGCCTCCGCGCAGTCGTGCATGCGCATGGCGAGCGTTGCCAGCATCATGTGCGCGGTCGGATCGTTGGGAACCAGCTTGACGACGCGCCGCAGCAACGCCTCAGCTCCGCTGTCTCCAGCCTCGAACTCCAACTGAGCGGCGCCCTCCAAGGCGGCCAGATACTCCGGGGAGATCTTTAGTGCCCTGTGAAATGACGCCAGGGCCTCCGTCTTCTTTCCTTGGCCGGAGTAGGCAAGTCCCTCGAATGTCCAAAGCTGCGCGTCACCCGGAGAGTCACGCAGCGCATGTTCCAGCAGGTTGAGTGCTGCAGCGTAGTTTCTCGTTCGCAGCGAGGTGACGATCGCGCTGGTTTGGTCCTGGATATTCGTCTGAGCCAAGATCGCAACACAGCAGATAGCGATCGAAAGCGACACCCCAGACCATTTTCGCCAAGTCATGGCCGCAATTTTATCTCATGGCTGAATCAATCGGGAATCGTTGACCGTGCCTGAAGCAACAGTGGGTTATTGATACGCTGCCTCGATTATTTGTTTACTGCCGGTGCCGTGGCGAGTCCGACTTGCCTGAGCAGGCTGTCAAATCGAGTGTCGCCGCGCAGCGGATCGAGGCAGGGATCGACTTTGAGATAGACCAACCCTACGTCGTGCGCACGATAGGCATCTTCCAGCCACTGAAAAGCGCTCTTCTTGTCGCCCAGGCCCGCGTAGACCAATGCAATCTCATATCGTCCCACGCCGTCTTGCTCGACATGCTTCTGAAGACGCGCGATGGACTGCATCGCCGCATTTTTCTGGCCGGCGCGCGCGTAGACGTTGCCGAGATGACCGAGGGAATACGGGCCGTCGCCCGACTTGATGAAGGCTGCGATCGACTCAGGGTATTTGCCCAATTCGGCGTAGATATCGCCGGCAAGAAAACTCCAGTCAGGAAGATTGATCCCCAGTCCGCGCGCGGTTCGCGTCACCGCCAAGGCGCGGTCGTACTGGCGGGCAAAGTAGTAGATAAAGCCCTCGGCATGGAGCGTACTACCTGAGATCGGATCGAGGTCTACGCTACGCTCGATTTCGGCAGCGGCTTCCCGCGGGTGGGCAGTGCGCACGAGGTAGAAAGCGTATTTCTCGTGGTTCGTCGCGGAATTTGGATTGAGCTCGAGCGCGCGGCGAAATTCCACAGCTGCTGTCTGCCAGTCCCAGTCGCGTGTCATCGCGGTGTTGGCCAGCTCGGCGTGGGCCTCGGATAGCGAGTCATCCAGTTCGATGGCTTTGAGCGCCTCTGCCTTTTGCTGCGCGAGCGCTTCGGTGTAGGTCATGCGGCCGGATTCGCCCAGCATTCCGTAACAGGTAGCCAATGCGGAATGCGCCTGGGCGTAGCCTGGATCTGCCTCGATGGCGCGGTCAAAATAGGTGATGGCGTTCTTGCAGTCGTTCCCGTCGCGCAGCAGAATTCCGTGCAGGTAGAGATCCTGCGCTTCGGGATCGATCGCTGCTTTGTGCGCGAGGCGCGCCTGCTCCTGCGGAGTCACGTCGACGCTGATCTCGTCGGCGATGGCGCGTGCCACCTCTCCCTGCCACGCCAGCACACTGGTGAGGTCGCGAACATAGGTGTGCGCCCATACAGGCCTGTCTTTTCTGACGTCGATCAACTGAACGCTGATACGGACTTGATTGCCGTCGCGCACCACACCGCCCTCGACGACCCCTTGCACGTTGAGCTCGCGCGCGATCTCAGGCAGGTTCTTGTGCGTTCCCTTGTAGCTCAATGAAGAGGTGAGAGAGATGACGCGCAGAGTCGAAACTTGGCCAAGGTCGTTGATCAGTTCCTCGGTAATGCCATCGGCAAAGTAGTCCTGCTGCGGGTCGCCGGAGAGGTTAGCCAGCGGCAGGATTGCGATGGAGCGCAGATCCGTCTCCGCGTTGGCGTTGCCCCTCCATTTCGTGAAGATGAGGAATCCGATTGCCGCCAGCAGAATAAGCGCGAGCGCAGCGCCGGCAACGATGCGCAGGACGCGTGGGCGCTTGTGGACGGGGACCGGTGAGCCGGTAGGAGCGTCGGACTTGCCGCTGTGCTGCTTAACAAGCCCGGAGACAGCAGCGCCGGTTTGCGGCGGGGCCATGGCCTCAACGGGCTCAAAGATGAACCTGGGCACATACGATCCACTGGGAAGTTCAATATGGACCGTAGGTTTCTTACCTTTTAGCTCGCTATAGTATTGCGCGAGCTTCTTCCGGACTTCGTTCGCCCTGACGCGCACGATGGAATCGTTACCCGTGTCGTAACTGACGGGGCGTCCGAACATTTCCGCCCCAATCATGCGCTCCCGAAGACTGGCGGATTCCCCCTGTAGAGCATGCCCTACGATCAAGCGGAGAAAATCTTGAGTACGTTTGCTGCCGGCAAACGCGTGACTCATCAAAACGTCCTCGAGGTGTTGGCGCACCAGCACTGTCTGATGGGGGCCTAACACCTCCGACTCCCGAAGCGCGGATTGTCCCGCGTTCGACATCCTGCCTCAGTTCCTTTCCAGTTCCCTACTATACCACCGGTCAAATTACGTTGGGCGCTCCATTTAACGTCCCTGTTTTGCGCCAAAAACTCCTTCAGGAGCGTATAGCTAAACCAATGAAAACAAACGTCTAACTGCGCTTAACGGGCCACTAAGCCGTTAATAGCGTGACAAATGCAGTGGGTTGGTGATCGAATCTCGGTGTTTTTGAATCAGCATACGCAAGTCCGGTCTAGCCGCCGCTCAGCGGACGGCTGCAGAATTGTTTTAGGGACAAGCGCGTTTGTGGGCCCGGCTTGCGACTGGACGAAAAGCATGCTGAGAACTATCGCTAGGAGCCAAGCCATCAGTCTGCTTGCCTACCAGTTCGGAATGGACGCAAAGGTCCCCAAGGCGAGGATTTTGCCGCAAAGACGCATCCGCAGGAGTCTGCTCTTTGGGGTTGGCTTCGCTGTTCTGGGTCCAGGGTGCGTGGCCCCTGCGCAAGCGGTCCTGGATCAAACTACTCGCCAAGCAATGCAGCAAGGCGGCGAATCCATGGCGGCGGGAAATTTCAGCGCAGCGGTCACGGCGTACTCCACTGTAACGCAGTACGCGCCGACTTTTGCCGAAGGGTACCTCAATCTTGGCCTTGCATTATTCCAGGCGGGTCAGCTGGACGAGGCCACGAAAGCCTTGAAAAAAGCCCTGCAGTTGAAGCCATCTCTGCGCGGAGCCAATCTGTTCCTGGGCATCATCGCTTACCGCCAGAATCACTTCAAGGACGCGGAAACCCGCCTGCTCCGTGAAACACGCCTGGATCCGCACGGTGCCAAAGGATTCATGTGGCTGGGAGTTTGCCGATTGGCCGCCAACGATGCGGCGGGCGCCATTGCGCCGCTCGATAGAGCCTACGCGCTTGATCCCAAGGACGTCGATATTCTCTACCATCGCGGTCGCGCCTATCTGCTTGTGGCCAATGCCTCCTACGAGGCCATGTTCCTCGTGAATCGCGATTCGGTACGTGTGCACCAAATCCTGGGCGAGGCTTACGCGCAGGCCTATCGCAACGACGAAGCGATCAAAGAGTTCAAACGCGCCGTCGAGATGGCGCCCGCGCAACCTGGATTGCACGAGGAGTTGGCAGATCATTATTGGATTGCCGGGGACGTCGACAAATCGGCAGCTGAGTACCGCAACGAACTCCAGGTCGACCCTTACGCAGCCACATCCATGTACAAGCTGGGCAGCCTGCTAGTCCGGAACCAGAATCCCGCGGAGGGCACCGAGCTTTTGCTCCGCGCGTTAAAAGCCGACCCTACACTTGCCGATGCACACTATTACCTCGGCGACGGCCTGATGGATCTGGAGCAGGATCAGGACGCTATTGGCCAATTCAAGCAGGCGATCGCCGCCGACCCAGCCAATGACCGCGCCATGAGCTCCTACTATAAGTTGGCGCAGATCTATCGCAAACTTCACGATCAGGGCCAGGCGCAGGACGCCATGCAGAATTTTCTGAGAATGAGATCCGAGAGTAAGGCTCTGCAGGACAACCGCGCCGCTAACGTCGTCCGCAAGCGCGCGGAGCTTCCAGTAGACGATCCGGATCGGTCTCCGCCATGACCGGCGATGAGGGCGAGTTTTCTTCCCGGATCGGCGGCCGCACAAGTCAGCGAGAAACGTTTTGGAAGAGCAAAACCTGCGGCAGAAGCAACCAAGGGGTTGAAATCGGCATTACAGTAAGCGTTTACTCGGGGACGAGCTCCAACAAAACGAACAGCTCTGCCGGTGGACGAGACAGAGAATCTCACCAACGAAACAGACTGAGCGGAGAAATGGGCTGAAACCTGATGCAATCTGCCGCCTGCATCAGGTTCGCACCGAAGTATACGGTGCAATTGAAACCGTGGCGGCAAAAAAACAAGCTCCACGGGAGAAGACCCCCGATCGGCGGCTCTACAACGGGAGGCAACTGCAAATGATACAGCTTGGAAATCAGAGGCGCGCATTCCGCAGGCCGCAGCGACGGTCCGCTGCACGAACATGGCTCTGGATGATGTTGCTGGGCCTGCTTGTGGGCATCCCCACAACCGTATTGGCCCAGTTGGATACGGGAGCCCTTGCGGGAACCGTACTTGACCCAGTAGGCAAATCCGTACCGGGCGCAAAAATCACGCTCACGGGAGTTGACACGGGAACAGTCTACTCGGCAGTAAGCGCGGCAAGCGGCTATTACAGCCTGCCCGCGATACGTCCGGGAAGATACGAAGTAACAGTAACAGCTGCGGGCTTTCAGACAGTGGTCGATCACAATGTGGTGATCGCTGTTGGAACAACAACGGCCTTCGATGTAAACCTTGCCGTTGGCGCGGCAACGGTAACGATTAGTGTAATGGGCGGTGAAACAGGGCTTGAAACCGAGTCCTCTGAAATCGACGCTGAAATTTCCCCCCAGCAGGAGGACAAACTTCCCCTCTCGGTGAGCGGCTTCCGTTCACCTGAAGCGCTTGAATTTCTAGCTCCGGGCGTCGCCGGATTTGGCCAGGCATCGAGTGGCACCGACACGATCAAAATCGCCGGAGGCCAGGAACTCGGCACCGACTTCTTGCTTGACGGCATCACGACCAACCGTGAAGAAAACGGTTCAGGCAGTTTTGGAATCGTCAATCCCTCAATCGAAGCGGTTTATGAGTTTCACATCAGCGTTGCGAACGCTCCCATCTCGGAAGGCCGCACCACGGGCGGTTTGGCCAACTTTAGCACTAAAGGCGGCACCAATAACTATCACGGCACAGCGTACATGTTCTACAAAAACGCCGCGTTCGATGCGTTGGATTGGTTCCAGAAAGGAAAGGCCTTTCAAGCGACCGGAGCGACGCGTGCAGAAGAGCTTCAAAAGCTTGCCGATACCAAGGAAGATTATGGAGCCAATGCTGGCGGCCCGATTTTCATACCCCACCTTTACAACGGCCACAACAAGAGCTTTTTCTTTTTCAACTTCGAACAGTGGCATCAAAACTACGGCGGTCCAGTCGAAAGCTTGTTGCCGACACCGGCCGAGTTGGGCAGCAACGGCTCGTATTTCGACTTTTCGTCACTGCTGGGCGGTGCGCTGGGAACCTCACCAACATGCGGTGAAACAGTCTACTCCGGCGAGATCATGGACCCGCAATATGACAACACCGCACAGCCCTGCCGTTATGCCGGTTTCGGACAGACGGTTACGGGAACGGCGCCCAATTACACTGTTTCCGGCGCGCCGACTAACAAAATTCCGATCACGCGCGAAAGCAACCTCGCGAAGATGTTCGTGAGTAAATACCTGATGCCTCTGGCGCAGCAGGAAGTTCCAGGCAGCGGCATCTACAACTACGTGTATAACGGTCCGGGCTCGCGCGGCACGCTTGCGAACACAGCCTACAGTGTGCGCTTCGATCAGAACCTTGGCGACAAGCACAAGATATGGGCATTTTTGCAATATCGCGAGAACACCGACTCCGGCGGCAACTCGAATCTGCCGCCGCCGATCCAGACCTGCTGCGGAACGGTCGACCAAAGGGGTTCGTATCTGCGCGCCGGCTGGAATTGGACGGCTACTCCCAATCTGGTCAACGTCCTTACGCTGGGCGGCAACCGCTCCAACAACATCAACAAATCCAAGGCCTCCATGATGGGCACCGACTGGGATCAGACGTTCGGCATTGCCAACGGTTTCAGCAACGATTTCCCTGTCTTCCAGTTCATCAGCAACACGTTCGGGGGTATGGGACAGCAAGAGGATTCGACCGACGTTGACAACACCATCGCACTGAATAACGTGCTCCACTGGCAGTACCGCGCGCACAGCTTCACGTTCGGCGGCGAAGCGCAGTATCACCAATACTCCTGGGTGAGCAGCATCGGTGGCACGTGCAGCGGCAACGCCGGCTGCTTCCAGTTCTGGCCCAACCAAACCGCATCGGACGAAAACTTCTGGGGAGCGGATGGCAACGCCTTTGCCGCCTTCCTGATCGGTGAAACTGGTTTGGCTTCGAATCTCAGTGACCTGCACGCGCCACGCTGGATTTCGCATTATGGCGCGCTTTTTGCGGGTGATAGCTGGAAGGCAACTCCACACCTGAACATCAACTATGGCGTCCGCTGGAGCTATGAGACGCCACGGCACGAAGCGGACGGCGATACGGCTATCTGGGATCCGAACATGGTCGACGCGGCGACGACCGCAGGCGATTATCCGCAGGCAAGGGGCGCGCTTGTCTTTGCCGGCAAAGGCACGGGCCGGAACGGCAGCGTGAATGAAACCTGGGGCTCGGTCTACAGGAAAGACTTCGAACCGCGCGTAGGCTTCGCGTGGCAGCCACCCATGTTCAGCAACAAGGCTGTCTTGCGCGGCAGCGCAGGCATCTACTACGGTCCGCTTGTCTATGCCGACTACGGTCAGGGCACAGTACAGGGATTTACGGTTTCGGGGAATCTCTTCACCACAGACCCGCTGGACGGCGTGCCGCTCGACAATGGCCTGCAGGCATTGGCGACCAAGCCCGACCTCAGTCCCAACCAGCTCGATGGCACCAGCATCAGCGCCGATTATGTAGCGCCGACCAACGGACGGCCAGGCATGGTCGAAAACTGGGCTCTCGAAACGCAGTATGAAATCAACCCGCACACCACAGTCACCCTCGGCTATCTGGGCAATCACGCGACGCACCTGCACGCCATGCTCGACTTCTTAAACGACATGCCTGATAAGTACATGGCGCTTGGCGACTGGCTCAACAATTGGGCCTACTACCCGCCCAACGCCCAAGGCGGATTCGGCGTCAACTCTATTGAGCCATACGCTAACTTCAGTTGCCCCGCAGGACCGCCTGCCTGTACCTGGCCGATCAACGAGCCCATATCGCAGGCGTTGCGTCCGTTCCCGCAGATTCAGTACATCAACATGGACAGCTACCTGCAGAACCTGGGACAGTCCACCTATGAAGCGGTTGAGGCAAGACTCGACAAGAAATTCAACAATGGCCTGAATATTCTGGCCTCCTACACCTTCTCAAAAACGCTCACCGATGCGGATGTGATTCAGCCTTACTGGAGCACGCTGCAGAACGGCGGCGCTGTGCAAGATCCGGAAAACCTGCGTGCCGAAAAAGCGGTCAGCAGCGAAGATACACCTAACAATCTTGCGGTGAGCTACATCTATGAATTGCCTGTCGGCAAGGGCAAGAAGTTGCTTTCCACTGCTCCGCGCCCGGTAGATTGGGTAGTTTCAAATTGGAGCTACTCAGGAATTCTGCATTACCAGAGCGGCCAGCCAATGAGTATCTTTGGCGCCACCGGCATTCCGGGCAAAAACTCGAGCGTGCGTTTCGATCGTGTTGCCGGAAAACCGGTCAAGAATCCTGCTTTCAAGAACCCGCTGAACTTCCAGTTTGGCACCGCCGCAAGCAACAATCCAGCCACATCGACAGCCTGCCAAACCGGCTACTTTAATTGCGCCACGTTTTACGATCCAAATTGGGCCGCGAATCGCGATCCGAATGGTGTCGGAGCGTCAGGCGAGGGCAATCCATGGCAGTTCGGCACGATGCCGCGCAACTCGGCGGATATCCGTTGGATTCCCTGGAAGAGCGAGGACATGGGGCTTGCCAAGGCCTTTGCTGTGCATGAAGGGATCAACCTCGAATTCCGTGCCGACATGTTCAACGTGTTCAACCGTCACTACTGGGCTCGTCCGGTTTCCAATCTGAACTTCAACACGCAAAACAACGTTGGACAAATCGGTAGCGATCTGGCAGGAGGAAGAACCTCACAATTCCGATTAAAACTCAACTTCTAATTGCCGTTTCCTGGATGTGTTGTTTCTGAAACTCTACTCTAACCGGCGCGGCGATAAGCAATTACCGCCGCGCCACATTCTCCAGGCTCATTTCTAAGTGCGCCGAAGAAGAATTCGAAAAGTAAATTACTAACAGGCGGGAATCTTGAAAATGATTATTCGTTTTGCGTCGGCGGTGGCACTGGTTGCCGCTTGGATTGTTTTGACAACGTCCGGCTGCGGAGGTGGCAACGGTAGCAGCGGAGGCGGCGGCTGCACGGGTAGCAATTGCGGAGGCGGGCAGACTTATGACATGGGCACGCTGACGACGGTCGACGATTCCAACCAATACACGTTGACCAACTTAGTCAGCGGCATGGTACTGGGCATCTCCGGTCAGAGCCAGACCGCCGGAACGAATGTCGTTCAGGAGCCATCCGGCACCACCACCAGCGACATCGACTGGCATTTCATGCCCATGGGCAACAATACCTACAACATCGAAGACATGCTCACCCACCAGGTGATAGGCATCCTTAACGCTTCCACGTCCACAGGAGCGCAGGTGCTGCAGTACTCCGACAATGGGACTATCGATCACCTTTGGCTCTTCTACAAGCTCACCGACGGCAATTACCTGATCCGCAACAGCAACAGCGAGTTGTATTTAGAAGTCGCTAATTCGGGAATCACCACATCGTCCACCATCGATCAGGGTGAGCGCGCCGCGTCGGGACCGGGCTGCACCTGCCAGGAGTGGGAGCTGGCTTCGACAGGCAATGCTGCTTACCCCGCCCCGATCGCGGTAACCGGGACCGGAATCTACGTTCACGACCCCTACATGCTGCAGGACCCGTCGACTCATATTTACTGGCTCTACGGAACGCATCAGACGCTGGCTTACTCGACGGATATGAGCACGTTCTCTTACACCACGTTGAGCACGCCTTATGGCGCCTGCAATGCGGCCGAGGGCACCTCCTGGATAACCAACGACGTCCATTGCCCGATTATCGGGCCGGATTTCCCTTCATGGTCCGGCTTGCAGACGCCGCCCTCCGATAACAACGGCAAGAACATCGACACATGGGCGCCCAGTCTGCTCTACGCCAACGGAACGTATTACCAGTACTACGCCATTCCCTACGAGCCCTCTACCGGCGCCGAAGCGGTAATCGGCCTGGCCACCAGCACGACGGCATACGGGCCGTGGACGGACGAGGGTTATGTCGTCACCTCGTGGAGTGGCACCCCCAGCGCGGTTCCGTCGCCCAATCCATGGGCCTTCGCAGCAGGCACAACGTGGAACGCGATTGATCCGGCGCCATTCGTAGATGCGAGCGGCAACTGGTGGCTCGTTTACGGCTCCTGGTCAGACGGCATTCGCGTACTGCAATTGCAAACTCCATCGACAGCAACGTCCTCGAGCACGGTTGGTTTTCCCGTTTCGAGCAACAGCAGCACCTGGACCAAGGTTGCCTATCGTGCGGCAGGTGAGGAGGGGCCGTTCATCTATCCCTACGTTTTCAACGGCACGCAGTATTACTACTATTTCGCGCCGATCAACGTGTGCTGCCAGGGAACTTCCAGCACTTATCGCGAGATAGTCGGCCGTTCCACCTCGCCAACAGGGCCATTCGTGGATCGTGGTGGTATTGCACTGACCTCCGGAGGCGGCACGATCCTGATTAGCTCGCATAGCAACATCTATGGTCCCGGCGGCGCCAGTGTTTTTACGGACACCGGCAGTAGCGGTTCCGAGTCGCTGCCCACGCTCGTCTATCACTACTATGACGGCAACAACAACGGCACGCCCACCCTCGGTTTGAACCGTCTCGGCTTTACCTCTGATGGTTGGCCATACATAAAATAATCGGCATTTCCCGACAGCAGCCCCACATATGGAGTTGCTGTCGATTTTTGGAGGGTCCACGTGACCAACCGCACTACGAATGGAGGGCTGATCATGCGCCGTATCTGCCAATTCCTAGCAATCATAATCTTGCTGGTTTCGCCAGCTCTTATCGGCCAGAAGCCGCAAGCACTTATTCTCAGCGGAGACTACCCGTTCACACACGACCCGTCAATCGCTCTTGAGAACGGAACCTATTACGTGTTCGCCACGGGACTAGCCCCCGGCGGGGGACAGCTCCCGGTGCGTTGCTCAAAGAACCTGACCGACTGGAAACTCTGCGGGCATATCTTTGACGAGATTCCGGCGTGGATCCGCCAAGCAAGCCCGCACACCAAAGAGCTTTGGGCCCCCGACATCTCCTATTTTCACGGACTGTACCACCTTTACTATGCTTACTCCGCATTCGGGGTCAACGCCTCCGGCATCGCACTAGCAACCAACGAGACGCTGGATTCCACCAGCCCGAAATACGCGTGGAAGGATCAAGGACTGGTGCTCGAATCGGTGGCAGCCGACAATTTCAATGCCATCGATCCGAACATTGTTCTCGATGCGAAAGGTCAGCCGTGGCTGAGCTTTGGAAGCTTCTGGGGCGGCATCAAGATGCGCCGCATCGACTCCGCAACAGGCAAGCCCGACCCGGCAGATCCCAAGATCTATTCGCTTGCCTCACGAGTTAAGCCGGAAAACGCACAGCCCGCCAAGCCCGGTTTACCTCCAGACTGGCAGGCGATCGAGGCGCCATTCATCGTGCGCCATGGAAGTTACTACTACTTATTCGTTTCCTTTGACCTTTGCTGCCGCGGGACCAAGAGCACCTATCACACCATGGTCGGCCGTGCAACCCAAGTTACAGGACCTTACATGGATTCCAATGGAATACAGATGCTCAATGGCGGCGGAACAGTACTGCTTACGGCAAACAGCCGTTGGGTGGGGCCAGGCGGTGAGTCGATCCTCGTGCGGCCGGAGGACGACATCATCGTCTTTCATGCCTACGACGCGGCGACGGGAAAGTCGGCGCTGCAAATCTCCACACTAACCTGGCAACATGGCTGGCCGCATGCGGCGCTCGGTACGGCTGGGGAATCGAAGTAAATTACTTCCGTGATTAGCTAAGTGACAGTAGCTGAGGGATACGCGGTTGAAGAATCCGTGCCAACCTCCAGCGCCGTGCAAAAGCTCGTCGAGGCAGACATAAAAATATAACTGCTGCAGAAGCATACGGCGCGGGGGGAGCAATCCGAATCAGGTGAATAGGTCGTACGGTCCACAACAATACTGTATTTCACATAGCCGTCCCAATGGCATGAAAAGGGCAGATTTTCAGTCGCAAGGCGCCGTGCAAGGTCTCGAGGCCCCCGCCGCAGCCGGTGTCCGACCCCAAGAAACAAAGACCATTTTGGGGGACCCCTGTTTGCATAGCGGCGTCCATGTCTTTGCCGCGCGCGAGAAATGCTGACTAGGCTGCTGTTTGGCGCCGGTAGGAGTTCCGGCCGATTATGGCTAGGAGGCCCATCAGCGCCATTGCCATCAGTTGCCAGCTTGCCGGTTCGGGAGTTACCTGGACGTCGAAGGGCGCTGAGC
>JBEKPD010000096.1:0-24368 GCA_049521075.1 Occallatibacter sp.
GGGGTCGAAATCGAAGTGTTTTCTGGGAAATAACACTGCGTCCCAAGCAGGATTGGAAGCGGCCACAGCGAGAGTTGTTTCAGATTGATTTAGAGCAGTTGATCGACTTGAGTCATCCGCTGGCTCGTCTCGGTCTTGTGATCGATGGGGCGTCGTTCGAGGAGACGCTGGGCGGCACTTATCATCCCAGCCAGGGCGCGCCAGGCATCTCGACGCGGCTGATGGTGGCGCTGCATTACTTGAAGTACGAGCGCGATCTGAGCGATGAAGACGTGGTTGCCGCGTGGGTGGAAAATCCCTATTGGCAGCACTTCAGCGGCATGAAGTATTTTCCGCATCGGATGCCGATCGATCCATCGAGCATGACGCGCTGGCGCCAGCGGCTGGGCGAAGCCGGGGCCGAGCAGATGCTTCGGGCCACCATCGAAGCCGGAATGGCGATGCGCGTTATCCGCCCTGCCGAGTTAAAGCGCATCAACGTGGACACGACCGTGCAGACAAAGGCGATTCGTTTCCCAACCGACGCGAGGCTCTATCAACGCATGCGCGAGCGGCTTGTAAAAACGGCGCGCAGAGAGGGCTTGACCATCAAGCAGAGTTACCGGCATATCGGCCGCCGGCTGTTGATGCAGTCCAGCCGCTACGCGCATGCCCGCCAGATGAAGCGCGCGCGGGCCTGCACGCGCAAGCTGAAAACCCAGTTAGGAAGAGTTATGCGCGAGATAGAGCGCCAGGTTGAGATACCTTCCCCCAAGTTAGCCAAGCTGCTTGAAACAGCGCATCGAATCTATGCCCAGCAGCGGCATGACAAGAACAAGATCTACTCGGTGCATGAGCCGGAAGTGGAATGCATCGCCAAGGGCAAGGCCGGCAAGCAGTACGAGTTCGGAAATAAGGTCAGCGTCGCGGTGAGCAGCCGCGGCGGATGGTTCGTCGGCGCCAGGAGCTTTACTGGAAACCCTTATGATGGCCACACGCTGGATGAGCAGATGAAGCAGGTCGATAACTTAATCGGTAACATGGCGAGTGAAGTGCATGTGGACATGGGCTATCGCGGCCACGACTACGAGGGTGGTGTCGCGGTGCATGTCGATAAGCGGAGCAGAGGCAGAACGCCACTAGCGCACTGGCGATGGATGAAACGCCGTGCCGCAGTGGAGCCAAGCATCGGACATCTGAAAAGCGAACACAGGCTGGAGCGCAACCGGCTCAAGGGGGCTGCCGGAAATGCGATCAACGCGATCCTGGCAGCCGCCGCAATGAACTTCCACAAGCTCCTCGGAGCTTTTTGGCGCATTTTTCTGTCCTGTGTGACGAGCGTATGGAACCCGGAGCTTTTTGGCGCATTTTTCTGTCCTGTGTGACGAGCGTATGGAACCCGCTGCTCGCCTTGCGAAGCCAGCAAGCCCGCAATACTCAACTTCTGCCCACCTGAGAATCACTTTTTCAGAATCGACTAACTAGCTGGCGAATATTCTGGCTGACGATGATGAATCGCGTGGGTCCATCTGCGCCTCCAGGTTTGATCTTCACTTCGCTGGAACTACAACTGCTCGACCGGATGCACAAAGACGGAGCCGATCCTCCAGCGGAAAGCCTGTCTGCCTATATCATCCGGCGGCGGCTATCTGGCTCGGGCTCATGACGGACCTCCAGGCAACACGGTCGTTTGGAGAGGCCTCTCCAGACTCACCGATATCCAACTCGGATTCCTACTGTGCGCTCAATTTGTGGGTAATTGAAAGCTGGGTCTCGCCGTATGGACAGTTTGCAGCGGATTGCATTTGGTCGCAACCGCGAATGCAAGTAGTATTGGCACAGAATCTCAGTGGGAGACATGAAGTTGTAGACGTAGGTGCCCAGGATCTTCACATCGGTGTAAGTCAGATTGGCCCATGCAGCGGGCCGATCCTGGTGACCAAGGGAGTTCTATGTGTCGCCGAAATGGAAGTCGAGGTCGACGTCCATCCCAGACGCGGCGCACAGTTGTGCCATAGCGATGGTTTGCGTCTGGTCGCAATTGTCGTTGACCAGATCCGTGGAGGGATTGGCATTCGTAGTTTCCGTTGCGGCTACCTATCTAAAATGAAATAGTTCTGCGAAGCCTACAAAGCTGAATGACTTGTCTCGCCACTGGTGAGACAATGGGCTGCAACAGTGTCTCGGGCGTTAATTGCAAGTGGGATTGTGCCATTCTGGTGAATGACGAAGGTGGGGCAGCGTCCGTGCATTTCAGATTCTTCGGACCTTGGCCCACGCGCGTTTTGATTGCCCTCGTGATTGTGTTGCCCTGCGCTGCTGCATTGAGCGATCCGAGCTCTGGATCGCTTCTTGAAGCAACGACGCGCCGCATCTGGCGCATGCAGGACGGCCTTCCCGATAATGTCATTACCGCGGTTGCTGAGACTTCCGAGCATTATCTCTGGAGTGGAACACCACGAAATTTGGTACGATTCGACGGCTTTCATTTCATCGACGTAAGTTCTGATGTCGCGCCGTCAATCCGTGAATCTGGAATCACCTGCCTTTTTGCGGCGAGCGGCGGAAGCCTCTGGATCGGTATCGGCGACGGCACTTTGCTTCAGTTGGAGGGAACCCACGTTCATGCCTACGGCCCAGCAAGCGGCCTGCGCAGTTATGATGTCCGGGCACTTCAACAGGATTCCAACGGTACGATATGGGCAGGAACTGACCACGGCATCTACCGTCTAGCCGGGCAGCGGTTTGAACGGGTGCCCAGCATCGGCGATCCCAGCGTGCGCGCAATGATTCAGGATGGACATGGGGGACTCTGGATTGGTGGTCATCGTCTGACTCACTACACTAACGGAGTCTTTCAAAACGTCGCACTGCCGAAGCAAAAAATGCCGACACGGATAAACGCGTTGGCGATCACGCCTGATCGGCGGCTTTGGATCGGCACGGCTGGGGGATTGCTCCACAGTGACGCAAGCGGCTCTATTTCCTCCGCTCCTAGCATTTCGCATGAAGTGAGCGCCTTACTTGTCGATCGAAACACCAAGCTCTGGATTGGCACAGTCGACAGCGGCCTATTTCTCGCTGTGCCCGGCAACAGATTTACTCCCGTTCCCGAAGCGATCACGGGGCACGCCGATACAATCCTCGTACTCTACAAGGACGAGAGCGGCGATCTCTGGCTCGGAACACATTCGGGATTGGTTCGCTTGAGTGAAACCGGGATGCATCTCACGGCAATCCCTGCGGCGCGCAATGCCGAGCACGCCAGTCTCACTCTCGATGCAGACAACAGCCTCTGGATTTGCCTTGGGAAAGTGTTCCATCTCGTGAACGGAAGAGTACGGACTGTAAACTTCCCTCTGGTTGGAGAATTCCTTGTGCGCACAATCCTGCGATCCGCCGACGGATCGCTGTGGATTGGCACCGCGGGCGGTGGTGCACTCCACCTACACAGGCGCGGTGAGCCTCAGAAGTATGCATCTGAATTGGGTACGAGTTACGTGACCGGCTTTCTTGAGGGGAGTAATGGCGACGTTTGGATTTCGACGGATAGTGGAATCGCTCTCTGGCATGAAGGTCATGTAATCAGTTTCCAGCATATTCTCGGCGCGCCTCATCAGGCGGTCTTAAGCATCGCTGACGCTGGATCCGGCGCAGTCTGGATCGCCACAGGTCATGGCTTTTACCTGTGGCGCAATGGTCAGTTTCTTTCTGATCCTGCAATTTCCGCACTCGGAGATCGTGCCATACGTTCGCTTTGTAGCTGGTCGGATGGGACACTATGGATCGGAACCGAGTCGGGCTTGTTTCGCTGGAAGGATCACAAGATGCTCGAGGTGCCGCTCGATGATGACGGCAGCCAGGCGGTTCTATCGATTCTCGAAGATCCACTGGGGCAGCTGTGGTTGAGCGGACCAGATCGAGTACGTCGAATTCAAGTAGCAGTGATCGACCGTGTTCTGAACTCCATGGCAGGATATCCTTCCGCGCAAGGCACCGCCGTCGCCGAGCCCCTCCTTGCTGAGGAGTTCCATGTGTCGACAGAAACCGGTGCAGAGCTGTACGGCGGAATGCTATCCTCATCGGCACCTGACGGACGCGGTGGCGCGTGGTTTATTAGTGACGCGGGGCCTGTGCATATAGGAAGCGACGCTCAAGAAACATCTCTTGCACCTCCGCCCATTGTATTGCAGCAAGTCGTCGTCGATGGAAGAACAGTTGCCATTTCATCAAATCTAGCGTTGTCCTTGCCGCCTTCTACTAAGACGCTCGAAATCCAGGCCCCCCTGTTCTCCTTGGATCTCATGCTGGGCTACGCGTCAGACGTAAGCTAATCGGGTTCGATAAGAATTGGACAACCTCGACGGCCTCTCACGTGGCGACCTACACCAACTTACCTCCAGGCCACTATGTCTATCGCGTTGAAGTGAGCAGGGGCGATTGGCATAAAGAATCATTCGTCGAACTTCATATCGTTCAGCAGGCTCACTTCTATCGTGAGCTATGGTTCGTCGTACTCTGTGTCATCCTGATCGCAGCCCTTGTTTGGCTGTTTCATCGTCAAAGGCTTCATCAGCTCGCTGTTCGATACAGCGTCGTAGCAGAAGAACGAAATCGTGTTGCGCGCGAAATGCACGACACAATACTTCAGGGATGCATCGGGATTTCTTTTCTTCTCGACGGAATCGAGAGCAATCGGCAAGCTCAGGCGGAGAAAGACGATTCTAGATCGCAGTTGTCTGGCCAGAGTTGGGCGGCGTTGAAGCTCGCCCGGACTGAAATTGAGAAAACGATTCGAGAAGCGCGGGCTGCGATTTGGAATCTGCGCAGCGCCGAAAGCGAAGCACAACTTGGTCAATCTCTGCGTGATCTCTTGGACAAGATGACAAACAGACTCTCAATCCCTACTACCTTTCAAACTTCAGGTCCTTCGTTACGACTCACACACGAGCAGCAGCACGAGATCCTCATGGCGGTTCGGGAAGCGTTACAAAACGTAATCAAACATGCCGGTGGTTCAGACATCGCGCTTAGCTTGCGGTATCGCGGCAATCTGGTCACAATCGAAATCAAGGACAGAGGGTGTGGCATATCCCACGAATTGAATGGCTCGAAAAACGATGGTCACTTTGGTGTTGTCGGCATGCGGGAACGCATGGCGAGAATCGGTGGAACCTGCCGAATACTCAGCAGCGATGGTGAAGGTACTACCGTAATACTGGAGGTACCGATCAATGCGGCACCCCGCGCAAGCGGACTATTCGAATGAGCGAAGCAGGGCAAATACGGATTCTCGTAGTCGACGACCACCCGATCGTACGCGCCGGGCTGGAATCGATTCTCAATTCTCAACCAGACATGCAGGTCATCGGTTATGCAGACTCTGGTGATCTCGCCGTCGACAAAGCGTGCGAGCTCAATCCCGATATTGTCCTCATGGATTTACGCCTGCCTGGAATGAGTGGAGTTGATGCGATCCGTCTGATTCGTGAATCCCGCTCTGAAGCGAAAATTCTTGTTCTGACGACTTACGATGGCGACGAGGACATTCACCAAGCACTGCAGGCAGGAGCCGCATCCTACATTGTCAAAGGGATGCCGTATGAGACTCTGCTTCGGGCCATCCGCCGTATTTACGCCGGTAAGAGTTTCCTGCCTCGTGAAGTTTCGCATTTGCTCGACGGGCACTCTCCCGATGAGCTCAGCGTCAAGGAACGGCGCGTGCTCACGCTCATGGCTGAAGGGCGCAGCAATCGCGCCATTGCTAAACAGCTTGGAATTACGGAAAGAACTGTAAAATTCCACGTCGGCAACATCCTTGCTTGCTTGGGCGTTGACGATCGAACACAGGCCGTTGTTGTGGCCCTTCGCCGTGGATATGTGCATCTGGAGCAACATCCGGACGAGCCACCAAGGCACGAAAGAGATTAGACAGAATCCGATACGACTGAGACCATCCAAACCTCGCTGCCATTGCATTTATTCGATTTCGAAGAATCTCCCGATAACTGTACTTAGGTACAGTGACAACCGTTGCCTCGCGCGCCTACGCTCTCCGTATTGAAATATTGCACAGGTAGAAACATACTGTCGGCGGGTGCCGCGGAGAGGACCTCGTGCATTCGAAATGTTAAGTACCATGGAGGCTAAGTAAACACATCATGAGGACTATCTCAATTTTACAAGGAAACATCGTCTGCAAATGCTGGACCAATGCGACAACGATTCTACTTGGGATGGCAATTTGCCTGGGCTGGGCGGCTTTGCCGGCTGCATCGCAAACTGGTGGACAAGGCGCGCTCGAAGGAACGGTGACCGACAAAAGCGGTTCAGCGATTCCTAACGCGACCGTTACGGCAATCGATCAAGCCAGCGGCGTTCCGTCCACACGCCAAACCTCTTCCGCCGGTCTGTATGAGATCACGCCTCTAATCCCCGGTGTCTACACCGTTAAGGTAACGGCTCCGGGGTTCGAGGTTCTCTCACAGCAAAATATCGAAGTGAACGGAATGACGACCACGGGCTTCAATCCAGTGCTCTCTGTTGGTGCGGTGGCCTTAACCGTGACGGTGACAGCCGCTCCTCCGCAACTGCAGACGACAAACGCTACACTGGGCGGGGTCATCACGAATGCGACCTATGAGAGTCTGCCCAACCTGATGAATGGCCAGCAGCGCGACCCCACCGCTTATGGGATTTTAGCTGCGGGGGCACAGAGCGGCACCCGCGCTCCTATCATGGCGGGTACCGGTGACTATCTTGCCGAAGTCTACCTCGACGGCATCCCCACCACTGTCTCAAACATGCAGGCAGACAACCGGCCGGTTTCGAATGCCGTCTCCATAGAATCCGTGGACCAGATGCAGGTCATCTCCAATGGTCCCACCGCGGAGTATCAGGGCGCTGGCGCCATGAGCCTCACGTTGAAGTCAGGCGGCGATCAGTATCACGGGATCATTGCCGATTTCGTGCGCAACACGGCTTTCGATAGCTGGGGTTTCACGGCGCCATGGGGGACTCAAGAAGCCATTGTCAACGGTGTACCCACCAACGTCCCCGCAGGCAAGCCCGTCGAACATCAAAATGAGCTATCTGCATCCATTGGTGGTCCGATCAAGTTTACGCGGCATAAAGGCTTCTTTTTCGTCAACTGGGATCAATATCATGGTCGCAGTGGGGTTGAGCCAGCGCTCTTTACAATTCCAACGACGCTCATGAGGCAGGGCACCTTCTCCGAACTCGGTACCGGCCAGTACCTATATAATCCCTTGACCAACGCGTGCACGGGCAGCACCTGCACACGTCAGCCTTTCACGGGGAACATAATTCCCTCGGCTAACATATCGGCAATTTCGCAATATCAGGAGAAATTCCTGCCCCCTCCAACGCTGTCGGGCATTAGCAATAACTATCTGGCCGGAGGCCTTTCCGGGTACGACAATCACGCGCTCGATTTCAAGATCGACTACGATCTGACCGCCAGGCAGCGGTTGTCGTTCGTCTTCACACATGGCGTGCGTTCCTCCGTGGGATATGGCGCGGTTTTGCCGATTCCCTATCCGAGCTCGCACAGCTCTATCCTTCGCCCGACGAACATGATTCTCGAACATCAGTTCGTTCTGTCGCCGCGCATGGTAAACCAGCTCAAGTATGGCTTCACACGGTTCTCGGGACCAGTGAATGTGCCGACCGAGGGTGTATCGCCCTATCGCGCGGGTTCCGATGTCGGCATCGCAGGACTTCCTCCAGGCCAGGCTTCGGACAACTTCCCCACTTCGAATTTCAGCACAACCAGCGCCTTCCCTACGGTGCCATACAAATGGGCAAGCATCAACGCGTATCAGACGGTGCCCAACGCCTTTACGGTCCTCGACAACCTGCAGTGGACCAAAGGGAAGCACAATCTTACGTTTGGCATCCAGACACAGTGGCTCGAAGATAACAACACGGGCGACCTCACACAGTCGGGACCCTATTCGCAAACATTTAGTGGCGCCTCGACGGCAAACTACGCTGGTACGTCGATCAGCACTACGACAACTGGCTTTTCCTATGCCGATTTTCTACTCGGCGCAGTCAACAGCGCGTCCATCCCACTGCCCTACTTCTCAGACATTGGCGGCCGCTATCATCCCGTATCGCCGTACGCTCAGGACGATTGGAAGATCACTCCCTCGCTAACCTTAAACATCGGACTGCGCTGGGATTACCTTCCCCCCTACCACGAGGTATTGGATCGCTGGAGTTTTCTCAATCCGACGGCGATCAACCCCCTTACCAACACTGCGGGAGAATTGGAGTACGCAGGTAACCTTGGTGCGGCCATTAGCTGCGATTGCAGAACGCCTGTCCAGACTTACTGGAAAAACTGGGGGCCGCGCATAGGTTTTGCGTGGTCTATGAATAACAAGACCGTTGTCCGTGGCGGATTTTCGGTTGCCTATTCGCGCGCCGGCGGCGTTGGCGGACGTGCTGATGACGCCACCGGTACTGGGCAGACTGGTTGGGGATCGAACCTCATTCTTCCCGCTGCCGTCTCTAAAGGAGTAAGCGCCGCCCCCTCCTATTGGTTAAACCAGAATACTGCATATCAGAATGCCGGAACGGCGAATGCAAACTTCGGTGGTCCGGGGTTTACCATTCCTGCGCAGACAGGTGCAAGCGCTGCGGGATTAACTCTTAATACTGGGAACTATGTGAATAGCTCGAATGCATATGTAACCCCGGGTGGAGCATCGGGATATGTAGACCCTTATCTGTCAGGGCGCGGTCCGGAATTTGAGTTTTTCAACTTCGGGATACAGAGAGCCCTTACACAGAATTTGACCATTATGGCCAGCTATGCTGGAAGCGAATCGCACTTTGTTGCAGGAGCCGGTGAGTCAGGCTACTGGTCCGGCCAAATCGATCCACAGCACCTTGCGCTTCTCGGTTCGGTCCTCGCTACCGACAATACAACCAATATCATCAACGCGCAGGCCACGCCGGCCAATATCGCGATTGCCGTGAAGGCTGACCCAAGCATCAGCATCCCTGCCTTCTACTCCGCGGCCGGGGCCATCAGCACAAAGGCCACGATCGGCCGTGCCCTGCAACCCTACCCGCAGTACTCCAGCCCCCCGGGGCTGGCTTGGGATAACATCGCAAATATCTCTTACAACTCGATCCAGGTTACCTTGAACGAACGTCAGTGGAAGGGGCTGAGCTATACGCTCAACTACACTTATTCGAAGGACATCGGCGACGATAACACGACGCGAAGCGCGTTTCCAGTACCCGCCGGGGCTTCGTCAAACGGTCAAGCATTGCCGGGCCAGAATCGCGCCGATCGTGATTTGACGGATATCGACACTCCGCAGAACCTGAAAATCTATGGGTTGTACGAGTTGCCCTTTGGAAGGGGGCACTGGGGTGGCAACAACTTCTTCGTGCGCAATGTGATCGGCGGCTGGGCCACATCGGGGATTTTCACTTACCTCTCGGGAACGCCGCTGCTGATTACCGGTTCGGGCTGCAACGCACCCTCGCAAGGCACCTGCATGCCTGACTTGATTCCAGGCATGAAAAACAAAATCCGCATCAACGGCAGTTGGGGAAAAGGAGTATACGGCAACAACGTAGGCGCGATTCCGTTTCTCAACTGGAACGCATTCCAGGCGCCGAAAACCTTTCCATTGCCGGCCGGGGCCAATCCCGCAGCAGTGCCCACGACCATGATCGGAGATGCCCCGCGCACGGAGCTGGCAAACTTCGGGCTTCGTAATCCAAGCCACTATGACCTGGATCTAAGCGTCCGGCGTAGCTTCAACATTACGAGAGAACGCGTAAAATTCATTTTCCAAGCCGACTCCACCAACGTAACCAATAAGGTGACTTTCGGCGGGATCAACGCAGCTTGGCCATTTACACCAACAACCCCCACCGTGGAACCGGCTAACAGCACCTTTGGGGAAGCGACTACGGCCAACGGTAACCGTCTCTTTCAATTCGCCGGAAAAATCACCTTCTAACCCTCTGCTCTTCGCCAATCCAGGAGCGGGATGGTGCTTACTCAGCACCTCCCGCTCGTTCCACGACACATTGGATTGAGCGAGACCTTCGTTGAGATCGAGGCGAGTGTCAATGGCCCTCGTGTTTTGCAATAGTTGCATCCAGAAGTCAGTTTGGCGCTCGACGGAAGATTGAATTTGAGCTGATGTCAATATCGGCTTAATCCACTAAAGGTTCGATGACCGCCAGGGCTGGTTCCAAAACTGGGCGGACTAACCCAGATTTTCAAAAGAGACAAAGACAGATGCCACGCAAAAGTGTATCTCGCCGCGAATTCCTTTCTGCCGCAGCGGTAGCCGCAGCAGCCTTACCGATTCTCGCTGGAGAGGGCCGCTACGCCTTTGCGGCCACATCGGCAGCGACCTATCATCCGTCACTTTCATCGCGCGCTAAATTGAATTTCAATTTGAATTGGCGGTTCATTCGCGAAGACGTCTCAGGTGCCGAGGCTCCCGATCTCGACGACTCGCGGTGGACCACCATCAGCACGCCGCACAGCTTCAACGATGTGGATTCCTTTAGGAAGCTCATCTCGCACGGCGGCGGCGACTTGGGTACGTACAAGGGAATCTCCTGGTATCGGAAGCATTTCAAGCTTCCGGAGAACCTCACCGGGCGCAAGATCTTTCTCGAATTCGAAGGGATGCGCCAGGCAGGCGACATCTTCCTCAATGGGAAAGAAGTCGGACTGTATGAGAACGGCGTTACGGCCTATGGCATCGATATCTCCAGCGCGGTTCATTTCGGCTCGCAGGAAAACCTGCTGGCCGTGAAGGTCGATAACCGAACGGACTATCCGGAACGCGCCACCGGAACGAGGTTCGAATGGAACGTAAGTGACTTCAACCCTGTCTTCGGCGGAATCAACCGCCATGTTTGGCTGCACATCGCCGACGATATATATCAGACTCTGCCGCTCTATTACGGCCTGAAGACCAGCGGCGTGTATGTTCATGCGTCGAACTTCGACATTCCGGGCAGATCTGCTGAGGTAACTGTCGACTCCGAAACGCGCAACGATTCAGATGCTCCAGCCCGGATCGCTATTTCCGTGATAGTTGTCGATCACCTCGGGCGCATACGCGCTCAGCTTCGCGGTGAGCCAGTGCAGATAGCCGCGGGCGAAACGGCTATGCTGACCGCCAAAGGCAGCATTATGGGTGTGCGTTTCTGGTGCCCGGAAGATCCTTACCTCTACGACGTCTATTCCATGCTCGAGGCCGATGGCAAAGTCGTTGACGTCGAGAAGATTGTTACAGGCTTTCGGAAGACGGAATTCAAGGGCGGCGCTGGAAAGGGCGGCGTGTACATCAATGACAAGTTCGTCTACCTGAAAGGCTTTGCGCAGCGCGCCACCAACGAGTGGGCGGCGCTCGGACAGGCCTATCCCGACTGGCTGCACGACTACAATGCAAAACTGATTCGCGACTCACACGCCAACTACATCCGCTGGATGCACGTTTCCCCGCAGAAGATCGACGCTGACGCAATGGCGCGCTACGGAATTATCCAGATTTGTCCCGCGGGCGACAAGGAACGCGATGTTTTTGGGCGCCAGTGGGAACAGCGTATCGAAGTCATGCGTGCATCGATGATCTACTTCCGCAACAATCCAAGCATTCTGTTTTACGAAGCAGGCAACACCGTGGTCACTGCCGAACAGATGCATCAGATGGTTGCTCTTCGCAAACAGTGGGATCCCTTCGGCGGACGAGTCACCGGTTATCGCGATAACGACGATATCCAAGCCAATGCTCAGCTGACGCCGATCGCCGAGTACTATGAGGTGATGATCGGGCAGGACCCTAGAACGGACACACTGATTGGTTCCACAGCGATGTTCCGCGGATACAGCGCTGAGCGCCGCGATCGCGCGCCAATCATCGAGGCAGAAGACTTCCGGGACGAAGGCGCGCGCCGTTTCTGGGACGAGTATTCTCCGCCGTTCTACAAACCCAAGAAGGGGCCTAGCGACACCTACAGGGTCGACTCCGAGTATCTGTATACTTCGGAGAGCTTTGCACTCGCCGGCGTTGCACGCTATTGGGCCTACTGGCAGAACCGCATCTCCAACCCCGATCCGTCCCACTCAAAATGGTCCGGCTATGCCTCAATCTACTTCTCCGATTCCGACGCGGACGGCCGTCAGGATTCAAGTGAGGTCTGCCGTGTCAGCGGCAAAGTGGACGCCGTACGCTTGCCCAAACAGCTCTACTTTGCTCACCGTGTAATGCAGAACCCCGCGCCTGACCTCCACATTCTGGGCCACTGGAGTTATCCGCCGACTCAACCAGGGAGCGCCGAAAAGCCGGCACAGAGGACTGCGAAGACTGTATATGTGATTGCCAATACCGAAAACGTGGAGCTGTTCCTCAACGGTAAATCACTTGGCGTAAGAACGACGCCGGAGAATGGCTTTGTCTTCGCATTCCCCCACATCGAATTTGTCCCCGGAACGTTGAAAGCCGTCGGGCGGAATCAAGGCAAGATGGTAGCCAGCCATGAATTGACCACTGCGGGACCGCCCGCGGCCATCGAACTCACCACTATCGTCGGGCCCGAAGGCTTGCAGGCCGATGGACAGGATGTGGCCGTCATTAACATCGAGGTTGTGGATGCTCATGGCCAACGCTGCCCGACGGACTATACACGGGTTGACTTCCAAATCTTAGGTCCCGGAATATGGCGCGGTGGCTGCAACGGCGGCATCATCGATTCAACAAACAACCTCAATCTCAATACCGAATGCGGCATCAATCGCATTTTTGTACGATCCACTCTTTCGCCGGGAACCATTAGCATCACAGCTATTCGTCCTGGTTTGCATTCGGCCCAGATTCGTTTGATCTCAAACCCCGTGGATCTGTCGGATGGGCTGTCGATGCTTGTTCCGCAGCGTCTAGCTGAGCCAGCTGAAGATTGATGCAGCAGCACGGATGGGGTACCAGGCAAATTCATTCGCGTTTGCGCGATTCAACTGAAGTGAGAGCCGAACTCGAAAGTTCTTCCGTCCACTCTGCCCTCACCGGAGAAAGCTTGACGCGGCGACAGCTTTCCGCGGGGCAGGTCTGGGGTGTCGTCGCCCGTGAAGCGCCGAATCTGGTAAGCGGTCTGGCAATGCCGGCCATGAGGATGATTCGTCTCTTGAGGAAGCATGTTAGATCGTGCACGTCAAGTTGCCCCTCAGGTAACCGCAAGTGATCGACCGGTTCCTGGCCGAACCTTGCAAGACGGCAGCCATGGCAAATCGCTTCCGCGATTTTTCTCGCTATACTAGCCGCGCCGACAAGCCGCTGCATTGGGTCATGAAAACGTTAGGTTCCTATCGGGACTGCCCCGGTAGACGAGACAGGGTTGAGCCAGATTCTCGCTTCCGGGGCAGTAATGGAATGGTCCGCCGCTTTTGAGTACACACCAGGTTCCGGAGCTATAAGAGGTGGACACGGGAGGAGGGGCTTATGGAAATCGACACGATCGGCATCGACCTTGGCAAGGCGGCATTTCACCTGGCGGGTCTCGACAAGAAAGGCGAGATTTTGATCGCGAAGAAATTCGCGCGCAGCCAATTGCTGCACTTGACAGCCAACCTGCGGGTAAGCTTAATCGGCATGGAGGACTGCGGAGGCGCGCACTTCCTGGGTCGCGCGCTGCGCGAGCAGTGACACGACGTGCGCCTGATGCCAGCCCAATACATCAAGCCATACGTCAATGAACGTCTACCGTGCGATCCTCTTCATATTCCATGATGTGGAAGTAGGCCTCCCAACCGCTCCACTCAACGGGGGCAGGCAAGGGCGCCATGGGATCTTTTAGGTGGTTTGCGTAGGCCTCGACCAACTCTCGCGTGCGGTGCACACCGGTCAACCAGTCGCCGCGATACCAGTTCTTCCATTTGCCATACTCGGCGGCAGACATCGATTTCTGGATGGTGTCGAGGGCTGCGAGTGCTTCGTCTATTTCGCGCCGCGCTTTCTCCGTCTGGCCAGCATTGTCATCGTCGACCGCCCGAGCGACGTCGAGTAACATTCGGTTGCTCTCGCGATTGATGGTGATCATGGTGAGCACCTGGGCCTGATAGTAATTGCGGCGCGCCGGATCGACCAGGCTCTCCGCTGCCACTGCCTTGGTCCACACCGCATCCCACCGCGGCTGTGCAGTAGCGCAGTTTTCAATGTCCGCGTCCCGCATGGCTTGGAGCATGGTTACATGACTGGGATCTTCCACCCTGGGTTGCGACCATTTGGGAGCCTGACTCGGCAGCACTTCCATTTGGTGCCCGCTAAGCCTGTCGAGAATAAAGGATCGCGCATCGGTGTGATAGTGCTGGTCGCCGACTGTGCGAGGTGCGAACCCGTGGGCCCCCGGTATCGAACGCGGCTTGTCTAACTCCGGAGCCGCGAAGTACAGCTTATACACCTCGTCCAGAGCGCTCGCCGATTTGACGCCATATTCCTCTCTAGCCCAACGACGATAGTAGGCGCCATCGCTGTCGTTCATCTCACTGGGCGCGCCGCCCCAAGCAATCTCCATCACCGCGCGCGTCGTCATCGCAACCGGGCGAATGTCGCTAGTATTCATCAGAAGAAAGCCGGTGGCGCCAGCCTGGATGTATCGTCCCAGTTCGGTTTGCAGTTTTTTCACCGAGACCATCTCCGAAAGCTGATTGGTGTGGTAGTTCATCATAGCCACGTGGATATACGCTCCCTGGCCAGCCGCAACCTTGCCGCCGTCCTGCATATCCCCGTAGCCGAAGTCGGACCAGACCAGCGTGACTTCCGGGGGAATTTGCAGGTATCCCTCTTGCATGAGGCGATCGCCTTCCTGCCACAGATTGGTGATGAAGTGCGCGTTGGGATAGCGGGCGCGAACGATCTTCATCTGTTCAGCAATGGCTTGGCTGATGCGCTGCCCGAGGAGAGGGTCGTTGTTACGCACACTGGTGTCGAGATCCGCGTAGCTTTGGTCCGAAAGGCCGCGCAGGCCGACGCTCCATAGAATTTCGTCGTCGGGCCGATAAGCGGCCACCGCATTGGTCCACGCGCGCTCCAGTATCTCGGGGTGCGTAGAGAAGTTATAGGGAACATCCTTTGGCCACCGCGCTACATTTACGCCCAGCGGCGTGGCGTGATGCTGATTCACGATGAGACCGCGCTCTGTGGCGGCATGCAGCTGTGCATCATCGGGAAAGATCCAACTTCCCGGCACAACCAGGTTTCCCTTAAGCCGCAGAATCGTCTCAAAAACCTGGTCCCATGCCTTGAGAGAGATTCCTGTTTGCTCGCCTTTTGCCGCTGGAGCCCACCCTGTTAGCAGATCCTCGTCGTTGATGAAGAATCCTCGATAGCGGAAGACCGGACTGGGATAGACATGCGCGAAGTTTGCGGGCAGCAGAACCGATGCGCGCTTCGCCGGTTCCTTGTCTGTCCATAAATACATAGGATCGACGCCGAGATATTTCTGCGAGAACTCGTAGATAGCGTAGATCGTGCCGCGCATGTCGGCGCCAGTGAGGCAAACTACGCGCCTCGATTTTCCCTCTTGTTGGGCGCTAACAATCGAAAGTGCGAAGGCCTCTGTGTCCGTGGCCTTGGTACAGTCAATTCCTGCCGGAAGGTTCGAGTTTTGTGCGATCAGAATTGCGGTGGAACCCGCGTCTTCCAGCCGGCTCGCTCGCCGAGGAGTATGGCCAATAACCTTGTTAAAATCGCTGCGTAAGTCTTCCGTCGCACGGTGCACCGCGGCAGGCTCCTGCGCGCTCTCCACAATTGTCACCGATCCATCGATGGTCACAGACGTCTGAGCCATGGTCGCGGCCGCAAACGGCGCCATGCCCAGCGCGACAACGGCGAGTTTGCACTTTTTGAATCGTGTCGCAACATAAAATTGCAACATAAGATCTCCTTTACAAAGCAGGGCGTGCTATTGAAATGATTGTTGTCATCCGTGGGCAAAAAATTGCGTGGCCGTTCACCAGAGGGAACGGCCACACATTGCATCCGGTATAACTTCCTAGTTCTAGAAGCTGATTTTCACCGATCCCTCAAGCACGCGCGAACTGGCGACGCCGTTCACATTTCCAACGCCGCTGCCCAGGGTGCTGGTGATTTTGCCAAGGTTCGATCCAAGGGTTCCATTCGGCTGTGCGAATGCCGGAGTATTGCTCATGTCGAAGGCATCGAATCGGGCGTCGAGCGTGGACTCGCGGAACATCGGGAAGCTCTTGAAGAGCGAGACGTTGTCTGCAAAGTATCCGGGACCACGGAATTGGTTCCGTTGCGAGTTTCCGACTGCACACGGATTGGGATTGCTGGCCGAGTAGGCGACACAAGTAGTGGGCGCCACAAATGAAGAGGTGTTGAACCATGCGGTGTTGGCCGCTCGGCTCACACTATGCGTTACCTGGTACGGGCCGGTCTGATTGACCGTCTGGGTTGTTCCCGGCGTTGAACTGCCTGTCGAAATCGTAAAAGGCATGCCAGACAGCATTCCGATGGTGGCCGAAGTCTTCCAGCCACCCAGAGTGTAGGCGCCGATGCCGGAGTTGAACAAACGGTGGCCGTGTCCTGCCGGCAACTCATATGTAACCGTCTGCTCGAAGTTCTTTTTCCGGTCGAAGTCGAGAAGATTGTAGTTGCGGCGCAGGTTGCCGCTCCAATACAGCAGATTCCCGTCCTGGGCGCCGGTCTGGTAACCCTGCGCTTTGCCCCAGGTAAATGCGGAGTTGAATGCCAGGCCGCCGGCGAAACGCTTGGTGAGTTGGGTCTGCATCGACTCATAATTGGAGGAAAAACCAACAAAGTATTGTGTTACCGAGGCAGTTTTTCCGAAGGCGATGTAGAAGGGATCGTAGGAGCCGCTTTGCCCATAGATCGAGGGTTGATTGATGTTCTGCGCGATATCAATTCGTGTGCCGTGATTGGCAACATAGGCGATCTGCAGCGAGATGTTCTTGGGCAGAGCCTCCTCAACCGCGGCGTTCCAGGAGTCCACATAGGCATTCTTGAAGTTGGTAGGAATCAGGAGATTCGACAATCCGATGGTTGAGTTCGCCGCGCTTTCCACGAGGGCTCCGTTCGTCGGGAAAGTCACTGTCGGGGTGGCGGGTATGCCGGTTACGAAATCGATCACACCGCCTACGGGGTTAAGTGCGGGCCCATAAGTTGGCGTGTTCGTGTAACCGGTGCTGGTCTTGATGGGATAGTTATAGGCATAGCTGTTATCCACAAAAGGTACATAACTGATGCCAAATCCGGCTCGGACAACCGTCTTGTCTGAGGCGCGATACGAAAGTCCCAGCCGCGGAGCAAAGAGTTTATAGTCCGTTTGCATTCCGAGATTGGACGGATTGCCGTCTATGCCGGCGACAACCAGGGAATCGTTGGTGGGGTTGTAGTTGACGAAGCCGCCCGCTTTGCGCGGCGTGGCCGGCGGGTATAACTCATAACGCAAGCCCAGATCCACGGTCAACTTATGACCAAGCTGCCATTTGTCGGAGACAAAGAAGAAGAGCCAGGTCTGCCTGTAGCAGGGAAAGGTGCTGTTGGTGTCCTGGCCAACTTTATAGGGAACGTCGAAGAGAATACTGGCCACGTCGTTGGCCAGCCCTACGCCGGAAGCACCCGGCGCCGAGGTCTGGTTTTCGCTGAAGTAGAACGTGCCCGCGGCGGCGTTGTTGTTTCCCTGCAGAAGATCGTCGCGAACACGGCGGATATCGGCGCCTGCCTTCAGGGTGTGGTTCCCCTTGATTTTCGTCCAATTATTGGCAAAGTCGATATTGGATTCGGCGCGCAGCCAAGGCAAAGACTGCGAATAACCGATCATGGAATTGGTCGTGCCATTTTCTCCGTTGTTTGCGAAATTACTGACTTGAAAAGCGACTTGGCCGCTACTAGTCGGGGTCATGTCGGTTCCGTTGGGGCCGTTGCCGGGGATGCCAAGTGTGGTCGCATCGTCGGTTCCGTAGTCCGTCTGCGTTGCCGAGTTACGCAGATGAGCCAGACCGATACGCGCTTCGGTAAACAGGGTCGGCGAGAAGACGTGATCGTAGTTGAAACCGGTGCTATAGGCCGCCGCGATTCCGGTGGCCTCAAATCCTCCTGAGCCTCCCGGACCCCCAAGGAAGGAGCCAAAGAGCGGCGCTTGGTAGGTGGTCGTCTTCTGGTGACTGAAACGGCCGCTCAAATGGTCCTTGGCGGACATCGTGTAATCGGACTTGATGTCGTAGCTGATGGCATCTTTGCTGAAAGGGAGATTCGCCGAAAAATTGTTGGCGGTTGCGCCGGCGATGTATGCGGCTGACGACAAATTGGTTTTGGAATTTCTCGCAAGGGTGTCCAGGTCCTGTAGAACGGTCAAGCCCACTTTGCTGATTCCGGCATTCGTAGTTGGAATCAGGTTGCCGGTGAACGCCTGGCGCCCGGTCCCGCAAGCGTTGTTGGCCGTGCTGCCTATGCAGTCTGCCGTGTCTCCCGTATTCGGATCGTAGACCTCGCCTGTGTACTCGCTCAGATTGATGTTGCCATTCGTCACGTTATAGAACGGAATGGTGGTGATTGTCGTCGTGGATTCGTGGTCGGAGGTGCGGAGAAAATCGCCGAAGATGAAAAGCTTGTCTTTAAGGATCGGGCCGCCAAACGTGCCGCCCGTGTAGTTGTAGACCAGCCGTCCATTGGGTCCGGCTGCAAAGTAATTGCGCGCATTGACGCCGTTGTTTTCCATGTTCTGGAAGGCCGATCCATGGAACGAGTTTGACCCCGACTTGAGGGTTATGTTGACGACGGTTCCAATGGCGCGGCCGAACTCGGCTTCGAAGTTGTTCGAGGTAAGGTCAACGTTCTGGATGGCGGCAGCGGGTGGAACCAGGATGATGTGGATGCCGGTGCGCTGGTCGTCGTCGATACCTTCAATCTGGTACAGATTGACGTAGGAGGACTGGCCGTTCGAGTTCGTGGAGAGATCGTTGTTGGCGTTGTAGAACTGCGAGTTGTTGAAGACGATAGGCGCATTGCCAGGCACTGTGGTCAGCAGGGACTGAAAGCTGTTGCCGCTGCTCAGGGGAAGGCTACCGATCGTGCTCGACTCGAGCGTGGTTGAAATGTCGGCACGGTCGGTCTGGAGCGGGGGAGGAGCCGTGGTGACTTCTATCGTTTCTGTCGCGCTGCCCGCGACCAGCCTTACATCGACGCGCGTCGACGTGTTAGTTAATAGAGTGATGTTCTCGCGGGTTTCCTTCTTGAATCCTTGTGCGACCACCGTGACGGTATAGGTTCCGGAAGGAAGATCCGGTTCGGTATAGTCCCCGCTTCCGTTGGTGACCGTTTCATATTGCGTGCTCTGACCGGTGAGAACGATCATGACCTTCGCACCGGGCACCACCGCGCCCGTGGGGTCGGTGACGGTTCCCAATAATGTTCCGTTTACAGCTTGCCCGATCAGCCCATGTGCGAATGCCAGCACGAATAGCGCGATCAAGAACCCAGGAATGGATTTGAGTAGTCTGCGTCGTATCATTTGATCCTCCATAAGTGAACTTCCGTTGGTTTGTCGGTTTTGTTTCGAATGAAATGGGGAGACTGGGCTGTGGACATGCCGACAGCAGGCACGCACCAGCTCGAGCCCCCCTTCCGGTTTCTCCTTTGCGGCAACTGCCCTACCGTGCGTTTCCGAGGAATGTTCCAGGGGACTGAAACGATGCGAAGGCTGAGAACTCTTTGCGCCCACTTTTTCCTGGCCGTCACAATGCACACAAACCCCCTGCATTCGGCAGGGAAATCACAGACAGCACTCTCTTCTCTCAAGTTCTCTGCCGCGCAATTCTAGGCCGCAGACAATTCGTGACAAGGTAGTTACCGTATGCTACAAATCACCCAGGGTGAGATAGATACGTCTTCTAACTGAAAATAAATACCTTAATGGAACCATCGTTCTTCATCAATGCCCCGCGTCAAGAGTGAAACTGGCATGATTTCCCCATGACAACGCTCGTCAGAGTGAGGTATGCTACGCCCTGCTAGAACACTCCAATGGCGCAAGCATCGGAAAACGGGCACGCGTGGACGCAATGGACGCCAACTACGGCGGAAGAGCGCGCAGCCGTGCGCGAGGAGCTGGAGGCAATCCTCGTTAGCTACCATTTCCGGGGCAGCAAGCGCTATCCGGCCCTGCTGCGCTACGTGGTCGATGCCGCGCTGGGAAATCGCATAGGCGATTTGAAGGAGCGGACGCTGGGCGTTGAGGTCTTCGGCCGCGATCCCGGATACGACACCAACGCCGATCCCGTGGTCCGCGTTAGCGCGGGCGAGGTAAGGAAGCGGATCGCCCAGTACTACCACGAAAATGGCCATCCTTCGCGCGTGCAGATCGAGCTCCCGCTCGGCTCCTATGCGCCTGAGTTCAAGTTGCGCGAGCTGGGCGTCGCCAGCCCAGATCGAGACCCACAGCGATTGACCTCCTCGGAAAGAGCCGCGCACCCGCGTCGCGCTCTGATACGCGTAATGCTCTTCGGATTGGCTGCAGTGTTGTTCGTGGGAGGTGGAATTGCGGGATATTTCTACCGTGAGGCCTCGGAAACCGGCGAGGCGTTCACGTTGAAACTCTGGAATCCCTTGTTCAATGCACCCCGGCCGGTGCTTATCATTCTGGGAACCACTCATCCCAACAACATGCGGCCGGTCTCGCAAGAGACCACGTTCAGCGACCACGTGACCAATCCCTACCACCACGTCTCGGTTTCGATCGCCTTGGCGCTGGCTCATCTTACAGGCGTTCTCGAAAATCACAAGAAAGCTTACGAGGTGAAGGAATCACCCGAAACCAGTCTGGTAGACATTCGTTCGCGTCCTATCGTCTTAGTGGGTGCAATTAATAATGACTGGACGATGCGCCTGGTGGCTCCGCTCAGATATCGCTTTACGTTTGCGGCGAATGGGGTGGAAAGCATCGACGATGCAACAAATCCTCGGCCGACGGGCTGGATGTTGGACAGTTCCGAGCCCTACCTTTCCATCACCGCCGACTACGCCATCGTGGCGCGGTTTCACGACCCCACGACGGAGGGGCCAGTATTGGTGATTGCGGGACTGGGACCTTATGGAACGCAGGCTGCGAGCGAGTTTGTGCAGTCGCCGCAACACCTCGCGGAGCTTGCGACGAAGTTGCCGCGCGGCTGGGAGAACAAGAACCTGGAAGTGGTGCTGAAGACGAACGTCATAGGCGACAAAGCGGGCCCGCCCATTCTTCTCACCACTTATACCTGGTAGACAGCTATTACAACGAGAAGCACCTGCATTCCGCGTTCGGCTATCAAGCGCCAGAGGAGTTCGAAACTGAAACGCGCAGCAAAACTGATGCGGAGTTGCACTCTGCTACACTACGGTTTTTCACCGGAGATGTTCAGAAGGTTACAACAGTGCCGGCAGGGGAAGTGACCCAGACGCACAGTTCCACCGCCGCCCGCCACAGCGCCTCCGGAATCCTGGCCCGATGCGCATGGGAGCTGCGAAACTGCTCCAACTGACGTTGCAACTGCACGATGGGCTCATGGACAGGTACGTTGCTCTTGTCGCTCAATCTCAGCCAGCCACGCGGATGACGCAACGTAGCAATGCAACCTACCCGGCGTTACGCAGCCCTGCCGAAAACACACTGATGAAAAGGTGTATCCGCGGCTTCAATCAGGCGCGCAACATCTTCCTGGCTGAGTACTCCTGGCAGGTTACGCACCTTCGTCGGATAGGGCGTCTCGGCGATGCTCCAGTCACGCTTCAACACGTGAATGTAGAAAAGGCGAAGCGACGCCAGCCGCACGATGACAGTGTTGGGGCTGAACTTGAACTGGGTGAATAGAGCAGCCTGATACTTGGGTATGTCCTCAGGGCCAAGCTGATCGGGGCGGCGATGAAAGTATCGGCTGAAGTGCTCAACACCGTGCAGGTAGGTGCGGTTGGTGTTAGCGGCGAAGTTGCGGCGCCGCAACTCCTCGAGCATGAGTTGACGTAGTTGGTTCACAGAGAATCCTCCCTCTCTGCGAACCAAACTATACCGCCAGCCACAAAAGCCGGTTCAGCCGCAGGCGGAAGCGTCCGCCACCGCACCGGCTTCGTTCATGTCAGCTCGTGTCATGGAATCTGTCAAATAAAGCTGAAACGACGAAATGCCATGCTACTGCCAAGGCGTTTTTCGTTCCTTATGCCGGCAATCCTTCATGCTTCTCCTGGCAGCTTAACCCCCGGCCAGTACCGAAAGCTCCGAAAGAACGCCGCGCCCGATCCCCACGCGCACAGGGCTGGCCGCACGTCAAGGAACCCGCCGAGCACATTGTGGTGCATGCCTGAGATCTCAGCCGACCACTCGGTGCGTTGCCATGGCTGTCCAGGCAGCTGAGAATAGAAATCCACTTCCTGGTCGTCGTTCACGATCCGCAAAGTGGCCCTGGTCGTGACCCTATCGCGCTCGCTGGGGATGTATCCGTTGGCGAGCCGGACCTTCAATCCCTCAGGGCTGAGCGTGATTCCGACAGCATGCTCGGGATTGTAGAACAGAAGCAGCCCCGCCTCGCACCCCGGTTCGATCTCGACGTCGGCTTCGATCGTGTAAGAGTGACCGCCCGCAGTCGTCGTCAGCACAGATGAGTCCTCAAGAGACTTGCCCTGGGCCAAGAGCCTAAGCACGCCGTTCCCGGTCTGGAAACGTTTTGGATC
The DNA here is from genome assembly GCA_049521075.1 of Occallatibacter sp. GTDB lineage: Bacteria > Acidobacteriota > Terriglobia > Terriglobales > Acidobacteriaceae > Telmatobacter. Next base: position 22,728 of record JBEKPD010000096.1, read on the forward strand.
GTACTCGTGCCAGAAGCCCCATTGCAGACCTAACTCCGGAGCGCTGAATCGATCCGAGGGATCCTGGAATGCCCCCTGACTACTGCCTGCCATCGGCATGGGGATTTCGGAGTCTGCCGCGATCTCGGGCTTTACCCGAAACCAACCATCGGCTGTCCAGTCAACCGGCAATAGAAGCAACTGCCGGCCAAGCGTACGATACCCGTTCTCATAAGAGTGCACAGTTATGTACCACTTGCCGTCGGGCGTGTCGACAAGACGGCCATGTCCCATACTCAACCAGCGGTCAGTTCGGGACTGGGTGTGCACGATGGGATTATAGGGTGAAAATTCCCAGGGACCCTCAGCATGCTGACTTCGAGCACTGACGACAGAGTGACTGGTGGCGGGCCCACCGGTGCCGCCCTCTGCGACGGTGAGGTAGAACATCCCGTTGTGCTCAAGCAGCTTCGGGCCCTCGAGACAGGTGCATTCGATGCGAGTGCTTGTGGGAACGAGCCAAGGTTGAAAGGCAGCATGAGGCGCCGTTTTGACATGAAGCCCATCAGGCGTGAGTTCCGCTATTTGCCCTCCATTCATGTAGAGGAAGCGACGACCCTTCTCCGCGATGTGCGCTGGATCGATGGCGCTGATGCCAAGGTCCACCGGTTCGCTCCACTGACTTTCAGGATGATCGGCATACACGACGAAGAGACGATTGTTGACAGGAAAATAGATGTAAAAACGTTTATCGTATTCACATAGGTAAGGAGCCCATACGCTTCCGTAGTACCGGCGCAGCGCCGCTGCGACCGGGCGCCAGTTGACCAGATCGGACGAATGCCAGATCAGCAGGCCGGGGGCGTAGTCAAAGCTGGAATGTGTGAGATAGAAACTGTTGTCCACCCTGATAGGGCTGGCATCGGGGTGATCTCCACCCATGATCGGGTTCCGATAAGTTCGCGCTGTTGTTTCAGCCAAAGTACGGAAGCTAAAACCGAGTGCGGCAACGGATGCCGCTGAAGCATTTCGCACGAAACGACGGCGTGTGATCATTCTTACTCCTGAGCTTCTGTAGGCGAGTTCTGGGTCGCCGTGAACGCGAGAACATCGCCCTGTCAGAATACAAGGTGGACTGCCTCCCTCAATGTGGAGCAATCCTGCATAGGTAATATGAAGTCACCGTATCGGCGTGCCCACTGGGATCGATGCGGTTGACCGGATCGCCGCTGACATAGAGGTCCTTGTGCAGCGATTTCGGATCCGAGATGCTGCCGTCCGCGGGGTCTCGGGAAAGGAACCTGCCGGTGACCGGGATGTACCAGCGCGCGCGGAGGTAGTAGAGACCGAGTTCGGAGTAGTAGTGTTCGCCACGGTAGAGATAGTTGTTGGGGGTGGCTACACTCACCGTCCACACGTTGCCGAACGCATCGTAGTTCAAAAGGTTGCGGAAACGATCATGGCTGAGGTGTTCACGTCAGGACTTCCAGAGGTTGCCATCGATGCGCAGAGTCGCGCGCATGAAGGTGGAAATTAGACCAGTCGATCCTGAAAATCCCATTAATTACTATAAGAATCAATGACATAGGGTGTATTTTGCGGATATAATAATCTCGGAAGTCGTTGAAAACATTGCGATAACTGGGAAAAACCGATGCGCCC